>NZ_JBMFWL010000020.1:21477-33250 GCF_049965315.1 Acidithiobacillus sp. | reverse complement strand
CCTGCGCCGTCGGCACCGGGTTGGCGCCGAAGCGGCCGTACCACACCACGGGGATGATGAGGGCGGCCACGAAGCCCAGCAGGACCATGGCCTTGACCAGTTCGATGAGGGTGACGCCCTGCGCCTTTCCCCCCGCCCCTGGTACCGCCGTATTCATGAGCACGGCCCCGCATAGGCCAATCCGGTAGGGGAAATGCAGACCACCCGGCCCTCGCCGCCACTGTCGGTGAGGGTGATGCTGCTGGTTTGGGTGGCATTGACCACGCTGCCGGTGCCGCTGGTAAAAGAGACCGAAAGGTTCGTTTGGGCGGTGCCGGGAATGGTGACGGGGTAGCCCTTGCCGCCGGGGGCGGGCAGGTCCTGGCCGTTGCTCTGCACCGTCACGCTGCCGCCCTGGACGCTCAGGGTGATGTTGCCGTTCCCCAGCAAGGCCAACTGCCGGGCGTATTGGGCGGCGGCGATCACATCCCCCTGGGCGGCGTTGGCGCTGTAGCCCCCGATCCCCATGAAGCGCGGCAGGATCAGCGCCGCCAGGATGGCGACGATGATGAGCACGGTGACGACTTCGATGAGGGTCATGCCGCGCGCGTCCGTAATGGCCAATGACTGGTCCAAGGCTAGCACCCGCCGTTATACACGCCGACTACCGGCAATTGCCCATTGCCGGTGTTGGCGTAGGTGACGCTGCAATGGCCCGGATCGGGAGCACCCTGCAAGGCCCAGCCGGCAAGGCCGTTGGGCAAGACGCCGTTGCCGTAGCCATAAAAGCAGAAGCCCTGGTAGGGGTGGCAGGTGCCGGAATTCAAATAACTGCCATCGCCAACATTGCCGCCACCCGCCAGGGCCGCGCCGATGCCGTCCCACCAGCGGTCGGGATAGCCGTTCCAGACCCTCACCGTGACGCCCTGACCAATAGCCACGGACGTTGTGCCGGAGGTCTGGCCGGGCTGGTAAAAACCGTTATTGGTCACCAGCACCTTGCTGTAGACAAGGTTGGAGGCCGCCGCAACCGCGCCTGCCAGGGCCTGTACCTTGGCCATCCGCGCATCTTTTTGCAAATCAACGAAGCGCGGGATGGCGAAGGCGGCCAGGAGGCCGAGGAGAACCATGACCACCATCAGTTCGATGAAAGTAAAGCCCCGTTCGCCCATTTGCCTGTCCATGCCCATTTAACGGACAAGCCAAGGGACGAGACGCCCCTTGGCTTGGTGTGGCCCCGACTTGGCTATCAGGAACAGTCGCTGGAGTAGGTGGATACCGTGGCCGGCGCGATGGAGCTGGTGGCCGCCGTGTACACCACCTTGCAATTGGTGGAGTTGCTGGCGGATGTGGGCCAGAAGGTGCCGTTATTGTTCGTGCTGATATTGGTCAGGTTCTGCAGGGCCTGGGAAACCGATCCCGCCGTAGGATAGCCATAGGCGGTGGCAATGACCACTCCCTGACCAATGTTGGCGCTCGAACTGGCCAAGCCGGTGGCCCCGTTGATGAGAGACTTGCTATATACCAGGGCAGAGGCCGCCTGCAGGGAGCCGGTTATGCCTTGCAGCACGGAAACCCGCGCATCATTCTGCAGATTGACAAAGCGCGGGATGGCGAAGGCGGCGAGGATGCCGAGGATGACGATGACGACGATGAGTTCGATCAGGGTGAAGCCCTGTTCGTTGGAAGGCTGGCGCATGACACTCCCCCTTGGAGTTGTTAGAAACAAAATGTGTAACAGGATGTTATCATACGTAGCGGCTCGGGGGAGTCAATAGATCGCGTTGGGGGCGGTGGACTGGATCTACTGCTTGACCATCTTCACCATGTCCCACATGGGCAGGTAGATGCCGGCGGCGAGGATGAAGACCAGGCCGCCCATGATGACGACCATGATGGGCTCGATGCGGGCGGCCAGGCTGTCCACCTTTTTTTCCACTTCGCGCTCGTAATAGTCGGCCACCTCGCCCATCATGTTGTCGAGGCTGCCGGCTTCCTCGCCCACTTGGAGCATCTGCAGGACCAGCGGGGGAAAAAGGCCGGTGGCGGCGGCGCTGCGGTGCAGGCTTTCGCCGCGCAGGATGGCCTTGGGGATCTCGCCGAGGCGGTCTTCCAGAAAGCGGTTGCGCACGGCGCTGATGACCAGTTCCATGCCGCGCAGGATGGGCACGCCGGCGGTGCTCACCAGTTGCAGGGTGCGGCCGAAGCGGGCCATGGCGTCCTCCAGGATCAGCGGGCCGAAGATGGGGGTGCGCAGCAGGAAGCGGTCCCAGAGCCAGCGCCCGCGCGGGTGGCTGATGAAGGCGCGAAAGCCGAAGGCGGCGGCGATGGAAACGAGAATGATCAGCCACCACCAGGCGACGGTGAAGTTGCTGAAGGCGATGAGCATGCGGGTGAAGATGGGCAGGGTGATGTGGGCGTTGGCAAAGAGCTTGGCAAAGGCGGGGATGACCATCATGTTGAGGATGACCAGGGCCACGGCCAGGGCGATGACCACAAAGAGGGGATAGCGAAAGGCCTGCCTGATGCGGGCCAGGGTGATGTCTTCGCGCTCCAGATAGCCCGATAGCTGAAGGAGGACGGTGTCGAGATTGCCGGTGCTTTCGCCCACCTCCACCAGGCGCAGATAGAGGGGCTGGAAGACCTTGGGATGGGCGGCCAGGGCCACGGAGAGGGGCTGGCCGTCGCCCAGGTCGCGCCGCACCTTGAGGAGCACTTCGCTTAGGCGGGTTTGCGGCCCATAGGTGGCGGCCAGCCCGTCGATGGCGTTGAGGACGGGTACGCCGGCATGGATGAGGGCGTAGAGCTGGCGGGTGAAGAGGACCAGGTCGGCACGGCTGATGGGGCGGCGGTTGAGGCGCGCCCACCATTGCTCGATGCTGACGCCTTCCCGGGCCTCTTCCACGCTGATGGGAATGAGCTGGTTGTTGCGCAGGCTGCGCGCCACGAGGGTCGCCTCGCTGGCCTCCATGAGGCCCTCGCGCACCTGCCCATGGCCATCCCGGGCGCGATAGCGAAAGCGCGCCATCAGCCGTCCTCCACGTCGCTGGTGACGCGCGCCATTTCGGCCAGGGTGGTAAAGCCTTCCCAGACCAGGCGCATGGCCTCTTCGCGCAGCAGGCCGAATTGTTTCTGGGTGTCGGCGGCGGCGAGGATGGCGGCGCGGTCGCTGGCGAGGATGGCGGCGCGCACGGCGCGATCGACGCGGATCAGCTCAAAGATGGGCAGCCGGCCGCGATAGCCGGTGAAGTTGCAGGCATTGCAGCCGCTGCCGCGGAAAAAGGTGACGAAGTCGGGCGGCACCCCCAGTTGGGCGGCAAAGGCCTCCCGTTCGGCATCGGTCACCTCCGGGTCCTCGCCCTTGCAGGAGGGGCAGATGCGGCGCACCAGACGCTGGGCCATGACGCCGAGCATGGAGGCCCCCACCAGGAAGGGCTCCACCTTGAGTTCCTGCAGGCGCGGGAAGGCGCCGGCGGCGTCGTTGGTGTGCAGGGTGGCGAGGACCAGATGACCGGTGAGGGCGGCGCGGGCCGCGACTTCGGCGGTTTCATGGTCGCGAATCTCGCCCACCATGACCACGTCCGGATCCTGGCGCAGCACCGAGCGCAGCACCCGCGCGAAGTCGAGGCCGATGCGCGGATGGACCTGGACCTGATTGACCCCGGGCAGGCGGTATTCGACGGGGTCCTCCACGGTAAAGAGCTTGCGCTCGATGCCGTTGATCTCGTTGAGGGCGGCGTAGAGGGTGGTGGACTTGCCGGAGCCGGTGGGGCCGGTGACGAGGAAGAGCCCGTGGGGGCGATGGATGATGGCCTGCAGCGCGTGTTCCACCACATGGGACATCCCCAGTTCGCCAAAGCGGCGCAGGGCCGATTGCTGATCCAGCAGGCGCAGGACCACGCTCTCGCCGTCCTGGATGGGCATGGTGGCCATGCGCACGTCATAGGCCTTGCCTTCCAGGTCCAGGTGCATGCGGCCGTCCTGGGGCAGGCGCCGTTCGGCGATGTCGAGGTTGGCCATGACCTTGAGCTTGGAGGCGATGAGGGGGGCGAGGCGGCTGTCCACGCGCAGGTGTTCGCGCAGGACGCCGTCCACGCGCAGGCGGATGCGCAGGGCCGATTCTTCGGGCTCGAAGTGGATGTCCGAGGCCTGCAGACGGGCGGCGTCGGTGAAGATGGCGTTGAGTAGGCGCACGACGGGGGCGTCTTCGGCGCTGCTTTCGAGGATGGGCGGGGCAGCGGCCACCGTGGCACCGGCCTCGCTCAGGGCCTCGCGCAGCTCGGCGCTTTTGCTGACGGCGCCATAGAGCTGGGGTAGGATGCGGAGCAATTGCGATTCGGAGATCAGCGCCATTTCCACGGGCTTGCCCAGGGCCCGGGAGATGGTATCCAGGGCGGGGAGGTCGGTGGGATCGGCCATGCCCACCACGATGTGCTCGCCGGCATCCTGCAAAGGGATGGCCCGGTAGCGGCGCGCCAGGGATTCGGGCAGGCGCTGGACCAGCAGGGGGTCCAGCGCCTGCCGGGCGAGGTCCACCCGGCGCAGGTGGAGTTGGCTGGCGAGGAAGTTGAGCAGGGCGTCTTCTTCCACCAGGTGCTGGGCGATGAGCTCCTGCCCCAGCTTGCGCCCGCTCTCCCGCTGCCGGGTCAGGGCAATATCCAGTTGTTCGGCGCTGATGATGCCGTTCTGGACCAGCAGATCGCCCAGGCGAATTTTACGCAGTCGGGTAGCCATGCCCCATTGTGCGACAAAAGCCCCCCGAGCCGCCAGAGTACGGCGGATCGTGCTATGCTCCTACCAACTGGCTCCGGGCCGATCCGGCAATTGCCGGATCTAGGATGACATGCTCCTGCTCAAATACCTCCCCACCGTTCGCGAGCCCCGGCTCTATCTCGGCATGGAGCGGACCTACCTGTCCTACATCAAGTTTCTCTTCGTCGCCTTTGGCACCGGGGTGCTCTCCGAGAAGCTGACCTTGCTGTTTTCCGTCATCCATCTGGACCGGTTGGTTCCCTTCTTTCGCGACCTCTACCTGCTGTTGACCTGGCCATCCCTGTTTTTGCTGTGCCTGGTCTTTTTTCGCTTTGTCTCCGATCTCCGTTACGTGGACGGTGGCGTGGCCGTGACCGCGAAGGAGATCCAGGACCCGCGCATCTATCTTTCCGCAGAGCGCACCATGCTGGCCTGGTTCCGCTCCGGCATCGCCATGGTCGCCTTTGGCTTTGTCATCGAGAAGTTCGACTTCTTTCTGGATCGCTTGTCCTACCTGCTGCATGCCCGAGTGGATATGGCCCACACCTTTGCCGGGATGGATGTGGTCTTCGTCGTCCTGGGGATGATCAATCTGCTCCTGGGCGGGGTGGGATTCGGGCTTACCGTGCAGCAGGTCGATCGCGGCGCCTACACGCCCCATAAAGTGCTGTACCTGATCTATGGGAGCTCGCTCTTTGCGGCGATCGTGGTTCTTTCTTTCCTGCTGCTGCAGGTCGGCGCGTAGCCGACTCCCCAAGGAGCCGATCCCATGCCGACCGTTCGGCGCGGCTTCACAGACCCGGCAGGCTGCTCAGGCCGCCGTAGACCCCGAGCCCTGCCGTAAGGCCCGCTACGGCGATGACCAGCCACAAATAGGCACCGCGCAGGCGGTGTTCGGCGGGCAGGGCCTTGATCGCCAAAGTGACCAGAAAGCCCAGCACGAGGGGCAGCAGCAGGGCGTTCATGACCTCTACGCCCAAGGTGAGGGCGACGAGATTGGGTACGCTGTAGACCAATACCGCTCCCCCCAGGACCCCCGCGGTGAAGACCAGGTAAAACCAGGGGGCTTCGACGGGGTGATGTTCCAGGGAGTGTTTGTAGCCCGTCACCTCTCCGAAGCCCCAGGCGGCGGCCAAGGAAACGACGATGGACGCCACCATGGCCGCGCCGAGGATACCCAGGCCGAAGATGATGCGACCGAGACGGTCGCCGAGATAGGGCGTAAGGGCCTCGGAGATCTGCCCTACCGTGTTTAACGAGGCATTGGGCGAGTGGGCGCCAATGGTGGCGGCGCTGGCCACCAGGACCGCGGCCATGATGAGCTGGGTGACCACGGCGCCAATGGCCGTATCCCAGCGCGCATGGGGATAGTGCTCCGGCATGAGGCCCTTGTCCGCCACGGCTGACTGTTGATAAAAAATCATCCAGGGCATGATGACCGCGCCAATGTTGGCGGCGACGAGATAGAGATAATCCGGATTGTTGATGGGGGCGTGGAGAAGGCCGGTCCAGACGGCGGCCGGGTTGGGATGGGCGGCCAGGGCCACCCAGAAGAAGACCAGTTCGAAGAGCCCGAGGGCGATGGCGATACGCTCCACCCGCCGGTAGGAGCCGGTCCAGACCACGGCGAGGAGAAAGCCGGCAGCCAGACCGAGGCTGAGCCAGCGGGGAACGCCCAGGAGCTCGCCCACGCCGGTCACTCCCGAAAACTCCGTGAGCAGGGCGCCAATGGTCGCCAGGCCGAGACCGCTCACCGAAATCCAGGCCCAGCGCGCGCCAAAGGTTTCGCGGATCAGCTCACCATGGCCGCGGCCGGTAAAGATGCCCAGCCGCACCGTGAGTTCCTGCACCACGTACAGGATGGGCATGAGGATGAATTGGAGGAGCAGGAGCTTATAACCCCATTGCGCGCCGCTCTGGGCGGCAGTCACCACGCTGCCCACGTCGGTATCGGCGAGCATGACCACCAACCCCGGCCCGAGGACGGCGAGAAAGGTCTTCCAGCGGAGGGAAGGGGCGGCTGGGCGGATGGAGGCGGTCATGGGCGGATCCTGCTATAAATTATAATGGGAATTGTTATTAACCATGCTGATGGTGTCAAGCCACGCCCATCGCAAAGAGGCTCCGGCTTATTTCTGGAAATCCCCGGGAAAACGGCTAATATCGATCAAACAATATTATTCCTCCCTGCCGCAATGGGCCACCATGTCTGATTCTGCCACACCTTCCTTCTTACGGTTAAGCGCTTCCGAGCAAGAGAGCCTGGGGCGTTTGGGCCCGATCCTGGCAGCGCGAGCCGATAATTTTGCGCACACCTTTTATCAGCGCGTCCGGGGCAGTCCGGAATTGCAGGAAACCCTGGCGGATCTCGGGGAGGCCAATCTGCTGCGGCTGCGCAATGATCTGGCCGAAAATTACCGGGCCTTGCTGCTGAGCGACTATGATGACGACCGGCGCCATGCCCTGTATGCCATGGGTGCCCATTATGCCAGCACCGGATTGCATCCCGAGTGGCTGGTGGCGATCTACAATCTCTATGGCGAGGCCTTGGAGGCGGAGGCGCTTTCGGTGACCTTGCCGGTCAGCGAGGCGATCGCCCTCCACGGAGCCTTGGCCAAGCGCCTGGAACTGGATATGTTCTGGCACCTGGAGGGCTATCAAAAGGCGCTGGTGGAGGACCGCGACCGCGCGGAAGACGCGCTGGAAACGCAAAAAATCTTTTACCAATTGCTGGCGGAAACCCTGCAGATGCTCCGCGACCGGGAAATGGAGCCGCCGGAGCAGACCTTCCAGTCCCTGGTTGACCGTCTGGCGGCCATTTCGGGAATGCCGCTGGTATGGATCGGGCAGTTGCGGGAGGGGGAGCCGCTGGTGCGGGTCGTCGCCGCCGGCGGGGAGGCGCGGGCCTATACCCGGGACCTGAGCATCAGCGCCGATCCGCTCCTGCCCGAAGGGCAGGGGCCCTGGGCCAAGTCCCTGCGTACCCTGCGGCCGGTCATTTTCAACGATCTCGCGGTGGCGGATTTTGCGCCCTGGCGGGAAGCGGCGGCCCGCTTCGGCCTGGGCGGCAACGCGATCATGGTCGCTCCGACGCGGCTGGGGCAGTGGGTATCCATTGGCTTTTATCGCCACGAGGGCCGCTCCTTTCCGCCGGAGGTGGGGGAACTCGTCGAGCGCATCGCCCGGGAACTGGCCGCTTTCCTGGAGCGCCGCGAAGTGGCGGATGACCTGTTGCGCCTGCGCCGCTACCAGCAGGCCCAGCGCGAAATCCAGCGCGAGCTGCTGGACCAGCCGGACCCCCTGGCCCTCTACCGGTTGCTGGCGCAGCGCCTGGTGGAGCATACCGATGCGCTGGGCGCCTATGTGGCGGTTCCCGACATGGACTCGGAGTGGCTCAGCATGGCCGCGGCGGCAGGTGCCTACGGCGATCATTTCCTGCGCTATTTGCGCCTGTCGAAAGATGCCGATCGCTTTCCCGAGGGCCACCTGATTGGCGCCCAGGCTTATCGCCAGCGCGCTCCGGTGATCGTTTCCCATCTCTCCGGGATCGCCAGTTTGCGGGGCTTCTGGGAGCATCTGCCCGACGGCGCCGAGTTCCTGAGCGCCGGCGGGGCGGCCGGCTCCTGGCCCATTTTTGCCGGTGGCGCGGGCGGGAATGGGGAGCCGTCGGCCATCTTTTCCATCGTCAGCAAGGACCCGGATACCTTCAGCCCCGACCTGCAGGACCTGATGGCGGAGATCGCCCAGGCGGCGGGCATTGCCCTCGCCCAGTACGAGGCCCGTCAGTCGCTCTTGCATCTGAGCCTCTATGACCCCCTCACGGGCATCCCCAACCGCGCCTATTTTGCCCAAAGTACCCAGGGCGCCTTGAGCCATGCTGCCCGGGAAGGGCGGGTGCTGGCCGTGGGCATCCTCGATCTCGACGGCTTCAAGGAGGTCAATGACGTGCTTGGCCACGCCGCCGGTGATCACCTCCTGCATGCCATCGCCCAGCGCTTGCAGCTTGTTCGCCGCGCCGACGATGTGGTGGCGCGGCTGGGCGGGGACGAATTTGGATTTGCCCTGAGTATTGCCCACCCCGATGACTTGGCAATGGTATCCCAAAGGATTCTCGGCACCGTGGGCGAAAGCGCTGCCGATATCGGCCTTGCCGCGGTGACGGCCAGCCTCGGCTGGGCCTGCGCGCCACGGGATGGAGAGGAGTTCGGCACCCTGCTGGCCCATGCCGACGAGGCCATGTACGCAGCCAAGGCAAGCGGGAATGGATCCTATCGACTCTACGGCGCCAGTCTTTCTGCGGCGGTCAAACACCGCATCGACATTTACACCTCCTTCCCCCTGGGCGTGTCCGACGGTTCCCTGCGTTTTTTCCTCCAGCCCCAGGCCGATGTGCTGGCGGGAAGGATCGACGGCGTTGAAATGCTGGTGCGCTGGCGGCGTGATGGACGGCGCTGGACGCCCCCCAGCGGATTCATGGCGGTGGTGGAAGGAGACATCACCCTGATTCGCGCCCTCGGCATCCTGGCCATGCAGGAAGCGGTGCGCCTGCGCCAACGTTTTCGCGATGAAGGGCTGGATTTGCGCATTTCTTTCAATGTCGGCGCGCACCATTTCATCCACCCCGCCTTTCTGGACGATGTCGCCGAACATTGCCCCGACGGCTTGGGGCTCGTCGTCGAGATCACCGAGAGTACCTCGCTGGCGGACCTGGATCGCGCCCGGGGGATCATGGAGGGTCTCAAGGCGCGCGGTTTTCAGCTCTCCATGGACGATTTCGGTACGGGCTATGCCTCTCTGCTGTCCGTCGCCGAGTTGCCTTTCGACGAGATCAAGATCGCCCAGGATTTCATCTTCGGCTTGCGCCGCCACAGCGCCAGCTTTGCCGTGGTCGGCGCGGCGCGCCTCCTGGGGGATCTCTCCGGGCGGTCGCTGATTGCCGAAGGGATCGCCACGGGCAGGGATCT
Source organism: Acidithiobacillus sp. (assembly GCF_049965315.1). Classification (GTDB taxonomy): domain Bacteria; phylum Pseudomonadota; class Gammaproteobacteria; order Acidithiobacillales; family Acidithiobacillaceae; genus Acidithiobacillus_B. Next base: position 23,555 of record NZ_JBMFWL010000020.1, on the reverse strand, counting down.
GGACACCTGGCTGCACATGGGCGGCCAGCGCATCCAGGGCTATCACCTCGCTCCACCCCTCCCGGAAAATGCCTTTCTGACCTGGCATCGCTACTTGCTGCCAATCACCCGCCTTCCCCCCATACCTTATCCGGTGGAGGACCTGGCCCTGCTCCTCCATGATACGGAGAATGCCAATGAAGGGATGGAGTTATCGCAATTGCGGGCAGAGCACTGCCCCCTGGGCATCTGGTTTGCCAGGGCCCGCGAGCGCAGCGGCAATCTGCCGCACTTCGATGCTGCCGAGGCCGCGCACCAGCGCCTCCATGACCTCGCCCGCGCCGGCGACGGAGCGGCCCTGCCCACGGCGATGCGCGAAATACGCCTCCTCACCAAACAGCTTTATCAAGAGATTTTAACCGAGCGCTGAGACGGCATTGGCGTCCGTGCGTTGCTGGCGCATCCCAGAATGGGGCTAACGGGAGTACCTCTCGCACAACGCTCTCAAGGCGCTGGTCCACTGCGGGTGCCCGCCCGACAAGGTGAACCCATAGGTCAACCAGGGACGGTGCGCAGCTAACCACCTTGTTTGCCCTGGTGAACCTCTATCTGGTTCGGAGAGAGCTCTGTTGGTTACGGGCGTAATCCGTCACAAAGGCGGAAATCGGGCAAGTTCAGAGGCCACAAACCGCTCTTTGGCGTCTCTGGAGAGGGAAAATGAGAATTTTCGCCGCCAAACTGGTCCTGCGAGAGAAATCCGCTCCAAAATCACGACGATTTTCACACCAGTTCAGTTCCCTAACCTCAGAATGCATATAGCCGAACCTTTAAGGGGCCGCACCCTGCCAAGGATCGAGGATGCTTACTCCCGTGGGCAGAAAGTCCGAGACATTGCGCGTGACGACCGTCATTCCATGCACTAGGGCTGTGGCCGCAATCAGCGCATCGCGCTCCCCGCGCCGGTCGGGCACATGCAGGCGGGCACAGCGGAGCGCGACGGCGGTATCCACTGGCAAGGTTCGCGCAGAAAACTCCGGTAGTACCTGCTGTTCCAGCCAAGAGCGTAGCATTGCCCCCTGGGCGACATCCTTGCGCTCCACTGACAGAACGCCTAGTTCCAGTTCCAGGATGGTAATAGCCGATACGTAGAGTTCTTTGGCGTCCACACTTTCTGCCCACGCCGCTACACGAGCGTCCGCTCGACCGGATCGCACCTTACGCAGTTCGGACAGCGCGTTGGTATCCAATAGGAACATCAGGTGAAGTCTGCTGGTCGGAAGCTGATAGTCACCTTCGGCAGCGTAAAATCCTCGCTGTCAGGCAAGGCGAGCGCGTCCGCGATATTGCATCGCTGTCCGGTGATTCGCTGATATTCCTCGATACTCAACAGAACATGAGACGGACGCCCTCGGTCCGTGATGAATACTGGCCCGCGTTTTGCCGCCCGCTTGGCTTCACTCGCTTTTTGGTTGAACTCGCGGCTGGATAGGGTAGTGATGGTCATGGAATCCCCCCATATCGGAACCATGTAGATAGGTTACTAGATTGGTGCGTGGAATGCAAAACCGGTGAACCCAGGGTGTTACTCACAAAATCGGCATCACCCCTGTGGAACAGCTACAGGAGAAGAACCCCATGGACTTGACCCGAACCGGATACTGATTCGATATCCTTTGCCATGTTCACTCCAGCTTGCTGTTCGGTGAAGAACGAGTGTCCTGGCTATGACGCCTGCGCTGCAGGATTCGTGCTCGTTCCTCGTATGGAGTTTGGGGTCGGGTCTCCACTGCCCTCAAAACGGCTATGAGCGCGGCTTCTGGCTGACCCACCCGGGAAGACGAACTAGGTGCATACTTCAAGGCGATTCTCGTTGGCTGAAAAGCGCGTGTCTGTTCTCGCGTTGGGCTGAGGAACATCTTGCTCTCCCTGATGAGACGGTTGCGCACTCTTAGACACCATCTTAGACAGCATGAAAAAAGGCACCCAGAGCGTTGCTCCAAGTGCCTGTTTTATATGGTGCGCTCGGAGAGATTCGAACTCCCGACCTACTGATTCGTAGTCAGTTGCTCTATCCAGCTGAGCTACGAGCGCGCTGCGGA
>NZ_JBMFWL010000020.1:0-21378 GCF_049965315.1 Acidithiobacillus sp. | reverse complement strand
GTAGAATATACTTGGAAGTGGAAAGCAGGTCAACGGAGAGACGGAGAGCGTACAGAGGGGGCATGGCTGCGAGCCGTTGGCCGGAGGCTTGGCAGCCGGGCGCGTGGACCAGCGGAGGGGGATGAGCCGGTCCTGGCAGGGGGTGGGGGAGAGGGGAAATTGTGATACAGTCCACGCAAACTGGCGAAGGAAGCGGAATGGCCAAGGCACAGCGTGTGGATCAGCGGTTGATGCAGGAGGGGCGGCGCACGCGGGGCGCGCTCTATTTCGGGATTGGGTTGGGGGTCGCTGCGGGGTTGTTGATCATCGTCCAGGCGATCTTGCTGGCGCATGTGGTCAACGATGTCGCTTTTCTGGACAAGACGCTGCGCGATGTCATGCCTTTGTTATGGGCGATGCTGGGCATTTTCCTGTTGCGCGCAGCCCTTTCCTGGGGTAGCGAGGTGGTCGCCTTCCAGGCCAGCGCGAAGATCAAGACTTATCTGCGGGAACGTATTTTTTCCCACCTCCTGGCGCTCGGGCCCATCCATGCCGGAGGCGAGCGGAGCGCCGACATCGCCAGCACCATGATCGAAGGAGTGGAGGCGCTGGAGCCGTACTTTTCCCGCTATCTGCCGCAAATGGCCCTAGTCAGCCTGATTCCTCTGGCGATCCTGGCCTTTGTCTTTCCGGCCGACTGGATCAGCGGCCTGATCCTGGTCATTGCCGGACCCCTCATTCCCTTTTTCATGGTCCTGGTGGGTTACAAGGCGGAGGCCATCAATCAGCGCCAATGGCAGAAACTGCTGTTGATGAGCGCCCATTTCCTGGATGTGGTGCAGGGTCTGACCACCCTGAAAATCTTCGGCCGCGCCAAGGATGAAATAGAGATCGTGGCGCGCATCTCCGATGATTATCGCCGGACCACCATGGCGGGGCTGAAAGTGGCCTTTATGACGTCGGCGGTGCTGGAATTTTTTGCCAGCCTTTCCATCGCCCTGGTGGCGGTGTCCTTTGGCGCCCGCCTGCTGAATGACTCCGTGCCGTTTTACACGGCATTCTTTGTGCTCCTGCTGGCCCCCGAATACTTCAATCCCCTGCGCGGACTGGCTACCCATTATCATGCGCGGATGAGCGCCATCGCCGCCGCCAAGCGCATTTTCGAGATCCTTGATCTGCCTGCTCCGGCCTCCGCAGCGTCACGGGAAGCCCTTGCTCCGGGGGCGCAAATTTCTCTTTCCTGCCACAACCTGCATTTTGCCTATGAAGCGGGCCGCGTCGCCCTGGACGGGCTGGATTGCGAGATCCCGGCGGGCAAGGTCACCGCTCTGGTGGGGCGCAGCGGCGCGGGCAAGAGCACCCTGGCCAACGTCTTCCTGGGTTTTGTCACCCCGCAGGCCGGGGAGATCGTGGTCAATGGGCAGATCCCCCTCAACGCCCTGGAGCGGGAGCAATGGTGGGGGCACCTGGCCTGGGTGCCGCAAAATCCCCGCCTTTTCCATGGCAGCATTGCCGACAATATCCGTCTTGGCAGACCCGGCGCCACGGAGCAGGAACTGCGGGATGCGGCGCGGCAGGCCTATGCCCTGGAATTCATCGAAGCCTTGCCTCAGGGCTTTGGGACCATGGTGGGTGATCTGGGGCAGGGGCTTTCGGGGGGGCAGATCCAGCGCGTGGCCCTGGCGCGGGCGTTTCTCAAGAATCCGGACCTGCTGATCCTTGACGAGGCGACGGCCAATCTGGATATGGAGAGCGAGGCGCTGGTCTTGGACGCCATCGACCGCTTGGCAAAGGGGCGAACCGTGGTGGTCATTGCCCATCGCCTGGCTACCGCGGAGCGCGCCGACCATATCCTGGTCCTGGACGAGGGGCGAGTGGTGGAAGCGGGTTCGCATCAGGAATTACTCGCGGCCGGCGGGCCCTATACCCGCTTGGTCGCCGCTTATCGGGGGGATCATGGGCGAACTTTGGCGTCTGCTTAAACTTTTTGCTCCGTACCGCGGCTGGATCCTCGGCGGGGCCTTGCTGGCCCTGCTGACCATCCTCTCCAATTTCGGCCTCCTGGCCCTTTCGGGCTGGTTCCTGGCCAGTGCCGCCGTGGCGGGGCTGGGAGGAATCGCCACCCAGAACCTGTTCAACTTCTTCACTCCAGCCGCCGGCGTGCGCGGTTTTGCGACGGTTCGCGTCGTCTCCCGCTATCTGGAGCGCATCGTCACCCATGAGGCGACCTTTCGTTTGCTGTCCCGCCTGCGCAGTTGGTTTTATGCCCGCCTGGAGCCGTTGGCTCCCGCCGGCCTGCAGGGGTATCGGGCGGGTGACATCCTGTCCCGCATCGTTGCCGATATCGATACGCTCAATAATTTCTACCTGCGGGTGTTTGCGCCCTTTCTCGTGGCCGGGCTGGCGGCCTTGATCATGGCGGGATTCTTTGCCCTGTTTTCCTGGACGGTGGGTTTGACCTTGCTGCTTTTCCTCGCGGTGGCGGGTCTGGCCTTGCCTCTGCTGACGGAGCGCCTGGGGGCCAGGCTGGGGCGGGAGATGACCAATATCAATGCGGACTTGCGCGTGCAACTGGTGGATGGGATGCAGGGGATGGGCGAAATCCTCACCTACAACGCCGGACCGGCCGTGCGCGCCCATGCCGCCGCCCTCAATGATCAACTGATTCAGCGGCAGAGCCGGATGAGCGTGATTACCGGCTGGGGCAGTGCGGGCATGGGCCTGCTCACCAACCTGGGCATGTGGTGCATCGTGATCCTGGCCATACCGTTGGTCGTGCATGGCTATTTGTCCGGCCCGGAATTGCCCATGCTTGCCCTGGGCTCCCTTGCCGCCTTTGAGGCCATTGCCGCCTTGCCCCTGGCTTTTCAGTTCCTTGGGCAGACCAAGGAGGCGGCACGGCGCATTTTTGAGGTGGCGGACCAACCCTTGCCCTTCGCCGATGCCCCTGGACCCGCGCCGCAGCCCCGGCGTCTGGACCTTCGTCTGACGGATGTGCATCTGCGCTATGCCGATAGCGCGCGTCCCGCCCTGGACGGCGTTGACCTGGAAGTCGCCCAGGGATCGCGGGTGGCGGTGCTGGGGGTGACGGGAGCGGGCAAAAGCAGTCTCGTGAATCTCCTGTTGCGCTTTTATGACTATCAGGAGGGGCGGGTGCAGTTTGGCGGGCATGAATTGCGGGATTATCCGGGGGATGACCTGCGCCGTTATTTCGCGGTGGTTTCGCAGCGTTCTTATCTCTTTCACAGCACCGTCCGCGATAATCTCCTGGTGGCCAAGGGCGAGGCCACGGAGGATGAACTCTGGGAGGCCCTGGCGGTGGCGCAGTTGGATGAATTCGTGCGGGCGCAGCCGGCTGGGCTGGACACCATCGTGGGCGAGGGCGGCGTCAAGCTTTCCGGTGGGCAGGGGCGGCGCGTGGCCATTGCGCGGGCCATCCTCAAAAACGCCCCCTGGCTGATTCTGGATGAGCCGACCGAGGGTCTGGACCCGGTAACCGAAATGGAATTCCTTCGTGACCTGCAAGCGGTCATGGCGGGCAGGACGGTGCTCTACATCACCCATCGTCTCATTGGTCTGGAAGCCATGGACCGGATCTATGTCCTGGAGGATGGCCGGGTTCTGGAATCCGGGGATTATGCCACGCTCTTGGCCAGCGGCGGCCAGTTTACCCGCTTTGCCACCTTTCGCGGCGCTTTTGAGGCCCTTTCCGCCCGGAGTTGATCGCCGCCCGGGCCCGGGGGCTTAATGCCTGCCTGCGGCGCCGGAGAGGAGTTCCTCTTTGAGTTGCCGACTCTGCTGGATTGCCGACTGGCAGGCGGCGCTGGCCGGGTTTTGCAGACATCGCAGTTCATGGCCGAGGAGTTGCGTGGTGGCCCGCTGCAGGTGTTGCCGCGGGACCCCGGCCTCGGGTTTGCTGGTGAGCCACGAAACGCCGTAGCCCAGCACGGTGGACAAGGCCGTGGCGATGAGGAATACCAGCAACGTGCGGGTAAGGCCGGACGGCAGCCCTTGGTCTTCCAGGCGGCGGTGGCTATACCAGGCGATGAACGGATAACTGACGATGCCCGCAAGCAGACCCCACATCTACGCTTCCTTGGGGGTATCTAGGGGCAGCGGGTAGGGTAGATCCAGGATCGTCAGGGGGGGGCCATCGGCCTTGCCCGCATGGAGGATGTCGGCACTGTTGGCGGCACGCAGCACCGCCAGGGCCTCCCAGCCGCTAGCGGTGGCTACGGCATTGATGACCAGGCCAATGCCCTGATCGGGCAGGGCGCCGGTGTAAATCTCTTCCCCTACGGTCAGGGGGGTGGCGGCCTGCACGCGATAGGTCTGGTTCTTGAGGCGGCCCAGGTAGTGTGACCGCGCGACGATTTCCTGGCCGGGATAGCAGCCTTTGGTGAAACTGATGCCGCCCAGGGGCTCCAGGTTCAGTTCCTGGGGAATGACCTTCTCCGTGGTGGCGAGGCTGATCAATGCCACCCCGGAGCGAATGGCCAGCTCCTGCCAGGCCCCATAATCCGCAGGCGCCGCGCCCCCTGCGGCGAGGCTTTGGCGCAGGACGGCGGCAGGCTGGGCGCGGACGATCAGGAGATAGGCTTCACCGGCGGCCCAGGGCAAGCGGGTGGCGATCCAGTCCTCGCCGGCCAAGCCGACATTGGCTTCAACGGCCATGGCGGCGCCCAGGGTGGAGGAGAGCAAGGCGCCGCTCCCGGGGCCGGCAACGCCCAGGATCTCCCATTGGGGCTCGCCACGCTCCAGTTCGACCTTGGTCATCAGGCGGAACTTGCGCAAACGCTCCAGGACCGGATCGGCCAGGTCCCGCGCCAGGCTGAGCCAGAAGCCCTCCCTGTCGCGCTGTACATAAAAATTGGCAATGATCCGCCCCTTGGGGGTGTTGTAGCTGCTCCATTGGCCGCAGCCCACTTGCAATGCGCGCAGATCGTTGGAAAACTGGCCCTGGAGGAATTTTTCCGCCTCCGCCCCGGTGGCTCTGATGAGCCCCTGTCCGGCGGCGAGAGGGGTGGAAAAGAGGGTGTTGGCAGGAGACGGCATGACGGTAAATCCCCAAATCGTGGCCCCAATCGTGGAGCATAACGCCGGTGATCATACCCCTTCGGTGGATTTGGACAAAGCCATGGGCCGCCTGGACCTGCCCGTGGGCCAAGGCCGCTCCCTGCTCTATGCCTTCCCCTACCTGAGCGCCGCCGGTGTGGCCCTGACCGTCGCTTTCCAGGATTGGCCCCTGGGCCTCGGGCTGCTACTGGGCCTGGTCCTGCCGGCCTATTGGTGGCAATGCCCTTTGCCCGGAGCGCGGCGGGCGGCGGACTTGCCCGTAGCCCTGGGTTCGGCCGGGTCGGGGGAGATCCTGTTGCGCTTGTCTGACGGCAGGGGCGTTGCCTGCGTTCTGTCCGGGGCTCCCCTGCTGCGCCCCCGCTTCGGGGCGCTGCGATTGCGCGGCCTGGACGGGCGCCACTATGGCGTCCTGGCGCTTTTCCCCGCAGGCCATGGGCCCTGGCGCCATTGGCGCCTCAGGCTGCGGGCGGAATGGGACGCTGCCGCGGGGCGGGCCAGTCGCGCTGCATGATGGTGTCCAAGGCCTGGCTTGCCCGCTGGGGATGATCCTCGTTGTAGTGGCAACCGCGCGATTCCCGCCGGGCAATGGCGGATTGGGTGATGAGCAGGGCCGTTTGCTGGAGGTTGCGCAGTTCGTGAAAGGCCCGGACTCCCTGGGATGTCTCGGCAAGATTCCGTAGTTCGGCGCCTATGCCTTCCAGTTGCTTCCGGGCCTCCTGCAATTGGGCATCCTGGCGCACGATGCCCACCGCGGCCCACATGGTCGTCTGGACCTTGTTTCGGAGCCGCTGAAGGGTATCCGTAGGGACGGCGGTTGCGCGATGCGGCGGTGGGGGAGGGGAGAAGGAGGCCGGCTCGGGGGATCCGGAGCTTTGCAGGTCGGCGACGATGGCCGCGGCAGTGGTTATGCATTCCAGGAGAGAATTGCTGGCGAGGCGATTGGCGCCGTGCAGGCCGGTGCAGGCGGCTTCGCCGGCGGCATAGAGGCCCGCCAGGGTGCTGCGGCCATGGCCGTCCACCACCACGCCACCGCAGGTGTAGTGGGCGGCAGGGACCACGGGAATGGGTTCCCGGGTGATGTCCAGGCCCAATTCCAGGCAGCGCGCAGCGATGGTGGGAAAGTGCGCCTGAATCATGGCCGCAGGCTGATGGCTGATATCCAGCAAGACGTAATCCAGTCCATGACGCTTCATTTCGGCATCGATGGCGCGCGCGACGATGTCCCGGGGGGCCAGTTCGGCGCGTGGATCGTAGCGTTCCAGGAAGGTCGACCCATCGGGCAGACGGAGTTTCGCGCCCTCTCCCCGCAAGGCCTCGCTGAGCAGAAAGGGCGTGGAGCCCGGATGATAAAGGGTGGTGGGATGAAATTGCATGAATTCCATATTGGCCACCTCCGCACCGGCGCGGTAGGCCATGGCGATGCCATCCCCCGTGGCGACGGGAGGGTTGCTGGTATGCAGGTAGACCTGCCCCGCGCCTCCCGTCGCCAAAATCACCGTCCGGGCCGACCACCTTTCGATTTGATCGTTCTCCGGGGTCAGCACCATCGCTCCACGACAGATGCCGTCCTCTACCCAGAGATCGATGGCAAAGTGCCCTTCACCCAGGAAGATGGCGGGATGTTCCCGCACCCGCTGCAGCAAGGTCTCTTCGATGGCGCGTCCGGTGGCATCGGCCGTATGCAGGATGCGTCGGGCACTGTGCCCCCCCTCGCGGGTCAGGTGAAAATCGCCCTGCTCATCGTGGGTGAAGGGCACGCCCCAGGCGATCAAGGAACGGGCCGCCGCGGCCCCGTGTTCCACCACCTGGCGGACCACCTGCGGATGGCAGAGCCCGGCGCCGGCATTCAGGGTATCCTGGATATGGGCGGCAATGCTGTCCGTATCCTTCATGACGGCGGCCATTCCGCCCTGTGCCCAGAGGGTGGCTGAATCCTGGCCCTGATCCTTGCTCAGGACCGCAACCCGTCCAAACCGGGTCAAGCCCAGGGCGGTGGCGAGCCCGGCGGCACCGGAGCCGATAATGAGAAAGTCCATTGCTTTCATGATGGTCCTTATGCAGGATGCCCGTGGAGAAATCGTGTGCGCCGCGAGAAAACACGGGTCTCCGGGATCCGGGACCCGCGGCGTTGCATCGCTTGCGGGAGGTCATGATACGATGGGCGCTCAATGAGGTGAAGTCAGCGAAAACAAGGGCGGTCCGTCTGGCTGCCTGGTTCAGCATAAGGAAAGGCCAAATGGGCAAAACGTCGGGGTCATCCGACCCCGCTAGCCACGAATCGGGGGCGAGCAGTGATCTGCTTCTGGTGCAACGGGTGCAAAAGGGCGAAAAGGGGGCCTTCGATCTGCTCGTCCGCAAATATCAGCACAAGATATTCGCCCTGGTTTCCCGCTTCGTGCGCAATCCCCAGGAGGCCGAAGATGTCGCCCAGGAGGCCTTCCTCAAGGCCTACCGGGCCCTGCCCAATTTCCGCGGCGACAGCGCCTTTTACACCTGGCTCTATCGGATTGCCGTCAACACGGCCAAAAACCATCTGGTGGCCCAGGGCCGGCAGGTGGTCCTTGCGGATGTGGACAGCGAAGATGCGGAACAATTTGCCGGTGCGGATGGACTAAGGGAATACGATACTCCGGAAGGATTATTGCTGGGCCGGGAATTGGCGGAGCATATTGATGCGGCCTTGTCGGCGTTGCCCGAGGATTTGCGCATGGCGGTGACTTTGAGGGAGTTCGAGGGCTTGAGTTACGATGAAATCGCCCAAGCGATGGACTGTCCGGTGGGTACGGTACGATCCCGCATCTTTCGCGCTCGGGAGGCAATCGGCAAGGCGTTGTCACCATTGTTGGAGCGAAAACTGTCATGAACGATGAAACCCAAAAAGAATTGATGGTGTTCATGGAAGGTGAGCTGAGGGGCCTGCGGGCCAAACGGCTGATCAGCCGTTTGCAGTCGGAGCGGGGCCTGCGGGATGCCTGGGAGCGGCAGCACAGCGTCGCGCACCTGTTGCAAATGCCTACGCCCCGCGCCGCGCCGCCGGGATTCGCCGACCGGCTGGCCCAGGCCATCGCCCTGGAGCCGAGCATCCTGGCACCCCAGGCGCAACTGCATGGCCGCCCGTTTTCCACGCGCTGGATCAAGGTGGGCTCCATTGCCGCCGTGCTGGTGGTGTCCGTAACGCTGGTGGGACTGTTTCCCCGCAATCCGGGGACGCCGCAGCCGACGTCCTTGGCGGCGATGCACGCCGTGCAGGCGTCGGTTTCCCAAGGGGAGGTGGTACGGCCCCAAAGCTTTGCCCTGCGCCAGGTGGATGCGGTAGCGCAACCGGGTGCGACCATGGACGGAGTGATTCAACGCGACATTCAGCGGCTTTGGGTGCCGGGCTACGCTGCTTATACGGGTTCCGCCTCAGCGGCGCATCATTGGCGCTCGCGCCAGGCCGGCACCTTGAGCGCCACCTATTCCGTGACGGAGGGGATCAGCAACGAGCCGGTAGCTTTTTCCCCCGGTAATCCCTAGAATTTCTAATAACGTAGGTCGTCGTACTTGCACACCATCAAGAGTGAGGGGGGGTCGTGTTGAAAAAGTGCCTGAAGGATGGAGCTCATATTGTCGTAACGTTGATGCTGGGCCTTGCCCTGGGCATGGGGGTGGATGCGTCGGCGGTGGCGGCGAGCAGCCAGGATTTGGTGGCCCTGCCGGACTTCACCCCCATCGTCAAACAGTTTGGTCCGGCCGTGGTGAATATCAGCACAACCGAAACCAAGGTGGCGCGCGGTGCCGCATCCCCATTTCCGCCCAATTCCCCACTCAACCAGTTTTTTGCGCCTTTCTTTGGCGGGCCCGGGGGCGGTGCTCCGGGGGCCGGCGGACAAGATCAGAAATACCAGGTGCAGTCGCTGGGTTCCGGCTTCATCGTCAGCCCGGACGGCTACATCGTGACGGCGGCCCATGTGGTGAAGGGGGCGCAGAAGATCATCGTGAGCCTGACCAATCATCAGCAATACGTGGCGCAGTTGGTGGGATTGTCCACGCGGATCGACGTGGCGCTGCTCAAGATCGATGCCAGCAACCTGCCGACGGTGCATCTGGGTGACTCGGGCAAGCTCGATGTGGGCCAATGGGTGCTGGCGGTGGGGGCGCCCTTCGGCTTCGAGAACAGCGTCACCCAGGGAGTGATCAGCGCGGTGGCCAGGCCTCTGCCCGATGACCCCTACATTCCGTTCATCCAGACCGACGTGCCCATCAATCCCGGCAATTCCGGCGGGCCGCTCTTCAATATGCGGGGCGAGGTGATCGGCATCAACGATCAGATCTATACCAATAGCGGCGGCTACATGGGTTTGTCCTTCTCCATCCCCATCAACATTGCCATGGATGCCGTCAAGCAGCTCAAGTTGCACCAGAAGGTGCATTTCGGGTGGCTAGGGGTGATGATTCAGGACGTCAGCATGGATCTGGCCAAGTCCTTCCACATGAAAGAGCCCGTGGGCGCGCTGATTTCGCAGGTGGTGCCCGATGGCCCGGCCGCCAAGGCCGGCCTGCGCCCGGGTGACGTGATTGTGTCCTTTGATGGTCGTGCCATCTACAATTCTTCCGAATTGCCGCCGCTGGTGGGCAGCTTGCCGGCGGGTTTCGTGGCGAAGCTGGGCGTCATCCGCGATGGCAAGCCCATGGCGGTCAAGGTCACGGTGGCGAGCCTGCCCAATGACATGGATGGCATGACCGCCCCGGCGACGGCGCAGGTGCAAAAGGGCGAAATCAAGCGCCTCAATATCCAGGTGGGGGCCCTGACTCCCGAGGCCAAGCAGCAGCTCCACGTCAATACCGGGGTTCTGGTCCTCGGCGCCGGTGTCGGCCCGGCCGTGGAGGCGGGCATTCGCCCGGGTGACGTGATCCTGCAGGTGGCGCAGCAGACCATTACCAGCGTCACGGAATTGCAGAAACTGGTGGCCAGCCTGCCCGCGGGGCAGCCGGTGCCGGTCTTGATCCGCCGGGGCGAGGGAAGCTTCTATCTGGTGATCACCTTGCCCCACTAAGGGTAGCGCCGGATGATCTGTGGGGGGCTGGAATTACCGCCAGCCCTCTTTTTCTGTATGCTGCCATGCGGCATGATTTTTCGCTTGCGACAACTGATGATGGAATATGATCGACCAAAAACGGATTCGTAATTTTTCCATTATTGCCCATGTGGACCATGGCAAGTCTACCCTGGCGGATCAGTTCATTCGTCTGTGCGGTGGCCTTAGCGACCGGGAAATGTCCAGTCAGGTCTTGGATACCATGGATATTGAGCGGGAGCGCGGCATTACCATCAAGGCTCAGAGCGTACGCCTGGCCTATCAGGCCAGGGATGGTCAGGAATATATTTTCAATCTGATCGATACGCCCGGGCATGTGGATTTTTCCTACGAGGTCAGTCGTTCCCTGGCGGCCTGCGAGGGGGCATTGCTGGTGGTGGATGCTTCCCAAGGGGTGGAGGCGCAAAGTGTGGCGAACTGCTATACGGCCCTGGAACACGACCTGGAGATCATCCCCGTATTGAACAAGATCGATTTGCCTTCGGCGGACCCGGAGCGGGTCAAAAAGGAGATTGAAGCCATAGTGGGCTTGCCGGCGGAGGATGCGATCCTCGCGAGCGCCAAGGAGGGGATTGGCATCCGTGAGATCTTCGAGCGCGTGGTGGAGCGCATTCCCCCGCCCCAGGGCGACATGAATGCGCCGTTGCAGGCTTTGATCATCGACTCGTGGTTTGATAACTATGTGGGTACCGTGGTCCTGGTGCGCGTTGTCAATGGCGCCATCCGCCCCGGTCAGCGGATCATGACCATGGTCGGCCAGCGCACCTATGTCGTCGAGAAAGTGGGGGTCTTTACCCCCAAATCGATGCAGATGCCCTCATTGGACACGGGGGCCGTGGGTTTTGTGATCGCCGGCATTCGCCATATCGAGGGGGCGCGGGTGGGCGACACCCTGACCGAGCAGGATCGCCCGGCCCCGGCCCCGCTGCCCGGATTCAAGGAGGTGAAACCCCAGGTTTTTACCGGCCTTTATCCCATCGACTCGGCCGATTACGACAATTTTCGTGAGGCGTTGCAAAAGCTGCGCCTGAACGACTCCTCGCTGCAATTCGAGCCGGAAACCTCCCAGGCTCTGGGTTTCGGCTTTCGCTGCGGATTTCTGGGCCTTTTGCACATGGAGATCGTCCAGGAACGATTGGAGCGGGAATACGGTCTGGAACTGATCAGCACCGCGCCAACCGTGATCTATCAGGTGGAAACTACGGATGATCGTGTTCTGGAGATTTCCAATCCGGCGGAACTGCCGCCCGCGCAGAAGATTCGCGACGTCCGTGAACCCATCATTCAGGCCAATATCCTCACGCCCGAATCCTATCTGGGTCCGGTGATCGCTCTTTGCGAGGAACGGCGCGGCCGGCAGAAAAATATGCAGTTCACCGGCGGCCAGGTCGTGCTGACTTATGATCTCCCGCTGAATGAGGTGGTGCTGGATTTCTTTGACCGGCTCAAATCCGTCAGCCGGGGCTATGCCTCCATGGATTATGAGTTCGCCCGTTTTGAAAGCGGTCCGCTCATCAAGATGGATATCCTGATCAATGGCGAAAAACTGGATGCCCTGTCCTGGATCGTCCATCGCGATGTGGCGGAGCGGCGCGGCAGGGAACTGGTATCGCGTCTGCGCGAATTGATCCCGCGGCAGATGTTCGAGGTGGCCATCCAGGCGGCGGTGGGCGCCAAGGTGATCGCGCGGGAAACGGTCAAGGCGATGCGCAAGAATGTTCTGGCCAAATGCTATGGCGGCGATATATCGCGTAAGCGTAAACTGCTGGAGAAGCAGAAGGAAGGCAAGAAGCGCATGAAACAGATCGGCCGTGTGGAGATCCCGCAGGAGGCCTTTCTGGCAGTATTGAAAAGCGAAAAACGCTAGCGGGCGACAAAAGGAAATCGGTGGATGAATTTTACCTTATTGTTATTTCTGGCAGTGGTGCTGACGGGCCTGATTTGGCTGGTGGATCTGCTCGCCTTGCGCCGCCGTCGGGCGGCGGGGCAGCATGAATCCCTGGTGGTGGATTATGCGCGGAGCTTCTTTCCGGTCCTGCTCATCGTTTTTCTCATCCGGGCATTTCTCTTTGAACCCTTCAAGATACCGTCGGGCTCCATGATCCCGACCCTGCGCGTCGGTGACTTTGTGCTGGTGAACAAATATTCGCTGGGATTGCGCTTGCCCTTGGTTCATACCCAGCTTACCCAGGGCGGTCCGGTGCAGGCGGGTGACGTGATGGTGTTCCGCTATCCCAAAGATCCGCGGGAGGATTACATCAAGCGCGTGATCGGCCTGCCGGGGGATACCATCGAGGTGAAGGGCAACGATCTCTATATCAACGGCAAGCTCATAGCGCAGAAGTATGTGGGACCTTTCACCTATCATACCCATGAGGGCTATGCGATTCCGACCAAGGAATACCAGCAGGAACTGGGCGGGCACCGCTTTCATATCATCGAGTTCGACACTCCCGAAGCGCAGATGGATTTCGGTCCCTATAAGGTGCCACCCCATTGCTACTTCATGATGGGAGACGATCGGGATAACAGCAACGACAGCCGGTTTTGGGGTTGCGTGCCGGAACAGAACATTGTGGGCAAGGCCATGTTCGTGTGGTTTTCCTGGGATGCGAATGATTGGTCCATACGCTGGAATCAGATCGGCCGGAGTCTTGACTGAGCGGGCGGCGGGTATTTTGCAGGGGGATTCATGATGCGGACGAAGGATCACCGTCAGGCCGGCATTTCGTTGCTGGGCCTGCTGTTTTGGATGGTTTTGCTGGTCTTGATCATTGCTTTCGTGGTGAAGATCATGCCCGTGTATTATGATTATTGGTCCCTGGAGAGTATTGTCAGCACCCAGGCACGGGAGGCGCGGCCGCAGAGTAGCGAAGATGAAATTCGTTATGATCTGAATCGGCGGCTGGGGGTGGCGATGATTGATATCCCGCAGAAGGATATCCAGATCGTCAAGGATGGTAACGCGCAGCCGATCATTACCGTGGATTATGACAAGGTGGTGCCCCTGGTCGGTAATGTCAGCCTCCTGATCCATTTCCATGCGGTAGGAAAATGACGATCCGGCACGCGCTAACATAAGGTTTTATCGCCCTGTGGAATAATCGAGTGAATGATGAGCAGCATGGAGCAGTTGCAGGAACAGTTAGGGTATCATTTTCGGGATCCGCAGTTGCTGCGGCAGGCCCTGACCCATCGCAGCGCGGGTGGTCAGCACAATGAACGCCTGGAATTTTTGGGAGATGCGGCGCTGAATTTTGTGGCCGCCGCGCAATTGTTCTCGCGTTTTCCCAAGGTGAGCGAAGGCGACCTGTCGCGGATGCGGGCGCGCCTGGTGCGCGAGGAAACCCTGGCGGAAATTGCCGGACAGATCAATTTGGCGGATGTCTTGATCCTGGGACCCGGAGAGCAGCGGAGCGGCGGAGCACGGCGTCATTCCATTCGCGCCGATGCCTTGGAGGCGGTCCTGGGGGCGGCCTTCCTGGATGGCGGCTTTGCCGCAGCCGAGGGCATCGTATCGCGCCTGCTGGAGAGTTTGATGACGGAACACCTGGGCGGAGAGGAGCTGCGCGACCCGAAAACGCGGCTGCAGGAATATCTGCAGGGGCATGGTCGCGCCTTGCCCATCTATGAACTGGTGGAAGAAAAAGGACAGGCCCATGAGCGCCGTTTTGTGACCCGTTGCGTGGTGAGCGGGGCGGAAGAGACGCAGGCGGAGGACAATAGCCGACGGAAGGCGGAGCAGCAGGCCGCCGCCCTCATGCTGGCGCAATTGCAGGGCGCTGGCCGTGGCTGAGGTGGAGCGGGAAGCCGCGCCTCATCGCAGCGGCTATGTGGCCTTGCTGGGCCGGCCCAATGTTGGCAAATCCACCCTGTTGAATCATCTGGTGGGGCAGAAGATCAGCATTACCTCGCCGCGCCCGCAGACAACCCGCGATCAGATCCTGGGCATCCTTACCCGGCCGGATGCCCAACTCCTTTTTCTGGATACGCCGGGGATCCATCAGGGCTATCGCTCCTTGAACCGGCATCTGCTTCGGGCGGCGCGCGGGGCCCTGGAGATGGCCGACGTCGGCGTGCTGATGGTGGAGGCGCTGGTCTGGGGGCCGGAGGATGAGCAAGCCCTGCGCTGGCTCTTGCAGGCCGGGATCCCGCTGGTGGCGGTGGTCAACAAGGTGGATCGGGTGAAACGCAAGGAGCGTCTGTTGCCTTTCCTGGTGGAGCTGGGGCGGCGGGCTGATTTTGCCGGGATCCTGCCCTTGTCGGCGCGCAAGCCCGCCGATGCGGGGCGTCTGGCGGACCTGATCGTGCCCCTTTTGCCGCCGGCGCCGGCGAGCTTTGCAGAGGATCTGGTGACGGATCGCAACCTGCGTTTCATGGCGGCGGAGATCATCCGGGAACAGTTGTTTCGGCAACTGGGGGAGGAATTGCCTTACGATACGGCCGTCGCCATCGAGAGCTATCAGGAAACGGGCGGGCAGCAGCGTATAGAAGCAACCATTTATTGCCGCCGGCCCGGTCAGAAGGGGATCATTCTGGGCCAGGGCGGGTCGCGCCTGCGCAGCATCGGCGAGCGCGCGCGGCTGGCGCTGGAGCAGTTGACCGGCAGCTCGGTGTGGCTGGGTTTGTGGGTGAAGCAGCGCGAACAGTGGGCGGAAGATCGGGCGCTCTTGCGTGAGCTCGGCTATGACGGCGACCGCTGAGGGCGGCGAACGGGCCTGGGTGCTGCACCGTTATCCCTACCGCGATACCAGTCTGGTCTTGGAGCTGTTTACCCGGGAGAGCGGTCGTCTGGGGGCGGTGGCGCGGGGCGGAAGGCGGCCGCGTTCCCCGTTTGCCGCCCTGGAAGCGGGGCGCTCCCTGTGGGTGCGCTGGCGGGGAGGGGGGGACCTGGTGACCTTGCTGCAGGCGGAAGAGCAGGGGGAACTGCTGGATTTTGCCGGCATGAAGGGCCTGATCCTGTTTTATCTCAACGAACTCCTGCTCCGCCTGACCCAGCGGGGCGATCCTCTGCCGGAGCTCTTTGATGTTTACGAGCAGACCCTGCAAAGCGTGGCGCTGGCGGGCCGCCAAAGTTGGGCCCTGCGCCGCTTCGAGCGCCGCTTGCTGGAGATTCTGGGTTGGGCGCCGGAGCTGCAGGTCTGCCATCGCTGCGGGCGCCGCCTCAGCGAAGAGGATGGCGGAACCTGGCATTACTGGCCCGAGCATGGGGTGCTCTGTCCCGACCATCGGTCCGTCCCCGGGACCATCGCCATGCCCAGCGGGGCCTTGGCCTGGCTGGCGGGGGGTATGGCGGAGGGGCCGTCCGTGGCCTGGTTGCCGGGTCTGCGCCGCTGCCTGGAAAGGGAGTTGCGCGGGCATCTCAGCGCCCGGCCACTGGAGAGCCATCGCCTGCTTGCGGCATACTTGGCCCAGGCCGGGCAGGATCACTAGCAAAGGAGCACTGGATGATTGCTTTGGGCGTAAATATTGACCATGTGGCCACCCTGCGCCAGGCACGCGGTACCCGCTATCCGGACCCGGTGGAGGCGGCCTTTGTCGCCGAACGGGCGGGGGCAGACGCCATCACCGCCCATTTGCGGGAGGATCGTCGCCACATGCAGGAGCGGGATATCGAGATCCTGCGTCAGACCCTGCGTACCCGCCTGAACCTGGAGATGGCCGTGGACGAAGGGGTGATGCGCATTGCCGAGCGGATTCGTCCAGCCGACTGTTGTCTGGTGCCGGAGCGGCGCGCGGAACTGACCACGGAGGGTGGGCTGGACGTGGCGGGACATGCGCAGCGGGTCAAGGAGGCTTGCCAGCGCCTGGGCGCGGCGGAAATCCGGGTTTCGCTGTTTATCGACCCCGATCCGTTTCAACTGGAAGCGGCGGCGGATACGGGGGCGCCGGTGGTGGAGCTGCACACCGGACGCTACGCCAATGCCGGCAGTGCCGCCGCACGGGCTGACGAACTCGCCCTCATCGCCAGCGCGGTATCCTTTGGCAAGAGCCTGGGCTTGCAGGTGAATGCGGGCCATGGTCTTGATTATCATAATGTCGAGGCCATTGCTGCGCTGGATGGGGTGGCGGAACTCAATATTGGCCATGCCATTGTGGCTCACGCCCTCTTCGTCGGCCTGGGGCCGGCCGTCGCGGAGATGAAGCGCATCATGCGACAGGCCCGTGGATGATTGTTGGGTTGGGCACCGACATTGTCGATGTCGAGCGCATGGCGGGCCTTTACGAACGTTTTGACGCGCGTTTGGTCGCGCGCTTGCTGAGCGCGCAGGAGCAGGGTGAACTGCCGGCCGGCAGGTCCGAAGGGGCCGCCTTTCTGGCGCGCCGTTTTGCCGCCAAGGAAGCGGCCCTCAAGGCCCTGGGTAGCGGCTTGCGCTCCGGGATCCGCTGGTCCGACCTGGAGGTGGGCCACGATATCCTGGGGGCGCCGCAACTGGCCTTTTCCGGCATGGCGGCGGCGGCGCTGGCGCGTCTGGGTCAGGGGGTCGGCGCCTGGCTGTCCATCAGCGATGAGCGGCGCTTTGCGGTGGCGGTGGTGATATTGGAAAAGGCAGGGGTGGGCGGATGAGTTGGGATGACGGCTGGCGCAAGCCGGGCATGAGCGGCCAGATGCGGGGAGTCTTTCGATGAAAATCACGGTGGTCGGTACCGGCTATGTGGGTCTGGTCACGGGAGCGTGTCTGGCGCAGGTGGGGAATCACGTCCTTTGCATCGATGTGGATGCCCGCAAGGTGGAACAGCTTTCCGCAGGGATCGTGCCCATTCATGAGCCCGGGCTGCCGGCCATCGTGCAGGAGGGCATGGACGGCGATCGCCTGCGTTTTGGGACGGATATCGCCGCCGGGGTGGCCCATGGCGATTACCTCTTCATCGCCGTGGGGACGCCGCCCGATGAAGACGGCTCCGCCGATCTCCGCCACGTTCTGATGGCGGCCGATGCCATCGGCCAGCACCTCGACCGCTACTGCGTCATCATCAACAAATCGACGGTACCCGTGGGCACGGCGCAACTGGTCCGGCAGCGCATCGCGGCGGCTTTGCAACGGCGTGGCGTGGACATCCCTTTCGATGTGGTATCCAATCCGGAGTTTCTCAAGGAAGGCGCGGCGGTGGAGGATTTCATGAAGCCCGACCGCATCATCATCGGTGTCGATCATCCGGCTGCCGCCGAACGGATGCGCGCCCTCTATGCGCCTTTCAATCGCAATCACGATCGTTTGATCGTCATGGATCCGCCCTCCGCGGAACTCAGCAAATACGCCGCCAATGTCATGCTGGCCACCAAGATCTCGCTGATGAACGAGCTGGCTGGCCTGGCGGAGCGGATGGGCGCGGATATCGAGCAGGTGCGGCGCGGCATTGGTGCCGATCCGCGCATCGGTTACGCCTTTATTTACCCTGGCTGCGGTTATGGGGGCTCCTGTTTTCCCAAGGATGTGCGCGCCCTGGAGTACAGTGCCCGCCAGGCGGATTATGCAGCGCCGCTCCTGGCCGCCGTCGAGGAGGTGAACAATCGCCAGAAGCGGGTACTGGAACGCAAGGTGGTGGCGGAGCTGGGGGAGGATCTGTCACCTTATACCGTCGCCCTCTGGGGTCTGGCCTTCAAGCCCAACACCGATGACATGCGCGAGGCCCCCAGCCGGGTTCTGCTGGAGGGCCTCTGGGCCCGAGGGGCCCGGGTGCGCGCCTATGACCCGGCGGCGACGGCGGAAGCGCGGCGGATTTATGGGGAACGGGCAGATCTGCAGCTCTGCGAAGATCCTTATGCCGCTCTGGAGGGGGCGGACGCGCTGGTGATCTGCACCGAATGGCAGATTTTCCGCAGCCCCGATTTCGACCGGATCCGCGCCCGATTGCGGCGGCCGCTCATTTTCGACGGGCGCAATCTCTATGACCCACAGGCCGTAAGGGCTGCGGGTTTCCGCTATCATGCCATCGGTCGTCCCTGAAATGATGCCGCCCCTGGCCACGCTGCTCGGGCAGCGGGTACTCGTCGTGGGCGATGTCATGCTGGATCGCTATTGGTTCGGCAGCGTCGAGCGCATCTCTCCGGAAGCGCCGGTGCCGGTGGTGCGGGTGGGGCGGGAGGAAGAACGGCCGGGCGGTGCGGCCAATGTGGCCCTCAATGTGGTGGCCCTGGGCGCCCAGGCTCATCTGCTGGCACCGGTGGGCGACGACCAGCCGGGCCGGAATCTGGCGGCATTGCTGGCCGCCGCCCGGGTGGAGTCCACGCTGATTCCCGACGCCGGCTGTCCGACGACCGTCAAGCTGCGCGTCATCGGCCACCAGCAACAGTTGCTGCGCATGGATTTTGAGGCCAAACCCAGCGCCGATCATCGGGATGCCCTTCTGCACCAGGGCCCGTCCTTGTTTGCGGCAGCAGGGGCGGTGATCCTCTCGGACTACGCCAAGGGCGCCCTCCAGGATGTCGTCCATTTTTTGGCCATGGGACGGGAGCTGGGTGTGCCGGTCCTGGTGGACCCCAAGGGCCGGGATTATGAGCGCTATCGGGGCGCGACCCTGCTCACGCCCAACCAGGCGGAATTCCAGGCCGTGGCCGGCCCCTGGCAGGAGGAGGACGAATTCCGGGAGATGGGCCAGCGTTTACGCCGGCATCTCGACTTGCAGGGGTTGCTGGTGACCCGGGGGGAAGGCGGCATGACCCTCTTTACGGAAGCGGGTATTTACCATCATTCTGCCCAGGCCCGGGAGGTCTTTGATGTCACCGGCGCCGGCGATACGGTGATTGCCACCCTGGCCGTGGCCCTGGCCGCTGCCTGGCCCCTGGATCTGGCCGTGGAGCTGGCCAACCGCGCAGCGGGGATCGTCGTCGGCAAACTGGGGGCCGCCGCGGCCAGTCAGCAAGAGTTGCAGGACAGCCTTTCCGGACCGGCATGAGTCTACCTGTTGCCATGAACAATCCGAGTGCCGTCCCCCGCCTGGATGTGCCGAAACTACTGCTGCGGCGGATGGGGCGCGCCCTGGCCGACTTCGCCATGATCGCGCCGGGCGACCGGATCCTCCTGGCCTTGTCGGGCGGCAAGGATTCCCTTACCCTGCTGCACCTGCTGCGCGCCTTTCAGCAGCGCTCCCCGGTGTCCTTCAGTCTGGCTGCGGCCACGGTGGACCCCATGAGCCCCGACTATGATCCCGCCCCCTTGCAACCTTATCTGCGGGAACTGGGTATACCCCATTTCCTGGAGCGGCAGGATATCGTCGGGCGGGCCAAACGCCACATGGACCGGCCATCCTACTGCAGCTTTTGCGCGCGCATGCGTCGCGGCGTACTCTATCAATGCGCCCGTCGCGAGGGCTACAACGTCCTAGCCTTGGGTCAACACCTCGACGATTTTGCGGAAAGCTTTTTGATGTCCCTGTTTTACAATGGCGAATTGCGCACCATGAAGGCCCACTATTGGGTCAAGGACGGCGATTTGCGCGTCATCAGGCCCCTCGTCTATTGCCGCGAGCGCCAGACGCGAGCCTACGCCGAGGCCAGCCACCTACCCGTCATCATGGAAAACTGCCCAGCGTGCTTTGGCGCTCCCACGGAACGGCAGCGGATGAAATCGCTTCTTGCGCTCCAGGAAGAACGCGATCCTCGGCTTTTCAATCACTTGCGCCGCGCCCTGCAGCCCCTCTTGGGGCAGGGGCTTGATGGCGTGCCCTCAGAGGATGATCATGCCTGATTTTTCACAACGTTTTCATTGGGAAACCCTCCCCGTGCGGGGCGCCCTCTGTCGTTTGGACGAGACCTATGGGCGGGTGCTCCGGGACTTCCAGGGATCTCCGGCTGTCGCCCGGCTTTTGGGCGAAATCCTGGCCGGCACCGCCTTGCTGGCCACGACGCAGAGTTCCTATGAGCGGCTTATCGTCCAGGCGCAAAGCCAAGGGGCCTTGCGCCTGCTGGTGGCGGAGATCAGTCAGGCGGGGGGATTGCGCGCCTATGCCCGTTGGCAGGAGGGAGAGCCGGTGGATTTGGCCACACTCCCCGGCGCCTTGCTGGCCATCACGGTGGATCCGGGCCTGGATAGGGAGCGTTATCAGGGCTTGGTGACGTTGCGGGACACCGTGGCGGAATCCCTCAACGCCTATTTTGCGGAGTCGGAGCAGTCACCGGCCTTCTTCCGCCTCATGGCGGATCCGCAATCCCATCAGGCGGCAGGGTATTTTGTCCAGCGCTTGCCAGGGGTCATGGATCCCGCAGACTGGCAATTGCTGACCCGGTTTCTCGAGGTCGGGCCCGATGCCGCGCTTTTCAACATGGCGCCCGAGGACCTTTTGCCCCAGGCATTCCCCGGCGAAGGCGTGCGCCTCTTCCCGCCGCAAGCCTTGCGCTTTTCCTGCTCTTGCTCCCGGCAGCGGGTGGCCGACATGCTCCGCGCGCTGGGCCAGGAGGAAGTGGAAGAAACACTGGAAGAACATGGCGTTATATCCGTTACCTGCGAGTATTGTCGAGAATCCTATCGCTTTGAAGCGAGCGACGTGGCCATGCTTTTCAAGGAGGAAACGGATGGAGCGCCGCTACATTGAGGCGAATGTCACCGACCCTAGTCGCGGTAATGGAGAGGGGGTATACTGAGACCTGGATCAGGCAGGCGGATGCAACTTTTCCCGCAAAAGCCGGTCTTAGTGTTTGTATAGGTAATCAGGGGGCGACCGGCTTCGACGCAGGTCGCGAAGCCTTCGGTGCATGCAGAGCTGCGGTTCGCTCTTAAAACTGGTCGCAAATCAATAATTGCCAACGACAGCAATTACGCCCTCGCTGCTTAAGCAGTGAGCCCTCCGCCCGGATTGGTCCGTGGGTCCGGTGGCCGCAAGGCCTGCGGGGGGTCGACTCACACGGAATCGTGGTCTCCCTAGCCTGTGGGGTGACTGCTAAAACAAAGCAGGATCGCCAAACCGAAATCTTGTTTGTCGGAGTTTGGGGCGGTTAAAAAGAAAAGACAAACTATGCATGTAGATCCGGTGGTCTAGGTACTGCGGACGCGGGTTCAATTCCCGCCGCCTCCACCATTAATATGTTGATTATAAATGAATAAGCCAGCGCATGCTGGCTTATTTTTTGGGGTGTTTTGGGGCTGTTTGGGCGTGAGTTCGCCAACATTACGCCAGCACGATGTTCCTATAAATTGATGGTTCGCAATATTTCCGATACAAATATTTTTCCAGCGCCGTTTTTCCCCGTATTGGCGGTTTTGGCGATGCAAGCGACGACTTCGCAGAGTCGTTCGCTGGCTACCAT
>NZ_JBMFWL010000019.1:0-36531 GCF_049965315.1 Acidithiobacillus sp. | reverse complement strand
CGGCAAAACCCCTCCGCCAACGGCCGGGCGCGGCTCGTTCCGTCAGGGTTTGGGTGGCCCGAAACGCTGGTAGAGCACCTCGGCGATGTGGTCGATTTGATCTTCGGGGATGGGCGCACCGAAGGCGTTTTTCATCTTGCTTACCTCTACCTTCCAGGTGGCCAGGGAGACGGCGGGTTGTTCGTTGACGAAATCCGCCGAGTGGCACATGAGGCAATAGGTATTGAGAACCTGCCCGCCCGGGCCGGAGAAGGTGAGATCGCTGGTGGGCAGGGTAATGCGCTCCGACTTCCAATGAATCTTGGGGGCGCTTGCCGCCGCCGCCGTGGAAGCAAGACCGAAAGCCAGGAGCAGGGTGCAGCCTGCACTGAAGATGCCGTGCCGGTTCATGGGAATCCTCCTTACACCGCTTGCAGCGGCAGATGTTCAATGGCGTTGTACATGAAGCCGCCGGGGTTCCAGCCGCCCTGTAACGGCTGTTCTTCGCCTTGGCGGTTGACCGCCTTCACCATCAGGGTATAAGTGCCTGCCTTCTCGGGGGTGAAGGAGGCCTGCCAGGCGCGGAAGCTGTACGGACCATAGTCGTGGCCGAGGCTGGCCTTTTGCCAGTGGGCGCCCCCATCGGCGGAAAAGAGCACCCGTTCGAGGGCCGTGGAGCCGCCCATGGCGATACCGCCCACCTGTACCGGATGGCCCTTGGCGACCCGGGCACCACTTCCGGGCTCGGTGAAGAAGCTGCGCGGTTTCATGCGGTTGATGGGGACCATTTTGACGCCCTTTTCTCCGGGGGTCATGTAACCCGTGGGGGTATCGGGAATGAGATAGGCCTTGGTCATCCAGAAACCGGTACCGGGGTGATCCATCACCTCGATTTCCGTCAGCATTTTTACCCAGTAGGTGGAATACCAGCCGGGCACCACGAGCCGCACCGGAAAGCCGTTGAGCAACGGCATGGTGGCGCCGTTCATGGCGTAGGCCAGCATGACCTCGCCGTCGTTGCCGTGTTCCAGATCGAGCACCTTCTCGAAGCGCGTATCCGCGGGGAAGGGTGCCATGCCCTTCTCCAGGCTGCGGAAGGCCAGATGGGTAGCGCCTTTCTTCACCCCCGCCCGCTGCAAGAGTTCGCGCAGGGCCACCCCCGCCCAGACCGCATTGCCCATGGCCCCGTTGGCCCATTGGGCGCCATTGACCCGGGGATTCACAAAGCCGCGGCTGTTGCCGGAGCACTGGTTCACCGCCGCCATTTCCCGCAACGGAAAATCGTGGAGGAGTTCTTCCAGGGAGATCTCCAGGGGCTTTTTCACCAATCCGGTCACGCGGATACGGTAGGTCTTCACATCCACATGATCGGGAAAGTCCGGCATGTGCCAGCGCACATAAAACTGATCGTTGGGGGTGAAGATATGGCGGTCGAAGACCGACCAGGGTGTTTCCAGCAGTGGCGGGCGCACCCGCTGGAGAATCATCTCCCCCTTCTGGGGGAAGGTGCCGGCGGGAATGACCTTGCGCTCACCGTTGACAAAGGGGAGGTCGATCATCGCGGCCGCCCGGGCGGAAAGGCTGTGACCGGCAAAAAGGCCCGCCGCCCCCAGCAACGCCGACATCTTGAGAAATTCGCGCCGCCCCCATTGCGGTGCGGTTACGTCGTCTGTAGAAAAGTCCTCCCACATGGCACCCTCCTTATGCTGGTTTATCCATGAATTGGTTATAGCATAGAATTTTTCAAGTGCAAGGAATTTTCATACAACATTATGATAATAAAGTGATAAACAACTATCCATAATATCTGATTGGATACACCGACGGGGATTTATATGCCCCATGGAAAACGGGTCCCGTAACCGGCTTTTGGAAATCCGGTGGGGGAGGCCAGAAGCGCCCTCAGTCCATGCCCCGGTCGGCGCCCATGCCCTGCGGTCCCCTCTCCCGGACGGCGCCTCTGCCGTTTTTCGCAACAAGCTGCCGCTAACGCAAGCCGGAGATTAACAGCGTTGCGGCCGGGGCGGCTCGCAATGACGAATCTCCTCGGCCGTTTTCCCGTTCCCATGCTAATCTTGGGGCTGATCAGGGGAAGGAATATCACCAGTGAGCCAACTTTCAGAAAAACAGCGGCTGGGGCAGATTCTCGTCGCGCGGGGCTTTATCAGCCCCGAGCAACTGGAGCGGGCCCTGCACCGGCAGCGCACCACGCAGGAAAAGATCGGCAAGCTCCTCATTGCCGATGGGGTGGTGGAAGAGCATACCCTGCAGCTCACCCTCACCGCCCAGGCCCGGTTGCGCCATGAGGATCGCCAGGCGCAGGGCGCCAGGCTGCTGGCGGCAGTGGCGGAAAAGCTCCGCGCCGACCTGGAAAAGCTCAGCCTGGATCTGCTCAAGGAGTGGCAGCAGCGCATTGCTCGCCTGCCCGATCGGGAAGGGGGGGAGCGCAAGCGCCGGGAGGCGGCCCTGCGCTTGGCCATGGATTTCCCGCGGGCCCTGACGGCGGCCCAGGAGCGCATCGAAGCCCGCAAACGCGCCGGGGAAGCGACGCGCTTGCGCCGCACCCTGAGCGCCCTGCAAATGATCGAAAAGGATTTTGTGGCCTTCCGGAACAGCATCGCCAGCGTTTCGCCCTATCCGGTGAACGACTGGTCCGCGCGCTGGCAAACCCTGGGGGATTTTGCCAAGGAGCTCCAGCGGGCGATTGCCTGATCCGAAAAATGCAGATCCACCCTGTGCCGGACCCGGGTTGATGCTGATGGTGGTGCGTGGTGAAGGTGTTTTGCCAGGCGATCCCCAGCGGGAATTCAGTCCGGCCGATCCTGGCGGTTGAGATGGGTGCGCACTATGATCAGGGCTGCGTCCACGGCCTCTGCGACGGCTGTCTGCATTGCCTCGATTTCGTTTATCGGCGTGTAGAAAAAGAGATTCACCGAGTCCTTGACATAGCGTGGGGGGAGGCGGTTGAGGGCGACACAGGCCACGTCTTCCAGAAAGTCCGGATGACCGGCGGGGATATCCTTCACCAGCATGAGTCTGGCGTAGACCAGTTGTTCGTAATAATTGTGTGATTTCCGGAAATATCTTTCTTCTGCCATAGCAATGTGCCTTGCGGAGCGCCCCAATCATAAGGCCATGGAAATGCCGGTTCCGGCAAAACTATGACATAGTTCCGGGGCCGGAGAAAGCGCTGCCGGGGCGGGAGCGCTTGAAGGAAAACGGCTACACCGATAGGCCCCACCATGGTCGGCCGCGCTGGAATGAGGACCGGTTTCCCTTATGCCCCTGGGCGTTACGCAAAAATCCCCCGCATCAGGTGCCGTTGCATTTGCACGACATGAAGGGCCCGCCGTTGCAGGCTGCGTTGCCGGCGAATCCGCAAAAGGCGCTTTTGCAATTCACGCTTGATGCGCAGACGTTCGTTTTGCGCCATGAAGGAGCTGTAGGCGGGGAAGCTGCGCACCCGGCGCAGGGCGGCCAATAGGTTTTGGGTGTTGTCCATGGGGATCTCCTGGGTTCACTCGCTCCCCCAAGATTAAGCAATACTCATGCCATTAAAATTGCAATAGGTAAAACAATGGGATAATGCCATGGCCAAGACAGTCATGGCGTCTTTCCGTCACCATTGGACGACAATGGACGGGCAGGGCGGCCCTTGCGCCGCCCGTCGTTCCCGCCGCGCCTTCCTAGCGTTTGCGAAAGGCGTCGATGACGAGCATGACGGCGCCGATGCTGATGGCGCTGTCGGCAATATTGAAGTAAGGCCAGTAGAGACTGCCCCAGTGGGCGCCGATGAAGTCGATGACGTAGCCCAGACGGATGCGGTCCAGGAGGTTGCCCACCGCGCCACCGAGGATGAGGGCGAGGGAGATGGCGGTCCAGGTGGCACCCGGCTTGAGGCGTTTGAGCAGGGCGACGATGACCACGATGACCAGCAAGGCCACGCCGATGAGGGCCCAGCGCTGCCAGCCCCCGGCCCCGGCGAGGAAGCTGAAGGCGGCGCCGGTATTATGCACCAGACGCAGGTTCAATAGGCCGGGGATGATGACCACTCCTTGGCCGACCCGCCAGATGTGCGCGAGCCAGAACTTGACCGCCTGATCCAGGAAAACCACCACCAGGGATAACCAGAGATAGCGCAGCATCAGCAGATCTCCCGCGTTTCGCCGGGTTCGGCGAGATTTTTGATACAGCGCCCACAGAGGAGGGGATGCTCCGCGTGCTGGCCCACGTCCGGCCGGCGATGCCAGCAGCGCGCGCATTTGGCGGCGGTGCTGGCCTCTACCGCCACGGCCAGGCCCGGCAGGCTGTCGAGACAAGCGGCGGGGCGTTCGGCGTAGGGGTGCAGGTGGAGCCCGGAGCTGAGCAGCAAAAAGCGCAGTTCACCGGCATAGGGATGGAGGAATTCCTGCCAGTCGCTGTTGGCATAGAGATGCAGTTCGGCGTCGAGGAAGGCGCCGATGGTGCCGGCCTTGCGCTGGGCCTCCAGGGTCTGGTTGGCCACCGTGCGCAGGGTGAGGAGGCGTTCCCAGCGGGCCATGAGGGCGTCGCTGTCGGCGGGCAGTGAGAGGGATTGATATTCGGCGAAGAAGACGCCGGCTTCCTGCCGGGGACCCATGAAGGTCCAGATCTCTTCGGCGGTGAAGCTCAGGATGGGAGACATCCAGCGCACCATGCCGGCGAGGATCCGCCAAAGCACGGTCTGCGCCGAACGCCGGGCGCGGGATTTTTGCGGCGTGGTATAGAGGCGGTCCTTGAGGACGTCGAGGTACAGGCCACCGAGTTCCACGGAGCAGAAGTGATGGAGGCGCTGCTGGACGCGATGGAACTGGAATTCGCCATAGGCAGCGCGGATCTCTTCCTGCAGCAGGGCGGTGCGCGCCAGCATCCAGCGGTCCATCTCCAGCAAGCGTTCCGTGGGCAGGGCGTCGGCAAGGGGGTCGAAGTCGTGGCAGTTGCCGAGGATATAGCGGGCGGTGTTGCGGATGCGCCGGTAGGATTCGCCGAGACGCTTGAGGATGTCGTCGGAGATGGGGATCTCGCCGCGGTAGTCCTCGGAGGCGACCCAGAGGCGCAGAATGTCCGCGCCCCATTGGTCGATCACCTTTTGCGGGGCGATGACGTTGCCCAGGGACTTGCTCATCTTGCGCCCTTCGCCATCGACGGTGAAGCCGTGGGTAAGGACTGCCCGATAGGGCGCGCGCCCCCGGCTGGCGACGCTTTCCAGGAGCGACGACTGGAACCAGCCGCGATGTTGGTCGGAGCCCTCCAGATAGAGGTCGGCGGGGCTGCCCAGCTCCGGTCGGCGTTCCAGGACGAAGGCGTGGGTGGAACCGGAGTCGAACCAGACATCGAGGATGTCGTTCACCTTGGTGAACTCGCTGTGGCCGCAGGCCGCGCAATGGGCGTCGCCATCGAGGAAATCGCTGTCGGGATGGTCGAACCAGGCATCCACGCCGGCGGCCTCGATGGCCCGGGCGATGCGTTCGAAGGTGGCGGCGTCACGCAAGGGTTCGCCGCAGTGGGCGCAGGCGAAGAGGGCCACGGGCACGCCCCAGGCGCGCTGGCGGGAGATGCACCAGTCGGGACGCTGGGCTACCATGCCGGCGATGCGTTCCTGGCCCCATTCGGGGACCCAGCGCGTAGCCGCGATGGCCGCCAGCGCCCTGGCGCGCAGTTCATTGCGTTCCATGCCGATGAACCATTGCGGGGTGGCGCGGAAGAGCAGCGGCGTCTTGTGCCGCCAGCAATGGGGGTAGCTGTGGCGGATCTTCTCGAAGTGCAGCAGGGCGCCGCGCTCCTTGAGGAGGGCCACCAGGCTGTCATTGGCGGCGGCGACCGTCTGTCCGCCGACGTAGGGCGTGTCGGCGCGGAAGCGCCCGTTGCCTTCCACCGGGCTTTCCACGGGCAGGTGATAGTGGTGGCCGGCCTCATAGTCTTCCTGGCCGTGGGCAGGAGCGGTGTGGACGCAGCCGGTGCCGGCTTCGAGGGTGACATGGTGGCCGAGGATCACGGGCACCTGCCGTTCGAGGAAAGGGTGCTGCAGGAGCAAGCCTTCCAGCGCGGCGCCGGGGAACTCGGCCAGGACTTCGGCGTCCGGGTGGCCATAGCGGGCCAGGGCGGCGGCGGCGAGTTCGGCGGCGAGGATGAGCGTGTGCGGTCCGGCGCGCAGCAGTCGGTAGCGGTAGTCCGGATGCACCGCCACGGCCTGATTGGCGGGCAAGGTCCAGGGGGTGGTGGTCCAGATGACCAGGCTGGCAGCGACGGTCTGCGCCAGACCCAGGCGGCGTCGCAGTTCGTCGGCATCCGCCACGGCAAAAGCCACGTCTACGGAGGGATCGGTGCGATCCTGATACTCCACTTCGGCCTCGGCCAGGGCGCTGCCGCAGTCCACACACCAATGCACCGGCTTGGCGCCGCGATAGACGCTGCCGTTGACGGTGAGGCGGCCCAGTTCGCGAACGATGTCGGCTTCGGCCTGGAAGTGCATGGTAAGATAGGGGTGCTGCCAGTCGCCGATGATGCCCAGCCGCTCGAAATCCTGGCGCTGGCCGTCCACCTGGCCTTCGGCATAGCGGCGACAGGCCTCGCGAAAGACGCGCGGCGACACCTTCTCGCCCGGGCGGCCCAGTTCCTTTTCCACCTGGATCTCGATGGGCAGCCCATGGCAGTCCCAACCCGGCACGTAGGGGACTTGAAAGCCTTCCAGCAGCTTGGACTTGTTGATGATGTCCTTGAGGACCTTGTTGACGGCATGGCCGATGTGGATCTGCCCGTTGGCGTAGGGGGGGCCGTCGTGCAGGAGATAGCGCGGCCGATCCGCGCGGGCCCGGAGGAGTTGTTGATAGAGATCCGCTTCCTGCCAGCGGCGCAGGGTGAGGGGCTCCTGTTGGGGCAGTTTGCCCTGCATGGGAAAGTCGGTCTTAGGCAGGTTGAGTGTGCTTTTGTAGTCCATGGTCATCCGTAGAGTGGGGGCGCTCGGCAAAAAAGGCGCGGGTGGCCAAGACATCCTGGGCGATGGCGGCCTTGAGGGTGTCGAGGTCGGGATATTGGATTTCGTCCCGGAGTTTTTGGTGCAGCTCGACCTCGGCGCGTTGACCGTAGAGATCGGGGGACGCATCCAGGGCGTGGGCCTCCAGCACCAGTTCGCGGCCCTGCACCGTGGGACGCATCCCGATGCTCACGGCGGCGGGCCAGGATCGATCGGCGACGCGCAGGACGCCGGCAAAGATGCCGCGCAGGGCCACCGGGCGGCGGCGCAGGGGGATGTTGGCGGTGGGAAAGCCCAGTTCGCGGCCCAGATGATCGCCATGGACCACCCGGCCGCAAAGGCCGTAGGGGCGGCCCAGCCACGCTGCGGCCCGGTCCATGGCCCCGGCCTGCAAAAAGGCGCGGATCCCGGTGCTGCTCACCCGTTGGCCATCCAGCAGAAAGGGGATTTGCTCGTGGACCGTGAAACCCAGTTCGCGACCCATGCGCCGCAGCAGCGCAAAATCCCCGGCGCGACCCGCACCGAAACGGAAATCATGGCCCACATAGAGGGCCCGGGTGCGCAGGCCGTGAACCAGGATGCGGCGCACGAAGTCGGCGGCGGGCAGTTGCGCCAGGGCCCTGCGGAAGGGCAGGCAGAGCACCAGGTTCACGCCCTGTCGGCGGAGCAGAACGACCTTTTCGCGCAGGCTGGTGAGCCGCGGCGGTGCTTCCCGCCCCTGGAAATACTCCCGTGGCAGGGGTTCAAAGGTCAGCACCGCCCGCGGCAGCCCGCTTTCCTCCATGGCGCCGAGCAGGGCCTGATGACCCCGGTGGACACCGTCAAAATTACCAATCGTCACCGCCAGCCCCTCCGCCGAAGCGGCGGGAGGGCTGCGATGTATGGCGAAAGCTGCGGGCATGCGAACAAGGACCATGGCGTAAACCCGAACACTTTACCGAGGGGAGTTGTCCGGGTCTAGGGGGTGCGCCATTATTTTCCGGTATACTGGGAGCCTGGCGACCAGGCTGCAGGGAGCGGCGCATGAGGAAACTGTGCAGTTTTTTTGACCGGGACATCTATCACGTGGAAGGCGGGCAGGAGCGCCCTGCCGTCTACTTCATTGCCGACAAGGACGCTGGTGGTATTCTGGTCAATGCTCCGGCGTACAGCCCGGAGCGGGCAGCGGAGCTGGCCGGCATCGCGCCGTTGCGGGTGCTTTTCCTGCCGAGCCGCCTGGGGGCGCGGGATCTGGCGCTCTGGCAGGAGGCGGGGTGCAGATTGATTGCCCAGCCTGCCGAGGGCGCCGCCCTGGGGGTTCCTTTGGATGTGCCCCTGGACAGCAAACTGCGCCTGTCGCGGACCATTGAATTCATCGCCATGTCCGGGCGCACGGCGGGCAGTTGCGCCATGCGCTTGCGCAACAAGCCCGGCGCCGTCTTTTTCGGACCCATCCTGGAGCCCGATGCGGCCGATGCCTGGCCCACCCTCGTTCCCCACCACGACGATGTCTCCTGGGAAAACCGGCTCTTTGGCAGCCTGGGCTTGCGGGACATCAGCTACGACTATGCCTTCACCGATATCTTCGTGCCCGCGGTGACGCCCATCGGTCCCGGGGCATCCGCCGCCATTCAAGAACGTCTCCGGGCAGTCATTGACGACTGAGCGGGCCCGTCGCCGCCGGTGGATATACACCACATGGTGGATATCCACCGGCGAAAGCGGTGCATATCCACCAGGCAGGGCATTATTGCGGAAGGGATATAAAGATAACTTCATGATTTTATAATATGCAAATATAACCATTTTTCTCGGGAACAGAAGCTGCTAGTTCCGGTCGCGGTGATTTTACCGCCCGTAATGCATCGTGAACGAGGGATTAAGAATGGTTATCGAAAACACGCTCCCCGTGCTGCTCAGCCGCCTGGATTTCGCTTTCATCACCTCCATGCACATTTTGTGGACGCCGGTGACCATTGGCATGTCGTGGCTGCTCTTTTTTCTGGAGGTGGCATGGCGACGCACGAACAATGACAAGTGGTACCGTTTGCAGCGCTTCTTTGAAAAGCTCTTCATCGTCAATTTCGGCGCCGGCGTGGCCACGGGTGTCACCATGGAAATGGCCTTCGGCATTCTTTATGGACCATTTTCCCAGGCCGTAGGGCCTTTCTTTGGCAATATTCTGGGTTTTGAGACCATCACCGCCTTCATGTATGAGGCGGGTTTCATTGGCCTCATGATCTTTGGCTGGGGCAAAATCGGCAAAGGAATGCATCTTTTTGCCACTTTCAACGTTGCCCTGTCCTCCAGCCTGTCGGCCATGTGGATCCTGGTGGCCAACGGCTGGATGCAGTCGCCCACCGGAGTGGTCCTGAAAGACGGATTATTCCAAGTGCAAAATTGGTGGACTGCCATCTTTAACCCCAATTTCAATATTGGCTTTCCCCATATGTGGGTGGCCACCCTGGAACTGTCCCTGTTTTTCTTTGCCGCGGTAAGCGCCTGGTTTGTGCTCAAAAACCGCCATGCCGAGCTCTTCACCAAGCTCCTGAAGCCTACCCTGCTGGCGCTGATCGTGATCACCCCCTTGCAGATTTTTATTGGTGATGTGCTGGGACGGGAAGTCGCCCATGATCAGCCGACCTCGCTGGCCGCAATGGAGGGGCATTGGCATACCTATTTGCCTAATGGCAAGCCCAACACGGCCTGGAATCTCATCGCCATTCCGGACGAGTCGGCGGGCAAGAACGTATTTTCCATCCAGATTCCCCATGCCCTGAGTCTGCTGGAGACGCATACCTGGAATGGAGCGGTTACGGGTCTGGATCACTTCGCTCCCAAGGATCGCCCCGATGTCTGGGTACCTTTCTATGCCTTCCGGGCCATGGTGGCCATCGGCTTCTTCCTCTTCCTCATGGCCCTCTGGGGTAACTCCCTGCGCCTGCGTGGTCAGATGACGGCCAGCAAGCTGCAGAAACACCCCGTTTTTCTCCGGCTTTTGGTATTCAGCGGCTTTTTGCCTTATCTCGCCGTCTGGACCGGATGGTGGACTCGGGAAGTAGGGCGTCAACCATGGGTGGTCTATGGACTCATGCGCACCTGGCAGGGCGTCAGCCATATGAGCGTGTCCGCGGAAAGCGTCTGGCTGCTGGGCTACATCGTCTTTGAGTTCATGGTCTGGAGCGGCGCCTGGTATTTCTTTACCCGGGTGATCAAGCGGGGGCCGGACATGGACAGCCCCGTGGTCGGCTCCGCGGAAGACGCCGCCGCCCATGCCGGCGGCGGTGTGGCCAAGCCCGCTTTTGCCAAGCCCATGATGGATAAGCGTTGAGTCGCCGGAGAGAGGCCTTTGCGGCCTCCCCCACTATTTCGAGGACAAGATAATGGACCAAATATTCCGCATACATGCTTCCCTTGGGACCTTTTGGTGGATCCTGCTGGGACTCTTTTTTGTGATTTACATCATCCTGGATGGGGCCGACCTGGGCGCCGGGGTGTTTTCTCTCCTGATGCGGGATGAAAACGACCGGGCCGCGATCATGGCTTCCATGGCCGGCACCTGGGACGCCAACGAAACCTGGCTGGTGGTGGCGGGCGGGGTGATCTTTGGCGCCTTTCCCCTGGTTTACGGTGCCACCTTCAACTACCTGATGATCCCCCTCATGTTTGCCCTCTGGGGCATCATCTCCCGGGCGGTGGCTTTTGAGTTTCACGTCCATGCCAAGAGCAGCAAGCGGTTTTGGGGCGTCATGTTCGGCCTCGGCAGCCTGGTGGCGGCGCTCTTTGCGGGCATGGCCCTGGGGGCCACCCTGCAGGGTTTTCCCATGAGCACCACCAATGCCCAGGGAATCAACGCCGCCAACGATCCCTTTGCCAACACCATTCCCCATTTTGCCGGCAATGCCCTGACCTTTCTGACGCCCTTCAGCCTCTGGACGGGCATCGGCGCGCTCATTGCCGGCGGGCTGGCGGGGACCTTGTACCTCTGCGCCCGCTTTGAGCAGACCGATCCCATCTACCAGAAGGCCCACCGCTGGGCGAGCATCTTCTCCTATCTGGCCTTGGGCGCGGTGGTCATCACGTTGCTGTGGAGCTATACCCTGCTTCCCCAGGCGGCGGCCAAGTGGACGGGGGAGAATGCCTGGATGTGGCTGGTGCTGCTGCTGGCCATCCTCTTCTCCGCCTACCGGATGATGAGCAACCATTCGCTCAAGAACGACTTTGCCGCCCTCCTGTGGTGCGGAGCCATCGTGGTCCTGATGTGGGGCGGGATGTGGGCGACCAATTTTCCGTACATCGTCCCCAATACCTGGACCATCGGCGCCGGTGCCAACCCCGCCAACGATCTGGCCATCCTGACCCTGTTCATGACGGGATTCGTGCCGGTCATGATCATGTACAACGCCTACCAGATCTGGGTCTTCCGCAAGCGCATCACCAGGCTGGCCGGTTATGCCAGCCACTGAGCGCATCATCGCGGGGCGTCTCGGCGCCCCGCGCCCTTTTCCTCCCGGCGAATGCCCGACCATGGTGCTGGCGGCGGATGGAGGGGAGAAAGCCTGTGTTTCCGTCCCTTTTTATCCCGACCATACCAGCGCCGGCGACGTCCCCCTGCTGCTCTCTTGCGGTTTCCGGACGACCCTGGTCGGTGGAGTGCCGGTGGAGCTGTTGGAGCATGGCGGAGAGGTGGTGGCGATGCGTCTGCGGGGCCGGGAGATCCTGCTGCCCAGGGTGTTGAGGTCGGCGCTGTTGCGTGAGTCTCTCGGGCGCCAGCGCTGGATCTTCCTCTTTTTGCTGGGGCCGTCGCTGGGGGTTTTCCTGGTGAATCTGATTTTTGGCATGAGTCCGCTGCTGTGGCTTGCGGCGGGTGTGGTGGCTTTCTTCTCGCTGTTCCTGATGATGCTTCTGGTTTTCCGGGATCTGGGCGCAGCCCGGCGCTGGACGCGATCGGTCCACCGCACCCTGGCGGGGCAATGGCCGCCCCGCGCCGCGCAGGCCGAAGCCGATGGCTGGCACGATTGATCCTGCCGGATCCGGGCCAATGCCGAGGCGCTGCAGAATCCTCACAAATAGCGTATAGTGCCCATTGAATCCGATTTTCTGCCATATCGGCAGCCGCCGGACATTTTTTTCTCGCACAGGTTTCCTTATGTCCCAAGTATCCCCAGCCCCCGATGTCCGTTTTTCCGACTTTGCCTTGGCCGACCCCATCCGCCGCGCCGTGGAAGAGATCGGCTATGAGCAGCCTTCGCCGATCCAGGCGCAGTGTATTCCGCCCTTGCTGACCGGGCGCGACGTGATTGGCGTGGCGCAGACCGGCACCGGCAAAACGGCGGCCTTTGCCTTGCCCCTCCTGAGCCGCATCGACCTCTCCTTGCGGATACCGCAATTGCTGGTCCTGGCGCCGACCCGCGAACTGGCCATTCAGGTGGCGGAGGCGATACAAACCTATGCCCGGCATCTGCCGGGTTTCCACATCCTGCCCATTTACGGCGGGCAGTCCATGGGGCTGCAGCTCAAGCAGTTGCAGCGGGGCGTGCATGTGGTGGTAGGTACGCCGGGCCGCATCCAGGATCACTTGCGGCGCAAGACCCTGCAACTCGATGCCCTCCGGGCGGTGGTGCTGGACGAGGCCGATGAGATGCTGCGCATGGGCTTCATCGACGCCGTGGAGGACATCCTTCAGCATACCCCTTCAGGCCGGCAGGTGGCGCTTTTTTCCGCCACCATGCCCGACGCCATCCGCCGCATCGCCCGCACCTATCTGCAGGATCCGGTGGAGATCCGCATCAAGAGCGCGACAACGACGGTGTCGGCCATCCACCAGCGTTACTGGCAGGTCAGCGGCGTCCACAAGCTCGATGCCCTGACCCGTATCCTGGAGGTGGAGGAGAGCAACGCCTGGATCATCTTCGTGCGCACCAAGACGGCCACCGTGGAGTTGGCGGAACGCCTGGAGGCACGGGGTTACGCCTGCGCCGCCCTCAATGGCGATCTCAACCAGAGCTTGCGCGAACAGACCATCGAGCGCCTGAAATCGGGGGCCCTGGATATTGTCGTTGCCACCGATGTGGCGGCCCGCGGTCTGGATGTGGAGCGCATCAGCCACGTCATCAACTACGACATTCCCAACGATACGGAGGCCTATGTGCATCGTATCGGACGCACCGGCCGGGCCGGGCGCAAGGGGGATGCCATTCTCTTCGTGTCGCCCCGCGAACGCCACCTGTTGCGCGCCATCGAACGCGCCACCGGGCAGGTCATCACCCCCATGCAGTTGCCGAGCTTGGAGGCCGTGGCGGATCGGCGCATGGCGCAGTTCAAGGACCAGATCACCGAGGCGCTGGATGCCGAGGACCTCAGCCCCTTCGAAACCCTCATCGCCGATTACCAGCGCGAGCATGATGTGGGACTCGGCGAGATCGCCGCAGCCTTGGCCTTCCTCGTGCAAAAAGAGCGTCCCCTCGTGCCGAAGCCCAGCGAATCGCCGGCGCCCATGGCGTCGGATCGGCCAGCCGGCCGTTTCCGCAGCGAGGAAGGCCGGCGGCGCGAACCGGCGGCGGCGCGGCGCCCCGCGCGTAGCGATGGGGCGGAAGGGCCCGCCATGCAGCGCTACCGCCTGGAGGTGGGAGAGGTGCATGGGGCGCAGGTGAAGAACATTGTCGGGGCCATCGCCAACGAGGCGGGGGTGGAGAGCCGCAATATCCGCAAGGTGAGCATCCATGAGGACTATAGTACGGTGGAGCTGCCCGCCGATATGCCGCCGGACGTGCTCCAGCATCTGAAAAAGGTCTGGGTATGCGGCCGCCCCCTGCAGATCAGCGCCAGTGATGGTGGCGCCGGCGCTCCTCCCCCGCGGCGGAAAATCGAGCGGGCTTACGAGGAGCGCAAGTCCCCTGATGCGCCGCGCAAAACCCTGTCGGCGGGGCCCCGGGCCGAGACCAAGCCGAGGAAGAAGGCGGCAGGGAGCAACGCGGCGCCGGCCAAGCGCAAGGCACGGCGGGACTAGGCAATCCCGCCCATGCAGATTTGGGTAGATGCCGATGCCTGTCCCAAGGTGATCAAGGAAATCCTTTTTCGCAGTGCCAGGCGTCTGCCCGTCGACCTGACGCTGGTGGCCAACCGGCCCCTGGCCGTACCCTCTTCGCCACGCATTCGCAGCCTGGTGGTCGCATCCGGATTCGACGTGGCGGATCAAGCCATCGTCGCGGAACTCTGTGCCGGTGATCTGGTAATCACCGCCGATATTCCCCTGGCGGCGGAAGTCCTCGCCAAAGGCGGTCACGCCCTGAGTCCCCGGGGCGAGCGCTTTACCTCCGATAGTATCGGCGAGCGCCT
Organism: Acidithiobacillus sp.; assembly: GCF_049965315.1. Taxonomy (GTDB): domain Bacteria; phylum Pseudomonadota; class Gammaproteobacteria; order Acidithiobacillales; family Acidithiobacillaceae; genus Acidithiobacillus_B. The sequence goes on along the minus strand of NZ_JBMFWL010000019.1, from coordinate 22,244 downwards.
GGCCGTCCGCGGCTGGCTGGAGCAGTTGCGCGCCAGCGGCATCCATTCGGGGGGGGCGCCCACCCTCGCCCTGACCGACCGCCAGGCCTTTGCCAATCAGCTCGACCGCTTTCTGCAACAGGCATTGCGCGCGTAAACCCCCATGACCCCCGAAACGGTGCCGGGCAGGGGCGCTTATCGGCCAATTGCCGGATCTCGGGTGCGCGGGAGCGTTTGCATCGCCCGGCAGCGCCAGCAGCACGCCCGGGCATGCTTTCGACCAGACGATGGATTATTCTTGTAAAATAGAATCAGATTATCACCCAATCGTGCTTTCCAGCGAAGGACGGAACATGGCAGAAGAAAAAAAAGGCGGTAAGGGGAAGCTGATCCTCATTATCCTGGTCGCCGTGGCGGTATTGACCGGCGCCGGCGGCGCGGCGTGGTGGTTTCTGCTCAGGCCCCACACCGCACCCAGCGCCGCCGAGATCGCCCAGAAAAAATTGCAAGATACCAAATTTATTGACCTGGGTTCCCTGGTTACCAATCTCCAGACCAGCGATGGCAGCACCCATTACATTCAGGTGGAGATCCAGCTCAAGACCTTCGACCCCAAGGTGGCCGAGGAGGTCAAGACCTTCATGCCCGAGATCCGCAACGCCATTCTCACCCTGCTGGCCAGCCAGCAGGCGGACAAGGTGAGTGAACCCGCGGTGCGCGAGCAGTTGCGCCAGCAGATTCAGGATTCCGTCAACCGTATCCTGGAGACGAGCGGTGGCGCCCTGAAAGCGCCGGTAAAGACGGCAACCCCGCCCATCGCCGCCGTCTATTTTGCGAGCTTTGTGGTGCAGTAGGATGTTTTCAGGAATTATGGTGGGGCAAAAAAGACCCGGATTCGGGTGGCATGCGGCGGACCGTGGGAGTATCGATCCGCTTTGGGTGAATATGTCACGGAGCGTTTTGCGCTGCCATCCCACCGCAGCCCCAGTAAGGGGGCGGCCGTGAGCGAGTCCTTTCAGGAAATTGCCGATACGCTTTTTTCCGATCGGTTTCGGGTCAGCTCCGCTTTGCAGGGGGAACGGCTCCTCGCCACCCTGCGCGATGAACGCAGCTTTTGCACGCTGATCTTCAAAAAAGGCAGCCGCACCTTTACTTCCATCGTACTGGAGGTGGCGCGCCACAAGGGTTATCTGCTCATGGACGCGCCGCATCCCGATTTCAGCCGTTGGCAGCCGGTAAAGGGCGAGCCTTTCCTGGTATTCGGCCGCGCCAATCATCTTGCCACCGGCTTTGCGTCCGCTTTTTTGGAATATCTGCATACCCCGGGCGAGGAAGGGATCCGTCTGGCCTATCCAGGGCAGGTTTATCAATTGCAGCGCCGGCAGTTTTTTCGCGTCCCCCCCGCCCCGGGTGATCCGGATCTGGTGGAATTGCAGCGTAATGGCGCCGAGACGGTACAGGGGCGCTTGCAAAACATTAGTGGCGGGGGGCTGAGCGTCCTGGTTCGTCCGCCAGCGGATTATCCATTTCAGGCCGGGGAGCGGATAGCCCAGGTGACGTTCACCCTGCGTGGCGGGCACACCTTCGGGGTGGCGGCGGAATTGCGTAGCGTGGGCCCCGTGGAGCTCCTCCATCACGAGCACGTCTGCGCGCTGGGCTTGCAGTTTGCGGGGATCACGCCAATGATGAGCGAGCAGGTGCTGCGTTATGCCCAGTGGCGGGATCGGGAAATGCTCAGTGCCACGCGCCGCGGCTTTTTGTGAATCATGCTCCCAATCCGAAAAATGGCCGGATCTAGGCTAATTAGCGTCGTGGTGTTTCCATTCATCGCTCATCCGCAAAGGATAACGATATGTTCCTGATGATCGGTTATGTCATCGCCCTGGGCGCCATCTTTGGCGGTTTCGCCCTGGAGGGAGGGCAGTTGATGGCGCTCATGCAGCCCTATGAGCTGCTGATGATCGCCGGTGGTGCCCTGGGGACCTTTTTCGCCTCCACTTTCCCCAAATCCTTCAAGGCCACCCTCAAGGCCTTTCCCCAGGCGCTCAAGGGTTCGAAATACACGAAAAGCGCGTATCTGGAGCTTCTTTCCCTGCTCAATGAACTCTTCACCCGCATCCGCCAGGGCGGGCTCATGTCCGTGGAAGGGGATGTCGACGATCCCCAATCCAGCGAGTTGTTCAAGAAATATCCGCGCATCCTGGGCGATCATCATATACTGGAATTCATCACCGATTACCTGCGCCTGATGGTGGGGGGCAATCTCGGCGCCTTCGAGATGGAAAACCTCATGGATGTGGATATTGAAACCCATCATCGTGAGCAGGAAATCCCGATTCACGCCCTGACCCGCGCCGCCGACGGGATGCCCGCCTTCGGTATCGTGGCGGCCGTGATGGGGGTGGTCCACACCATGGCTTCGGTGGACAAGCCGCCGTCGGTGTTGGGCGAGCTCATTGCCGCGGCGTTGGTGGGTACCTTTCTGGGCATTCTGCTCGGTTACGCCGTGGTTGCGCCGGTGGCGGCGCGCCTGGAGGAGCGCGCCGAGGAAAGCAGCAAGATGCTGGAATGCGTCAAGGTGGCCCTGCTGGCGACCATGAATGCCTACCCGCCCCAGGTGGCCATCGAGTTCGGGCGTAAGGTGCTGTTTTCCACCGAACGTCCGAGCTTCCAGGAAATGGATGCCCACCTGCGCGAAATGAAAGGAAAGTGATCCGCCATGTCGGGTGACGATAAAACCCAGCCCATTGTCATCAAGCGGATCAAGAAATCCGCCGGCGGCCATGGCGGGGCCTGGAAGATCGCCTATGCCGATTTCGTCACCGCCCTGATGGCCTTTTTTCTTTTGATGTGGCTGCTGGGCTCAACGACCAAGGCGCAGCTCCAGGGCATTGCCCAGTGGTTCAAAAATCCCGAGAAGGTTTCCCTCATGGGCGGTCCGGGCAGCGGTTCCTCCAATTCCATATTGCCGGGCGGCGGCAGGAACCTGGTCAAGACCGTGGGTGAAGAACAGCGCGGAGCGAAGCCCAATAGCACGCAGATTGCCCAGTCTGCAGCCGCCGCCGTTGACCGGAAGAATCTGGAAAATCTGCAAAAAGTCCTCAATCAGCAAATCGCCAGCAACCCGCTGCTCAATGCCTTCCGTCATCAATTATTGGTGAGCATTACCAGGGAGGGTCTGCGCATCCAGGTGGTCGATAGTGCGAAAAGACCCATGTTCGCCCTGGGCAGCACCGACCTGGAGTCCTACGCGCGCAGCATTTTCCAGGCCATTGCCCCATCGCTGAATCGATTGCCCAACCAGATCAGCATCACCGGCCATACCGACGCCTTGCACTATCAGAATGGGGGCAAGGGCTATAGCAACTATAATCTTTCGGCGGGGCGTGCCAATGCCGTGCGCCAGGTGCTGGTGCAGGGGGGGCTGGATGAAAGCAAGGTGCTGCGCGTGGTGGGGATGGGCTCGGCGGTGCTTTATGATCCCAAAAATCCCGATTCACCCCTGAACCGGCGCGTCAGTATTGTGGTGTTGAGTCAGGAAGCGGCCGCCAAAATCGTGCGCAACCAGCAGGCGGAACGCTCCGTGGCCAGCGCCGCAGCGGCTGCCCAGACGATTTCCGCTGCGGTACATTAGGGAGGAAAGGACCGTCTTGGCCTGCTCTGGCGCCTTTCGCGCCTTGCCAGGCGTGTTCCGGGAGATCTGTCTGCATGGGCCCGCAAAACGAATCGTGCCGATCTTTAACGAAGGAGGATGAGAATGTACCAAAGGATCCTGTTGGCTACCGATGGCAGCGTCCCATCGGAGGCCGCCCTGGACGCGGCCACGCAATTGGCGGCAGAGCGGGGGGCAGCGCTGCTCATTCTCCATGTGGTGGATATTTATGGCGATTATCTGGCGGGCGGCGGAGTGCTCGATCTGCTTCGGACGCAGGGACAGGAGATCCTGGACAAAGCCGCCGCGCGCGCCGAGGCCTTGGGCGTGTCTTTCACGAGCCGTCTTCTGGAAACCGGAGTGGGTGGGCATCGGGTGGCAGAGCTGATCAGTCAGGAAGGGCGAAGCTGGGGCGCTGATTTGATCGTTCTGGGAACCCACGGTCGCCGGGGCGTGGATCATTTGCTTTTTGGCAGCGTGGCCGAGGGGGTTGCACGTCTGGCGGAGGCTTCGGTCTTGCTGGCGCGCAGCAAGGCTCCGCGCTGAGGCCACAGGAACTGTAACCTACGGACGCAACAAAGAAAAACCGGAATCGCAAAGGCCAAACCGGTATAAAATACGATGTTGCACTACTTTGTCCCCGCAAGGGGAGGGTGGCTGGAAGGCCACCCTGCGGGCATTACGCCCGGCGAACCTTCTCGGCCTGCAAGCCCTTCGGGCCGCGGGTCACTTCAAAGGTTACGCGCTCGCCTTCGGCGAGGGACTTGAAACCGCTCCCTTCGATGGCGGAGTGATGAACGAATACATCTTCCTTGCCATCTTCCGGCGTAATGAACCCAAAGCCCTTGCTATCATTGAACCACTTTACAGTACCGACTGCCATGTTACACCCCAAATAAAAGAAATAGCCGAACTGGCCACTTCAAAGATTAGCACATCCACCGGAGGATGCAAGCAATAAGGCCAATGCCTGAATACGGCGATGGCCGCGCTCCGCCCCTTCGGCTATTGCCCGTAGCTGGGGGTGCAGGTGTAGCCAGGGGGGCAGGAGGGGGGCGGGGTATTGGGGGTGCAGTTGTATCCCGAGGGGCAATTGGCCGGGCTTCCATTCTGGTTTTTGGAGATGGCATAGCCCGCCAGGCCGCCCACGCCGGCGCCGATGGCGGCGCCCGCCAGGGGGCTGTGCGTCTGGTTGCCGATGACGGCCCCGGCCACGGCACCCAGCGCTGCCCCGGTGGCGGTGTCGGCGGTGGTGCTGCTGCCGAATGCCGGGGTGGAGCCGTAGGGCCCATAAGGGTTGCTGGCACAGCCGGCCAGGAGCAGTAAGCCAGCGCCGAGGAAAAGGATTTTGCGCATATTTTCTCTCCATGTTGAGAATGACAAAACGAACCCTGCTGCTTCCCGACTTATAGAGGCATTGGGATTACCCTGGATTCGGCGCTTTACAGACCGCTTTTGCGCCAGGAGCCACGGCAGCGCATTCTGCCAACCGCCGGACTCAGGTTAAAGAATAGCAAGAATGGTGCCATGTCCCGCGCAGGAGCGGCGAACGCGGCCGATCCTGGCAAATGGGCATACTTACGCACTTTTCACGATGACTGTGGCCGGGAGCCGGGGAGGGCAGGTGTAGCCCTTTGCCACTAGGCATGGACGCCCTATAAGGAAAACAAGGCGCTAGCCGTCGCCGTTCGGCCACAGCCGGACTGTCGGCTGGCGCTACCCTTGCCCGAGCCGGCGGGTGCTGTTCAGGATGAGCCCCTCCCCCTTCCCGCCTGCTGGGCGCTAACCGGCTGCCTGCTGCGCATTTCCCGCTCCGCCTCCCATGCGCGCGACCATGGCCTTGCGATAACGGCTGAGGTCCTTGGCGTTCTGCAGCGGGGTGTCCAGCAGGGTGGAGAGGTTGCGGAGGATGCCGTTGATGACCTTCTGCTCCCAGATGTCGTCGAAATGGATCTGGGTGTCCAGCCATTGCTCCAGCCAGCCGGGATCAGGGAGCTGGCTTTGGACGCTGTCCTCGGGATAGCGCGCCTTGCTCACGTGGAGGTTGGTGGGGTGCAGGGCCTTGGCGGTCTTGGTGTTGGCCATGAGCACGCCGATGCGGGCGAAGGCCAGGCGGGCTTCGTCCCCGTGCCGCTCGATGGCGCGACGCATGTATTTGAGATAAATCCCCGCATGGCGGGCTTCATCCTTGGAAAGGGTCTCGTAAATGACGCGGATGACCGGTTCCGTGTGCCACTGGGCGGCGCGCTTGTACCAATGGGTGAGGCGGATCTCGCCGCAGAAGTGCAGCATGAGGGTTTCCAGGGCCGGGGCCGGGTCGAATTCGAAACGGACCTTGTGCAGTTCTTCCTCGCTGGGGGCATAGTCGGGCGCGAAGCGCTGAAGGTAGTCCATGAGGACCAGGGCGTGTTTCTGCTCTTCATAGAACCAGATGGACATGAAGGCGCAGAAGTCGGAATCGTCGCGGTTGTCGCGCAGGAACATCTCCGTGGCGGGCAGGGCCGACCACTCGGTGACGGCATTCATCTTGATGGTGCGCAGTTGCTCGTCGCTGATCCGGCTGCGGTCGAACTGATCCCAGGGAATATCCGTGCTCATGTTCCAGCGTGCGCTTTCCAAGGATTTGAACAACTCGGGATACAACATGGTGGCAGCTCCTCGACAGTGCCGGAAATTTACACCTAGTCTACGCCTTAGACGTTGAAACGGAAATGCACCACGTCACCGTCCTGAAGGACATAGTCCTTGCCCTCCAGGCGCATCCGGCCGGCCTCGCGGGCCCCGCTTTCGCCCTGGTAGCGAATGAAGTCGTCATAGGCGATGACCTCGGCACGGATGAACCCGCGCTCGAAATCGCTATGGATGACGCCTGCTCCCTGGGGGGCGGTGGCACCCACGGGAACGGTCCAGGCGCGCACTTCCTTGACGCCGGCGGTGAAGTAGGTCTGCAGGCCCAGGAGCCCGTAGGCGGCGCGGATGATGCGGTTGAGTCCGGGTTCTTCCAGGCCCAGGTCCTCCAGGAAGGCCTGCTGTTCCTCCGGCTCCAGTTCGGCGAGCTCGGCCTCGATGGCGGCACAGACGGGGACGATGCGGGCACCCTGCTGCTCGGCCCAAACCGTCAGGGGAGCGCGCCAGGGGCCTTCCTGCAGTTCCCCTTCGGCGACATTGGCGATGATCATCAGGGGTTTCATGGTGAGCAGGCAGAGAGGACGCAGGCGTTCCCGCTCGTCCGGACTCATGGCCAGGCTGGCGGCGCTGCGTCCCTGATCGAGGTGGGGGAGGACGCGTTCCAGCAACGCCGCCTCGGCGACGGCCTCTTTGGCGCCACCCTTGGCTTGCCGGGCAATGCGGGCCAGGCCCTTTTCGGCGGTGGCCAGGTCGGCCAGGATCAATTCCGTGAGCACGACTTCGAGATCCCGAACCGGGTCGATGTTGCCGCTGACGTGGACGACATTGGGGTCTTCAAAACAGCGGGTGACCAGGGCGATGGCGTCGGTTTCACGGATATGGGCGAGAAACTGGTTGCCCAGCCCCTCGCCCTGGGCGGCGCCGGCCACGAGTCCGGCGATGTCGACAAACTCCATGCTGGCCGGTAGCACCCGCTGCGGCTTGACGATCCCGGCCAGTTGCGCGAGGCGCGGATCGGGTACGGCGACAATGCCGACATTGGGCTCGATGGTGCAGAAGGGGTAGTTCTCGGCAGCGATCCCGGCCTTGGTCAGGGCGTTGAAGAGGGTGGACTTGCCCACATTGGGTAAACCGACAATACCGCAGGCCAGGGCCATCTCGTTCTCCTAATTGCTGTGCAAAGTCAGTTGCGCCTGGTCGATCCGTCCGGCGAAAAAATCGGGCAGGACGGCCAGGGCCTGGGCGATGGCCGAGTCGATGGCGGCCTTTTCCGCAGGACTGGGTACTCCCAGGACGTAGCCGACGACGGCGTCCTTGTGGCCGGGGTGGCCGATACCGATGCGCAACCGCCAGTAATCGCGGCTGCCCAAGGCCCGGTCAATGTCGCGCAGACCGTTGTGACCGCCGTGGCCGCCTCCCAGTTTGAGGCGGGCGATACCAGCGGACAAGTCCAGGTCGTCATGGACGACCAGGATGCGGGCGGTCGGGATTTTGTAAAAAGCAGCCATGGCCTGGACTGCGCCACCGCTGCGGTTCATGAATTCTTGGGGTAGACAAAGGCCGATGTCCTGCCCGTCCCTTGACCATGTGGAGGCGAGGCAGTGCCAGCGCCTTTCGGGGCGCAGGATGATGCCATGGTCGGCGGCAAGGGCGCGGACAAGCCAGAAACCGGCGTTATGCCGGGTGCGCAGGTATTCCGCACCCGGGTTGCCCAATCCGACCAGGAGCCAGTCCATGGTCCCCCTCAGGAGGCAGGTGTGGCTTCCTCACCTTCTTCCTCACCGCCGAGGCGGGCGCTGTGCACGGAAACGAGTTCCTTGTCGTCCTCGTGTTTGAGGGCCACCAATTGCACGCCAGCCGGAAGGGTGATCTGGGAGAGGTGCAGGCTTTCGCCAATCTGCAGATTGCGAATATCCACCTCGATGGCTTCGGGCAGAAGGTCCACCGGTGCCTCCACTTCCAGTTCGACGACGGCGCGATGCAGCACGCCGCCGGCCTTGAGTCCGGCACACTGGGCCTCGCCGAGCAGATGCACGGGGACATGCAGAGTGACCCGCTCACCCGCGTGAACGCGCAGGAAGTCCATGTGCACCACCTCTTCCTTGTAGGGATGCATCTGGATATCGCGAATCAACGCCGTCTCCGTGCCATCGGGAAGATGGAGCGCGATGATGTGGGTATAGGCACGATCGTCGGGGAGGAGTTTGCGCAGTTCGCGGGCTTCCAGGGCAATGCCGCGGGCCGGTTTGCCATCGCCATAAACAACGGCTGGCACGAGGCCTTCGCGACGCAGACGACGGCTGGGGCGGCGGCCATTTTCTTCGCGCGGGCGCGCATGCAAAGCAAAATCTGTCATTGTCGGGACTCCTTATGAGCTTGGATGGTGAGCGGGGCGAGGGTTGACAGAACCTTTCTCCCCAATGGGTTTAAGGCGTTGCATCATAATGACGTCTTGCCCTTTCGGCAAGGACCAATCTGCGCCGGGCTGGGAATGGGAAGGGGCTGGCCCCGGCGCTAGGGCAGCTTGGCCGTTGGGGTGCCGGGCCCGGAGACCGGAACAGTGGCGGGCTTTTGCCCCTGGAGGTAGGCCTGGATGACGGCATGGGCCACGGGTAAGGCCTGCCAGGCGTTGGCGCCGCCGTATTCCACCACCACGGCCACGGCGATGCGCGGGTGATGGACGGGCGCCCAGCCGATGAACAGGGAGTCGTCGTTGTAGACCGTGCGTCCGTTTTTGTAAGCGATGGGTATCTGGGCGGTGCCGGTTTTGCCGGCGATGCTGATGCCGGGGACGCTGATGCTGCGGCAGGTGCCCTCGTTGACGCAGGCCTCCATCCCCTTGCGCACGGCATGGAGGGCGGCGGCGGGGATATGGAGATCTTCGGGTGGAATGAAACCGAGGTTCCGCACCCCGCCGTTTTCTGGGTTGACCAGGGCCTTGGCTACATGGGGGTAGACTAGGTAGCCGCCATTGGCGATGGCCGCGACGGCGCGGGCCAGTTGCAGCGGGGTGACGAGGAGATAGCCCTGGCCAATGCCGAGGATGACCGAGTCCCCGGTGTACCACGGCGCATGCAGGTGCTGTTCCTTCCATTGTGGCGTGGGGACGAAGCCGCTGGCCCCGCCGGGCAGATCGATGGGGGTGGCATGGCCGAAACCGAAGCGCCAGAGGGTCTGATCCTGCAGGGCGATGCCCATTTTCACGGCGAGCTTGTAGTAAAAGACATCCACGGACCAGGCCAGGGCCTTGGTCAGGCCGGTGTTGCCAAAGCCGGAGCGGTTCCAGTCCCAGAAGGTGTGGCCGCCGAGCTGAAAGTTGCCCGCGCAATAGGTGTGGTAATCAGGCGTGATGATGCCCGCCTGCAGGGCCTGAATGGAGTAGAAGGGCTTGGCGCAGGAGCCGGGGGGATACAGTCCGTTGTCGGCGCGGTTCATCAGCGGACGGCCGGAATTGTCGAGGAGGGCTTGCCAGTGGGCGTCGCTGATGCCGTCCACAAACCAGTTGGCGTTGAAGCTGGGGCTGGTGACCATGGCCAGGACGGCGCCGGTGCGTGGGTCGAGGGCGACTACCGCGCCGCGATAGCCTTTGCCTTGCAGGGCCAGGGCGGCAGCCTCCTGCAGACGCAGGCGCAGGTGGGTGACCAGGTTGTCGCCGGGGGCCGAGGGAATGCTGCGCAGGGTGCCCACCTGCAAGCCCATGGCGTTGATATCCTTGATCTGGTAGCCCACCTTGCCGCGCAGGTCCCGTTCATAAAAACGCTCCAGGCCGCTTTTGCCGATATAGTTTTGGCCCAGATAGCTGGAAGGGTTGAATTGGCGGAGGTCGGCGGCGGTAACGGGGCCCACATAACCCACGACATGGGAGAACAGGCTTTTGTAGGGGTAGTCACGATGGAGCATGGCCACCACGCGCACTCCCGGCAGATCCAGTTGGCGCACGGCTATGGCCGCCATTTGCGCGGGGGTGAGCTGCGTTTTCACGACGATGGGGTCAAAGTCCGGCTTGGCTGCGCGATTCTCCTGAAACTGCCGCAATTCCCGCGGCGTCAGCGCCAGCAGGGTGCTCAGTTCGGCCATGGTTTGCCGGAGGCCGTGGACTTCATCGGGAACGACTTCCACGGCATAGGTGGGTTGATTGTCCGCCAACACCTCCCCATGATCCGCCAGGATCAGCCCCCGGGGCGGGGCGACGGGCACCAGCGCGACGTGGTTGTTGTGGGCGAGGGTGCGAAACTTGGCGTAATGGAGGATCTGCAAATCCATCAGACGCAGGATGACGACGAAAATCGCCAGGACCGATAGGATCGCAGCGATCAAAAGTCGGTGGCGAAAACCTTGGGAGCGCTTGCCGGGATCCGTGAGGCGCATAATCTAGGGGCGACCTGGTTTGCAAATGGTCAGGGTGCTTCGTACACTCATGAATATCGTCAACATGACCTGGGGTGCGGTGATGGAATCCCGTTTCGAGCCCATGCTCGCCGAGCTGGAATGCATTATAACGGATTACCGTACGCTGCGTCGCCAGGCGGGAAAGGAAGGCCAGGTTACCCGGACCATCCAGGCCTTGCAAAGGCAGGTACGCCTTCTGGAAGAAGAAAACGAATTGTTGCGTCATCGCCAGCAGCAGGTTTGCACGCGTTTGGCCGATCTCCTGCTGCAGGTGGAACGCTGGGAGGGCGAGGAGCAGCATGGATAGGAGCGCGGCCGAAGCAATGGAACACCTGACCATTACCTTGCTGGGCCAAAGTTACCAGATTGCCTGCCCGGTGGAGGAGCAGGGCTTGGTGCAGGAGGCGGTGGCCCTCCTGCAGGGGCAGATCGAGACGGTGCGGGCGCGTGGCCGTGCCGCCAGCAAGGAGCGTACGGTGCTGATGGTGGCGGTAAATCTGGCGGCGGATCTGATGCGCGCCCGCCAGTCTTTGCAGGCTCAGGAAGCGGCTTTGGCGGATCTGGAGAAACGGCTCCGCGTCCTGGTTGACACGGCACGGGCGGAAGGGTAGTTTGAATTTGCCTCCTGCGGGGCTCGAGTGGCCGAGATGATTCCTGAACCAACATTGTCTATCCGGGGAATCCCCAGTCATCACTGCGGTGTGCCGCTCCCTTGCGGAGTAGCCTAAAGCGGTGTGTGGATACCCACCTGAACATCAGGTTCATGGGATAGCGGGCTGCACGACCCAGGCGGGAGGCTCCTTTTTGACGAAAAGCGCCCTACGGCGCACATTGCGTGCCCGGCGCCGGACCATCTCCATCCCCCTTGCTGCCCATGCCGCCCTGGCACTGGCAAGGCGTTTGTCCCGTTTGCCGCATTTTCGGCGTGCCCGAGACATCGGGATTTACTGGCCGATGGATGGCGAAATCAGCCTCTTACCCCTGATGCGGATGGCCGGGGCGCGAAAAAAACGCTTTTATCTGCCGGTGCTCGTCAAACCCTTTGCCCGGAGCCTGCGCTTCGCCCCGTTTTCCCCCCAATCCGTATTGCGCAAGAACCGCTTTACCATCCCCGAGCCGCAGGGAAAGCGCCGGGCGCAGCGCCCGGTCAGGCGGCTGGACCTGCTGCTGCTGCCCTTGGTGGGCTTCGATCGTCACGGCCATCGCTTGGGGATGGGGGGTGGCTTTTATGACCGCAGTCTGGCCCACCTGCATCACCGCACGGCTTGGCAGCGGCCGCGCCTGGTGGGAGTGGCCTACAGTTGCCAGGAAGTGCCCCTCTTGCCGGTGGAACCCTGGGACGTGCCGCTCCACGTCTTGTGCACCGAGTCCGCTTGTTTTACGGTAATGTCATGACGGTAAATATCCTTTTTGCCGGCGATGTGATGGCCGCGGCGGGGCGTCGCGCCCTGCGCCAGGGGCTGGAGCGCCTGCGCGGGGAACTCACCCTGGATGCGGTGGTGGTCAACGGCGAAAATGCCGCCGGCGGTCAGGGCATTACGCCTGCCATCTGCGCGGAGTTTTTTTCCTGGGGCGTGGACGTCATCACCACGGGCAATCACGTTTGGGACCAGCGGGAAACGCTCCATTACATCACCGGGGAAAGGCGCCTGCTCCGCCCCTACAATGCGCCGCCGGGGACGCCGGGAAGCGGATGGGTGGTGGTGGAAACGGCCTCGGGCTTGCGCCTGGGCGTTCTGGCTTTGATGGGGCGGCTGTTCATGCATCCTGTCTATGACTGCCCTTTCCGCGCAGCCGATGCGGCCCTTGCCCAACGACCGGCGGATTGCCCGGTGGTGCTGGTGGATATGCATGCCGAGGCCACCAGCGAGAAGTACGCCATGGGCTGGCATCTGGCGGGGCGGGTGTCGGCGGTCCTGGGCACCCATACCCATGTGCCCACGGCCGATGAACGGATCCTGCCGGGAGGCACGGCCTATCAGAGCGATGCGGGCATGTGCGGCTGCTACGATTCCATCATCGGCGTGGACAGGGACGCGGCCTTGCGGCGCTTCATCACCGCGCTTCCCGGTCGGGCGGAGGCAGTGGATGGCGTGGCCGCCTTTTGCGGAATTTTGCTGCAGGTGGATGCCGACTCCGGTCAATGCCGGGACTTGCGCCGCCTGCGCTATGACTTTCCCGCAGTGACGCCGTAAAGCCAGCACCTTTGCCGTTCCGCCACCACGGCGTCGGGGCCATCGAGTCTTTCCAGATAGGCGGTATCTTCGGGGGCGCTGCCGAGGAGCAGTTCGCTCTGGCGGAGCAGGTCGCCGCGGAAAAAGTGGATGGCGATCGCCGTGTTCAGGGGATATGCGGCAAGGTGCTCCTGCAGGTTGCGGTCATCGCAGTGGAGATGGTCCAGGGCAATGATTTGATCCCCCGGCGCCAGTCCCGCCCGTTCCGCCGGGCCATCCGTCCAGACGTGAACCAACTCGGCGCCCAGCGTTCCGGCCTTCCATCTGGCCCCCAGCCAGGGCCGCGCCGCCGCCGGGCGGGCGGAGGGGGTGCCGCCCTGATCTTCGGGGCCCTCGGCGCTGCGCAGGCGCAGGGCGAGGCCGAAGGCGCTCAGCAATTCGGCCAGGGGCAGTTCGCCGCGTTCCTCGATCCAGGGCCGCAGCGTTTCCTCCAGTGCCATTCCCGTGGCCTTTTCCGCCACCGCCAGGAAGCCGCCTTCGGGCAAGGGGCGTTGCGTTGCCCCGTGGGCTTGCCACAAGGCATGGAGCACCACGTCCAGGCTGCACTGCCCGGCGCTTGCGCGGCGCAGGTGGAGATCGAGGCAGAGGGCCACCAGCATGCCTTTGTTGTAATAACTGATTTCGGCATTGGGCGTGTTGGGGCCGGGATGGTAGAGCTTGATCCAGGCATCCTGGCTGGAGCCTCTGAGGCTTTGCCGATGGCGGCCTGGGCTGCGCAGCAGGCGGGTGATTTCCCGGCCCAGGCCGCGAAGATACTGATCTTCTGGCAGGAGCCCGCAGCGCAGCAGGGCCAGATCGTCATAGTAGGAGGTGATCCCTTCGAAGACCCAGAGGTCTTTGGTCAGGGCTTCGGCGGAAAGGTCGCTGGCGGCGAGGACGGCGGGGCGGATGGCCTTGACCAGCCAGGCATGGAAGTACTCGTGGCTGGCCAGCCCCAGAAAGCGATAATAACCTTCGTCCGGCGAATCTTGCAGCGCCGTGGGCAGGTCGCTGCGCCGGCAGAGGAGGGCGCTGGAGGCGCGATGCTCCAGGCCGCCATAGCCGTCTGCCGTGGCCTGGCAGAGAAAGAGATAATGGTTGAAGGGGGTTGCCCGCCAAAAGCGGTTCTGCCAAGTGCAGAGCGTTTCCAGATCGCGCCCGAGGCGAAGGAGATCGGCATGGTGCTGCCCTTGCAGAACGAGACTATGGGGGCGCTCCAGGACGGAGAAGCGAACGCAGGCGAACTGACCCAGAATGACCGGGTGATCGATGAATTCGGCGTAGTCGGCGGCGCCATAGCGGCCGAAACTCCAGGGTTCGGCGGCAATGGCCGCCATGGCCGTGGCCATCTGCCAGCTTGCCGGGCCGATCAAGGTCATCTCATGGGCCAGATGCTCTTGGCCAACCACCCGCAGGAAGAGGGCGGGCCCGTTGAAGAAGCCGCCCATGTCGTCGAGATAGGCCGTGCGCACCGAGGCGTCCAGGGCAAAGATGCGGTAGTGGATCTGCAGCGGGCCGCTGTTCGGCTCAACCCGCCAGTGGTCTTTGCGGAACTTGCCCACCACTAGCGGCCGCCCCCGGCTTTCGGCGCTGATCTGGACCAGGTGGCGGGCAAGGTCGCGGATCATGTAGCTGCCGGGCACCCAGGCGGGCAGGGCGAGGACCTGCCCATCGGGATCGGGCTCCCCTATCTCCAGGGTGAGGTCAAAGCAGTGGGCCTGGGGGTGGAGGGTGACGCGGTAATGGAGCATGGGATGGGCCTCTGAACAAGGCGCTTGACCGGGCCCGGGGCGCGGCTCAGCGCAGAAGGGGTGCCAGGGTCTTGAAGGCAGGGTGGGCGGCGTCCCCCAGCCATTCGTAGAGGACGGATTCGCCATTGGCGATGCAGACCCCGGCTTGGCGCAGGCGCATCATGGCATTGGCCCCATGGGCCGGGTCCCGCGCGGCGCAGGCGTCCTCCACCACCACGGGCGACCAGCCGTGGCTCTGCAAATCCAGGGCGGTCTGTAAAATGCAGATGTGCGCCTCTACCCCCACCAGGACGACCTGGCGCCGTCCGGCTTGCTGCTCCAGCCATTGGCGAATGGCCGGGTCGCGATGACAGGAGAAGGCGGTTTTCTCCAAGACTGTGGCGGCACTTTGCCGGAACTCCTCCCGCACCGCTCCGAGCCCTTGGGGATATTGGGCGGTCGCCAATTGGGGGATGGCGAGGATCCGGCTGCCTTGGGCGAGGCGCTGAATGACCCCCAACATGGCATTGCGCGGGGCCGGGGGCAGGGTCTGCAGGAGCTTGTCCTGCAGGTCCACCAGCAGCAGGAGACTGGTCTGGGCATGGAGCAGCATGGACGCCTTTCAGAAGATGAAGGGGGGCGGAGCGGCCCGGTGGCGCAGGGAGGGGATTTCCGTTTCAAAGAGGTCGCTCGCTTCAAAGACCCCCGGGCGGGTCTGCACGATGCGCCGCACCGTCATGGCCGGCGCGGCGCCGAGGATGGCAATGAGGCGCCCGCCCACGGCCAGTTGCTCCTTGAATGCTTCCGGGAGGCTGGGCAGGGAGCCGGTCAGGCAGATGGCGTCATAGGGGGCATGCTGGGCCCAGCCGGCGGAGGCGTCGCCCACGGCGATCCGGGCGTTGTGGATGCCATGAACCTGCAGACGGCCCTCCACGGGGCGGGCAAAATCGGCCCGATCTTCGACACTATGCACCATCCCCGCCATTTTGGCCAGCAGCGCGGTGAAATAGCCGCTGCCCGTACCCACTTCGAGTACCCGATCCTGGGGCTGGAGGTCCAGCTCCTGCAAAACGCGGGCTTCCATCTTGGGCGTCCACATGACCTCACCGTGCTCCAGGGGCATATTGAAGTCCACGAAAGCCAGATGGCGCAGGGCGGTGGGCACGAAGTCCTCGCGTTTGACCTGGGCCACGGTGGCCAGGACGCGGGGGTCCAGGACGTCCCAAGTGCGAATCTGGGACTCGATCATGGTACGGCGAAGGGCGTCAAAATCCATAGTCTTCCACGCATGAATGGGATAGCGCCATTTAGTCATGGGCACCCGCGCAAGTCAACGCCGGCGGGGGCTGGATACGCTTGGCCGGGAGTTGGCGGCGAGGGGGTCCAATGACTGGACCAGGCCCTTGCGTTTATACTTTGGACCATGGCCTCTTTTCCTCCCCTCGTCCTCCCCCATGGGCAGGTGCAGCCCTATGCGGTGCGCGTCTCGGCGCGGGCGCGCTATTTGCGCATCGAGGTTTCCGCCGGGGGCGGGGTGGTGGTTGTGCTCCCCAGCCATTGCCCGCCGGAGCAGGTGGGGGTGGCCCTGGCCGCCCGTGCCGCATGGATAGAGAAGCACCTGCAGCGTTTGCGAGCGCAGGAGCCGCGGGAAGCGTCGGCCATGGGGATGGACCGTGAAGATCTCCCTGCCAGCTTCTCCCTCGCTGCCGTCGGTCAGGTCTGGACGATCCGGTGCATGCGGTCCGCGTCCCTGAATACGGCCCGGCTGACGGCGGCACCGGCCAGCCGCCATCTCTATCTGAGCCACGCCCCGGAGGATAGGGATGCCCCGCGTTTCCTGCTGCGGCGCTGGCTGAAGCAGGAGGGGGAGCGCCATCTCTTCCCTTTGTTGGCGACCCTGGCCGCCGAAACCGGCCTGCGCTATGACAATGCGAGCCTACGCCACCAGCGCGGCCGCTGGGGGAGTTGCTCCAGCCGGCGCAGCATCAGCCTGAATGCCCAGTTGCTCTTTCTGCCCCCACCCCTGGTGCGCCATGTACTGCTCCACGAGCTCTGTCATTTGCGGGAAATGAATCATGGGCCGCGTTTCTGGGCCCTGCTCAAAGGCTGGGATCCGGATACGCCGGCGCATCGGGAGGCCTTGCGCCGCACGGCCTGGCAGTACGTGCCGGCGTTTTTTCGCGGTGGATCGTGAATTTATCGGGCCGCTTCCAGGGGTGCGGGGGGCTCCTGCGTATCGACCATCACCGCCACCCCTGCGGCCTCTAACAGGTCCTGCAAAGCCGGCTCCATCTCGCCGCTACGCAAATGGATCTCGTCGACGCCCTGGGCAATGAGCCAGGCAGCAAGGCGGATACCCTTGCCCCTTTCCGCACCCGCAACCGGACTGTGGACCATGCGGCTCATGGGCGCCCCCCCGGCGCGATCCTGATCGTCCAGGCGAATCCAGCGGGTGGCCCCAAAACGCGCAGCGAGGGTTGCCTGATCATCGTCCAGCAGATACGCGCAGCGCCGGTAGGGCTTGCGCTGGGGCTCATAGTGCAGGGTGACGGCCTCCAACTCCGGGAAACCCTGGCGCAGGCTGGCCTCGGCGCGCTCGGCCACCTCGTGGGCGCGATGGAAGTTGGATTCGGCCACGGCAATGGTGGCATCGGCAAACAGCACGCTGCCCGCCCGGCGCAGGCGCAATTGCTCCACTTCCTCCACCTCCGGGGCCGTGGCCAGGAGGGTCTCGGCCCTGCGCAGCATCTCCGGGGGTACGGAGGCGTCCAGTAGGGACATTACGGCGTCGCGCAGTACGTCCCAGGCGCCTTCGAGGATGAGGAGGACGATGATGACGACGGCGATCTCCTGGGCGTAGGGCAGATGCAAAAGATGCCCGCCGATACCGGCGATGACCACGAAACCGGCGCCGATATCCCCCAGCCAGTTGACCACGTCGCTATGCAGGCCGGGCGACTGGAGGATCTGGGCAGCGCGACGTTCGGCCAGGAAGAAAACGCCTTCGGCGAGGATGATGGCGGCCATGAAGAACATGGTGGCCACAGGATTGCTGGGGGGCTGGGCGCCGCCGGTGAAAAAGACCGCCCGCACGATCTCGTAGGCCGCCAGGACTACCAGTACCGCACCGGCGAGGGCCGCCATGTCCTCCACCTTGTGCAAGCCATAGGGAAAACGGGGCGAGCGATGGCGGGAAAAGCGAATGGCGGCGAAGATGAGCAAGGCGCCGAGGACATCGGAGATGCTGTGCACGGCATCGGCAATGACCACGGTGCTGCCGGAATAGATCCCCCAGCCGATCTTGGCGACGGAAAGGGCCCCGTTCAGCCCCGTTGAAGCCAGCATCCAGCGGGATTTCTGCGCATCCTGGGGATGGCCAGGGGAAGGTGCTTCGGGCATTGGGCGGCTCCTGAGGGGGATGTCTGGTTCCATGCCAGAGCGATGGGATCAAGAATACTATTCACTGCAGGGACATGCACCTAGTGCAAGCCGGCGTCATGAACCCGGAACGGATGTTGGGAGGGCTGGGACCTGCGGGCCGCCCTGCTGGAATTCAACCGGTGCCCGCTCTACCCAGGAAAAGCCGATCCGCTCCTGTTCGAGGCGGATCTTTTGGCCCAGGGGCTGATCGCGCAGGTCAGCAAAGAGGGCGCGTTCCCGGGGACCGAGGCGGGTCAGGTCGCGCAGTACGGGTTGCGGCTCCTTACCCCACTGCGGTCGGTGGGCGAGCATGTCGAAGCCATAGCCGGCGCCGAAGAGGACCAGGCTGTCGGCCAGTTTGGGGAAGGCGAGAAAGTTGATTTCGTTCTCGGTGATGAATACCCGTGCCACGTTGGGATCGAGTTGGGCAAAGGTGTCGTGGGTGACGGTGAGATCCTGGTCGGAGGCAGTGGGCAGCAGCCGGCGGCGTGGATCGAGCAGGCGAAAGCGCACGCGCAGAGGCTTGTCGCGGAAACCGTAGCGCCGCGCGAACTGACCGGCGCCGCTGGCTGCGGGATCAATGGCGTTGGCCGCCAGCGCCAGGTCAAGGAGTTCGGAGAGCACGCCGCGATGCGCTAAATTGGCCACCATCGCGGATGGCGTTTTCATTGAGCAGTTCCTTGCGCGGGAACCAGACCCGTTGCGCTGCAGTGTTCTCCAGCACGCATTGCGCCTGTTGGCGGAATGCGTTGGCTTCACTTTGCTCCTGCTCGGTCTTGGCATGTTCACGCTTTTTGTCGTCGAGCAGGTTTTCGATGTCGCTGAGGGCCGCTTCGACGTCCTGCAGGCGCATGTCAGGGTCTTGAGCAGGTGTGAACTTGCCTCCACTTGCCGTTTGTCCTCCCGCAGGCGGGCCAGTTCCGCCCCTGTCACTGCGAGACGATGTAACCCAGGACTGGTCGCCCTGCTTGGCCTCGAACCGGCAGTCACAACCCCGGGTAAATCCCTTGTCCCGCACCGCGCGTCTACTCGCAGACCGTCACGCGGGAACCCCCTCCGTCTCGGCGTGGCAGGCAAGAAAAAGGCCCGGAGAGGTCCGAGCCGTGCTGTTTGGTGGTGGATTCTACCAGAACCTCGAACCGTTTATCTTCAGTGATGCCGAAACGTCCCCATAGAAGTCCGTATCGTCGTGCAGAGCAGGGACATTGGTATGGCCCGCTGATGCGCGCCGGTTCCCCGGCCACGCGCTGGAATATCAGCCCCAAGACACTCCAGCGTTGGCGCAGCGAGGGACGCGGGCCTCGCTTCATGAAAATGTCCAAGCGCGTCGTGTACCCAATTGACGAAATCCTCGATTACGAGTCCCAAGCCCTCCGGGCGTCGACCTGGGAGAGCGCCTCCGACGTTGTCCTCCCGAATGCCTCGAAGTACATGGACCCACGCGAGATTTCGTTCGTAACCGGGCTGCCCTTGTACATCTTCACGCAAAAGCAGACGCGAGATGCATTGGGCATCCCATATCGCCGGGTCCAGAAGCTCATTCGCTTTGATCGCGACGAGGCCATGGCGTGGGCACAGCGTTGGTTGCAGAACACCAAAGAACTGGGCATCGATGTGACGACCGCTCCGGGCGACCAGTACAGGACGTTGCAGCATGCCCTCGCATCGCTGCCGGTTTGACTGACGCTTCAGGCTCCGGCTACTGATCCGCCAATTCGTAGCCGGTGCTTCGTCCGCCGCCGGGGGATTTTTTCAGCACCCCCAGTTCCAGCAATTGCGTGATGTCGCGCAACGCGGTGTCGGGGGAGCATTTGGCAATGGCGGCCCAATTGCTGCTGGTGAGCTTGCCCTCGAAGCCGTCGAGCAGGCGGTTGAGCAGCTTTACCTGCCGTTCGTTCAACGACGTACCCGCCCAGCGTTGCCAGAAGCGCGCCTTGACCAGCACGGCATCCAGGGTGGCCTGCGCACTGGTGATGGCCCGTCGGAGCGTATCCAGGAACCACAACAGCCAGCCCGTGACGTCGAGCGTGCCTTTCTGCATGCGTTCCAGCACGTCGTAATAGTCCCTGCGCTCCCGCTGGATCTGCGCCGACAGGCTGTAGAAGCGCTGCGGACTGCCATCGGCACGTGCCAGGAACAGATCGCCCACAGCGCGTGCAATGCGCCCGTTGCCGTCGTCGAACGGATGCAGCGTGACGAACCATAGATGCGCCAGCCCAGCCTTGACGAGCACAGGCTCCCCGGTTTCCGCATTCGCCCATGCCAGAAAGCGTGCCGTTTCGGCGGCCAACACAACCGCTGGCGGCGCTTGGAAATGAATCTTGCGTCGCCCCCCCATTGGCCCGGAAACCACCTGCATGGGTCCATCGGCATCGGCGCGCCATTGGCCCACAGCGATTCGACTCATGCCGGAATACCCGGTCGGGAACAGCGCTGCGTGCCAGCCAAACAGGCGCTGGGCGGTCAGGGGTTCCGAACTACGTGACGTGGCGTCGAGCACCATCTCAACGACACCGTCGACGTGCCGATCCACTGGGGCGACCCCGCCGATGTCAACTCCCAGTCTTCGGGCGATGGATGAACGCACGGATTCCACGTTCAGTACTTCGCCTTCGATTTCGCTGGTCTTGACCACGTCCTCAGTCAAGGCGGCAAGGCTGGCCTGATCGCGCAGCGCCAGCCCAACGTCCGCCAAGCGACCGAGTAGCAAGCCCTGCGCACGGCTCACCTCGGCAAGCGGCCCGGCGAGAATGGACAGGTCGTAGCGCCAGTTGGGCCATTCATCGGCCTGCCAGATGTAAAGTTTTTCTCCGCTATCCATGCGGAGATTAAACACCCAATTCGCCGCAAGGGCAAGACATTCTCCGCACCGATTGCGGCAAATGGACTAAGCAATCTCCGCATGGCGATGATTCGTGCAGACTCGCCGCCACCTAAGCGCGTTCCATTTCCTCTGCAAATTTGCATTTATGGAGAAAGAACGGAACATATGGTGACCATGCCCGCGAACACCCACACCCAGCGCATCCTTGATCTGGTCAGCCAGAGGGGACTGCTGCGCGCCAGCGATCTGGACACCATCGGCTCGCCTCGGGTCGTCCTGACGCGCATGACTGCCGCCGGGCTTCTGGATCGGGTCGGGCGTGGTCTTTACCGCCAGCCAGGGGCACAGGTAACGGAGTTCGAGGGTCTTGCTCTTGTCGCCACCAGGGTGCCACAGGCCGTGTTCTGCCTGCTCAAGGCACTCCAGTTTCATGGACTGACCACCCGACTGCCGCGTAAGGTCTGGATCGCCATGCCGCGCGGCAGCCACTCACCCCGGCTCGACTATCCGCCGATCAGGATGGTTCAGATGGCCAGCGGCGCTCATCTGGCAGGCGTCGAGGAGCATCTGTGCAACGGCGTGAAGGTACGGATCTACAGCCTGGCCAAGACAGTCGTGGATTGCTTCATGCATCGCAACAAGATCGGTCTGGATGTGGCGCTGGAGGCCCTGAAAGACGCCTGGAGGATGCGCAAGGCGTCCGCAGGCGACCGTGCGCTGGGCATCGCCATCAACCAGCAGAGTGAGATGTTCGTTCAAAGGCGCGATGGTCAGATCCGCGAACGCAACAGCTACGGAGATGATCCATTTCCGCCCAAGGGCTGACGTGGAAGCAGGCCTCGCGGGTTTGCCGTTCTGCTCTGCCCATGCAAATCCGCGAGGCAACCATTCCCATTGGCGCGCGCACAAGTGGTCGATGAACACCGCCGTCTGCGTGTGCTACGGCGAAGAAGTTAGCGCCGATTTCGAGAGAAGAGAGGGCGGAACGGAGGGCAACAGGGGATGTTCCCGCCAGGCCATAGGACCCTGATCGCACACGCAGAATGACCGGGAACCACGCGTGTCATGCGGGAAGCACAAATGAAAACGCCCAACTAAGAACAGTTGGGCGCTGAATTTTGGTGGAGCGGAGGAGGATCGAACTCCCGACCTTCGCATTGCGAATGCAAACATGACCAAAACCACGACTTTTTGATATATAAGCATTTTCACAATATTCATAATATCAGCATGTTATGCGTAGGCGTATCCCCCACTATCCCGCGTTGTACCTACCATTCCCGTCCGGCAGTGCAGCGCCAATGCAGCGCACAACATGGATATCTTTTTAATACTGAAGTTTAGACATTCAGCCCGGCCCCGCCGGGTTTTTATCGCCTTTCTTCCGGCGAAAGTGCTTGACACGGTGA
>NZ_JBMFWL010000018.1:0-37473 GCF_049965315.1 Acidithiobacillus sp. | reverse complement strand
ATGCTCAGTTGAAACTGCCGACCTCAAAAGCAGCATGAGGAACGAATAAAGCCCTCCACAAAACTCGGGGGGATTCAAGGAGAAAAAGGCACACTACCTCTTCACGGCAGTCAAAGGGAATCAGAAATCCCTCCGGGACGAGCTAACCTGCCTCGACTGGAGGAATTCCCCCCCTGCAGGCAGAAACCTGTGATACCGCTCATGGGCGACTGGAAGTGCGCAAGATCTACGTCGCGACCCAGGCCGCGATCGATTTCCCGCATCTCGCCCAGGCGTTCCTCATCCTCCGCATCACCGTTCACGAGAAAACGGGAAAAGTACGCACCGAACGCACCTTTGGCCTGACCAGCCTGCCGGCCGCCCAGGCCAGCCCGGAAGCGCTCCTCGCTTTCACTCGCGGCCATTGGGAAATCGAAAATCGATGCCATCATGTCCGGGATACCACCTTCGACGAAGACCGGTCCCAGATCCGCACCAGAAACGGCCCTCGGGTCATGGCCACGCTCCGGAACTTCGCGATGGGACTCCTGCGCCGGGCAGGCTGGGAAAACATCGCGGAAGCCACCCGCCAGTACGCGGCCAGGAGCGGACAAGTTCTCCACCTCCTCGGGTTCTAGTCCCCTCAGGCGATCACCGTATCCATCCGGGGCTGTCCGGAGGCCTTCATACGCCTGTACCCTGCCAATCTACGGAACCATCGGGAAAAAAGGCCCAATTTCCCACCGAATCCCTCTCTCGAGGGCTGAATTGTGTCCATACCGAATCGACGGGCATCAGGCTTCTGGCGAGTTTGCCGACCCCCTGGGTGTCATCGGGCGATGGCCATGGCAGAAAGGCGCACCTGGGACAAGGCAGGGCGGCCTTGGGTGAGAAGTTTCTTCGGGAGTGCGGAAAAATGGATACCATGACGGACACGGAAGTGGATGGTTTACAGATTTCCAGCGTGCTGGACATGCATGAGAATCCCATGGTGCTCATCGATGAGCATTATCGGATCGTGGCCGCCAATCACGCCTACCGGGAAGCCTATGGAGTGCTGGCGGCGGATATCATCGGTCACCACTGCCACGAGATTTCCCATCATTCGCCGGTGCCCTGCCATCAGCGCGGCGAAGATTGTCCGCATCAGGCGGTATTCAGCACCGGTCAGGCCCATGAGGTGCGCCATGTCCATTTTGATCCCAGCAACCGTGCCGAGCATGTGCGCATCCGCGGCCACGCCATCATGGGCTTGGCGGGGCAGCGCTATCTTGGGGAGGAGATCATCCGCCTGGCGGATCAGGACGAAGTGATTACCTGCGGCGAGATGCAGATGGTGGGGCGGTCGCCGGCCTTTCTGCGTTGCCTCCACCATATCGAAATGGCGGCGCGTACGGAGGCCAGCATTTTGCTGCATGGGGAAAGCGGTGTGGGCAAGGAATTGGCGGCCAGCGCCATCCACCACTTTTCGGCGCGGCAGAGGGGGCCTTTCATTACGGTCGATTGCACCTCCCTGCCCGATACCCTGTTTGAAAGCGAGATGCTGGGCCATGAGCGGGGGGCCTTTACGGGTTGTCTGGGGCGCAAGCGGGGCCTCTTTGAAATGGCCGATGGGGGGACGCTCTTTCTGGACGAGATCGGCGAACTGCCCCTGGCGATGCAGGCCAAGTTCCTGCGCGTGCTGGAAAGCGGCTCCTTCCGCCGTCTGGGCGGCGCCGAAACCCTCCATGCCGATGTGCGGGTGGTGGCGGCCACCAACCGCGATTTGCGCGAGATGGTGGCCGCGCGGAGCTTCCGGGCGGATCTCTATTATCGCTTGGCGGCCATCAGCATCTCCTTGCCGCCGCTGCGGGAACGCCGGGAGGACATTCCGGGGATTGCCCGGGTGCTCCTGCAGCGGATCGGGGCCAGTTGGGGCGGGCGCTGGGAGTTGTCGCGGGAGGCGGAGATCCGGCTCTGCGCCTACGATTTTCCCGGCAACGTGCGGGAGTTGCGCAACATCCTGCAAAAGGCCGCGGCCCTGGCGGCTGGGCCCGTCATCCTCGTGGAGGACCTGGGCCTGGAGGATGGGCGGCCCGCCGCCCCGGCTCCGGGCGTTGCCGGCCGCTGCCCCCCAGGCCCTGCCCATGGGCGTTCGGGCCCGGAGACCCTGCCGGCGCTCCTGCAGCGCTTTGCCGGCAACCGGCGCCTGGTGGCCGATGCGCTGGGGGTGAGCGAGCGGACGGTGTATCGCTGGTTGCGGCGGGGTTAGGGGGCGCCCCAGCGTTCCCGGCCTTTGCTGGCGCCCGTCCGCGTTTGGCCTGGACCGGCGCGGGGCTTATACTTCCGTTTTGCGGCGGCCCTGCGCGCTGCCCGCCAGCGCCATTCATCATGCTCCATCACCTTGACGAGGTTTTTATGCGCTCCGATATCATCAAGAAGGGTTTCGAACGTACGCCCCATCGCTCCCTGCTCAAGGCCTGCGGCCTCACGGACGCCGATATGGCCAAGCCCTTCATCGGGGTGGCCAACTCCTACATTGACATCATTCCCGGCCATGTGCATCTGCAGGAGTTCGGGCGCATCGTCAAGGAGGCCATCCGCGCCGTCGGCGGCGTCCCCTTCGAGTTCAACACCATCGGGGTGGACGACGGCATCGTCATGGGTCATGACGGCATGCGCTACTCCCTGCCCAGTCGCGAGATCATTGCCGACTCCATCGAAACCGTGGTCCAGGCCCATCATCTGGATGCCCTGATCTGCATCCCCAATTGCGACAAGATCGTCCCCGGCATGATCATGGGGGCGCTGCGCTGCGATGTGCCCACGGTCTTCGTCTCCGGCGGTCCCATGGAGGCGGGCCACCTCGCCGACGGCACGACGGTGGATCTGGTGACGGCCTTCGAGGCGGTGGGGCAGTTCAAGCGCGGGCAGATGACGGAGATCCGCCTCAAGGAGATCGAGGACAAGGCCTGTCCCACCTGCGGCTCCTGCTCCGGCATGTTCACGGCCAACAGCATGAATTGCCTGATGGAGGTGCTGGGCATCGCCCTGCCGGGCAACGGCACCATTCTCGCCACCGCGGCCGCGCGCCGGGATCTGGTGCGCCAGGCAGCGGGGCGGGTGGTGGCGATGGCCCTCGCGGGGGGGCCGACCATGAGGGAACTGGTGGACTTTGACGCCATCGACAATGCCTTCATCCTCGACATGGCCATGGGCGGTTCGACCAATACGGTACTCCACACCATCGCCATCGCCCGGGAGGCGGGCATCGATTATCCCCTGGCCCGGCTCAACGACCTGGCCCAGCAAGTGGCTTACATCGCCAAGGTCTCCCCGGCCCTGTCCACCGTGCATGTCGAGGATATCGGCCGGGCCGGCGGTATCCCGGCCATCCTCCATGAGGTGAACAAGCGCAACCCCAAGGTCCTGCACCTGGACAAACCCACCGTGAGCGGCCAGACCCTGCGCGAGATCGTGGAGTCCGCCGCAGTCAAGGATAGCCGCATCATCCATCTGGCCAATGATCCCATCTCCCCCACCGGCGGGTTGCGGGTGCTCTTTGGCAATCTGGCGCCGGAAGGCAGCGTCGTCAAGATCGCCGCGGTGGCTCCGGCCATGCGTCAGTTTTCGGGGCCGGCGCGGATCTTCGACAGTATGGAAGAGGCCGCCGAAGGGATCCTCGCCGGTCAGGCGCAGGCCGGCGACGTGGTCGTGATCCGCTACGAAGGACCCCGGGGCGGGCCGGGCATGCCGGAAATG
Source organism: Acidithiobacillus sp. (assembly GCF_049965315.1). Taxonomy (GTDB): domain Bacteria; phylum Pseudomonadota; class Gammaproteobacteria; order Acidithiobacillales; family Acidithiobacillaceae; genus Acidithiobacillus_B. The sequence goes on along the minus strand of NZ_JBMFWL010000018.1, from coordinate 33,753 downwards.
CTGACCCCCACCGCCAATATCATGGGCATGGGCCTGGGCGAGAGTGTGGCCCTCATTACCGACGGGCGCTTCAGCGGTGCCACCCGCGGTGCCTGCGTGGGCCATGTCTCGCCGGAAGCCGCCGAGGGCGGGCCCATCGGCTTGCTGGTGGAGGGGGACATCATCGATCTGGATCTGGATGCCGGCAAGCTGAACGTGCGTTTGACGGATGCCGAACTGGCGCGGCGCCGGGCCGCCTGGAAGCCCGTGGAAAAACCCCTCTCCTCCCCTTGGCTGCGCCGCTATCGCAAGCTCGTCAGCAACGCCGCCAAGGGCGCGGTGCTGGAGGCTTGATGATGGGTAGTGAGGGCACGCGCATCGGCGTTTATGTCGATTCGGAAAATATCCGCTACAACGGCGGCTATGCCATGCGCTATGACGTGCTGCGGCGCTTTGCGGTGCGCGATGCGGGCAAGGTCCTCCGCCTCAATACCTATATGGCCGTGGATGGCGAACGCATGAAGGTGGACCGGGAATACCGCGAGCGCATCCGCGGCTACCAGCAGGCGGTGCGCGACCTGGGCTGGAAGATCATCGAGAAGCCGGTGCGCTGGTTCGTGGATGAAGAGGGCAACCGCGTTTCCAAGGCCAACGCCGATCTGGATCTCGCCGTGGACGTCATGCTCCAGTCCGAACGCCTGGATCAGGTCCTGCTGGTTTCCGGCGACGGGGATTTCCTCCAGGTGGTGCGCGCCCTGCAAAACAAGGGCTGCCGCGTGGAGGTGCTGGCGTTTCGCAACGTCTCCCGGGAGCTGCAGCACGAAGCCGATGCCTTTTATTCTGGTTATCTCATCCCCGGGCTGCTCCCTACCCGCGAAAACCGCCTCGCCTGGGGCGAGGTGGGCTCGCGCATCCGCGGCGTCTGCAGCCGCTGGGAGGCCGAGCGCGGCTTCGGCTTCATCCGCTTTTTGGGGGAGATTTCGCCGCGCCTGTGGATCACCGATACCCGCCAGGAAGAGTCCCCCTATGGCTCCGCCTTTGTCCATATCTCGGATTTGCCCAGGGATCTGGATACGGACGACTTGCCCAGCCGGGATGTCATTTTTGAATTCGACCTGGAGCCCAGCGAAACGGAGAAGGGCGGTTTTGTGGCGCGCCGCTGCACCATCGTCCACCGCTATGACGGCCGTTCTGCGGGGGTGACGCGTCTCGGTGAGCGCGGCATGGGGGAGACTTTTCCGTCCGGCAACGGGGATGCAACGCTGGAAGAGGCCTGAAACGCAGGATCATGCCGGCAACGCAGCGATCTATGGCAGGGAAACAGCGCCGTTGCCGTCCCGCTAACGTGCGTCGGGGCGGGGCTGGTTTCATAAGCAGGGTGTCGGCTGCAGGGCCGTTAGGTCAAGGGGTGGAAAAAGACCTGGCTGCGGCGTTGCATGTTGTAGAGCTCCTGACGGGGCATGGGGAGTTCCTCCAGGGTTCCCTGACGGAAGCCGCGCTCCAGAAACCAGTGCGCCGTCTGGGTGGTGAGCACAAAGATCTGGCGTAGCCCCTGGTCCCGCGCCAGCCCTTCGCAGAAGGTCAGCAGTTGTTCGCCGCGTCCCTGGCGGCGATAGTCGCCATCCACGGCCAGGCAGGCCATTTCCGCCATGCCTTGCTCGGGATAGGGGTAGAGGGCGGCGCAGGCGATGATCTTCCCGTCGCGCTCCATCACGACAAACTGCTCGGCCTCCATTTCCAGCCGTTCGCGGCTGCGGCGCACCAGGATGCCGCCTTCTTCCAGGGGGCGGATGAGTTCGAGGATGCCGGGGACGTCGGCCAGGGTGGCGCGGCGCAGGTGCTCAAAGGGATCCTGGGAGATGAGGGTGCCCAGCCCTTCGCGGGTGAAGAGTTCGCGCAACAGGGCGCCGTCCACATGGCGGGAGATCAGGTGTACCCGTTCCACTCCGCGCCGGCAGGCGCTAATGGCGCTTTCCATGTGCTGACGCACCGAGGATGGGCAGGTCGTGCCGCCTTCCCGGAGCAAGGCTGCGGCTTCGGCGGCGGTGAGCTGGCGCAGCAGGCTGCCCTGGCGGTTGCTGACGCCCTCGGCGTCCATGAGGAAGATGAGTTTGGCCGCGCCCAGGGCGCTGGCGGTCGCCACGGCCACTTCCTCGGCCCGCACATTAAAAAGGGTGCCGGTGGGCGAGACCCCGATGGGAGAGAGCAACACCACCTCGTCGGCGGCCAGGTGGCGCTGGAGGGCCTCTACGGCAACGCGCCGCACCTTGCCGGTATGCTGAAAGTCGACGCCGTCCAGGATGCCCAGCGGCTGGGCCATGAGGAAATTGCCGCCCACCACCTGCAGGCCGGCGCCCGCCATGGGCGAGCCCATCTGGCCCTGGGACAGCGCGGCTTCCACGGCCAGGCGCGCGGCGCCGACGGCCCCGGTGACCGCTTCCATGGCCGCCGCCGTGGTGATCCGGCGTCCCCCGACCCGCTCGCCCTGCAGGCCGCGTTCCGCCATGGCGGCATCGATCTGCGGGCCGGCGCCATGCACCAGGATCAGGTTGATCCCCAGACTGTTGAGCAGCGCGATATCGTGGGCCAGGGTCCTTATGCTGCCGTCGGCAATGGCGTCGCCGCCAAAGCTGATGACAAAGGTCTGGCCGCGAAAGCGGTGGATGTAGGGAGAGGACTCCCGAAAGCTGCGCACGAAAGCGTCTGCGCTCATGGCTGGCGGCCCGCTGCTTCGCGCCTCAGTCCGTTGCCAGGCGGAAGGTCTTGCGCGCCGGCGCAGCGGCGGCTTGCTGGCGCATCTCCTCCGGCGTCATGGCCTTGACCGAGAGGGCGTGGATATCGGGCACCCCTGCCGTTGCCCCATAGACCAGACGGTGCCGTGCCAGCGGCGCCAGCCCGCGGAACTGTTCGGCCACGACGAGGACCTCGTAGTGGCCGCCGCCATCGGACAGTTCGTGGGCGCTGTGGGCCTTGCTGCGATCCTTGATCTCCAGCAGCTCGGGATGGAGGGCGGCGCGGATGTGCGCTTCCAGTAATGCCTTGCTCATGGAAATACTCCTTTGTAGGGGCGGACGCTGACTTCGGCATAAACGCCGGCGGCGAGGTAGGGCTCGGCGGCGGCCCAGGCCTGGGCCGCCTCCAGCGAGTCGAATTGGGCAACGATGAGGCTGCCGGTAAAGCCTGCCGGCCCCGGATCTTCCTGATCCAGGGCGGGAAAAGGCCCGGCCGTCAGCAGGCGGCCCTCGGCGTTGAGCTGGTGCAGACGGGCGAGATGATCCCCACGCGCTGTCTGGCGTTTGGCCAGGGAGTCGGGAAAATCGGTGCCGATGATGCAGTAGTACATGGAAACTCCCTAATCGTGATGGCGTGAATCGCCATTCTCCACTTCCTGGGGCAGGGCGCGGGAGATGATGGCCGCCTGGAAGAGGATGAAAATGATGGTGAGAGCGAGGAGGCCGAAGAGCTTGAAATCCACCCAGATACTGGTGGGCAGGGTATAGGCCACGGCCAGATTCAATACGGCGCCAAAGAGGAAAAAGGCGATCCAGTAGGCATTGAGACGACGCCAGAAGGCCGATGGCAGCGCCGCCGGCAACTGCCCGCCCATGAGCCGCTCCAGGAGGGTCTGTTCGCGCCACTGGGTATAGAGGAGGGCCGCGGCAAAGAGGGCATAGAGAATGCTCGGCTTGATCTTGATGAAGGTGTCATTGTGAAAATACAGGGTGGCGCCGCCGAAGAGCAAAACCAGGCCCGTGGAAACCAGGGTCATGGTCTCCACGCGCCCCTTGCGCAGGAACTGCCAGCCCATGAGCAGCACCGATGCCACAATCAGGACGGCCGTTGCGGTGTAGATGCCCTGCAGCTTGTAGGCGATAAAAAACAGGATGATCGGTAAAAAGTCGGTGAGCAATTTCATGACGCGCTGACAACCTTAGGGGTACACTTGGGTCTTATCTAAGCATAGAAAGGAGATCATGGACAGTGGAGCGCCATCTCATCGTCAACGCCCTGGCGAGCTTGCTGGGGGATGCCACCCCCCATGCCGTGCCGGACTTTGCGCAATTCCCCGCCGCGCGCTGGCGTCATCTCCCCCTGGGAGGGCGTCTGGAGGGCGTGGCGCGCGTCGATCTGCCCCGTTTGGACGACCTGATCGGGATCGACGCGGCGAAGGAGACCCTGGAGCGCAACACCCGTCAGTTCGTGGCCGGTTACCCGGCCAATGACGCCCTGCTCTGGGGCGGGCGCGGGACGGGCAAGTCCTCCTTGGTCAAGGCCATGCTCCAGCGTTATCACCCGCAGGGTTTGCGCCTGGTCGAGATTGACGCCGACGGCATTCTCGACCTCCCCGAGATCCTGGCCGCCCTGGCGCAGGCGGACCCGGGGGAGGCCTATCGCTTCGTCCTCTTTTGCGATGACCTATCTTTCGGCGCCGACGATCCCGCCTACAAGGCCCTCAAGTCCCTCCTCGACGGCGGTGTCGAAGCGCGCTCCGATCATGTCCTGCTCTACGCCACCAGCAACCGTCGCCACCTCATGCCGCGCCATTTCTCCGACAACGCCGAGTATGAACGCCATGGCGAGGAAATCATTGCCGGGGAGAACGCCGAGGAAAAAATCAGCCTCTCGGAGCGCTTCGGCTTGTGGCTGGGTTTCTATCCCTTCGACCAGGAGATGTACCTGTCCATCTGCGCGCTGCATTTGCAACGTCTGGGGGTAAGCAGCCCCCGGGAGGAATGGCGCGCCGCGGCATTGCGCTGGGCCCTGCAGCGCGGTTCCCGCAGCGGCCGGGTAGCCCGCCAGTTCGCCCGCGACTGGGCGGGGTCCGCGGCCCTGTCGGCCAGGGGCCAATGACGGCGTCGCCCAGCCGGCTCAGGTGCCGTCGCCGCCGTGTTCGTCGATGATGCGCAACAATTGCGCATGAATGCGCATGTTGCCGGCCACGACATTGCCCGAGTGCCAGTAGTCCTGCTCGCCGTGGAAATCGGTCACCACGCCCCCCGCCTCCTGCACCAGCAGGACGCCGCCGGCCAGGTCCCAGGGCTTGAGGCGGAATTCCCAGAAGCCGTCATAACGGCCGGCGGCCACATAGGCCAGATCCAGGGCGGCCGAACCCGGTCGGCGAATGCCCGCGACCTTGGGCATGATGGCCCTGAGGGTGGCCAGATAGGCGTCCAGATAGGAAAAATCCTTGAACGGAAAGCCCGTCCCCAGCAGGGCGCCTTCCAGATCGCGGCGCTGGGCAATGCGCAGGCGGCGATCGTTGAGGTGGGCCCCGCCGCCCCGGCTGGCGGAAAACAGCTCGTTGCGCAGGGGGTCGTAGACCACGGCGTGTTCGATGCGGTCGAAGTGGCGCACGGCAATGGATACGGCCACCTGGGGCAGGCCATGGATGAAGTTGGTGGTGCCGTCCAGGGGGTCGATGATCCATTCGAAATCCTTGCCTGGGATGGTGCTGCCTTCTTCGGCGAGGATGCCATGTTGGGGATAGGCGCGGCGGATGATCTCGACGATGGCCGCTTCGGCGCTGCGGTCCACCTCGGTGACATAGTCGTTGTGGGCCTTGCTGGTGACGGTGAGTTCGGCGACCCGGTCGATGGTGCGGTTGATCAGATCGCCGGCCTTGCGGGCGGCGCGAATGGCGGTGACGAGGATGGGATGCTGCATGGGAACCTTTGGGCGAACGCGTTAAAATGATGAACGGCAAGTATAATGATTTTTACCCGGCGTTGGAAAAAACGGAAGGATGCGGATGGCGGACACTCCCCTCGAAAACCTGCGGATCGTCCTCGTGGAGCCCAGCCACCCCGGCAATATCGGCGCTGCTGCCCGGGCGATGAAGGTGATGGGGCTGCAGCAACTGGTGCTGGTCAAGCCCCTGCGTTTCCCCGCACCCGAGGCCATAGCCATGGCCTCGGGTGCCGAGGATCTGCTCGACCGGGCGGAAGTCTGCGCCGATCTGGATGGCGCCTTGCGCGGCTGCCACCGCGTGTACGGCGCCAGCGCCCGCAACCGGCATGTCTCCTGGCCGAATTTGGGGGCGCGGGAGGCGGCGGTTTCCTTGCGCACGGATTTGCAGGCAGGGCCTTGCGCGCTGCTTTTCGGCCGGGAGCGAACGGGCCTGAGCAATGCCGAACTCGACCGCTGCCAGGTCCTCGTGACCATTCCCACGGCCGACTGCTATAGCTCCCTGAATCTGGGCCAGGCCGTGCAGGTGCTGGCCTATGAGATCTTCCTGGCGGCGGGTGCGGAGACTTCCCCTGCCGGGGGAGCTGTGGCACCCATGGCGGCGGCGGAGGAGATGGAAGGTTTTTACCGGCATTTGCAGGGAATGCTGCAGGCCTGCGGTTTTTTGCAGGCGCCGCGGGAAACGCAGATGATGCGGCGCCTGCGCCGCCTGTTCGACCGCGCGATGCCCTCGGCCAACGAGGTCCATATCCTGCGCGGCATCCTGACGGAACTGGAGCGTTGGGCCGGCAAGGGCAAAGTGGACAGAAAGAATCAGGATAGTCTCTAATAGTCGGGTGCTGCTGCGCCGAGGGCCGGTGGCGAGGATCTGCCGAGGAGGATGAATGGGCATGTGGGTGCGCCTGCGTGGTGATTTGGCAGCGGTATTCGCCCGCGATCCGGCGGCACGCACCCGCCTGGAGGTGCTGCTGACCTATCCGGGCGTGCATGCCCTGGTGATGCATCGTCTGGCCCATGGCCTGTGGTCCCATGGCTGGCGCTTCCCGGCCCGCCTCCTGGCGGCCTTTTCCCGGTTTTTCACGGGCATCGAGATCCATCCCGGCGCCCGGATCGGCGAGCGTTTTTTCATCGATCACGGCATGGGCGTGGTCATTGGGGAAACGGCGGAGATCGGCGACGACTGCACCCTCTATCATGGCGTGACCCTGGGTGGTACCGCCTGGCAGCCCGGCAAGCGTCATCCCACCCTGGGCAATGGCGTCATCGTCGGCGCTGGCGCCAAGGTGCTGGGCCCCATCCTGGTGGGGGACAATGCGCGGATCGGCTCCAATGCGGTGGTGGTCAAGTCCGTGCCCGCCGGCGCCACCGTGGTTGGCGTGCCCGGGCGGGTGATCAGCAAAGGGGAGGGCGGTGGGGCCTTTGAAGCCTACGGGCTTACCGGGCAGATGCCGGACCCGGTGGCACGGGCGGTGGAGTGCATGCTGGAGCACATGCATCGGCAGGACGAGGAAATTGCGCGGCTGCGGGAGGGGCTCCTCGCCTTGCAGCCGAAGACCGAGATCCCGGTCCTGGAGGCCCTGGCCTGCAGCGTGGAGGCCATAGAGGAAGATGATGGAAAAATAAATAAAACAAGGGCAAATAATTCTTGACTAAATTAGTCTACATAGTAAGCTGATGGACGAGGGAGTATAGGTCATGAAATTGACGACGAAAGGACGCTATGCGGTAACCGCCATGCTGGATCTGGCGCTGCACCAGTATGATGGGGTGGTGACCGTTGCCGATATCGCCCAGCGGCAGCAGATTTCGGTGGCCTATCTGGAACAGCTCTTCGGCCGCCTGCGCCGGCATGGGCTGGTGGATAGCGTCCGCGGGCCGGGGGGCGGTTATCGTTTGGCCGTGCCCGGCGCGGAAATCCCCCTGACCAGGATCGTGGCGGCGGTCAACGAGTCCATTCATACCACCCAGTGTGGCGGTGATCCGACGCTGTGCTGCAAGGGTGATGGCAAGCAATGCCTCACCCACGATTTGTGGGAGGAGTTGGGACAAAGGATTGCGCAATTCCTGGACAGCATTACGCTGGCGCAATTGGTGGAAGAGCAGCTCCGCAAGGAGGCTGCCCAAGGGACGGTACCGGTGAAAATGGCGCAAACGGTTTTGCGTTCGGCACATTGAACGACGGAAAGGTGGATTCCATGAATCAGCACAAGGTATATGACATCGACACCAGGCAGCCGCGCCTGATCCATCCCGAGCGTCCCATCTATCTGGATTACCAGGCGACGACGCCGGTGGATCCGCTGGTTTTGGAGCAGATGCTCCCCTATCTCACTTTCGAATTCGGCAACGCCGCCAGCCGTTCCCATCCCTATGGGTGGACGGCGGAAAAGGCGGTGGAGAAGGCCCGCGGGCAGGTGGCCATGGCCATTCATGCGGACCCCCGGGAGATCGTCTGGACCTCCGGTGCGACGGAGTCCACCAACCTCGCCCTCAAGGGCGCGGCCCATTTCTATCAGGGCAAGGGCAAGCACATCATCACCCTGCGCACGGAGCACAAGGCGACGCTGGACACCTGCCGCCAACTGGAGCGCGAGGGTTTCGAGGTGAGTTATGTGGAGGTGCAGGAGAATGGCCTGGTGGATCTCGCCGCCTTTGCCGCCGCCATCCGTCCCGATACCATCCTCGCCTCGGTGCTCTATGTGAACAACGAGATCGGCGTGATCCAGCCCATGGAGGAAATCGGCCGCATCCTGCGGGAGCACAAGATCCTCTTTCATGTGGATGCGGTGCAGGCCCTGGGCAAGATCCCGGTGGACGTCGAACTGCTGCAGGCCGATCTCATGAGCCTCTCCGGGCACAAGATTTATGGGCCCAAGGGCATCGGCGCGCTGTACGTGCGGCGCAAGCCGCGGGTGCGCATCGAGGCGCAGATGCATGGCGGCGGCCATGAGCGCGGCATGCGCTCCGGCACCCTGCCTACCCATCAGATCGTGGGCATGGGCGCCGCGGCGGAGCTGGCGGTGCAGGAGATGGCCAGCGACGCGCGGCGCATTCGCCAGTTGCGCGACAAGCTGATGCAGGGCATCCAGGCCCGGGTGCCGGAGGTGTATCTCAATGGTGACCTGGAGCGGCGGGTACCGCACAACCTCAATTTGAGCTTCGCCTTTGTGGAAGGGGAGTCGCTGATCATGGCCCTGAAGGGCATCGCCGTATCCAGCGGTTCCGCCTGTACCTCCGCCAGTCTGGAGCCTTCCTATGTGCTCCGCGCCCTGGGCAAGTCCGACGAGCTGGCGCATAGTTCCATTCGCTTCGGCTTGGGACGCTACACCACCGAAGAGGAGATCGACGCCACCATTGCCCTGGTAGCGGCCAATGTGGGCAAGCTGCGCGAGCTCTCGCCCCTGTGGGAAATGCATCAGGAAGGGATCGATATCAGCAGTATCCAGTGGGCTGCCCACTGATTTGAACATGCTTCAAGGAGAACGGAAATGGCTTACAGCGAGAAAGTGATTGATCATTATGAAAACCCGCGCAATGTCGGCACGCTTGACAAGGACGCCGGCGACGTGGGCACCGGCATGGTTGGCGCACCCGCCTGCGGCGACGTCATGCGCCTGCAGATCAAGGTCGGCGCCGACGGGATCATTGAAGACGCCCGCTTCAAGACCTACGGCTGTGGCTCGGCCATTGCCTCCAGTTCGCTGGTGACGGAGTGGGTCAAGGGCAAGACCCTCGATGAAGCCATGACCATCAAAAACAGCCAGATCGCCGAAGAACTGGAATTGCCGCCGGTGAAGATCCATTGCTCCGTGCTGGCCGAAGATGCCATCAAGGCGGCGGTGGAGGATTACCGCAGCAAACACGGCCAGGGCGCGCAGCACGCGGCCGATTCCGCCGCCGCGGCGAGCTGAGGGATCTGCCATGGGCCTGAGCATGACCGAGCAAGCCGCCCGCCACGTCCGCGAAACCCTGGCCAAACGGGGCAAGGGGCAGGGTATCCGCATCGGCGTCAAGACCAGCGGCTGTTCCGGCCTGTCTTATGTGCTGGAGTTTGTGGATACCCCCAACCCCGAGGACACGGCCTTTACCTTTGACGACGTCAAGCTCTTTGTCGATCCCAAGAGTCTGGTCTATCTTGATGGTACGGAGCTGGATTTCACGCGGGAAGGATTGAATCAGGGGTTTCGTTTCAACAATCCCAATGTCAAGAACACCTGCGGTTGCGGCGAGAGCTTCACCACTTGACGACGGCCGGATGTGTGCAATGCGGCGCGGCCTTGGGCATGCCGCCGGCCCTCTGCCCTGCCTGTGGGGCGCTGCAGCCCTTCCGCCCGGAGTTGTCGCTCTTCGCCGTGCTGGGTCTGCCGGAAACTTTCGCCATGGATGCCGCCCTCCTGCGCGAGCGGGTCTTCGCCCTGCAAAAGCGTTTGCATCCGGATCGTTTTGCCGCGGCCGATACGGCCACGCGCCTGCGCTCCCTGGAATGGAGCACCCGCCTGAACGAGGCCTTTGCCGTGTTGCGCGACCCCTTGCGCCGGGCCGACTACCTCTTGCAACGACAGGGCGTGACGGCCATGGGCGAAGGGGCGCGGGTGGCGGATACGCGGCTCCTGATGGCGCAGATGGAATACCGGGAGCGCCTGGAAGACCTGGCGAAGCGGGCGGATCCGGCGGGCCTGGAAACACTGCGCGGGGAGGTTGAGCAAGCGGCTAGCGCGGTGGTGGAACGCTTGCACGCCCTCTTGGCCTCCCTTCCCAGCCGGGAGCCGGAGCAGGCGGCGGCGGCCGTGCGCGAACTGCAGTTTTTGCATAAACTTCGTCAGGAACTGGAAAGCACGGAAGAAACACTCCAGAATCGGTAACCGGGCGGAGCAAAAAAACGGCAGTTCGGCTGCTGCGGCTGGAGAGCCCGGCAAAGGGCCTTGCCAATGATCATTCTACATCCCTAGCTCAGCGACGCGAGAACAGCATGGCACTATTACAAATCGCCGAACCCGGCATGAGCGCGGCTCCCCACGAGCGGCGCCTGGCCATCGGCATTGACCTGGGTACCACCCATTCGCTGGTTGCCAGCGTCCTCTCGGGGGTGCCGACGGTGATTCCGGACCACCAGGGGCGGGCATTGCTCCCCTCCGTCGTCCGCTATCTGGGCGATGGCGGCGTCATCGTGGGCGAGGCGGCACGCCTGGCCGCCGCCCTCGACCCGCGCAATACCATCGCCTCGGTCAAGCGCCTCATGGGCCGTGGTCTGGACGATGTCCGGACCCTGGCCGGCTACCTTCCCTATGATCTCGGTCCGGAAGGGGGGATGGTGCGGATCCGCACCGTGGCCGGGGAGAAATCACCGGTGGAAGTCTCGGCGGAGATCCTGCGCGTGCTGAAGGCGCGTGCGGTGGAGGCCCTGGGTGGAGAGCCCGAAGGGGCGGTCATCACCGTGCCCGCCTATTTCGATGACGCCCAGCGCCAAGCCACCAAGGACGCCGCCCGGCTGGCCGGCTTGCCGGTATTGCGCCTGATGGCGGAGCCCACCGCCGCCGCCGTGGCCTATGGCCTCGACAAGGGCAGCGAAGGGATTTTTGCCATTTATGACCTTGGCGGCGGCACCTTTGATGTCTCCATCCTGCGCTTGCGCCAGGGCGTTTTTGAAGTCCTGGCCACGGCCGGCGATTCCGCCCTGGGCGGCGATGACATGGACCATGCCATCGCCCAATGGTTGATGGACGAGGCCGGCGGCCCTGCCGCCGATCCCCTCTGGCGGCGGCAGGTCTTGCAGGCGGCGCGCAGCGCCAAGGAGGCCCTGAGCACGGCGGAGGAGGTCCAGGTTCGCCTGACCCTCCCGTCGCAACGGCCATGGCAGGCGCCCTTGCTGCGCACGCAGATGGAAAGCCTCGTCGCACCGGTGATCCAGCGCACCCTGCCCGCCTGCCGGCGGGTCCTGCGCGACGCCGGCCTCGCCCCGAGCGAACTCGACGGCGTGGTGCTGGTGGGTGGCGCGACACGGGTACCGGCGGTGCGCGCAAGCGTGGAGGCCTTTTTCCAGCGCGTCCCCCTGGCCGACATCGACCCCGATGAGGTGGTGGCCCTGGGCGCCGCCATCCAGGCCGACGTGCTGGTGGGCAATCAGCGCGAGGATCTCCTGCTCATGGACGTGATCCCCCTGTCCCTGGGCCTGGAAACCATGGGCGGTCTGGTGGAACGGATCATCCCGCGCAATACCCCCATTCCCGTGGCCAAGGCCCAGGAATTCACCACCTTCAAGGACGGCCAGACGGCCATGAGCATCCATGTCGTCCAGGGGGAGCGTGATCTGGTGCAGGACTGCCGCTCCCTCGCCCGTTTCAGCCTGCGCGGCATTCCGCCCATGGTTGCGGGGGCGGCGCGGATTCGCGTGACCTTCCAGGTGGATGCCGACGGCCTCCTGGCGGTGAGCGCCCAGGAAGAAAGCAGCGGGGTGCGCGCCGAGGTGGCGGTGCGCCCCTCCTACGGACTCTCCGACGACGAAATTCTGGGCATGCTGGAAGACTCCTTCGCCCATGGGGCCGACGACGCGGCGCGGCGGCGCATCGCCGAGGCGCGGGTGGAGGGAGAACGGGTACGCGAGGCCCTGGATGCCGTCCTGGCGGTGGACGCGGGCCTCCTCGACGCCGCGGAAAGCCAGGCCCTGGACAGCGCCCGGGCGAGACTCCTGCTGGCCCTGCGGGGAGACGATGCCGACGCCATCGCGGCGGCGGCCAAGGCGGTGGAGGATGCCGCCGAGCCCCTCGTGCAACGGCGCATGGACAACGCGGTGCGGCGGGCCATGGCGGGCCGCTCCATAGACGATTGGGGAGACTGAATGACCAAGATCCGCTTCCTGCCCCATCAGGAAACCTGCCCGGCAGGGGCCGAAATCGAGGCCCAGCCCGGGGAAACCATCATCGCCGCCGCCCTGCGCAACGGGATCAACATCGAGCATGCCTGCGAAATGTCCTGCGCCTGCACCACCTGTCATGTGGTGTTGCGGGCGGGCTACGACAGCCTGATTCCCCCCGAGGAAAAGGAAGAGGATCTCCTCGACAAGGCCTGGGGCCTCGAACCCACCTCGCGCCTCAGTTGTCAGGCGGTGGTGGGCGCGGAGGATCTGCTGGTGGAGATCCCCAAATACACCATCAATCTGGAAAAGGAGCATCACTGATGCGCTGGACGGACATCCTGGATATCGCCATGGCCCTGGATGAGGCCCATCCCGATGTGGATGTCGCCCACATCCGTTTCACGGATCTGCATCGCTGGGTCGTCGAGCTGCCGGCATTCGCCGACGATCCGGAAAAGTCCAGCGAGCGAACGCTGGAGGCGATTCAGATGGCATGGCTCGCCGAGCGGGAATAGCGCTTTTGCCGGTCCGGAGCGGGATGACGAGTGATGCCTAGGGAACGCGTGCTGGTGGCCCTTTCCGGAGGCGTTGATTCGGCGGTCAGCGCCGCGCTGCTCCAGGAACAGGGCTACGAGGTGATGGCAGCCATGCTGCGGCTCTGGCCGCGGAGCCGTTGCTGCGATGAAAAGGACATCGAGGATGCCGCGCAGATCTGCGCGCAACTGGACATCCCCTTTCAGGTCCTCGACTATCGCGAGGCATTTCGCCAGTTGGTGGTGGATGCCTTCGTTGCCGAATACCAGGCCGGGCGCACGCCCAACCCTTGCGCCCGGTGCAACCAGTTTCTCAAGTTCGACGCCCTGCTCGCCGATGCCCGGGCCATGGGGGCAACGTTGCTCGCCTCCGGACACTATGCGCGGATCGAGGCCGCCGCCGACGGTGTTGCGCTGCGGCGCGGACGGGACGAGGCCAAGGACCAGTCTTATTTTCTCTTCTCCATCGCCGCCGCCGCCCTCCCCCGCTTGCGCTTCCCCGTCGGTGACCTGGACAAGCGGCAGGTGCGGGAAATCGCCCGTCGGCGGGGTCTGGCCGTGGCGGAGAAGCACGACTCCCAGGACATCTGCTTCGTACCCGACGGCGATTACCGCGCCTTCCTGCGGGATTATGCCGGCGGCGCCGTGGAGCGCGAAGGGGAAATGGTCGATACCCGGGGCCAGGTACTGGGTACGCACCCCGGAACCGCTCATTTTACCGTGGGCCAGCGCCGTGGCCTGGGTGGGGGCAGTGCGCAGCCGCGCTATGTCGTGGCCCTGGACGTGGCGGCCAATCGCGTCGTGGTGGGAGGTGAGGAGGCGCTGTATCGTTCCTGGACGCGGCTGGAGAACTGCAACTGGCTGCGCTCCATGCCCATCGGCCAAGCCGTTGCCATCGAGGTGAAGTTGCGCTATCGGGCCGCGGCGGTGGAGGCGCGGTTGTGTCTGGACGAAGGCGGTGGCGCCACGCTGCATTTCCCGCTTCCCCAGCGCGCCGTCACCCCCGGCCAGGCGGCGGTCTGCTATAGTGGTGACCGCCTCCTGGGCGGTGGGTGGATTGCCAGTAGCCATCGTGAATGCTAGCCTAGCGCGACTTCAACTTTTGGCCCCATTGAGGAAATCATGGCAATCGAACGTACCCTTTCCATCATCAAGCCCGACGCCGTCGCCAAAAATGCCGTTGGCGCCATTCTCTCCCGATTCGAGAAGGCCGGCCTGTCCGTCGCGGCGGCGCGGATGATGCACTTGAGCGGGGAAGACGCAGGCCGCTTTTATGCCGTGCACCGGGCGCGTCCCTTTTATGGCGAGCTTTGCAGCTTCATGAGCAGCGGCCCGGTATTGGTGGCGGTTCTGGAAGGAGAGGGCGCCATTGCCAAGAATCGTGAACTCATGGGCGCCACCAACCCCAAGGAGGCCGCCCCCGGCACCATCCGCGCCGACTTTGCCGACAGCATCGATGCCAATGCCGTGCATGGCTCCGACAGCGCCGAAACGGCGGCCTGGGAGATCAGTTACTTTTTTGGTCAACGGGAGATTTACACGCGCTAAACATGTCGGCTGCAGAATCCCTCTCCGAAGCCCAACGGCCTAACCTGCTGGGCCTGGATCGCCAGGCCCTGGGGGGTTTTTTGCGTCAATGGGGAGAGTCCTCCTTCCGCGCCGGCCAACTTCTGCAATGGCTGCACACCCGGCAGGAAACCGATTTTGCGGCCATGAGCAATATCGGTAAAAAGCTCCAGGCGCGCCTCGCCGCCGAGACCAGCGTGGCAGAACCCGCCATCATCGCCGATCAGATCGCCGCCGACGGCACGCGCAAATGGCTCTTGGGCCTGGACGACGGCAACGCCATCGAAACGGTCTTCATTCCGGAGGAAGGGCGCGGCACCCTCTGCATTTCCTCCCAGGTGGGCTGTTCCCTGGCGTGCAGCTTTTGCGCCACGGGGGCGCAGGGGCTAAGCCGCAACCTCGACACGGCAGAAATCATCGCCCAGATCCGCGTGGCCCGTCGCTGTCTGGGGCTTGACGCCATTACCAACGTGGTCTTCATGGGCATGGGCGAACCCCTGCTCAATTTGCGCCATGTCCTGCCCGCCATCCATTTGCTCATGGACGACCTCGCCTACGGGATCGGGTCGCGGCGCATCACGGTGAGTACCGCCGGGGTGGTGCCGGGGATCGATAAGCTGGGGTCCGTCAGCCCGGTCAATCTCGCCATCAGCTTCCACGCCAGCCGCAACGAGATCCGCGATGTCCTGGTGCCCGTCAATCGCCATTATCCCCTGGCCGAACTGCTGGCCGCCTGCCGCCGCTATCCCTTGCCGCCCCGGCGGCGGATCACCTTCGAATACGTCATGCTCGACGGGGTGAACGATGAACTGGCCCATGCCCGGGAATTGCTGCGTTTGCTGCGCAATATACCCGCCATGGTCAATCTCATTCCCTTCAATCCCTTCCCCGGCAGCGAGTATCGCCGCACGCCCCTGGCGCGCATCGATGCCTTCCGCGAGATCCTGATGCATGGAGGAATCATGACGGTGACCCGGCGGCCCCGGGGCGATGATATCGCCGCCGCCTGCGGACAACTGGCCGGCCAGGTGCAGAGCGGGCGCCGCAGCTTTCCCCTGGCGGTGCAATCTTGAAGCGATTCTTGCCGCTCTCCGTTTTTTTGCTCTTGCTGAGCGGGTGTGCGAGCGACGGTCAGCCGGCGGCGGAAAATACCCCGCAGCATAAGGCCGATATTTATACCTCCCTCGGTACCGCCTATCTGGAAAACGGCCACCCGCGCGAGGCGGTGCGGGAGTTGCAAGTGGCCATCGCCGCCGACAATGGCTATGCCCAGGCCTACAATGTCATGGGTTTGGCCTATGAGCAGCTCAATCAACCCGAACTCGCCCGCCGCACCTTTCGCCAGGCCCTCTCCCTGGACCCCAAGAATCCGGAAATCCTCAACAATTACGGGGCGTTTCTCATTGGCAACGGCGATTACTCCGAAGCCGTCCGTATTCTTCAGAAGGCCGCCGCCGATCCGCTCTATGGCACTCCACAGTTTGCCTGGACCAATCTGGCGCGGGCCTATCTGGGCTTGAAGCAGCCCCAGGCCGCGCGCCAGGCCATTACCCAGGCCCTGGCGCTGGTGCCCAATTACGCCCCGGCCCTCCAGTTGCTCGCCGAGATGGAATATCAGGACGGCAAGCTGCCGGACGCCTTCTCCCACCTGCAGGTGGTGCTTGCCCAGCAGCCCAACAATGCCGATGCCCTCGTGCTGGCCGGGCGCATTGCCGCCCAGCAAGGTCAGGTCGGCGAAGCGCGTGCTTTCTGGAAGCGCAGCGTGGATGCGGCGCCTTATTCGGCCGCCGGTAAGGCGGCGCAGCGCTTGCTCATGCAAGCTAGCGGTGGAGGGCAGTAAGATGAATGCCGAAGATCTCGGCGGAGGCATCGGTTCCGCTTCACCCCTCCGTCAGGAGCGGGAGGCGCGCGGCTGGACCGTGGCGGAAGTGGCGCAGCGCCTGCATATCAACGAAGCCCAGGTGCGGGCACTGGAAGCGGGCCGCTATGAGGCCTTGCCCGGCGCTGCCTTTGCGCGCGGCTTCCTCAAGAATTATGCCCTCTTGCTGGGGCTGGATCCGGCGCCGCTCCTGGCCAGTTATGATGCCAGCAGTGGTGGCGTGGCGGTGCGTCCTACGGAGCGCGTGCTGCCGGACAGCGAAGGGCCCATGCTGGATTACAGTTGGCGCACCATCGGCGTTTCCCTCCTGGCGCTGCTGATCCTGGTGTTGCTGGTCTGGTGGATCTGGGAAGGACGCGGTGGCCCCGCCGAGCCCGTCAGATCCATGGCGCCGGCGGCCTCGGTGGCCGGGGAGGGACTGGCCGCCGTTCCTGCCCAGATCCCTGCCCCCGCCATGATTCGCTCAGCTCCGGCGGTCGCCGTGAGCGCGGCGACGAGCCCGGCTGCCGTCGTCGCCGGTACGGGTTCCTCCCCGCCTCTACCCGCTGCGGCTGCTGCCGACCTGGTGTTCCGGTTCTCCGGCAACTGCTGGGTGCAGGTGAAGGACGCCACGGGCAAAGTCCTGCTGGCCGAACTGGGTCGTGCCGGTGCCCAGGCCCAGGTGAGCGGCGGCATACCGCCTTACCAGGTCCTGGTGGGCAACGTGAAGGGGGTGGTCATCACCTATCGTGGGGCGGCCGTTGCGCTTCCGGCCCATTCCCAGCAGGGCGTGGCGCGCCTGCGCATTGGTGTGGCACCGGCGGCAGGCGCCGCGGGCACCGCCCCGGCTCGCTCCGCGCGCCTTCCCCGGACGGCGGTGCCTCTGGCCACTCCCGGTTCCGGCGCCACGTCTTCCGTTTCCAGCACCGCTTCCGCTTCCAGCGAGGTTTCCCATGCACCATGAATCCCTCATCCAGCGCCGCAAGACGCGGCAGATCCACGTCGGCACGGTGGCCATCGGCGGTGATGCCCCCATCAGCGTGCAGAGCATGACCAACACCGAAACCCGTGATGTGGCGGCGACCGTCGCCCAGATCCGGCGTCTGGAAGCCGTGGGCGCCGATATCGTCCGCGTGTCGGTGCCCAGCATGGACGCCGCCGCGGCCTTCAAGGCCATTCGCGCCGAGGTGCGGACGCCATTGGTGGCGGATATCCATTTCGATCACCGCATTGCCCTGCAGGTGATGGCCGATGGGGTGGACGGCCTGCGCATCAATCCCGGCAATATCGGGGCCATGGACAAGACCCGTCTGGTGGTGCAGATGGCCAAGGACCGGGGCATCCCCATTCGCATCGGCGTCAATGCCGGTTCCCTGGAGAAGGACATTCAGGAGAAATACGGCGAGCCCACCGCCGAAGCCTTGGTGGAATCGGCCCTGCGCCACGTGGCCATCCTCGACGAGCTGAACTTCCATGACGTCAAGATCAGCGTCAAGGCCTCGGATGTCTTCCTCGCCGTGGACGCCTATCGCCTTCTTTCCCAGCAGGTGGATTACCCCCTGCATCTGGGGATCACCGAAGCGGGGGGCCTGCGCTCGGGTACCGTGAAGTCGGCCATCGGCCTGGGCATCCTGTTGATGGCGGGGATCGGCGACACCATCCGTGTCTCCCTGGCGGCGGACCCGGTGGAGGAGATCAAGGTGGGCTTCGACATCCTCAAGAGCCTGCATCTGCGGCAAAAGGGCATCAACCTCATCGCCTGCCCGTCCTGCTCGCGCCAGGAGTTTGATGTGATCAGCACCGTCAACGCCCTGGAGGCGCGCCTGGAGGATATCCTCGAACCCATGGACATCTCGGTGATCGGCTGTGTGGTCAACGGGATCGGTGAGGCCAAGGAGGCCGATATCGGCCTGGCCGGCGGGGACAAGCGCAGCATCCTGTATTACCGGGGGCAGCAGGTGGACCGGGTCGAAAACCAGGACATCGTGGACATCCTCGAAAAGCGGGTGCGCGCCGAAGTGGCTGCTCGCCGTGCCGCCCGCGGCGAGGGTTAGGGATGCCACGGAGGATCGAACGCGCGGCAAACCATCCTCGCCGACTGCCGTTTTTCGGGTAAGGGCCGGATGAGCAGGATGGCCTTGCATGCCGTGCGCGGCATGAATGATCTCTTTCCCGAGGATACGGCCGCCTGGCAGGTCCTCGAAGGGGCCCTGCGCGACTTGCTTGCCCGCTATGACTACGGCGAGGTGCGTCTGCCCATTGTTGAACATACGGCGCTCTTCGCCCGGGCCATCGGCGATGTC
The DNA here is from genome assembly GCF_049965315.1 of Acidithiobacillus sp. Classification (GTDB taxonomy): domain Bacteria; phylum Pseudomonadota; class Gammaproteobacteria; order Acidithiobacillales; family Acidithiobacillaceae; genus Acidithiobacillus_B. The sequence continues at coordinate 14,976 of NZ_JBMFWL010000018.1, read as the reverse complement.
ACCGATATCGTCCAGAAGGAAATGTATACCTTCACCGACCGCAATGGCGACAGCCTGACCCTGCGCCCCGAGGGCACCGCCGGCTGCGTGCGCGCGGTCATCGAACAGCAGCGACTGCGCGGCCAGACCCCCCGTCTCTACTACATGGGCCCCATGTTTCGCCACGAGCGCCCGCAAAAGGGGCGCTACCGACAGTTTTACCAGTTGGGCGTCGAGGCTTTCGGTTTGGCCGGGCCCGGCACCGATGCCGAGGTCATCGCCCTGTCGTCACGGATCCTGCAGACGGCGGGCGTTTCCGCGGTCCTGCATCTCAATTCCCTGGGCAGCCCCGAGGCCCGGCAGGCCTACCGCGAGGTTTTGCTGGCCTATTTGCGGCCCCGGCACGAGGCCCTCTGCGCCGATTGCCGGGAGCGCCTGGAGCGCAGCCCGCTGCGCGTCCTGGATTGCAAGGTGGCGGGCTGTCAGGCCGTCGCCGCCGGGGCGCCCCGTTTGCGTGACCATCTCGATCCCGAGTCCGCGGCCCACTTCGCTACGCTCCGCCACCTCCTCGACGCCCTGGGCATTCCCTATGTGGAAGACTCCCGCCTGGTGCGGGGCCTGGATTATTACAACCGCACCGTCTTTGAATGGGTGACGGACGCCCTTGGCGCCCAGGGTACCGTCCTGGCCGGGGGGCGCTATGATGGTCTGGTGGAGCAGTTGGGCGGGAGCCCTACCCCGGCCATGGGTTTTGCCGTGGGTCTGGAGCGTCTGCTGGCCCTGCAGGCCTTGCAACAGGGCCCGGTTCTGCCGCAGCGGCCCGACCTTTTCCTGGGGGTCCTGGAGGAAGCGGCCCTGGCAGCCACCTTGCAGCTTGCGGAGCGCTTGCGTGGGCGGGGGGCGCGGGTGGTTACCGGCGGTCCCGCCGGCTTCAAGGCCATGATGAAGCAGGCAGAGCGTTCGCGGGCCCGATTCCAGGCCCTGCTGGGCGACGCGCAACTCGGTGGAGCCCCTGTTTTGCTCAAGGAGCAGGGGGCCGACGCCCAGTGGCAAGGACCCATGGCGGACCTCCCCGGGGGTCTCAGCGGGCTTGGCGTTGATTTCCGCGCACCGGGGCCCCATACTTAGCGGCAATTCTGCCAGACCAAGACTCCTATCGTGACCGGCCCAGATATTGCCAATTTCCTGCAACGTTATCGCAAGCCGCTGATTGCGGCATTCATTATCGTCCTCCTCGCGGTCTCCGGGTTTTTCGCCTACGAGAAATACCAGCGTCATCAGGTGGCACGTGCGGCGGTGCTCTATAGCGAGCTTCTGGATGCCATGGCCGGCCAGCAATGGAGCCCTGCCCGCGCCAGCGCCGAAACGCTGGTCAATCAGTACGGGCATACCCCCTACGGCCTTTTCGCCCACTTCTTCCTTGCCCGCCTGGATAGCGATGGCGGGCAGATGGCGAAGGCCGAGGCGCAACTGCAAGCGGTCATCCATGCCGATGACGCCCCGGTGGGAATGGCGGCCATGGCGCGGCTTTCCCTGGCGCGCGTCTATTTGCAGGCAGGGCAGCCGCAGCAGGCGCTAGATATTCTCAAGGTGCAGTCGGCACCCTTCGCCGCCCTCTATGCCGAGGCCAGGGGCGATGCCTACGCCGCCCTGCACCAGCCCGATCCGGCCATGCAGGCCTATGGCCAGGCCCTGGCGAAGCTCCCGGCGACGGACCCCTATCGTGCCTATCTGCAGATGAAGATGGCCAATATTGGAGTCGTGCCGTGAAGCAGGCATGGCTGGCGCGGCTTGCCACGGCCTCCGCCCTGACCCTGCTGAGCGGTTGCGGCGTGCTCTCCTGGTTTACCTCGACGCCGCCCAAGGCGCCGCCGCCCCTGGCCAAAGGCGAGCATAAGGTCTCCTTTTCGACCCAGTGGCAGGCGCGCCTTTACGGCGACTGGGAGTTGGAGCCCTATCAGGTGACCCGGATTGCCGTCGGCCATGGCCAGATCGTGCTTGCCGATGGCTCCGGACATCTCATGAACCTCAGCGAGGGTGGGCGCCAGCGCTGGATGCGGCGTCTGGATGGGCATAGCCCGCGGGGTCCCAGCGTGGCCGATGGTGTCGTTTACGTGGGTACCGATGCCGGTAAGGTCTACGCCTTTACCGAGGCTGACGGCCATAAAAAGTGGGAAGTGCAGCTCAGTTCCGAAGTGCTGACGCCCGTCACGGTGACGGCCGGTCATCTGCTGGTGCAGACCGTGGACGGCAGATTGTGGTCCCTTGATCCGAAGGATGGCAAGGTACAGTGGACCTTTTCCATGAACCAGCCGACCTTGACCCTGCGCGGCCTGGCCACGCCCCTGGTGCGGGATGGCGTCGTTTATGAAGGCTTTGCCGATGGCAACCTGGTGGCCGTGAGTCTCGCCTCGGGTGCCGAGCTGTGGCGGGCGCCGGTGGCCATTGCCCATGGCGACAATGAGTTGGCGCGCATGGTGGATGTCGCCGCCAGTCCCGTCGACTGGCACAACGAGATCATTGCCGGTGCCTATCAGGGCAACCTGGCCGCCTATGGTGCCCGGTCCGGGACCCAGGACTGGAGCCGGCCCATGTCCATCTATCAGACGCCGGTGATCTTCCATGACCACCTCTTCGTGGCGGACGCCCAGGGGCGGATTTCGGCCATCGATCCCGCCTCCGGGACGGTGCTGTGGCGGAACGACAGCCTCACCGGGCATTACATCACCGGGCTGGGCGCCTGCGACGGAGACTTGCTCGCTACGGACAGCGGCGGTTATCTCTATGCCATCGACCCCAAAGGGGGCCATCGCATCGGTCAGGAACAAGTCTCCAGCAGCGGTATCCAGAGCACGCCCGTCTGCCTGCCCGATCACCAGATCCTGCTCATGAGCGGTGCCGGAACGCTCTACCGCGTCAAGCTGGAGAAACGATGATGGTGATGACCTCATGACGGCGATCATTGCCCTGGTGGGGCGGCCCAACGTCGGCAAATCGACCCTGTTCAATCGTCTGACGAAGAGCCGCAACGCCCTGGTGGCCGATATGCCGGGCCTTACCCGGGATCGCCACTATGGCGTTGGCAAGATGGGGGATCGTCCCTATCTGGTGGTGGATACGGGCGGCTTCGAGCCCGAGCAGCGGGAAGGTCTGATCGCCGCCATGGCCGATCAGACGCGCCAGGCCATTGCCGAGTCCGACGCGGTCTGTTTCGTGGTGGACGCCAAGGAGGGCATCTCCAGTCAGGACGAGGAGATCGCCCAGGTCTTGCGCCGCAGCGGCAAGCCCATTTATCTGGTGCTCAACAAGATGGATGTCAAGGGCGCCGTGGCCGAGATGGGGGAGTTCCACCGCCTGGGCCTGGGCCAGCCCTACACCATTTCCGCGGCCCATGGGCACGGCGTGGCGCCCTTGATGGATGCCATTCTCGAAGCGCTTCCGGCACCGGAAAGTGTGGCAAAGGCCCCCGAAAAAGGGCCGCGCATCGCCGTGCTGGGGCGGCCCAACGTGGGCAAGTCCACCCTCGTCAACGCGATGCTGGGCGAGGATCGGGTCATTGTCTTCGACGCCCCCGGCACGACCCGCGACAGCATCCGCATCCCCTACGAACGCCATGGCAAACCCTATGTGATGATCGATACGGCGGGGGTGCGGCGCCGCGCCCGCGTTGGCGAGGGGCTGGAAAAACTGAGCGTGCTCAAGACCCTGGAAGCCCTGCGCGATGCCGACGTGGTGCTCCTCGTCCTGGACGCCCATCAGGGGATCGCGGATCAGGACGCCCACCTGGTGGGGATTGCTGTGGAACTCGGCCGTCCGGTGGTGCTGGTGGTCAACAAATGGGACGGCCTGACGGCGGAGGCGCGCAAGGCCCTGCGCGAGCAGTTGCAGCGGCGCCTGGATTTCATTGCCTATGCGCCGGTTTATACCATTTCCGCCCTCCATGGGACAGGCGTCGGGGATCTCTACCGCAGCATCGACAAACTGTGGGCGTCGGCGCGGCAGCATTTTTCCACGGGCCAACTCAATCGCGTGCTGGAGGGTGTCATCAGCACCCATCAGCCGCCCCTGGCGGGCGGGCGGCGCATCAAGCTGCGCTATTGCCATCAGGGCGGGGAGAATCCCATCACCCTGGTTTTCCATGGCAACCAGGTGACGCGCCTGCCGGGTTCCTACAAGCGCTATCTGGAAGGGGCCTTCCGCAAGGCCTTGGGCATTGACCAGATTCCCGTACGACTGATCTTTCGGCAGGGCGAGAATCCCTATGATGATGCTGCCAAGGGCCACAGGCATTAAGCCATGAGCGCAAAGTCCTCCTGGTGGCGCTGGGCCGTTGCCGCCCTGATTCTCTATGTCGCCATCTGGATCGCCAACGGCCGGATAGCCATCGATGCCCAGACCATCTGGCTGCGTGCCGGCGAATATGCCCTGTGGACGGCGCTGGCCCTGGGCGCCATTGCGCGGCTCTGGCCGACCCTGACGCCCTACGGTTGGCGGCCGTTGGCCATCCTCAGCGGCGCGGCATTGTCCGGCCTGGAGATTTTTCTCCGTGCCGGTCCGCTGGATAATAAAATGCGCATCGATGCCTGGATGACGGCCCTCATCGGCATCGCCATCGTGGCCATCCTGGCCAGGGTCATGCCCGCCACCCTGCGGAGAAGCTGGTTTGGGCAGGAGGGGGGAACGAATGGACCTGATTCTCGTACGCCACGCTGAAGCCGAAGATGCCCCGCCTGGAGGCGCGGACGAGGATCGGGAACTGACCGCTCATGGCCGCAAGGTCGCAGCGGCCATGGCCCAGGGCCTCGCCCGCTGCGTAGAGGGCCGGATCCTTCTGTGGACAAGCCCCTTGCCCCGCGCCCGGCAAACGGCCGAGCGGGTGGCCCATGCCCTGGAGATGGTCATTGACCGGGAACATGATGCCATCCCCGCCGGTGATCTCGACGCCCTCCATGCCGACTGGCGCTCCCTGGCGCGGCGGCCGGACACCCTGATTCTCGTCGGCCACCAGCCGCACCTCGGCCTGTGGGCGGGGCGCCTGACGGGCGCGGTTCTACCCATCAAGAAGGCCAGCGTGGTGGCCATGCGCCTGATTGCGGAAGACGATCTCGCCGCAAAGCTGCTCTGGTATGCCCATCCCGACGCCTTGGCCGATCTGGGCCGGCGCAAGGGAACCCCGCCACGGCGCTAGGGGCTGGCCTGGAATTGCCCGGTTATTTTGTTTACGATCAGGGCAAGCGGTGCCGGTCATGGCGCCCGCTTCCCCATTGCCAGGAGGTGTTGCGTGTCCGACGCACAAGCTGCAGACCTCGTTGTCGTCCTCATTACCGGGCCGGAAAACCCCAAGCGTTTACCTTCGGCCTTTTTCCTCGCCGCCGCGGCAGCCGCCGCCGAGCAGGATGTCATCCTGTACTTCACCGGCCCCGCTACGGAGTTGCTGGGCAAGGGTAAGGCCGCATCCATCTTTCCCATGGCCGGGGGCAAGAGCGTGGCCGACTTCATGAAATTGGCCGAAGATAACGGCGTGCGCTTCATCGGTTGCCTGCAGTCCCTGGAGCTCAACGGCATGACGGCCGATGATCTGGACAAGCCGATTCCGCTCCTCACTCCCAGCGCGGCATTGCCCTCCCTGGGCGCCGCTGGGCGCGTCCTCACATGGTAAACGCCCCGTCGTGATGTGCATGGCCGCCGATGCCCGTCCCGTGACGGGCTCGTTTTTTTCGTGGAGGAACGGGGCGGTACCCCTTCTCCCGTCAATGGCAGCCGCACAAATGACCTATAATATCAAAAAACCCTCATAAGGAGTCAGGGATGCGCGATCTGGAAGACCTCATGTGGATGCAGGCCGTGGATATGCTGGAGCGTGCGGAACGCCTGCAGCGGCGTTTCTTTCAGCCGGGCCCGTCGGGGCGCCAGGCGGCTTGGCAGCCGCCCATGGATGTCTTTGAAAGCAGCGGGGGGCTGCAGATTGTCGTGGCCTTGCCCGGCGTCAGCCCGGAGGCGGTGCGGGTGGTCTTCAGCGGCAACGTCCTGATGGTCAGCGGCCAGCGGCGCCTGTCCCCGGAGGCGCAAAGCGGGCGTATCCATCGTCTGGAGATCCCCTACGGCGTTTTCGACCGGCGCCTGCAGATTCCCGATGACTTGACCTTGCAGGGCTGGGAGATGCGCGACGGCTGTCTCCATTTGTCCTTTCTCCAGCAGAGGGGTAGGAAATGAACAATCCACACACGGAGGTGAGCGAAAGCAGCAAGCGGCTATTGCCGGAAGATGTCCTGCCGGTGCTGCCCATGCGCAATCTTGTCCTCTTCCCGGGGGTGGTTCTGCCCATCGGTATTGGCCGCGCGCAGTCGGTGGCGGCGGCCCAGGAGGCCATCCGCCAGGAGCGTCCCATTGCCTTGCTTCTGCAAAAGGATCCCGAAAACGATGCTCCGGGTCCTGATGATCTTTACCCGGTGGGTACGGTGGCCAGTGTCCTGCGTTATGTGACCACGGCAGATGGCGGCCATCACCTCATTGCCCAGGGAGAGGGCCGCTTTCGGGTGCGCGAATTTTTGCCGGATTATCCCTTTCTGGCGGCCCGCATCGAGCGTCTGGAGGAAAGCACTGCCACCGGGTCGGAAATGGATGCCCGCGTCCTGCACCTGCGTCAGCAGGCCGCCGAAGCCCTTGCCCTCCTGCCGCAGGTCCCTCAGGAACTGGCCCAGGCCATCGCCCACGTGGAGCAGCCCGGGGCTCTGGCGGATCTGATTGCCAACTTTCTGGATCTCAAGGCCGATGAACGCCAGCAGATCCTGGAAAATCTCGACGTGCGCAGCCGTCTGGAGCAGGTCTCACAGTTTTTGAGCTATCGCATCGAGGTTCTGAAGCTCTCCCACAAGATCGGCGAGCAGACCAAGGAGGTCATGGATCGCCGCCAGCGTGAATATCTCCTGCGCGAGCAGCTCAAGGCCATCCAGCAGGAACTGGGGGAGGGGGAGGAGGGCAACGGCGAACTGGAGGCCCTGGGCCATGCCATCGACGAGGCGCACTTGCCCGCCGAGGCGGAGGCGGTGGCCCGCAAGGAATTGCGCCGCCTGCAACGGATGCCCGAAGGGGCCGGCGAGTATGGCATGGTGCGCAGTTATATCGATGCCATCCTGGCTCTCCCCTGGAGCAAGGAGACAGCGGAGCGCATCGACATCGGCGAAGCGCGGGGCATTCTCGACGAGGACCACTACGATCTCGACAAGATCAAGCGGCGCATTCTGGAGCATCTGGCGGTGCATCGCCTCAATCCCAACGGCAAGAGCCCCATCCTCTGCTTTGTGGGACCGCCGGGGGTGGGCAAGACCTCCCTGGGCCAGAGCATCGCCCGCGCCATGGGGCGCAAGTTTGTGCGCGTGAGCCTGGGCGGTGTGCATGACGAGGCGGAGATCCGCGGCCATCGGCGTACCTATATCGGCGCCCTGCCCGGCAATATCCTCCAGGCCCTGGGCAAGGTGGAGGTGCGCAATCCGGTGATGCTCCTGGACGAGATCGACAAGCTCGGCGCCGGCGGTTTCCACGGCGATCCCGCCGCCGCCCTGCTGGAGGTACTGGACCCCGAGCAGAATCGCACCTTTCGCGATACCTATCTGGCCATGCCCTTTGACCTCAGCCATGTCTTCTTCATCGCCACGGCCAATGTCCTGGATACCATCCCCGGTCCTCTGCGGGACCGCATGGAGATCATCGCGCTCTCGGGCTATACGGAGGAGGACAAGATGCATATCGCCAGTCGCTACCTCCTGCCCCGGCAGCGGGAGGCGGCGGGCCTGACGGCGGAGCAACTGGTCCTGGAAGAGGATACGCTGCTGGCCCTCATCCGCGGCTACACCCGCGAGGCGGGCTGCCGCAACCTGGAGCGCGAATTGGGGGCAGTCTGCCGCTGGGTGGCGGTGCGCATTGCCGAGGGCAGCAGCAGCGGGATGCAGATCCGCCCCGATGACCTGGCCGCCATCCTCGGCCCCCAGCGCTTTGAAAACGAAGTCGCCTCGCGGGTGGCGCTGCCCGGCGTGGCCACCGGGCTGGCCTGGACGCCGGTGGGCGGGGATATCCTCTTCATCGAGGCCAGCAAGAGCCCCGGTAACGGCCGCCTCATCCTGACCGGCCAGTTGGGCGATGTCATGAAGGAGAGCGCCCAGGCGGCCATGAGCCTGGTCAAGGCGCGGGCGGCGGACTGGCGGATTGCCCAGGAGAGCATCGACAAGAGCGATATTCATATCCACATTCCCGCCGGTGCCATCCCCAAGGATGGACCCAGCGCGGGTGTGACGCTTTTTGTGGCGTTGATATCCCTGCTTACGGGCCGCAAGGTGCGGCCGGATGTGGCCATGACCGGAGAGATCAGCCTGCGCGGCCTGGTCCTGCCCGTCGGGGGCATCAAGGAAAAGGTCCTGGCGGCCCTGCGTGCCGGTATTCACACGGTCCTTTTGCCGGCGCGCAATCGCCGGGATTACGAAGAGATCCCCGAGAATGCCCGGCAACAGCTTACCTTCATCTGGATAGAGCGGGTGGAAGAGGCGGTGGCGCAGGCGCTGGAAGCGGGGGAGAGCGGGGCGGATCATCTCTGAATGGGGCGATAGCCTCTCCCCTATCGGGATGGCTTCAGCTTTTTCCCATGGCTGTGCTGCGGAGGCCATCCTTGAGCCGGAGATGCATGGCCGTGCTGCCGAGGGCTGCGGCGATGACGATGGTCAGCCAGGAGTCGGCATCGAGGGCCGCCAATCCGAGAAAGCCCCGGATCGGGGCCCAGTAGATCGCAAGGATGTTGAGGCTTGCACCCAGGGCCAGGATGGCCCAGACCAGCGCATTTTGCCACCAGACGGCGCCGGGTGATCGCTCCGGCGCGGTCACCCGGTAGACGGCATAGAGGCCCATCAGCACGATGGCGGATAAGGCAGCCGTCTTGCCATAGTCTTCCGTGCGGTCTTGCCACAGGGAAAAGTTCGCATAAACCGCCAGGGAGACCAGGGCGATGGTCAGTCCGCTGATGGCGGCGAAGCCCAGGGTTTCCCGCAAAAAATCCGCGCTGCTCTGTTTTGGCACCGGAGCGCTCATGAGGGTCAACAAGAATGCCGGCGTGCCGATGGTGAGGACGTCGATCCAGGTGATGAAGCGGGGGCTGAGAGGAAAGGTCAGGCCGACGAAACCGGAAAACAGCACGAAGAAAAGGCAGTAGACGTTTTTTGTCAGGACGAGTTTGGCCACCCGTTTGACGTTGTAAATGACGCGATCCCCTTCGCGGGCGAGGGATGGCAGGTGCGCAAATGAATCCCTGAGCAGGACGATGTCGGCGACATCCCGCGCCGCCGCCGCCCCGGATTTCATGGCGATGCCGATATCCGCCTGTTTGAGGGCGAGAACATCGTTCATCCCGTCTCCGACCATTCCGACGCAGGCCCCGGTTTCCTGCAGGGATTGGATAATCTGTTGCTTCTGTCGTGGTGTCAGGCGGCCGAAGATCTGGCCTTTTCGCACCGCCGCCGAAAACGCCGCGGGCGGGAGGGCTTCCAGGTCTTTCCCGGTCAGGGGCGGGATGGTTGTCGGGATTCCGGCTTGGCGGGATAGGGCGGCTACCGTTTCGGGGTGATCGCCGGAGAGGACCTTCAGATCGATTCCGCGCGCAATGAAAAAGCCGACAGCGTCTTGCACATCGGGCCGAAGCTCGTCACGCAGGATGAGGAAGGCGAGGGTTTCCAAGTTCTCCGGTTGCGGGAGTGGGGCGGTGCTTCTGGCGAAGGCCAGGATGCGGAAGCCCGCTTGGCGCCATTCACTGAGTTTCTTGTCCAGCGTCGAAGGGAAGGGCCCCGGTGCCAGGCTTTCCGGAGCGCCGAGCCAAAGGGAGACTTCCGCATTTCCATCCCGCAGGCGTACGGCGCTCCACTTGCTCGCGGAAGAAAAGGGAATTTCCTCCAGCGCTTGCCCCGGAAGGCCCGGAAAGCGCTCTGCGAGTGCCCGCAGGGTTTCGTTTGCCGCGCCGCTGGCACCCACGAAGGCGCCCAGCAGGCGGGCCACTTCGGCGGGCGTCGCGGCTACGACTTCCATTCTTTCAAAGCGGAGACGGTTCGTTCCCAGGGTGCCGGTTTTATCCAGACAGAGGATGTTCACCTGACTCAACGATTCGATGGCGTTCAGCTTCTGAACGAGCACATGACGGGGAACAGCGCGCAGCGCGCCGACGGCGAAGGCTACGGTGGTCACCAGCACCAAGCCCTCAGGCACCAAGGCTTTGATCATCGTGGCGATGTCGAGAATGGTTGTAGCAATGGGTGGGTGCTGTATGGCGTTGGCCAGCAGGAGCAGGAAAACGAAGAGCATCATGATCCAAACCAAGGCGCGAATGATGCGCCCGACCACCTGCTCCAGCGGGGTGCGGAAGATCTTGTAGGCCTTGGCCTGGATGGCGAGCACATTGGCAGTGGTCGCCGGGCCTATCCTCTCGGCTCGATAGCGTCCAGTCCCTTGTGCCACATAGGTACCCGAAAATACCCGGTCCCCCTCCTCTTTGGCGACAGGGATGGATTCCCCGGTGAGCAGGGATTCGTCCAGAAAGAGTCCCGTCGCGGCGACGAGGGGGCCGTCGGCAACGACTGGATCACCGGGCCGGAGGATGAGCAGATCGTCCTTGACCGCCTCGTCCAGCCAGAGGGATTCTTCCTTCCCCGCGCGTATGACGGTGACCTTGCGCCGCGCGAGAATGGACAAGCGGTCAAGGGCGCGTTTGGCACGAAACTCGCTGATCATCCCCGCGAGGCTGTTGGCGACCGTCACGCCGGCAAGAAACGCCGCGTCCTTATCGGCGCCGACAACCAGCAAAGCGGCCACTGCGAGTGCGAGCACAACGGTGAACAAGGTCAGTATGTTGTTGCGGAGAATGGCGGCGCTGCTGCGCGTAGTGAAGGAACCGAAGCGATTGACCGCGCCCTGGGCGATTCTTTGGCGGATCTCGTCGCGGCTCAGACCCAGATTCCGGTATTTGTCGTCAATGTTGGACATGCGCTACTGCACCGGCGCTTACGCCAGCACCTGGGCCAGCCGTTGTAGCAGGATGGCGCCGGTACCCTCGGCAGTCGGCCCTGCGGCAATGAGGCCGTCTTCGTGACCGCCCATGTGGATCAGGCAAGGGAGCGGCAGATGGTCGGCCAAGGCGGTCAATGCTTCAGCCATGGCCGGCGTACCATAGGCGATGGCGGGATCGGTGCTGGCCAGGCCCAGGCTTGGGGCAGCATGCCAAAGCTCCGGGCTGTGGATATGGAAAACCCAGTGAATGGCCGGGTTGGCGGCATAGCAGGCGGCGTGGGTAAGGGCTTCGGAGGACGGGGCGATGGGCCCTGTGGCCTGGAGACGGTTGCGGGGGATGTCCCAGCCGCGCACGAGGCAGAAATGCGCCGCCTCCAGGCGGAGCAGTGCCCCGGTCTGGCTGCCGGTGATGAGAAAGCCCGTGGCCGTGCGGCGACTCAGATTGCCAAAGCCGATACCGCCGTAACGGGCAGGATCGGCGCCCACCAGGCCACGGCCATGGAGGATATCGCGCCAATCAACGAGTTGCTCAATGGCCTGCGGCGCCGGTGCCGATCCACGCTCCCAGTCCAGGATGAATTTGCGTACGCCTTCCTGTTCCATCAAATAGGTCATCCTATATGTCTATAAGTGGGTGGCGAACGATACGACACCGGATGAAAAGCGGTATCCCTACTTCGTGCGCGACAAAATCGGCCTTGCGTACGGTGAGGAAAACAGATAGTACCACTTCGGCAAGGGTGGCCGAAAGGGTAAAGACGCATCCGCGCTTTATGGCGATATCATCGCCTCCTGAGCGTCAGCATTGCAGCGGAGGACTAAACCGCTGGCGCGGTAGGGTGGCTTCGTTCTGATTTTGTGGGCCATTGTGACAAAGTGCCTTCCATTTCCTATGTTGAAAGATCAGGCAATTCTCCTGCTTTCAGGATAGGAGCAGCGTCATGACCCCTTCGAACCGAGGCATTACTCCCCTACGTCAACGTATGATCGATGATATGCGGATGCGCAAACTAGCCCCCAAGACACAAACAGCCTATATCCGAGCCGTGCGGAAATTCACAGGCTATCTGGGGCGATCACCGGACACGGCGGCAGCGGAAGACCTCCGCTCTTTCCAGTTATACCTCGCCAATCACGGCGTTTCGTCGATCACCCTCAACGCTACGATCACCGGGCTGAAGTTTTTCTTTGAAGTCACGCTTGATCGTGCTGACTGTATGTCAAAGATGCAATCCGTGCCGGTCCCGCGCAAGCTACCTGTGGTATTGAGTCGTGAAGAAGTGGCCCGGCTGATCGCCTCCGCCCCAAATTTGAAGTACCAAACCGTCTTTTCGGTCGCCTATGGTGCAGGACTGCGCTCTCATGAGGTGATCTCTTTAAAGATCGGAGACGTCGATAGCCAGCGCATGGTTCTGCGGGTCGAACAGGGCAAAGGACTACAGGATCGCTACGCCATGCTCTCGCCAATACTGCTGGAGCGTCTGCGCGCCTGGTGGTGGGCAGCCCACGCACAAGGGAAGATGCTCCGTGGTGGTTGGCTGTTCCCAGGACGCGACCCAATTCATCCGCTCAGTCCTCGACAAATCAACCGCGCCATACACTTTGCTGCGACTGCGGCAAAGATAAACAAACGGGTTTCGATGCATACGCTGCGCCATAGTTTCGCCACCCATCTGTTGGAAGAGAAAGTCGATATCCGGATCATTCAGGTCCTGCTCGGGCACCGGCGCCTGGAGACGACGGCGCTCTATGCCCATGTGGCCACGGAAATCCTGCGGGAAGTGGTCAGTCCAATCGAGGGTCTGCGCCCCACGTAGGCCATCTCCGTGGAACAGCCCGCCGTAGAGGTCGCGGATATTTTTCGTGCCCATGGGCCTTCCTGGCGACAGGCTCAGCGCACGCACTTGAGCCGCAGCCAGCTCAAGGTCATGTCCGCCATCGAGCAATGCCGCAGCGCAGCGCTGGGGGGGCATGTGCTGCGCTGTACGGAGTGTGCGCATACGGATATCTCTTATAACTCTTGCCGCAACCGGCATTGCCCGAAATGCCAAGCCAGCGCGGCTCGACGCTGGCTGGAGGCACGGCAAAGCGAGCTGTTGCCAGTGGATTATTATCATGTGGTGTTCACGCTGCCAGCACCCATCAGCGCGATCGCTTATTCCAACAAGGCGGTGATTTATCGCCTGCTGTTTAACGTCGCTGCCGAAACACTGGAAACCATTGTGGCCGATCCCCAGCATCTGGGTGCCCGCATCGGGGCCACCCTGGTCCTCCATACTTGGGGGTCGGCGCTGACGCACCACCCTCATGTTCATGGCATCGGCCCTGGCGGCGGTTTGTCTCTCGACGGCACCCGTTGGGTCGCCTGCAAGCCGGGGTTTTTCCTACCCGTGCGGGTGCTCTCGCGCCTATTTCGACGGCGATTTCTCGAAGCACTCCGGCAGGCGCACCACGCCGGCCAGCTTCAATTTTTCGGGGAGTATGCTGCGCTGGCCGATGCCGCCACCTTTGCCGACTGGCTCGCGCCGTTACGGAATTGCGAATGGGTGGTTTACGCCAAGCGCCCCTTTGCCGGGCCTGCAGCGGTTCTGGCCTATCTATCCCGTTATACGCATCGGGTGGCGATTTCCAACCGGCGCCTCGTGGCCTTCGACGCTCATGGGGTAACCTTCCGCTGGAAAGATTATCGGGCAAAAGGTCGTACTCGTCATAAAATCATGACCCTCAGTACGGACGAATTCATGCGTCGGTTTCTGATGCATGTTTTACCCAGCGGGTTCCATCGCATACGACACTATGGGCTGCTGGCCAACGCCGGGCGCAAGAAAAACCTGGTGCTGGTCCGTAAGCTTTTGCACGCGACACCCGATACATCGCCAGAAAACGAGGACACGTCCGTAGGAACAACCACCCAGCCCACCTTCGTCTGCCCGGATTGCGGGGCCGCGATGATCATCATCTAGACCCTGGTGCGTGCATCCTCCATCCGCGCGCCACCCCGGCATGGAGGTGCGCAATGATTGCCAGCGCACACCGATACCTACCCCACTTCCCATCGGCGATATATTGGCCAGAGCCAATAAGAGACCCTTGGGCCTCGTCCAGAAAACAGCACGATTTTCGCCTGTTGAATCGTAGTGTACCGGCAGAAATCTGGCATATCCGACCACAACCTGCCTGCCCCGGAGAAAAAATCCGCCAACAGCCGTGCCAAGCCGGCCTTTCGTGCCAGGATAGGACGCTTCAAATCCCCATAGCCCGTAGCCTCATCTGAACGTCACGTTTCCCCCCGCGGTTTCCTCCTTCGTGGCTTGTCCGACGCCTGCCCGAGGAGCCCTGCAGAACCAGTCGCCGTGTGGGCAGGCATCAGACAACCCTTAGCGGGAGCAGACATTCACAGATAGCGTAGGAAGGGCTATTATCGGCCAAAAGCGATTTACTTATTCACTTAAGAGGATGCTGAAAAAGTCGGTGGTATAATGGGCAGAACGAGGCTGGAGAGGTTCGAACGATGCGTGGAGCCAAGGTAGAGACCCAAGGGATGTTCAGTTATGTCTCCCCCGAACAACGGGTGCCCCAGGACCATCCACTGCGGGCTATCCGGGTCATCGTGGATCGCTCCTTGGCGGAGCTGGATGGCCACTTCAGCACGATCTACTCCGCCTTTGGTCGCCCCTCCATTCCCCCGGAGTTTCTGCTGCGTGCCCTGCTCCTGCAGGTGTTTTACAGCATCCGATCGGAACGACAGCTGATCGAACAGTTGAACTACAACCTGCTCTTCCGTTGGTTCGTGGGCCTCGGCATGGACGATGAGGTCTGGGTACCGACGGTCTTCACCAAGAATCGGGATCGGCTTCTGGATCATGGGACGGTGCAGGCGTTCTGAATCCCCCCGAGTTTTGTGGAGGGCTTTATTCGTTCCTCATGCTGCTTTTGAGGTCGGCAGTTTCAACTGAGCAT
>NZ_JBMFWL010000017.1:0-37839 GCF_049965315.1 Acidithiobacillus sp. | reverse complement strand
GAGCCAAAAAACACCACGATGATTGTTGGAAAGGTAATCACCGATGCAGCTATGGAAAGTTTTCTGTTCCGTTCTATTTTGGCAATGTATTGTTTTTGCGCAAAGACCTCAAACTCCGTGGCCGAAATGTCCGGCAGCGTCTGTCTGAACTCATGGATTAATGATTCCACTGCTTCCTGGTCGTCACGGTTCATGGTCCGTCCCGTATTTGATCAATGTGTTGGAGCACGGATCTCCGTCCCTTGCCGATCGGCATGGCACCTGGGCGAGCGCTTGGCCGGCAGCCGGCGAAGATGGCGATGCCATTCTCCCATAGATCGGGCCAATCTGTCTGCCCCGGATGGCGCAGGCTGATTTGCAGCCGCGAAAAATGCGTTTCATCAGGGGGTGTCACATTGACGGAGGTACGCAGCCTGGTCAGCGCGCTCATCCAGACCGAAGAACGGGGCGGCGATCTCGGGCCGGTGTTGCAGGCGCAGGCGGAACAACGTCGTGAAGAGCGTTTCTTGCGTGCCGAGAAATTGGCCTTGGAAGCTCCGGTGAAGCTTCTGGCCCCCCTTGTGGTGTTCATTTTCCCGATCACCTTTCTGATGCTGGCCTTCGTCATCTATATGAAATTCATTCAGGAAGGCGGATTTTGAAGGTCGTGGGCGCGATCCGGCGCAATACGCAGGTTCTCTGGTCCGAGGTGGTTCTGGCCGCCGGTTTTTGGGGCCGATTGCAGGGCCTTTTAGGCAGGTCAGTGCTTCATGACGAACAAGGATTGCTGCTGATGCCCTGCGCGAGTGTGCATACTTGGGGTATGAGATTTCCTTTGGACATCGTGTTTCTGGATCGAGAGCAGACGGTCTTGGCCTGCCGTGAGGGAGTGAAGCCCTATGGACTAGAATTCTGTCGGGGGGCATGGGCCACCCTGGAAATCGCCGCAGGCAGCATTGCGCGCTTGGGGATTGCCGAGGGCCAGCGGCTGGAATGGAGTTCGATCAGCACGGAGAGCACGGCGGCATGAGCACCAGGTGGTGGCGATGTGCCGCCCGGTATTGCTGGGTATAGATGGTCTCTTGAGGTGTGAGCAGTCCAGCGCGCCTCAGCCTTGTGCCCACAGATAAAAACCGCGCAACAGCAATTGGGGAATGTGCTGTGTGGCGGGGAGGGTGGGAAGGAAGCGGGGGGCGTCGCCGCCGGTAAGGATGATCTGGGCATTGGGGGCGCGCTGGCGGTATTGGGTGATGGCACCTTGGAGGGCGCTGGCGAGCATGTGGTAGACCCCCGAGCGGATGCTGGCGGCGGTGTCGTTGCCGAGGAAGGGGATATCTCCCTCCGGGGACAAATCCGGCAGGAGGGCGGTGCCCTGGGCGAGGGCGAGCAGGCTCATGGTCAGGCCCGGCAAAATGCGGCCGCCCTGGAAGCGGCCTTGGGCGTAGAGGTCGATGGTGACGGCGGTGCCGGCGTCGATGACGATGCTGTCCTGATGGGGGTAGTCCAGGGCGGCGGCCAGGAGGCAGCAGCAGCGGTCGAAGCCAAGGCTGGCGGCGGGGGTGTAGGCGTGGGGCACCCGGCGCTGGAAGACGGCGGGATCGGGTTCGCGCGCCGGGATGCCCAGGCGGCTGAGAGTCTGCGCCCAGGCTTGGGCGGCATGGGGGACGACGCCGCCGAGGAATACTGACTCTTGGCGCAGCTTTTCCGGCCAGGGGGCGGGAAGCTGGCCGGGATCGGCGGCTGCCGTGGGCAGGCGCAGAACGGCGAAATGCTTCCCGTCCGTGCTTTCGGCCAGGAGGGCGTGGGTGTTGCCGATGGCGATGAGGATCATGGCGCGGCCGCGGGACGCAGGCTCGCCTCGCCCATGGCGATGGTGTGGAGACCGCTCTCGTCCTCCAGGATGAGCCGACCGTGCATATCGATCCCTTGCGCCCGGCCATGCCGGACGCCGTTCGGTGCGGAGACCTGCACCCGGCGTCCGGCCAGGCAATCGGCCTCTTGCCAGCGGGAGAGAAAGGCGGTGAATCCTTCTTCTCCGTAGCGGCGCAGATCGGCTTCCCATTGCGCCAGGATGCCGCCGGCGAGGGCGTTGCGATCCATTTTTACGTCCAGATCGTGCAGGCTGACGGCCCCGGGGGGCAGGGCGGGGTCGGCGTGGACGTTGAGGCCAAGGCCGATGATGAGGCGGGGCTGGCCCATTTGGGAAATGGCCTCGACGAGAATGCCCGCCAGCTTGCGTTCGTTTACCCAGAGATCGTTGGGCCATTTGACGCCCAGGCCGGGAATCCCGAGGGAATGCAGGACCTGATAGACGCTCAGGGCGGCCACCAGGGCCACGCTGCCCTGCTCGGGGAGGGCAGCGACGGGCCAGGAGAGGCTGAGGTAGAGGTGGCGGCCGAAGGGGGAGGACCAGCGCCGGCCGCGCCGCCCCCTGCCGGCCCATTGCCCTTCGCAGAGGAGTGCCCGTGGTCCCGGATGGAGGCGGCGCAGCCGCTCGTTGCTGGAGTCGCACCACGGCAGGACGACGACCAGGGCCGGGTCCCAGCCGGCTCCTTGGGCGACGGCAGCAGCCCGCAGGGGGGGGTAAGGATAGTGCAGACGCAGTTGCCCGCCTTCTTCCCTTTGGAGGGGCAGGCCCCAGTGTCCGGCCTCGGCCAGCGCTTTTTCCAAAGACGCTGCAGCCAGGGGCAGGGCGCAGGGTGGGTGGGGAAGACCGTCGGCGAGGATCGCCAGCAGGGCGAGCAGGTCCGCCGACGGCCCCTGTTCAGGCGCGGATATGGCCATCTCCCAGGACGATCCATTTCTGGGTGGTGAGGCCTTCCAGGCCTACGGGGCCGCGCACGTGCAGGCGGTTGGTGGAGATGCCGATTTCGGCGCCCAGGCCGTACTCGAAGCCGTCGGCGAAGCGGGTGGAGGCGTTGACCATGACGGAACTGGAGTCCACCTCGCGCAGGAAGCGCTGGGCGCTGCCCAGGTCCTCGGTGAGGATGGCGTCGGTGTGCTGGGAGCCGTAGGTGTTGATGTGGGCGATGGCGGCGTCGAGCCCGTCCACCACCTTGACCGAGATGATGGGGCCCAGGTATTCCGCGTAATAATCGTCTTCGCCGGCGGCGATGGCGCCGGGGATGAGGGGCAGGCTGCGGGGGCAGGCGCGGATCTCGATGCCCTTCCCCTGCAGGGCCTGGGCGATGGCCGGGAGGAGATCGCCCGCGCGCGCGGCATGGACCAGGAGGCTCTCGGCGGTGTTGCAGGTGCCCAGGCGCTGGGTCTTGGCGTTCACCACCACGCGCAGGGCCTTGTCCGGGTCGGCGCTGGCGTCCACGTAGACGTGGCAGTTGCCATGGAGATGCTTGATGACCGGTACGGTGGCCTCCCGGCTGATGCGCTCGATGAGGCCCTTGCCGCCCCGGGGAATGACCACGTCCACGAAGGCATCCATGCGGACGAGCACGCTCACGGCCTCGCGGTCGGCGGTGCCCACGTACTGCACCGCGTCCAAGGGCAGGCGGGCGCGGCCGAGGGCGGCGCGCAGGCGTTCGGCGATGGCCATGTTGCTGTGCAGGGACTCGGAGCCGCCGCGGAGGATGACGGCGTTGCCCGACTTGAGGCAGAGGCCGGCGGCGTCGGCGGTGACGTTGGGGCGGGATTCGTAGATCATGGCGATGACGCCGATGGGGACGCGCATCTTGCCCACCTGGATGCCGCTGGGACGATAGCGCAGGTCGGTGATCTCGCCCACGGGGTCGGGCAGGGCGGCGACCTCCTCCAGACCTTTGGCCATGGCCTCGATGCGCCCCTCATCCAGGCGCAGGCGGTCGAGAAAGGCGGCATCGCGCCCACCCTCTTCGGCAACGCGCAGATCCTTGCGGTTGGCCCGCTGGAGGTCGTCGGCATCGCGGCGCAGGAATTCGGCCATGCTGGCCAGGGCTTCATTCTTGGCGCCGGTTTTGGCCCGCTGCAACTGGTTCTGGGCGGCGCGGGCGCGGGTGCCGATCTTGTCCATTTCGCTCTGGATATCCACAGGGGTCTCCTTGCTGGGCATGGGGGACGTGGGCTCAATGGGCCTTATTGTGCCCGCTCGGGCCGGGGCCGGCAATGCGCAGGACCAGATCCGCCAGGGCGGGCCAGACGGGGGTGGGGTCCTGGCCCTTGATGCGGGCGTCAACGGCGGCGCAATCCTGCAGGGCCGTGAGCAGGCTGGCGGTGCTCAGGCGGCGGGCAGCATTGCGCAGCCAGTCCTGCCGCGGGGGGAAGATGCGCGCCTTGTTGAACAGACTGCCGGCCTGAACCTGGGGGTCCTGCAATTGCAGGAGCAGTCGGCAGTCCCGGTGCAGGGCCCAGAGGCAGAGGGTCGGCTCGCCGTCGCCTTGGCGCAGGCGGTCCAGGATGCGCAGGGCATGGCGCGGCTCGCCGCGCAGGGCGGCGTCGGCGAGATCGTAGATGCTGAACTGGCTGCTGTCGGCCAGCACCGCCCGCACCGCCGCCGCATCCACCTGCCCCTTGCCCATCAACTGCTGCAGGCGGGCGATGGACTGGCTGCAGGCCAGCAGATTGCCTTCGCTGAGGCTGCTGAGGACCTGCACTGCCTCGGCATCGGCGTGCAGACCCGCCTGAGCGAGGCGCGCCTCGACCCAGCGCGGCCAGTCTTTCCCCTCCGGGGCGTAGAGGATGAGGGTATGGCCCTTGCTCTCCAGGGTCTTGAACCAGACGCTCTTCTGGGTGTTGGCATCGGGGCGGGCGCCGCTGATGACGAGGATGACATCCTCTGGCGGCGATGCGAGCCAGTAATCCAGCGCCGCCGCCCCTTCCCGGGGGGGCTTGGGGCTATCCAGGCGCAACAGCAGGACGCGGCGCTCGGCAAAGAGGGAGCCGGCATCACGCTCGTCTTTCATGCGCTCCCAGGGCGCGGTGTTCCCACCGTTCAGGCGCTCGCGCTGGGCGTAGCCCTGTTGCCGGGCGGCGGCCAGGAGGGCGTCTTCGGCCTCCTGGGTGAGAAGGGGATCGTCGGCGAAAAGGCCGTAGGCGCTGGCCAGGGTGCCGCGCAGATGAGCCGACCACTGGGCCGCCTTGAGGCGCATGGCTTAGGGCCGGGCCTCGCGGAAGCGGGGGCTGTTGAGCACGCGGGCCAGGATTTGCTGGGCCGCCTGGCGGAGC
The DNA here is from genome assembly GCF_049965315.1 of Acidithiobacillus sp. Taxonomy (GTDB): domain Bacteria; phylum Pseudomonadota; class Gammaproteobacteria; order Acidithiobacillales; family Acidithiobacillaceae; genus Acidithiobacillus_B. The sequence continues at coordinate 32,706 of NZ_JBMFWL010000017.1, read as the reverse complement.
ATCGTGCGTTGCGCGGTGTTCTGTTGCTCGCTGGTGGCCAGCGGATTGGCGCTGTTGAAGCTGAAGCTGTTTTCCAGGAGGAGCGGCTGCGGCGGCAGCAGGGTCTTGCCGTCCGCCCCGACAACGCTGATTTCGGCGCGCAGGGTGTTGAGGAACTCCACGGCGGCGCCGCTCGTCGGACTGATGCTGATGATGCGCTGGCTGATGCCGGCATTGTCGATGCGTAGCACCGGACCGGTCTTCTGCGGGTAATTGCCCTCCCGCTCCAGTGCCCTGGCCGTTGCCTGGGCGAGGCTGCCTCCCGCCGGACCGTTGCCTTCCACCCGCAGGCCCGCCAGGGTTGGCGGAATGCTGGCGCCATCCTGCAGGTGAAAGCCGCAGGCGCTCAGGCTGAGGGCGAGGCCCATGGCCAGCAGCAGCCGTTTCATTGGGCCACCACATTCACGAGGCGGCCCGGCACGACCACCACCTTGCGCACGCTCAGTCCCGCCAGATGCTTCTGCAGCGGAGGGTAGGCCAGGACCAGGGCCTCGGTGCTCCCGGCATCGGCATCGGCGGGCACCTCCAGGCGTTCCCGCAGCTTGCCGTTGACCTGAATGACGAGGGTGACGGTGCTGCTTTGGAGGGCTTCCGGGTCGGCGTTGGGCCAGGGGGCGAAGCTGAGTTCCCCCTCCTGCCCAAGCCGTCGCCAGAGGGCCTCGGCAATGTGCGGCGCGAAGGGCGAGAGGAGCAGCGCCATGGAGCGCAAGCCCTCCCCGAGCACGGCGCGGAGATCCGCCGGGGCGTCGCCGGGTACTTTCATCAGCGCATTGTTGAGCTCCATGATGGCGGCAATGGCGGCGTTGAAATGGTAGCGTCCATCCATGTTGCTGCTGACCCGGTCGATGCACTGATGGACGAGCCGGCGCAGGTCCCGGGCCTCGGCCGAAAGGGTCGCCGGCAGGGGCGGCGGTGTCTGGCCGTATTCATGGACCAGGCGCCAGACCCGGTTGAGGAAGCGATAGGCCCCCTCCACCGCCGTGTCGGACCACTCCAGGTGTTGCTCCGGCGGCGCGGCAAAGAGGATGAAGAGCCGGGCCGTGTCCGCGCCATAGCGGTCGATGAGGCCCTGGGGATCCACGGTGTTGCCCTTGGACTTGCTCATCTTGCTGCCGTCCTTGAGCACCATGCCCTGGGTCAGGAGGCGGCGGAAGGGTTCATCGTGGGCGCCATCCGCCGGGAGCAGGCCGGTGTCCCGCAGGAGCTTATTGAAAAAACGTGCGTAGAGCAGGTGCAGAACGGCATGTTCGACACCGCCGATGTACTGATCCACCGGCAGCCAGCGGGCAGCGCGCTCATCCAGCATGGCGGCGGCATCCGGGCAGGTGAAGCGGGCGTAGTACCAGGAACTCTCCACGAAGGTGTCCATGGTGTCCGTTTCCCGCCGCGCCTCGCCACCGCACTGGGGACAGGGTACCCGGTAAAACTCGGGGTCGTCCAGGAGCGGGGAGCGGGGGTTGTCCAAGTGGTAATGGGTGGGCAGGACCACGGGCAGGTCTTGTTCGGGCACCGGTACCACGCCGCAGCGGGGGCAGTGGATCATGGGGATGGGGGTACCCCAATAGCGCTGCCGGGAGATGCCCCAATCGCGCAGGCGGTAGTTCACCGTTTTCTGCCCGAGGCCCACTGCCGCTACGGCGGCGGTGATGCGGGCCTTGGCCGTCTCGTTGTCCAACCCGTCGTAGATGCCGGAATGGACGAGGCGGCCCGACCCGGTGTAGGCCTGCTCGAGGATGCCGGATGGGATTTCCTCTCCCTCCGGGACCACCACCACCTGGATCGGCAGGCCGTATTTCCGGGCAAACTCGAAGTCCCGCTGATCGTGGGCGGGTACGCTCATGACGGCGCCCTCGCCATAGCCCATGAGGACGAAATTGGCCACCCAGACGGGCAGGGGTTGGCCGGTCAGGGGATGGTGCACGGTGATGCCGGTGGGATGGCCCTCTTTTTCCTGGGTTTCCATCGTCGCTTCGGAGACGGCCACATGCCGGCAGCGTTCGAGGAAGGCGGCCAGTTCTGGTTGCGTCCGGGCGGCCGCCAGGGCCAGCGGGTGTTCCGGCGCGATGGCGAGATAGGTGGCCCCCAGGAGGGTGTCGGGACGGGTGGTGAAGACCTTGATGCCGCCCTCGCCGGTAGTCAGGGGGAACTGGATCTCCGCGCCTTCCGAACGGCCGATCCAGTTGCGCTGCATGCTCAAGACCTGCTCCGGCCAGCCTTCGGCCAGATGCTCCAGGTCGCTCAGGAGTTCGTCGGCATAGGCGGTGATGCGCAGAAACCACTGGCGGATCTCGCGCCGCTCCACCACGGCCCCGGAACGCCAGCCGCGCCCGTCCACCACTTGTTCATTGGCCAGCACCGTCTGGTCCACCGGGTCCCAGTTGACGGTGCCGAGTTTCTGGTAGACCAGGCCCTTTTCCCAGAGCCGCACAAAGAGCCATTGCTCCCAGCGATAATATTCCGGTGTACAGGTGGCAAACTCCCGCGACCAATCGTAGGACAGCCCCAGCCGCTGCAGTTGCCCGCGCATGTGGGCGATGTTGTCGAGGGTCCACTGCGCCGGGGCCAGGCCGTGTTTCAGGGCGGCGTTTTCCGCCGGCAGGCCAAAGGCGTCCCAGCCCATGGGCTGGAGCACCTGCCTGCCGCGCATGCGTTGGTAGCGGGCAATGGCGTCGCCAATGCTGTAATTGCGCACGTGGCCCATGTGCAACTGGCCCGAAGGATAGGGGAACATGGACAGGCAGTAGAATTTTTCGCCCGGGGCATCGTCCACGGCGCGGAAAAGCTGCTGTTCCTGCCAACGGCGCTGCACCTCGCCTTCCAGTGTCTGCGGGGAATAAGGGGGGGTATCCTGGCTGGTCATGGCTCCTGGGGATCTCGAAGGAGAAGTGGGTCAAGGGAACATCATAAGGGCACTTCGAAAAACTGCAAACGCACCCCGTCATGGGGGCTGCCGGCCGCAGGGTGCCATAGCCCGGGAGCCCATCGCAAGGATCGGCTAGCCCTTGCAGGCGCGGAGGGATGGGCATTCGCCTCCCTCTCTCTGCCCGCCGCTGCGGAATTTCCTCCGCAGGCGGCGTTTGGACAATATTTTCCAGACCCGCAAAAGAGGAACGGCGATGGAAAATATCCGCCTCAGCGCCGACGAGCAAGGGATCGAGAGAGAGGCGGAAAAGGCCAGGGGCCTGCTGCTGAAAGATCTGCTTTTTAAAAGTGCCATGATGATGAATGCTGAATATCTTTACCCCGGCGCAAGGGCGAGTGAGTTCTCGGCGGGTGCTGTGCCGCCGGGCAACATTTCCGGATGCTCCGGTCGGCCCCCCTTCCATTTTTATCGGGAGGCGCGGATCCAGTCACTGGAAAACGGCTAGACCGGGGTTGTCTGTGGGTTTGTTGCAACGATTGTTGGGTTATGGATAAACACTATTACCCATCTCTTCTGAACAATATTTATTTCTTTTCAACTGAATATTAGCAAATGATAACAACGCATTAAGATCATTTGTAACCCATGTGTTGATGATACTTGCCATCTCCGCCATGATGCGTTACGGTGAAAATGCAAGCGGATTTGGATCGGCATCTGGAGATGTCGGTCTGGTGAAGATTGTGCTTGCGCTTGCTTGCTGTAATCGCCGATATGAGGAGGAATATTATGCAGTTTCGACTATGGAGTGTGATGGTTGGTCTTGGTTTATTTGTTGCGGGAGCCGGTTGGGCGATGGCCAATACGGAGATGCCGATGTCCGGCCCCCAGCAGCAATCGTCCCCGATGGGAATGAGCGCTGGACAGGGTCCGTCCGCATCGTCGCCCATGGGTCCTGCACAAGGCCAGGGTTCGCCGGCGGTGAGCCAGGCCGAGGTCCAGCGTTTCGCTGCCGCCGTTACCCAGATCAAGCCTTTGAATGAGCAGATCCATCACGATCTGGGGGCAAAAAGCGTGTCCGCGGCGCAGCGGGAAACCTTGATGAAGCAGTATGGTGCCAAGGTTCAGGCGGTGCTTTCTGCCCATCACCTTACGGTGCAGGAATACGGCGACCTCATGAATAAGGCACAGACCGATCCAACCTTTGCACAGCAGGTGGAGGCCGCCATCAAGGCCCATCCATAAAACCGGCCCCGGGTTCGCCGGGGTGGATCCGGTATCGGGGAGACGCGGATACCGGCGGCAGGAATGGCCCGATTCGGCGCGACCCATTGCGCAAAATCGGGCCATTGGCGCGCTACGCAAAGGGGTTTAGACTACGCTCCAGGAAAATTGCGCGAAAAATGGGGGCGGACGGGACGATATGGCAGGATTGCCGGAGATCGAATTACTGAAAGAGAGGCTCAAGCGGGCCATGCTGCACAAGCGGATAGGCGCCCTGCAGATCAGCAACGCCCGGGGTGAGCAGGTGGCCGATGGCGCGGGCATGGAAGACGAGGCGCTCAAGGGGCGGGAAATCACCGATGTGCGCCGCTACGGCCATTACCTCTTCCTGGAGTTGAACCGCCAGGACATTCTGGCCATGAACCTTGGCGGCGAACTGACGGGAGATCTGGAACGCGGCCCGGCGGCGGTCGAGGGGGAAGAAGGCCAGCGGGGGGCGCTGGAGATTCATCTCAACGGCAATAACCGCCTGCGCCTGCAGGGGACCCAGTTGCACAATCGCCTGCGGCTCCTGGACGAAAATGCCGATGTCGATTTCCTTACCAAGCTAGGGCCCGATCCGCTGCTGGTGCATGACGGCCTCGGCGTTTTGCGCGACGCCCTGGCGCGACGGCGGAGCGCCGTGCGGAACATCCTCCTGGATGATGCCTTTGTGCCGGGGATTGGCGGCACCTGGGCCGATGAGATCCTCTTTCAGGCCCGCATCCGCCCTGATCGAACGGCCCCGAGTCTCAGCGAGGAAGAGCGTGGCCGGCTCCTGGAGCAGATTCCACGGGTGCTGGAGCGGGCGGTGCGCTGTCAGGCCAAGCCTAGCCTCTTGCCCAAGACCTATCTCACCCGCCATCACCAGGACGGGCATTGTCCAAGCTGTGGCGGGCCACTGGAGACGCTGGCGGTGGGCGGCAAGAACGCCCTCTTTTGCCCGGCCTGCCAGCAGTAGGGCTGGCCGGATTGCGGAGCGGCGCCTGTTTCCCGAGCCGCTCCGCCATCGGGTTACTTGTGCCGCCAGGGTAGACCCGCCGCCTTCCAGCCTTCCACCGTTCCCCGCACACCCTCTTCGTTGGGCCGCCCCTCCAGGCCGCCCAGGATGTTGTAACAGTGCTGGTAGCCGAGGGCGGCCAGGTGTTCGGCGGCCGCCAGGGAGCGCCCGCCGGTGCGGCAGAGCAGGAGCAGCAGGTCGCCGGGTTGGGCATGCTGGGTGATTTCAGTGGTGAAGTGGGGATTGGGGGTCATGCCCGGATAGAGTTGCCAGGGGACATGGCAACAACCGGGAACCAGCCCGGCAAAATCCAGTTCCGGATGGGATCGCACATCAATGAGCAGGGCCTTGGGGTTGGCCTGGAGGATGGCATGCGCTTCCTCCGGGGTCAGGTCTCCCGCATGGATCTTGCCGCTGGCCTGCGTGCGCGCATGGGCGCGGGACAAAATTTCATCGATGGTGGGCTGCATTTTTCACCTCGTTTAGCGATAATTGCCCTGATGGCGGGATCTTGTTTCTTGTTTTACACTGCAAACAAGACCGGATGAAAAATTATACAACGATTATATAGGTGGAAGGAATCCCTGGGCACGGCCGGGAATCGTGGTTCATCAATTGGCATGGGTGCTTGGCGTGAATTTGCCATGAGGCGGAGCAAGGGCGTGGCGACAGTGGAACCGGTGAGCCGCAAGGAGCGGGGGCGACAGAATCTGCGCATCACCCTGATGGGTGCGGCCACCAATGTCGCGCTCTTTTTTATCAAGCTGGCGGGAGGTATTTTCGGCCACTCCCAGGCGCTGGTGGCCGATGCCGTCCATTCCCTGTCGGACCTTCTCTCGGACTTTGGCCTGATCCTGGCCATGCGTTTCAGCAGCCAGCCCCCGGATCAGGAGCACCCTTACGGTCATGAGCGCTTCGAAACCCTCGCCGCGCTGGCCACCGGCTCCCTGCTGGCGGTCAACGGCGCCTGGATTGGGGTGGAGGCGGTGCAACGCCTGCTTGCCGGACACTTCGTCGTCCCCGCTAGCTGGACGCTATACATCGCTGCCTTTGCCATTGTCGCCAAGGAAACCCTGTACCAGCTCACCATCCGTGTGGCTCGCCGCAACCGTTCTGCCGCATTGCGCGCCAACGCCTGGGATCATCGCACGGACGCCATCTCCAGCGTCATCGTCTTCATCGGTATTGGCGGCAGTCGGCTGGGCTTCCCCTATCTCGATTCCGTAGTGGCCCTGGTGGTTGCGCTGATGGTCCTGCGCATCGGTGCGGTGACGGCCTGGGAGGCCATTCAAGAATTGGCGGATCGTGGTCTGGACGATGCCACCCTGCAGGAAATCCGCGCGATCATCCTTGGCACTGAAGGGGTGCGCGACCTGCATCTGCTCAAGACCCGCAAGATGGGTCATCAAGCCCTGGCCGAGGTGCATCTGCAGGTGGCGCCGACCCTGAGCGTTTCCGAAGGGCATCAGATCGCCGAGCGGGTGCGCATGGTCCTGTTGCGGCAGGTGACGGACCTCATGGATGCCACCATTCATATCGACAGCGAGAATGATGAGCAGGGCTCGCCGGTCTTGCCGGCGCGCAGCCAGATCGAGGCGGCCATCCGGCAGGCGCTCCTGGCCGCCCAGTTGCCTCTGCCTGAACAGGTGACCCTGCACTATCTCGGTGGTAGTGTCGAGGCCCGTCTGCAGTATCTCTTGCCGTCGGCGGGGGCTTTGGATAGCCTTCACCAGCAGGAGTGGTCTATTCATCGTGCCTTGGACGGCGGGATTCCCGGGGTAGTCCGGATTGGCGTATTGTGGCGCCATGGCGACAGCGGAGACCGGATCCGTTTCGCCTCATGATGGTGCAACTCCAGATTGGCTGCACAAAAACGGTGCGGTCCATTGGAAGGGATCACATGTTTCATGATCAGGATGCCGGTTGGATAGCGGATGGCATGATATTTGTTTACATTATGGGCTACGAAACGGAATAGTTTTCAAACATAGAGGAGATGGCAATGGGTTACAATCCCGCTGATGTGGTCAAACTGATTCAGGACAAGGATGTCAAATTTGTTGATTTTCGCTTTACCGATACCAAAGGCAAGGAACAGCATGTCTCGGTGCCCGGCCACACCATTGAGGAAAAGACCTTTGTCGATGGCAAGGCCTTTGACGGCTCGTCCATCGCCGGCTGGAAAGGCATCAATGAATCGGACATGATCCTCCTCCCGGAAGCCGCCAGCGCCGTTCTCGATCCTTTCACCGACGAAACGACCCTGATCATCCGCTGCGATGTCATTGAACCGGCTACCGGCCAGGGCTATGAGCGCGATCCGCGCTCCGTGGCCAAGCGCGCCGAGGCCTATCTCAAGAGCACCGGCATTGCCGATAGCGCCCTGTTCGGGCCGGAAAACGAATTCTTTGTCTTCGACTCCGTGACCTGGAACATTGATATGAGCGGCTGCGGCTACAAGGTCGACTCCGAAGAGGCCGCGTGGAACTCGGGCAAGGAGTACGAATCCGGCAACATGGGCCACCGGCCGGGGGTCAAGGGTGGTTATTTTCCCGTACCACCGGTGGATTCCGCCCAGGACCTGCGTTCGGCCATGTGCCTGGCCATGGAAGAAATGGGCCTGTCCGTCGAAGTGCATCACCATGAAGTGGCCACGGCCGGCCAGCACGAGATCGGCGTGGCTGCCAACACCCTGACCCGCAAGGCCGACGAGGTGCAGATCCTCAAGTACGTGATCCACAATGTCGCCGCTGCCTACGGTCAGACCGCCACCTTCATGCCCAAGCCCATTGTCGGCGACAACGGCAGCGGCATGCATGTGCATATGTCCCTGAGCAAGGACGGCAAGAATCTCTTTGCCGGCGACCTCTACGGCGGTCTTTCGGAGACGGCCCTCTATTACATCGGCGGCATCATCAAGCATGCCAAGGCCATCAACGCCCTCACCAATCCCAGCACCAACAGCTACAAGCGCCTGGTGCCCCACTTCGAGGCCCCGGTCCTTCTGGCCTACTCGGCGCGCAACCGTTCCGCCTCCATCCGCATCCCCTTTGTGACCAACCCCAAGGGCCGGCGTATCGAGGTGCGCTTCCCGGATTCGACCGCGAACCCCTATTTCGCGTTTACCGCCATGCTGATGGCGGGCCTGGACGGGATCCAGAACAAGATCCATCCGGGAGACGCCATGGACAAGAACCTCTATGACCTGCCGCCCGAAGAGCTCAAGGACATCCCCGGCGTCTGCGCTTCTCTGGAGGAGGCCCTGCATGCCCTGGAAGCCGACCATGAGTTCCTGATGAAGGGCGGTGTATTCAGCGAGAGCTGGCTGGAAGGGTATCTGGACGTGAAATGGGCGGAGGTGCAGACCTTGCGCATGACCACCCATCCGGTGGAGTTTCAGATGTACTACAGCCTCTGAGTCCTGCTAAGCGCCTTCCCTGACGGGAGGCGTGTGTCTAGCGGCCCCGCTTCGGCGGGGCTTTCTTATTGTCCGGGCCGCGGGCTTTGCTGCCTTGGTCCTGAAAACACCTCCGCCAACGGCAGGATCGCCGGGGCCAGGTTGACAGCAGGCGGGAAGGCACCCATATAGTGCGTTATGCAGAGGGAGGGCACTGTTTTGCACGCGAAATCGTTATCCATGACTGGGAAAAGGGCCAAGGTGAGGACGGCTGCCGGTGCGGCCAGCGCCGGACTGGGGCTCGCCATCGTCTTGGCGGGCTTGCTGGGCAGTGCCGCAAGCGGTGCCGATACCATTTATCGCTGGGTAGGGGCGCATGGGGTGGCCAGCTATGGCAACACGCCGCCGCCGGGCGCCAAGGATGTCCAAGTGGTGTCCGGCGCGCCCACGGAGGAGGTGAGCACTCCGACCGGTGCGGCGAGTCCGGCGGCTGCGCCCGCCGCAACGGCCCCAGTCATTTCCGCGCCAAAACCGGCGGTGAATCCCGCCCTGCAGCAGATGGAAGCGCAACTTGCCGCCGCCCGCCTGCAATTGCTGCAGGCGACCAAGGCCTATGAGGAAGGGAAGGCGGTGCGCCTGGGTAACGAAAGAAACTATGTCCGTTATCAGGAAAGGGTCAATGGCCTCAAAAATCAGATGGATGCCGCGCAGTTGCGGGTGATCCTGCTGCAGCGCCAGATCCAGCAGATGGTCAGTGTGCCCAGTGCGGATCAGGCGGGCGCTGCGGCGCATTAGGCGATCCAGACCACGCTCGGGGCGGCAGCATTCCTGGGGAACGCCGCTGCCCATCCGCAGCCGCCCGGGTGGACGGGATGGCCGGAGAGTGAAGTGATGGACCGACTCCACGCGGATGGCTTACCATGGGTTCCGCCAATCGGTATCGACCCAGGGAGACCCAGGAATGCCCCGTTTTCTGCTGAGTAACGATGACGGGTATCTGGCGCCGGGCCTTGCGGTCCTTGCCGAGGCCATGGCCCCCTTGGGGGAAGTGGTGGTGGTGGCCCCCGAGCAGGACCGCAGCGGGGCCAGCAACTCGCTCACCCTCGACCGCCCCCTGCGCTTGCGGCGCGGCTTCAATGGCTTCCATTATCTGGTGGGCGGAACCCCCACCGATTGCGTTCACCTGGCGGTCACGGGGCTTTTCGCCGAGGCGCCGGACATGGTCATTTCCGGCATCAATCGGGGTGCCAACATGGGCGATGACGTACTCTATTCGGGGACCGTGGCGGCGGCCATGGAGGGGCGCTTCCTGGGCCTCCCGGCCCTTGCCGTTTCCTTGGCCGGCAAGGACTGTACCCATTATGCGACGGCGGCCCAGGTGCTGGTCGGGCTGGTGGAAAGACTGTTGCACAGCCCCTTGCCCGCCGATACCATTCTCAATGTCAATGTGCCGGATCTGCCCTTTGCCCGCTTGCGGGGTACCGAAGTGACCCGCCTGGGCCGCCGCCATAAGAGCGAGGCCGTGATCCCCGCCCAGGATCCGCGGGGCGAGCAGGTGTACTGGATTGGTCCTTCGGGCCGGGAGGCGGACGCCGGTCCGGGCACGGACTTCGATGCCGTGCGCCGTGCCTGCGTATCCATCACTCCACTGGATCTGGATATGACCCGTTATGCCTTTTTGGAGGATTTGAGCCGGTGGCTCACCCGTCCGCGCTCCTGAGCCCCGAAGTGGGGATGATCTCGCCGCGTACCCGTGCGCGCATGGTGCAGCGATTGCAGGCCGAGGGGATCGATGACGCGCGGGTTTTGGCCGCCATGGGACGGGTTCCCCGCCATCGCTTTGTGGCCCAGGCCCTGGCCGGCCGCGCCTATGAGCCGGTTTCCCTGCCCATCGGCTATGGACAGACCATTTCCCAGCCGTGGACCGTGGCGCGCATGACCGCGGCGGCGGCCGCCGCGGAGCCGTTGCAGCGAGTGCTGGAGGTGGGTACGGGTTCGGCCTATCAGACGGCGATCCTGGCGGCCCTGGCGGACGAAGTGTATAGCATCGAGCGGATCGAGCCCCTCCTGCTCCGCGCCCGGGAAAAGCTCGCCCAACTGGGGGTGGGCAACGTCCATCTGCGCCATGGTGACGGCGCCGCGGGCTGGGCCGAGGCGGGGCCCTTCGATGCCATAGTGATCACGGCGGCGGCGCCCTGGTCCTTGCCCGCGCTCTTTGCCCAACTCCGGCCGGATGGCCGCTTGGTCATGCCGGTGGCCGACGGCAGGGGGCAGCGCTTGCATGACCTGCGCTGGGATGGGCACACCGCCCATGAAAGGGATTTGGGGCCTTGCCATTTCGTGCCCCTGCTGGCGGGAACCGTTGCTGTAGCTTCAGGAGATCACGGATGGTGAATCGCGCGGAAGCGGAAGATGACGACGAGGTGATCCCGGAGGAGGCCGCGGAGGCCTTGGGCGGTGGGCCGGATGATGAGGTCTTGATGAGCATTCCCGCCGATATCCAGGATTGGGATGCGACTCGCTGTTATCTGCGCGAGATCGGCCATAGTCCGCTCCTGTCGGCTGCCGAGGAAATTGCCCTGGGCCAGCGGGTGCAGGCGGGCGATGCCGCCGCCCGCACCACCATGATCGAGAGCAATCTGCGTCTGGTGGTGCGCATTGCCCGCCGCTACGTCAATCGCGGCCTGCCGCTGCTGGACCTCATCGAAGAAGGCAACCTGGGCTTGATCCGGGCGGTGGAGAAGTTTGATCCGGAACGGGGTTTTCGCTTCTCCACCTATGCCACCTGGTGGATTCGCCAGAACATCGAGCGTGCCATCATGAATCAGACCCGCACCGTGCGTCTGCCCATCCACGTCATGAAGGAGCTGAGCGCCTGCCTGCGCGCCGCCCGTTGTCTTGGCCAGCGCCTCCAGCGCGTGCCCAGCGCCGAGGAGGTGGCGGCGGTCATGGAGCGGCCGGTGGCGGATGTGCGCGACTGTATGGAGCTGGACGGGCGGGTAAGCAGCCTGGAGGCCCCCATGGGGCGTGATGGGGATCAGTCCCTGGCGGATGTGCTGCCGGATGCCGACGGCTGTGGCCCGGAAGCGACCCTGGCCGACAAGGATCTGAACCATCAGTTGCGCGTCTGGATAGGGGCCTTGGGGGAGAAACATCGGCTCGTCCTGCAATGGCGCTTCGGCCTGGACGGGGGGGAAAGCGCCACCCTCGAAGAGGTGGGGGCGCGTATGGGGGTAACCCGCGAGCGCGTCCGGCAGATTCAGGTGGAGGCCCTGTTCGCCCTGCGCCATCGTCTGGAGAGCGAGGGGCTGTCGGCGGAATTCGTATTTACGAATCTCTGATTCCGGATACGCCCGTCGGCGGAGGGGTTTTTTTGCTCCGGCGGTCCTTGCCTGTTGTTCTACGGCTCATCCCGCTGGCAGGCGAAAACTCGCCCTGCGGGCTCAGACAGTTCGCCTGCCGGGCGCGGGCTTTCGCCTAGAACAACGACGGCGCGGGCCGAAGTCGCGGCAAAAACCCCTCCGCCGACGGGCAGGTCCGGCTCATGCCGAGATCGCTTTCAGGCGCCGGGGGGCAAGAGGGCGGCGACCACGTCGCGATCTTCGCCGACGAGGATGTTGTAGGTGCGGCAGGCGGCACTGGTGTCCATGATCTCCGGGTGCATGTTGCGTTCGCGCAGGGCGCGCAAGAGCGACCGGTCGGGAAAGCGCTGGCGGCTACCGGTGCCGAGCAGGAGGATTTGCGGGGCGCTGCCGTGGAAGCGGGCGAAATGCTCCGGACGCAGGTCGTCCATGCCCGCGGGTCCCCACGGGCTTTCTAGCCAGTCGGGGGCCACCAGCACGGCGCTGCCGTGGGTTACGCCGCGAATGACGATGCCCTGGGGTCCGTAGGCATGGATGACGTTGTGCAGTTCGTCCCGTTGCAGATGCAGTTTCATGGCGGATTTCCTCTTTTCAGATTGACAGGCCCGCGCCGCAAATCTATTGTCTAGCGGTTTCGGTATTCGCTACAAGCCCTAGAGTACGCGCCCCATGAATAGTGATTTTGAACGTATTCGTCGTCTTCCCCCCTATGTCTTTAATATCGTTACGGATCTGAAAAACCAGGCGCGCAAGCGTGGCGAGGATGTGATCGACTTCGGCATGGGCAATCCCGACCAGCCCACCCCGCAGAACATCGTGGACAAGCTCTGCGAGACGGCCCAGCGCGGCGATACCCACCGCTATAGCGTTTCGCGCGGCATTCCCCGCCTGCGCCGGGCCATTACGACCTGGTACGAGCGCCGCTATGACGTGCATCTCGATCCCGAGTCCGAGGCCATCGTCACCATCGGCTCCAAGGAGGGCCTGGCCCATCTGGCCCTGGCGACCATGGGCCCGGGAGATACGGTGCTGGTGCCCAGTCCCACCTATCCCATTCATCCCTACGGCTTTGTCATTGCCGGGGCGGACGTGCGTCATGTGCCCATGGTGCCCGGCGGCGACTTCTTCGCGGAATTGGAAAGGGCCATCAAGGCGGCCTGGCCCAAGCCCCGGATGCTGGTCCTCAATTTTCCCCACAACCCCACGGCGACGGTGGTGGGGCTGGATTTTTTCGAGCGCGTGGTGGACTTTGCCAAGGAGCACCGCATCTGGGTGGTGCATGATCTGGCCTATGCCGATATCGTTTTCGACGGCTATAAGGCCCCGAGCTTTTTGCAGGTGCCCGGCGCCAAGGACGTGGGGGTGGAGTTCTTCACCCTCTCCAAGAGCTACAACATGCCCGGCTGGCGGGTGGGTTTCGCCGTCGGCAATCCCAAGCTCATCGGCGCCCTGGGGCGCATCAAGAGCTATCTGGACTATGGGACCTTCACTCCCATCCAGGTGGCGGCCATCACCGCTCTGGAGGGCCCGCAGGACTGCGTGGAGGATATCCGCCTCATGTATGAGCACCGCCGCGATGTTCTCTGCGACGGCCTGGAGGCGGCGGGCTGGCCCGTGGACCGGCCCAGGGCGACCATGTTCGTCTGGGCGCGCATCCCCGAGGCCCTGCGCAAGATGGGCTCCCTGGAGTTTTCCAAGCTGGTGCTGGAGCGGGCGAAGGTGGCGGTGAGCCCCGGCATCGGCTTTGGCGAGATGGGAGATGAGTACGTGCGCTTTGGGCTGGTGGAGAACGAGCATCGCACCCGTCAGGCCATTCGCGGCATCAAGCAGATGTTCCGCGAGGATCTATGAGCAGACCGGCCATGGGCCCGGTGCGGGTGGGCATCCTGGGCATGGGGACGGTGGGTGGGGGGACCGTGCGGGTCCTGCGCCGTAATGCCGGGGAGATCGCCCGGCGCGTGGGGCGCGAGATCGTGATTGTCCAGGCCGCGGTGCGCAATCCTGTCCGTTTGCAGGGCTTGGACTTGGGCTGCCCGGTCACCAGCGATCCCTTTGCGGTGGTGCGCAATCCCGAGATTGACGTGGTGGTGGAGGTGATGGGGGGCATCGAGCCCGCCCGCAGCCTGATCCTGGAGGCCATTGCCGCCGGCAAGCATGTGATCACGGCCAACAAGGCCCTCCTGGCGGAACACGGCAACGCCATCTTTGCCGCCGCCCAGGAACAGGGCGTGGTGGTGGCCTTCGAGGCGGCGGTGGCCGGAGGCATTCCCATTATCAAGGCCATCCGCGAGGGCCTGGCGGGGAACCGCATCCAGTGGCTTGCGGGCATCATCAACGGCACCAGCAACTACATCCTCACCCGGATGCGTACCGCGGGCCGGGACTTCCCCTCGGCCCTGGCCGAGGCCAAACGCCTGGGCTATGCCGAAGCCGATCCGGGGCTGGACATCGATGGCGGCGACGCCGCGCACAAACTGACCCTGCTGGCCTCCATTGCCTTTGGCATCCCGGTGGATTTTGCCCATTGCCATGTGGAGGGCATCCGCAATCTCGACCGTGTGGACGTGGTCTATGCCGAAGATCTGGGTTACCGCATCAAGCTCCTGGGCATCGCCAAGCGCCGGGCCGACGGGGTGGAACTGCGCGTGCATCCCACCCTGATCCCCGAGGGTCACCTGCTGGCCAGTGTCGAGGGGCCCTTCAACGCGGTGCTGGTGGATGGCGATGCCGTCGGCCAGACCCTTTACTATGGTCGCGGGGCGGGTGCGGAACCCACCGCCAGCGCCATCGTCGCGGACTTGGTGGATGTGGCGCGGACCTTGACGGCGGACCCCAGCAACCGGGTGCCCCATCTGGCCTTCCAGCCCGATTGCATGAGTCCGTTGCCCCTGCTGCCCATGGCGGCGGTGGAAAGCGCCTATTACCTGCGTATCCACGCCCACAACCGTCCCGGTGTCCTGGCCCAGGTGGCCACGGTGCTGGCGGAGTACGGCATCTCCATCGAGGCGCTGGTGCAGAAGGAGGCGGGCGCGGCGGCGGATGTGCCCATCGTGCTGCTCTTGCATCGCTGCCGCGAGGGGGATCTGGATGCGGCGCTGGCGCGCATCCAGTCCCTGCCGGTGGTGACCCGCCCGGTACTGCGCCTGCGCGTGGAAGGGTTGGGGGAATCCGCCTAACCCTGTTGCAGCAGGAAAAAATGATTCATCATGCTGTGGACAATGAGGAGGTCTTTGTGACCGCAAGCCGTTACACCGGCATTATCGATCGTTATCGTGATTATCTGCCCTTGGCCCCGGAGACGCAGGCCGTGAGCCTGGGGGAGGGGAATACGCCGCTCATCGAGTGTCTGAACCTGCCCCGGCAACTGGGCGTGGATCTGCGCATCTTTCTCAAGTACGAGGGGCTGAATCCCACCGGTTCCTTCAAGGACCGGGGCATGACCATGGCGGTGACCAAGGCCCGGGAAGAGGGCAGCGAGATGGTCATCTGCGCCTCCACCGGCAATACCTCGGCGGCGGCGGCGGCCTACGCGGCCCGCGCCGGGATGCGCGCCTTTGTGGTCATTCCCGAGGGCAAGATCGCCCTGGGCAAGCTCTCCCAGGCCATGATGCACGGCGCCCTGGTCTTGCAGATCCGCGGCAATTTCGACGCCGGGATGCAGATTGTGCAGGAAGTGGCCGCCCGTGCCCCCATTACCTTGGTAAATTCGGTGAATCCTTACCGCTTGCAGGGGCAGAAGACCGCGGCCTTCGAGATCATCGAGGCCTTGGGGGCGGCGCCCGATTATCACGCCCTGCCGGTGGGTAACGCGGGCAATATCACCGCCCACTGGATGGGCTATTGCGAGGCGACGGACGGGCGCGGGGGCGCCGGGGAGATCCTCACCGGGGCCTGTAAGTATTGTCAGGGTCACTGCTCCTATGGCCACGGCAAGGCCGGCAAGCGCCCGAAGATGCTGGGCTTTCAGGCGGCGGGGAGCGCCCCTTTCATCGCCGGACATTTTGTCCAGGACCCCGAGACCATCGCCACGGCCATCCGCATCGGCCACCCCATGTCCTGGGATCAGGCCCATGTGGTGGCCCGGGAGAGCGGCGGCTGGTTTGCCGCCGTGACCGATGAGGAGATCCTCGAAGGGCAGCGCTGGCTGGCGCGCTACGAGGGCGTGTTCTGCGAACCGGCCTCGGCGGCCTCCGTGGCCGGGGTGGTGGCCGCGGCCCGCGCCGGGCGCCTGGAAGCGGGGGCGACGGTGGTCTGCACCCTCACCGGACACGGCCTCAAGGACCCGGATACCGCCATTGCCCAGGGCGGTGAGGTGGTGACCGTGGACGCCACCCTGGCAGCGGTGGAACGCGCCATTCTCGAGCGTTGATGCCCGCCGCCAAGGGGGACTCATCCGCAGGGGGGCTGACCCTCTGGCTCCCGGGGCTGCGCGCCTGGCCGGGCGAGGCGCTGGGCGAGTTCCTGCCGCGCTACTGGGGCCGGGGGCGACGGGAACGACTGCCGGCTACGACCTTGCTGGACTTGGCGGCCCGCCTCTGGAGTTTTCCGGCGGGTCCCCTGCCGGCCGCGGCGCTGCTGGCGGCCGCCGATGGCGTGGCGGTGAACGGGCGCTGGGTCATCGCCCTGGAGGCCGTGCAGATACAGTCCCGACAAGGGCAGGCGGTGGTGCTGCCGATGCCTGTGGAAACGCTGCAGGTAGAGGAAATGGATGTCCTGCTGGCTGCTGCCCGGGCCCATTTTGCCGGCGCTGGCTGGGAGATCGCGGGCGGGAAGCCGTCGGGACGCTGGTATGTCCTGGCGGAAGTCGTGCCGGATCTGCGGAGCACGCCGATTTATGCGGTGTTGGGTCGGGAACCCCTGGATCTCTTGCCCAAGGGCGGTGATGCGGGTTACTGGAATGGCATTTTCAACGAATTGCAAATGCTCCTGACGGCCCATCCGGTGAACCGGCGCCGGGAGGCGGAGGACCTGGAGCCCCTGCGTTTTTTCTGGGCCTGGGGGGAAGGACGCCTGCCGGACACCCGGCCGGCCGTGCGCTGGCAAGGCGTGGCCAGTTCGACCCCCTGGTTGCGTGCGCTGGCGGCCTGGGCGGGGGTGCCGTTGCTGCATGGGCTGGATGCCTTGCCCGATGGGGAACTGCGGATTTTTTGGGCGGAGGCGGGTGAGATCCTGTGGGAGTGGCCTGGGGACTGGCGTCTGGAGGAGACCGCGCCGGCTTTCGCCGGCATCGTGCCGGTCTTGCATGCCGCTCTGGCCGCTGGTGTCGCGGTGCAGTTATGGAGCGGCATCATGCCCGACGGAATGGCCGAGTGCGTGCGCCTGCGGCCGGGAGATCGCTGGCGCTTCTGGCGGCGGGCGGCGCGGCCGGGCCGGGGCGCCGCTGCTCTGGGGCGGTGGTGACGGGATGACGCGCTGGATGGAGCGGCCGGTGCCGACGGCGGCCTATGCCGATCTGCAGGCGGCGGGCCTGAGTCCGCTGCTGGCGCGCCTCTATGCGGCGCGGGGGGTGACGAGCGCTGCGGAGCTGTCTCTGGAAGCTCGGGATCTGGCCCCGGCTACTGGTCCGGCTCCTTTGCTTGGCCTGGACGCCGCCGCGCGGATCCTGGCCGACGCCCTCATGGCGGGTAAGGGTATCGTCATCGTCGGCGACTATGATTGCGACGGGGCGACCGCCACAGCCCTGCTGGTGGAGGCCCTCCAGGCCTGCGGCGCGACGCGCGTCGATTATGTGGTGCCCAATCGCTTCACTTGCGGCTATGGGCTGACGCCGGCGGTCCTGGAACTGATCCCGCCTGCGGCCGAGGTGCTGGTCACGGTGGATAATGGCATCTCCAGTCTGGAGGGGGTGCGGGAGGCCAAGGCGCGGGGGCTGCAGGTGGTCATCACGGATCATCATCTGCCCGGCGCGGAACTGCCCGCCGCCGATGCCATCGTCAATCCCAATCAGCCGGCTTGCCCCTTCCCCTGGAAGGGTAGCGCCGGGGTGGCGGTGGCCTTTTATCTGGCGGCGGCCCTGCGCAGCGTCCTGGATGCCGAGGGCTGGTTCGCCGTCCGTCCCCGGCCCAGTTTTGCGTCCCTCTGGGATCTGGTGGCCTTGGGGACGGTGGCCGACGTGGTACCCCTGGAGCGCAACAATCGCATCCTGGTGATGCAGGGCTTGCGCCGCCTCAATGCCGGGCGCGGGCGGCCCGGCTTGCAGGCCTTGCTGGAGGTGGCGGGACGGCCAGCCGGGCGATTGCAGGCCAGCGACCTGGGTTTCATCCTCGGACCGCGCATCAATGCCGCCGGTCGGCTGGAAGATATGGAGATCGGCATTCGCCTGCTGCTGGCGCCGGATCTCGAAAGCGCCAAGCCCCTGGCGGCGCAGCTCGATGAGCTCAACCGCCAGCGGCGGGGCATCGAGGACGATATGCGCAGCGCGGCGGAGATGCTCCTGGAGGTGGAGACGGAACTGCTGCAGAATTATGGCCTATGCCTTTTTGAGCCCGACTGGCATGCAGGGGTCGTCGGCATCGTCGCCGGGCGCCTGCGCGAGCGTTATCATCGCCCGGTCATCGCCTTTGCGGATCTCGGGGACGGCTGGCTGCAGGGTTCCGGGCGTTCCATCCCCGCCCTGCACCTGCGCGATGCCCTGGCCCAATGCGCGACCCAGGCGCCGGGCTTGCTGGGGCGCTTCGGCGGCCATGCCATGGCGGCGGGCCTGCGCCTGCGCCGGGAGGCATTGCCGCAGTTCCAGGCGCTCTTTGAGGCCGTTCTGCGGGACCGGCTCAGCGCCGAGGACCTGGAAGAGTCCATCGCCACGGACGGGTCTTTGCGCGGTGCCGAACTGGGGCTGGAAACCGCCCGTCTCCTGGAAGGGGCGGGGCCCTGGGGCAACCGCTTTCCCGAGCCCCTCTTCAGCGGCTCCTTTCGCGTTTGCGACTGGCGTTTGCTGAAGGGGGGGCATTTGCGCTTCACGCTGGAAACCCCTGCGGGCCAGCGACTGGAGGCGGTGCAGTTTCATCCCCCGGCCGAACCCCGGAGCACCTGGATCGAGGCCTTGTATATTCCGGAGATCAACCGCTATCGCGGTGAGGAACGATTGCAGCTACGTTTGCGCCAATGGCAATGTAAAGAGGAAAACGATGCGAGAAATTAACGAGATGCGCGCTCTGCGCGAAGATCTCCAGGCCCGGGTGCAGGGTCTGAGGGGGTTCCTTTGACCTTGAGGAAAAGCGCGGTCGCCTGGAGGAAGTGCAACGCGAACTGGAAGATCCCGGCATCTGGAACGACGCGGCCAAGGCCCAGGAACTCGGTCGGGAACGGGCGCGCCTGGAGGCGGTAATTACGCCTTTGGATCACCTGGCGGCCAGTCTGGGCGACGCCGGCGAGATGCTGGATCTGGCCGTGGCCGAGGGCGATGAGGCCCTGCTGGCGGCGGTGGACGCGGATCTGGATCAGGCCCTGGCCACGGTGGAAAAGCTGGAATTTCAGCGCATGTTCGCCGGCCCCCAGGATGCCGCCAACTGCTTCGTGGACATCCAGGCCGGGGCCGGCGGCACCGAGGCCCAGGATTGGGCGGAGATGCTCCTGCGCATGTACCTGCACTGGTGCGAGGGGCATGGCTTTGACACGGAGCTGGTGGAGCTCTCCGAGGGCGAGGTGGCGGGGATCAAGTCGGCGAGCATCCATGTGCGCGGTGACCATGCCTTTGGCTGGCTGCGTTCGGAGACGGGGGTTCATCGTCTGGTGCGCAAGTCGCCCTTCGATTCGGGCAATCGGCGCCACACCAGTTTCGCCAGCGTTTTCGTGTATCCCGAGATCGATGACAGCTTCGAGGTGGAGATCAATCCGGCGGATTTGCGCGTGGACACCTATCGCGCCAGCGGCGCCGGCGGTCAGCACATCAACAAGACCGACTCGGCGGTGCGGATCACCCATATCCCCTCGGGGATCGTGGTGGCCTGCCAGACCGATCGCTCCCAGCACAAGAACCGCGCCGAGGCCATGAACATGCTGCGCTCCAAGCTCTATGAGATGGAGATTCAGCGGCGCGATGCGGAAAAGCAGGCCCTGGAGGAGAGCAAGAGCGACATCGGCTGGGGGCATCAGATCCGTTCCTACGTCCTCGATCAGTCGCGGATCAAGGACCTGCGTACGGGCGTCGAAGTGGGGGATACGCAGAAAGTCCTCAATGGGGGCCTGGATGTCTTCATCGAGGCGGCCCTCAAGGCTGGCCTGTAGCAGGCGGTTTGGTATCCGGACGCCGCGTGCAAGGGTGGAATGGGGTTTTCGCAGTGCAGATCATTGACGGCGGGCCTTGGCCCGTTCGCCCAAGAGGAAGTGGAGCATGGAGCAGGACAGCAACGATCAGAGGATGGTGCGCCGCGAGAAGCAGGAGCGCTGGCGCGAGCAGGGGCAGGCCTATCCCAACGATTTTCGTCGGGACGCTTTGGCCGGTGATCTCGTCGCCCGCTATGGCGACATGGACGGGGCGGCCCTGGAGCAGGAACCCATCAGCGCCCGTCTGGCGGGACGGCTCATGAGCCGGCGGGTCATGGGCAAGGCCAGCTTTGCGGATCTGCAGGATCAAGGGGGGCGCATCCAGCTCTTCCTGGGGAAGGACCATCTGGGAGAGGCCGCTTACGGCCTGTTCCGGGAACTGGATCTGGGCGACATCATTGGCGTCGCAGGGGAGCTCTTCCGCACCCGCGCCGGTGAACTCTCCCTGCGCGTGGGGAGCCTGCGCCTCCTCAGCAAGGCGCTGCGCCCCCTGCCGGAAAAATGGCATGGCCTCAGCGACCCGGAGATCCGCTTCCGCCAGCGTTATGTGGACCTCATCGTGACCGAGGCCGCCCGGCGCACCTTCCGCATTCGCGCCCAGACCGTGGCCGCCCTGCGCCAGGGCCTGAGCCAGCGCGGCTTTTTCGAGGCCGAGACGCCCATGATGCAGCCCATCCCCGGCGGGGCCACGGCGCGGCCCTTCATCACCCACCATCATGCCCTGGACATGACCCTTTATCTGCGCATCGCCCCGGAGCTCTATCTCAAGCGCCTGGTGGTGGGCGGCTTCGAGCAGGTCTTCGAGATCAACCGCAACTTTCGCAATGAAGGGATCTCCACCCGCCACAATCCCGAGTTCACCATGCTCGAATGGTACGAGGCCTATGCGGATTTCCATCGCGCCATGGATCTCACCGAGACCCTCATCCGTAGCGCCGCCCAGGCGGCCCTGGGGACGGAGGCCATCAGCTATCAGGGGCTGGACATCGATCTCGGTCAGCCCTTCCTCCGCCTCACGGTGGAGGAGGCGGTGCGCGCCCACAATCCGGAGCTGGCCCAGGCGGACCTGCGGGATCCCCACTGTCTGGCCGAGCAGCTCGCTCGCCTGGGCATGGGCTGCCATCCCGGCTGGGGCTGGGGCAAGCGCCTCATCGAGATCTTCGAAAAGACCGTGGAGGGCAAGCTGCAGCAACCCACCTTCATCACCCATTACCCCTTGGAGGTGAGTCCTCTGGCCCGGCGCAACGACGACGATCCGGAAGTGACGGACCGCTTTGAGCTGATGATCGCCGGGCGGGAGATCGCCAACGGCTTCTCGGAACTCAATGACCCCGACGATCAGGCCGCGCGCTTCCGCGCCCAGGTGGCGGCCAAGGATGCCGGGGACGAGGAGGCGATGTTCTTTGACGCCGACTATATCCGCGCCCTGGAATACGGGATGCCCCCGACGGCCGGAGTGGGCATGGGGATTGATCGTCTGGTCATGCTCCTGGCGGACCAGGCCAGCATCCGCGAAGTGATCCTCTTTCCCCATCTGCGGCCGGAACAGGCATGAGGCCCTACGAGCTGTGGATCGGCCTGCGCTACACCCGCGCCAAGCGGCGCAATCATTTCATTTCCTTCATTACGGGTACGGCCATCATGGGGATGGTCATCGGCGTTGCCGCCCTCATCGCCGTCATGGCGGTGATGAACGGTTTTGACCATACCCTGCGTTCGCGGATCCTGGCGGTCACCTCCGATGTCATCGTCCAGGGCAATGGCATGCCCGTGCTCGACTGGCCCTCGGCGGTACGGCGGCTTTCCGCCCTGCCGGGGGTGACGGGCGTCGCCCCCTATGTGCAGGCCCAGTCCATGCTCTCCAACGGCAGTCTGGTGAGCGGTGCGGTGGTGGAGGGGATTGATCCGACCCTGGAGAACGGGGTCAATCGCCTCGATCACGACATGAAGGCCGGGTCGCTGGCGGCCCTCAAGACCCCCTGGAGCATCGTGCTGGGACGCTCCCTGGCGCGGGATCTGGGCGTCGGCGTGGGCGACAAGATCACCCTCATCTCCCCCCAGGGCGGCGTCACCCCCCTGGGGGTCACGCCGCGTCTGCGCCAGTTTACCGTGGTCGGTCTCTTTTCCGTGGGCATTTATGCCTATGACAGCGGGCTGGCCTACATCAATCTCGGCGACGCCCAACGCCTCTACGGGATGGGCCATGGCGTCACCGGCCTGCGCCTGAAGATCAAGGATCCCTTCGCCGCCCCGCAGTTTGCCAGCAACCTGCAAAAGCAGATCGGACCGGCCTTTTACGTGCAGGACTGGACGCAGACCCACGAAAACTTCTTCAAGGCCCTGAAGATGGAAAAGCTGGTGATGTTCGTCATTCTCTCCCTCATCGTCGCCGTCGCCGCCTTCAATATCGTGGCGACCCTGGTGATGGTGGTCACGGACAAGGAGACCGATATCGCCATCTTGCGCACCATCGGCGTTTCACCGCGCAGCATCACCGCCATTTTCATGATCCAGGGGGCGGTGATCGGGATCTTTGGGACCCTCCTGGGGGTCATTGGCGGCGTGCTTCTGGCCCTCAACATCCCCACCCTGGTGCCGGCCATCGAACAGATTTTCCATGTGCAGTTCCTGTCGCCGGAGGTCTACTCCATCAGCCAGTTGCCGTCCCGTTTGGAGCCCATGGACGTGGTCCATGTGGCCATTGCCGCCCTGGTCATGAGCTGGGTGGCCACCATCTATCCGTCCTGGCGCGCCGCGCGGATCGACCCTGCCGAGGCCTTGCGCTATGAGTGAAGCAAGGCCGATGGCGAGCGAGCCGGTATTGCAGGTGGAGCACCTGCGCCAGGTCTTTGCCGTGGGTCGGGAGCGCCTCGAAGTGCTCCGCGACATCCACCTGGAGGTGGCCGCCGGCGAGCGCCTGGCCATCATCGGCGCCTCGGGACAGGGCAAGAGCACCCTGATGCAGGTGATGGGTGGACTGGAAAAACCCAGCGCGGGGCGGGTCCGCATCCAGGGCCAGGACATCTATGCCCTCAACGAGCGCCGCCGCGGGCAATTGCGCAATCGCTCCGTGGGCTTCGTCTATCAGTTGCATCGCCTGCTGCCGGAGTTCACCGCCCTGGAAAATGTCCTGCTGCCACTGCTGGTGCGGCGCGAGCGCCGGGCGGCGGTGGAGCCCTGGGGACGGGAGCTGCTGGGCCGCGTGGGTCTGGCTCAGCGCCTCCAGCACAAGCCGGGGATGCTCTCCGGCGGCGAACGCCAGCGCGTGGCCCTGGCCCGTGCCCTGGTCACCCGCCCGGCACTGCTCCTGGCCGATGAGCCTACGGGCAATCTCGACAGCGAATCCGCCGAGGCGGTGCATAAGCTGATGCTGGAATTGAACCGGGAACTGGGCACCGCCCTGGTCATCGTGACCCACGAACCCAGCCTTGCCGCCCGGATGGCGCGGGTCTTGCGCCTGCACGACGGCGCCTTGCATCCGGTCGTGGTGCCGGCCGACTATCCCTTGCCATAGGATGGTCCGGGGATGGCGGTCGGCCTTGTCCGGGCCGCTGCTATGGGGACTGTGGCGGATGGACCGGATGGTGATGGCGATGGCGCAGCCGCCAGTAGACCCAGAGGCGCCAGCCCCAGAGCGTGCCCCCGTAGGCAATGATGGCCAAGGCCCCGCCGAACAACAGGCTGCCCAGCCAGGTGATGAGATAGGCGTGCCAGAGCCGGTCGCCCATGGCCGCCATGCCGATCTGACCATGGAAAAGGCGTTGGATGTCCACATAA
The DNA here is from genome assembly GCF_049965315.1 of Acidithiobacillus sp. Lineage (GTDB taxonomy): Bacteria > Pseudomonadota > Gammaproteobacteria > Acidithiobacillales > Acidithiobacillaceae > Acidithiobacillus_B. The sequence continues at coordinate 8,743 of NZ_JBMFWL010000017.1, read as the reverse complement.
TGAATGGTGATGGGCGGGGCAAGACCGATCTGGTCCAATAGCCAGAAGCCGAATTGATAGCTGGCATAGAAAAAGGGGACGATGGTCAGGGGACCAGTCACCACAAAGGGCATGATCACCGCGATGGGGATATAGGCCCGCCGCCACAGGCTGATGAGCAGGATGCTGAGGACGTGGCCGAAAAAGGGCAGGCTGCCGACGAAGGTGCCAATGGCCATGCCGCGGGCGAAATTGTGCCGATGGGGATGCCAGAAGACCGGACGCGCCAGATAATGGGTGAAACGGCCCAGGGGCCTTTTGTGGAGAATTTCCTCCCGGGTGGGAAGACGGCAGAATGAAGGAAGGCGCAAATCGGGTAGTCCCATGCGGTCAGTGGCCCCTAGTGTAGCCAAGGGGACGGGCCAGGCCAAATCCTGGCCTGCCTTCCTGCCCTTCGCCCTTGCGGCGGGGCTGGGTCTGGGGGCATTCCAGTGGTTCAGCCGCCTGCCGCCCCTCTGGATCCCCTTGCTCTGCGCCCTGCTGGCGGCGGTCCTGGCCTGGCGCTGGCGCCGCTGGAGCCTGCCCGCAGTGGCCGCCCTGGCCTTTGCCTGGGGGGTCTGGCAGGCGCAACAGCGTGTGCAGGTCCACTGGCCGGCGCGGCAGACGGAACTGGTGACCCTCGTGGGCGAAATCGTTTCTCCGCCGCAACCGCTCGGGCGGGAAACCCATTTTCTCGTTGCTCCCCGCTGGATTGACGCTGGCCGTCAACGCCCCTTCCCGGCCAGGATAGACCTCCACGGTCATCTGCCCGAGGAGCCCCAAAGCGGTCAGATCTGGCAGTTCAAGGCCCATCTGCAGCCCGCTTCCGCCCTGCCCGCATCGCCCTTTGGCGATGCCGCACGCCAGCGCTTCTGGGCCAATATCCGCGCGACTGGCGGCATTCAATACGCCCAGCGCCTGGATGATCCGCCCTGGACCCCTTTGCGGCAGATCGAGGCCTGGCGCCAGTCGGTGGCTGCGGCCAGCAATGCCATCCTGCCGCGGGCGGAGGCGGGCTTTGTGCAGGCCTTGAGCGTGGGCATGGGCGGGCAGATTCCGGCAACCGTCTGGGCGGCCTTCCGCGATACCGGCACGGCCCACCTCCTGGTGATTTCCGGCTCCCATGTGGCCGTCGTCGCCGGCCTGGTCTTCTGGTTGACCCAATGGCTGTGGCGGCGGGTGCCGTGGCTGGTGAATCGTTACCCGGCCATGCTGGCGGCCAGCGTGGCCAGTATCCCGGCGGCTTGGGCCTATGCCCTCTTCGCCGGCTTTGCCCTGCCCGCCGAGCGCGCCGCCCTGATGATTACGGCGGCGGCGCTGGCGCGCTGCATGGGGCGCCGCAGCGATGCCTGGAGCGGTCTCGCGCTGGCGGCCTTGTGGATCTGTCTGGAAAATCCCGGGGCCATCCGCGAGATCAGCTTCTGGCTGTCCTTCGGCGCCGTGGCCGTGCTGGTCCTGGTGGCCTTTGTGGACCATGGGCAAGCCTGGTGGCGCCGCTTGCTGACTACCCAATGGGCGGTTTCCATCGCCCTGTTGCCCTTGCTGGCGGGGGTTTTCGGGCAGATCCCCTTAATTTCTCCCCTGGCCAACCTGTTGGTCATCCCTCTGGTAGAGCTCTTTGCCGTGCCGACGGCCCTCCTGGGCGCGCTGGCGACCTTGTTGGGCGGCGATGGCTTGGCGCGGCTCTGTTTTCACTTGGTGGCGGTGGCCATGCATGGCGTGGTGGTGCTCCTGGAAGCCCTCCTGCGCTTGCCTTATGCCACCGTCGTCACCGGCCGCCCCAGCTTCCCGGCCCTCCTCGCGGCCGGCCTAGGGCTGTCCCTGTTCTTTTTGCCGAGGGCCTGGCCGGGGCGCTGGCTAGGGGTCGTGGGCGTGCTGCCTTTGCTGTTGCCGGCACCGCTTTCTGCGGCGCTGGAGGTGGAACTGCTGCCGGCGGGAGAGGGAACGCTGCTCTTCTGGCGCCAACAGGGCCACAGCGGCATCTTCACCGCCAATCTCTGGCGCAAGGGCGAGGCACGGGAGGCGGCGCTGTGGTTGCAGGCCAGCACCCTGCGTCATGGCGTGACGTCCATGGAAAGTTGGGTGCGCAGCGACAGTTCGGCACCCGAGCCGCTGCCCCGTGTGCAACGGCAATGGTGGCCCCCGGGGGCTAAGGACTATCCGGGTGGGCCGTTGCCGCCCTTGCTTTGCGCTGCGGCTGGGGCGGCGCCCCCCGGCGGATCCTTCCTGACCGCGGCGCTGCCCCAATCCTGTGTCCTGCTCTTGGGTGGCCCCCGCGGCCCCTTGCTGGCCGGCGATCTCGACGGCGCGGCCATAGCCGCCTTGCGGCAGCGCTACGGAGCGCGGTTGGCCCAGCGCTCTGCCCTCTTTGTGCCCGCCTCCCTGACCGGCGAAGAGCGCCGCCAACTGCAGGCGACGGCGCCTTCGGCAACCCTGATCGTCGCCGCCGGTTCCGCTCCGGCGCTGCGCTCCTGGCGCTGGCTGGGCAATCGCTTGCAAGAAGAGGGGGCCATTGCCAAGGCCTACTGGGAGTGAATCCGGGTGAAGGAGAGGCTGTATTCCGCTTTTCCTATGTTATATTGCAACTCGCGCGCAGATAGGAGGTCAACGTGCTGCAACTCTTCCAATTGGGCGGCTGGGTCTTGCCCATCATCATCTTTGCCGCGGTGCTGACCCTGGCCATCATCGGCAATCGCTTCTGGGTGCTGCGGCGCTCGCGCATCGCCCCGGCGACGCTGGCGGCCCAGGTCACCAATCTCGTCGAGGTGGGCAAGGTGCAGCAGGCGGTCAAGCTGCTCTACGAAAACGATACGCCGCTGGCGCGACTGATGCTGGCGGCCTTGCAGCAGGCCGGGCAGCCGCGGGATGTCATCAAGGAGGTGGTGGAGGAAACGGGCCGTCACGAAGTGGCCCACCTCGACCGTTACCTGAACTTTCTGGGCAGCATCGCCGGCGTATCGCCGCTGCTGGGCCTGCTGGGTACGGTCTTTGGCATCATGTCGGCTTTTTCCGCCATCGGCTCGGTGGGCGTTGGCGATCCCAAGGCCCTGGCCAGCGGCATTGCCGAGGCCCTGATCACCACCGCCAGCGGCCTCATCGTCGCCATCCCCAGTCTGATCATGTACCGCTATTTTCGCGGGCGGGTCGATAGCCTGGTCCTGGAGATGGAGCGTGAGGCCCTGAAGGTCGTGAACCTGCTGGCGGGAGGGCAGGAATGAACCTGCGCCGCCGCGGCATGGAGGAGCCGGAGATCAATGTCATTTCCATGGTGGACATCGTTCTCGTGCTGCTGCTTTTTTTCATGGTGACCACGAGCTTTGTGCATCAGTCGCACCTGTCCATGGAACTGCCCAAGGCGGATCAGGCCCCTGCGGGTGAGCCCAAAACCCCCATTACCATCGACCTCAATGCCGCGGGCCAGGTCTCCATCGGCGGCCAGGCGATCCCCATGGGCGATCTGGCGGGACGTCTGAAGGCCATGGCGGCCCGGGATCCCCAGCGCGTGATCGTATTGCGGGCCGACAAGAATGCGACCCAGCAATATGTCATCGATGTGCTGGATGCTGCCCAGGCGGCGGGTCTGAACCGGATCAGCTTCGCCACCCTCAGCAGCCATTAGCCCATGCGACTGGAAGGGCAACGCCTGCAGCGGCTGGCGCGCCTGGCGGCCGGGGTCCTGCAGTTCACCGCCCGGACCATGCGCTGGCGGGTGGAAGGAGAGGCGCCGGTACGCCGCCTGCTGGCCCAGGGACAGCCCATCCTCCTCGCCTTCTGGCATGGGCGCCTGGCGATGATCCCCTATGCCTACCGGCGGATCGGCGGACGGCGGGTACAGATCCTCATCAGCGAGCACCGGGATGGCGAATTCATCGCCGCCGCCATGGCCCACTGGGGCTACGGCGCCGTGCGCGGCTCCACCCGGCGTGGCGCCGTCAAGGGGGCGCGCGGCATGTTGCGGGCGGCCCGCGCGGGCAGCGACCTCGCCATTACCCCTGACGGTCCCCGCGGTCCCCGGGAGGCCGTGCAGGAGGGGGTGGTGGAACTGGCGCGGCTCTCCGGTCTGCCCATCGTGCCGGTAACCTTTGCGGCCCGTCCGGCCTGGCGTTTCTCCAGTTGGGATGGTTTTGTGCAACCCTTTCCCGGGGCACGTGGGGTGATCCTCTGGGGAGAACCCCTCTGGGTGGCGCGGGAGACCGACGCCGCCGCCGTGGAGCAGTTGCGGCAGCAATTGGAGGCGCGGATGCGCGCCCAAAGCGCACGGGCCGACGCCCTTATGGAGCGAAAATGAGCTATTACGGCGCAGGGATGCTCAGGGCCCGCTGGGCCAGTTGGCGGGATTGGCGGCAGCAGCGGCGCGGCCAGGCCAACGCCCGCTGGGGCTGGATCAAGCCCCCCGCGGGCCGGGGCCCGGCCATCTGGATGCAGGGCTTTGCGGACTTCGACGACCTGCGGCTGGCGGCGGATCTGGCCAAGGCGATCCGGGAAAAGCGTCTGGACCTGCGCGTGGTGCTCACCTTCGAGGCCGAGCATCCCGATCTCCTGGAGCAGATGGACGGCGTTCCCGGCCTGGGCTACGGGTTTGGCCCCTGTGATCACCCGCAGGCCGTGGCGCGTGCCCTGGAGCGCCTGACCCCCCTGCGCTATCTGGCGCTGGGAGCCCCGCCGCGGCGGCATCTGGCGGCGGCCCTGACGCAGCGCGCCATACCCGCCGTCCTGCTGGGCACGGGGCCGGGCCTGGGACCCCTGCCGCCGGTGGAGGCTGTCTATCCCCGCAACGTCGAGCAGGCCGAGGCTTGGCGCTCCCTGCTGCCGGCCGCGCGCATCGAGGACCCCGTGGATTTTTCCACCCTCATCACCGTGGCCCAGGTGGAACCCAACTTTCGCGCTCTGGCCTGCGGCGGTGATGACTGGCAGCTCTGGTGGGTGGCCGGGGTATCGGCCGCGTCGGCAGGACGCTGGATCCAGGCCTGGCAGGGCAGCCCCCTGCGCCGCAGCGGCCTCCTGTTTCTCAGCGGGCAGGGTGTGGCGCCGGCGGGGCTGGAGCGGATGTCCCGCTGGGCGCGCACGCCTTTGGCCCCGGGCAGCGCCCTCTGGGTAGACGAAGGACGCTGGCACCCGGCCCTGGCGGTAGCCGCCCAAGGCGTACACCTGGAGGCGGCAAGTACGGGCGATATCTGGCAGGCCTTCGCCGGCGGCCGCCCCCTCAGCGCCGCGCCCTTATCGCGGCTGCCCCGGCCCGAGGCCATGGGCCCCGAACTCGTGCCTATCCTGACTGCGCCGGGCGCCGTCCTGGCGCGCTGGCAGGGTCTGCTGGGCGACCCCATGGCCGCCCGTGAACAGGGCGACGCCGCCCGGCGGGCCTTCTGGGCCGAGCGGCGGCGCGCCGGCGAGCGCCTGCCCGCCTTCCTGGAACGGGTCTTTGCCTGGTGAAGGGGGCCGCCCTCCTGGAACGGCAGTGGCGGGACGGCGGCCCCCTGGCCACGGCTTTGCGTCCCCTGGGGGCCATTACCTGCGCCCTGGCCGGCTGGCGACGCCGCCATGCCCATGGCCGCCCGGCCGTTCTCCCCAGCATTGTGGTGGGCAACCTCCCCGTGGGCGGCAGCGGCAAGACCCCGTTGGTCATGGCCATCGCCGCTGAATTGGCGGCGCGCGGCTGGCGACCCGCCATCGTCAGTCGCGGCTATGGCGCCCATCCTCCCCATCATCCCTACGCCGTGCAGCCCGGCGACCCGCCCCGGCGCGCTGGCGACGAGCCCCTGCTCCTGCGCCAGGTGGCGCCCGTCTATCTCAGCCCCCGCCGTCTGCCGGGCATTGCCGCTGCCGCCGCAGGTGGGGCCACAGTGGCCGTACTGGACGACGGCTTCCAGCATTTGGCCCTGCAGGCCCGGGTGCAGCTCCTGGTCTTTTCCGGCGCACGGCCCCTGGGCAATGGGCGCTGCCTGCCGGCGGGTCCCCTGCGCGAACCGCTTACGGGCATGGCCGCGGCGGACGCCTTGCTGGTGGACGCCGCGGCCGATGAAGCCCTGAGCGCCATGGAGACTCCCCGGCGTTTCCGCTTTCGCATCGTGCCCGTTGACCTGGCCCTGGTGCGTGATCCCGCCATCCGCCAGCCCTTGTCCAGCCTCCAGGACAGGGCGGTAAGCGCCCTGAGCGGAATCGCCCGCCCCGAACGCTTTGCCGCCCTCCTGGCGAGCCTGGGGGCGCGGGTGCATAGTCATTTTTTTGCCGATCATCATCCCTTCTCCGCCAGGGATCTCGCCGATCACCCCCGGCCCATCGTCATGACGGCCAAGGATGCGGTAAAATGCCGGGCAATCGCCGGACCGGATGACTGGTTCCTGCGCATTCGCGCCGAGCTGGAAACGCCCTTTTGGGATTGGCTGGCGCAGCGCTTGCCGTAAAGGAGGACTGTATGAGTGTGGATCACCGTTTGCTGGATCTCATTGCCTGTCCGCAGTGCAAGGGCCCCCTCTTTCCCTGCGCCCAGCGGGAGGCGCTGTGCTGTGAACGTTGCCATTTGAAGTTCCCCATCATCGACGACATCCCCGTCCTGCTCCTGGATGAAGCCGAGCATTATGAGGGCAAGATGCCGTGAACTTCTGCGTCCTCATTCCCGCGCGCATGGCCTCCACCCGCTTGCCGGGCAAGGTGCTCCTGGACGTGGGTGGCTTGCCCATGATCGAGCAGGTACGGCGGCGGGCACTGGAGAGCGGCGCGGCGCGGGTGGTGGTGGCCACCGATCACGAGGAGGTCATGGCTTGTGTGCAGGCATTCGGCGGCGAGGCGGTCGCCACCGATCCCTCCCACCATTGCGGCAGCGAGCGGCTGGCCGAGGCGGCCAGGCTCCTGGCGCTCCCCGACGAGGCCATCATCGTCAACCTCCAGGGCGACGAACCCCTCATGGATCCGGCGCTGCTGGCGGCCACCGCCGCCCTCCTGGAGAACCATCCCCATTGCCCCATGGCCACGGCGGCCGTACCCATCCGGACCTGGTCGGAGCTGGCGAACCCCCATGTGGTCAAGGTGGTGATGGATGCCCAGGACCGCGCGCTCTATTTTTCCCGCGCCCCCATCCCCTGGGACCGGGAACAGTTCCCCCTGAATGGTGATGCCCCCTTGCCGGGCGCCCATTGGCGGCATCTGGGGCTCTATGCCTATCGCAGCGCCTTCCTGCAGACCTACGCTGCCTGGGCCCCCACCCCCCTGGAGCGCAGCGAATCCCTGGAGCAGTTGCGCGCCCTGGAGCATGGGGTGGGCATTGCCGTCTATCGGGGCAGCGCCGCCCCCGCGGCGGGAGTCGATACCGCCGCCGACCTCGAACGTCTGCGCGCCCATTTTTCATCATCACCCAAGGAGATGTAATGGACCTGAAAAAACTGCCCGCCGGCAAGGACCTGCCCAAGGATATCAATGTCGTCATCGAAATCCCCCAGGGTTCCTCCATCAAGTACGAAGTGGACAAGGCCTCCGGGGCCGTCTTCGTGGATCGCTTCCTGTTCACGGCCATGCACTATCCCCTGAACTATGGCTTCATCCCCAATACGCTTTCCGATGACGGTGATCCCACCGATTGCCTGGTCTGGTCGCCCCAGCCCGTAGCGCCCGGCAGTGTCATTCGCGCCCGGCCCGTAGGTGTGCTGCTCATGGAAGACGAAAGCGGTGTCGATGCCAAGATCGTAGCCGTGCCCCAGGTCAAGCTCGCGGCGGGTTATGAGGGGGTGCAGGAAGTAACGGACCTGCCCGCGTCCCTGCGCGACCAGATCCGCCACTTTTTCGAGCACTATAAGGACCTGGAGCCGGGCAAGTGGGTCAAGGTCACGGGCTGGGAAAGCGCCGAACATGCCCGTGCCATCATCAGCAAGGACGCCGCGCGGGCCGTTTGAGGCCTGCCCGGCACCGGCTGTCCCTCGGGGCGGGCAAGATGGATCCGCCCCTTACTTTATCCATCCCGCCGTTTGGCCCTGGCACGTCCCTTGTGGGCCTCCGCTTTCGAGCGCACACTGGGTTTCCCCTCGCGTAAAGATTCCGGAGATCCCATGCTCCCGGTGCATCTGGCCAAGGGTCTGGCTGGTACGGACCCCTCTCCCCTGGAGCCCGCCGGCCCCCTCTGGCAGCGGGTGCCCACCCGCGACGAAAATGGCGCCCCCCTGGCGGATTTCATGATGCTTGTCCCACGACTGAAGCAGCGCAGCTCGGAGCAGCAACGCGATGTGCTCGCGCGCATCAACCGCGTCCTGCTCAGTTATCAGTCGTCGGTGGTCTTTGCCGAACTGAATCTGCGCACCAATCTCCTCTGGGTGAGTATCCGCCCCCGCCTGGGCCTGTGCCTGGAACTCCCCGCCGCCATCCACGCCCTCGTACCCGAAGCCCTGCTGGTGGCCCCTTACTGGCGTTGACATGGGGGAGGGGTTCATCGCGCCATAAACCCCCGGTAACCACGGGCAGGCCTATATACAAAGGTGTCGATGAGTCTAACCAAGCTGGATTCAGGGACCGGGACGGCTCCTCAATAGCTCTTGTAGGGAAGGAATTTGCCGGACATGACGATCTTCACGCGATCCCCGTTGGGGTCTGGCTCACGCGTCACGTCCATCCTGAAGTCGATCGCGCTCATGATGCCATCGCCGAACTCCTCGTGGACCAGTTCCTTGAACATTTGCCCGCGCATTCCCCCTGCCGGGCCGTAGGCCGGGAGGGGGTCAAGCGGGCTGTTGGGCCTTGCGCG
>NZ_JBMFWL010000016.1:34339-39400 GCF_049965315.1 Acidithiobacillus sp. | reverse complement strand
TTCGCCTGCCAGCGGGATGAGCCGTAGAACAACAGGCAAGGACCGCCGGAGCAAAAAACCCCTCCGCCAACGGCCGGGCCGCGGCTGGATAAGTGCCCCCATCGCTCGCGTGGATCGCTTTCCCGGGCTACGGGCGACCTATCCTCCGCAAGGAGGGCGTTCCTTTCCGCACCCGGGTTTTCGCTGCCGCAGGATCAATGGTGGCGGAACACCTTGTCCACCCGCGCCTGATCCCGGGGCTTGATGATGATCTCGTCGATATTGACGTGGGCGGGGCGGGTGACGGCCCAGAGGATGGCATCGGCGATATCGACAGCCGTAAGGGGCGTCATGCCGGCATAGACCTGGGCGGCCCGCTGGGCATCGCCGGAGAAACGCACCAGGCTGAACTCGGTCTCGGCCAGGCCCGGATCGATCTCGGTCACCCGCAAGGGCTGGCCCAGCCACTCCAGACGCATGGTCTCCGTCAGCGCCCTTACGGCGTGCTTGCAGGCCGTATAACCGCCGCCACCGGGGTAGGTCTCGTGTCCGGCCACGCTGCCGATATTGACCACGTGGCCAACGCCGCCGGGGGCCGCCAGGAGGCGGGGATAGAGGGCGCGGGTGACCCGCGCCAGGCCCAGGACATTGGATTGAAACATCGCCAGCCAGTGCGCTTCCTCCATGGCCGCGATGCTTTCCAGGCCCAGGGCGCCACCGGCATTGTTGACCAGCACGTCCACCCCTGCCGGCAACTGCCCGGCGAAGGCCGCCACCGAGGCGCTGTCCGTGACATCCAGGGCCAGCGCCCTGCCGCCGCAGCTTTCGGCCACTTCCTGCACACGGTCGAGGCGACGGGCGCCAAGCCAGACGAGGTAGCCCTGGGCAGCGAGCATCTGCGCCGCAGCCGCTCCTATGCCTGATGAGGCGCCGGTGATCACGGCGCATTTTGGGGAATCCTTGCGCGCATCTACCATCACAGGTCCTCCGGCGCGTTGCCCGGCCGCCACTTGATGCTGCAGCCGATGCCGGGCTTCTGCTCCGCCGACGGCAACCGGCCCGCCAGAACGGCGGCCACGGCGGCGCTCAGATCCCCGCCATCGGTGGGCAGATCATTTTTCGGGCGGCTGTCATCGAACTGCCCGTGGTAGGCGAGGCGCCCTGCCGCGTCAAAAAGAAAGATGTCCGGGGTGCAAACGGCATGGAAGGCCTTGGCCACCGTTTGTTCCGCATCGAAAAGATAGGGGAAGACATATCCGGCGCGCAGCGCCTCGGCGGGCATTTTCTCCGGCGCGTCATCGGGATAGTGCTCGGGGTCGTTGCTGTTGATCCCCACCACGGTCAGGCCTTGGGTCATCCATTGGGCGCTCAGTTCTCCGAGCTTGCGGCTGATGTGCAGCACATAGGGACAGTGGTTGCAGATGAACATCACCAGGGTCGGTTGCCCCTGGTGATCGGCTCGACACCAGCGTTCCCTCCGCCCACCCACGGGCAGGCAGAAATCGGGGATGGGGCTACCAAGGGGCAGGTCTTTTGCAGTTGTTGCCATGAGCATTCTCCTTTTTCGTCATCCTTGCTATTTACGCTGAAAACGGCCGTTGGCGGGCGTGTTTTGCCGCGGGACCCGGGCCTGGTCATCCCGCAATGATTCCGGGTTCGGTACCGCAATCGTTCGGCAGAACCGTTTCAGCCACAGGCCCGGCGCAGACGGTCTATCCCCTCATCCAGCACGGTCCGCGGCGTCCCGAAATTGAGGCGCACAAAGCCCGCGCCGCCCGGGCCGAAGTCCGGGCCGGGGTTCAGGCCCAGAGCCGCATGGCGCAGGCGCTGGGCAATGGTCCCATCGTCCAGACCCAGGGCGCGCAGATCGAGCCAGGCGAGGTAGCCGAACTCGGGTACGCGATAGCCGAGGGCGGGCAGTTCGGCAGCCAGACGCCGGCCGAGATGGCGGGCGTTGGCGGCCAGGTAAGTCCGCAGGCCCTCCTGCCAGACGTCCCCCGCTTCCCAGGCGGCGGTCATGGCGATGGGGGCAAAGAGATTGATTTCGTGGATCTGACTGCGCCGCAGTTCGGCGGCGAAGCGCTGCCGTTGGCGATCATCCGCCAGCACGCCGAAGGCACCGCCAATGCCGGCGATGTTGAAGCTCTTGCCCGCGGAGCTGAGGAGCAGGCTGTCGGGAAAGAGGCTGGGGAAAGGGGTGTGGGGGTGCTCCGCATAAGCCAGATCGGCATGGATCTCATCGCTCACCACCAGCACGCCCTGGCGCCGGGCGAGCTCCCCCAGATGCTGCAATTCCACCCGCCCCCAGACCCGGCCCGAAGGGTTGTGGGGGGAGCAGAGCAGCAGCATCCGCGCCTGGGGCAGGAGGGCTTCAAGGCGTTCCCAGTCCATCTCGTAGCGTCCGCGTCCGTCCCGTTGCAGGGGCGCCATGAGGAGCTCCCGCCCCTGTTCCCGGACTGCGCTGAGGAAGGGCGGGTAAATGGGCGGCATGACGATGATGCCGTCGCCCGTCTCCGTAAAGGCCCGCACCGCGGCAAAAAGCCCCGGCACCACGCCGCTGACCAGGAGCATCTGGGCCGGATCGGGTCGCCAGCCATGGCGCCGTTCCATCCAGTTCGCCCCTGCCGCCAACGCCGCCGCGCCACCCCAGGGATAACCGTAAATGGGGTGGGCCACCCGTTCCGCCAGAGCGGCTTGCACCGCTTCCGGCGCGGGAAAATCCATGTCCGCCACCCACATGGGCAATACTTCCCGACCAAAGCGGGCGGCCGCCCCATCCCACTTGAGGGCACCCGTCCCCAAACGCGGGGTGACCTGATCAAAGTCCGTCACAAGCGCTCCCAGAGCGTGACCTGGGCAAGGCTGTGTTGATACTTGCGGGCCGTTTCGCGGATGACGAAGGGCTGATCCAGCGGTTCCTGGAGCAGGCGGAAATGGGGTGCCAGGAGTTCGCGCAGGGCATCCAGGGTGGTGAAGTTTTCCCCGTTGCGCTTGAAGCCGCCCAGCCATTCTTCCCGGGGCGTGTGTTCCGCCAGCCAGGTGTAGGGCGAGGTGAGCACGAGAATGCCACCGGAAACGATCCGCTTGGGGATTTCCTGGAGGAATTTGCGCGGCTGGTACAGCCGGTCGATGAGATTGGCGGCGACGACCAGGTCGTAATCCCGGTATAACGGCTTGAGATTGCACGCATCGGCCTGAAAAAACTGCACCCGCCCGGAAGTGGCGGCCAGGTCCAGATCCGCCAGGCGGGCGGTGTGGTAACTCAGCAGTTCGCCTTCCTCCACCAGGGTGTAGGAAAAGCTCCCCTGCTCCCGCAGGTGCACCCCCACCTGGATGAAACGGGCGGAAAAATCCAGCCCCGTCACCTCGGGGCAATGGCGCGCCAGGGCAAAACTGCTGCGTCCCACGGCACAACCGATGTCCAGCGCCCGTCGCAGGGGCCGCCCGGCCATGGCCTGTACGGCCAACTCCGCCACCGCGGCGGGAAAATTCCCTACGTCAAAGTGCTCGGGCCCATAGTGAAAGTCGCAATACTGGGAAATGGCCGCGTCGCTTTCATAGACCGGCACTTCGGGCAAGGGATTCGTGGAACGCACATAACGGAAGCCCGCGTGCTGGAAAAAATGACGGCGAAAGGCATAGCGCGCTTCGCGGTGCATTTCGTTGCCCAAGGCAATGAACGAGCCGCCCTTGATGAGGTTGTGCTGCTGATCGAAGGTCGGGGTGGTGAAATCATCATAATAGGGATGCACGGCAAAGCCGCCGAAGGGATAGATGGGGGTCGCGGTCCATTGCCAGACATTGCCGATGACATCATAAAAATCGCCGTGGCGGAAATGCTGCACCGGGCAAGGCGAGACTCCGTAGGCGAGGCCGATGTTGGCGGGCGCTTCTTGCCATCCGTCCACGTCGGGAACGCCGGACAGATCGCGCAGGCGCCGCCATTCGTCCTCACTGGGCAGGCGCAGGGCGACGCCGCCTTGGGCGGACTTCCAGGCGCAAAAGGCCTCGGCCTCCAGACAGTTCACCTCCACCGGCCAATCCCAGGGCATGGGCCGCTCGGCAGCGATGAGCCGCAGTTTCCAGCCATCGGCGCCCGCCACCCAGAAGCTGGGATGCTCCGGACGGGCGAAACGCCGCCAGTTGTCCCCCTCCGCCGTCCACCACCGGGAATCCGCATAACCCCCGGCCTCCACGAAAGACAGGAATTCGCCATTGCTCACCAGATAGCGCCCGGCGGCGAAATCCTTGAGCTCCGCCTCATGCTCACCGTATTCGTTGTCCCAGCCGTAGAGGCGGTCATCGCGCGCCTTGCCGAGGCGCACCCGCCCTCCCGCCACAGGCAGCAGGGCATTTTCCGGGGGGACGCCGCTTTCCTGCCAAGGCTCCCAGCCCGCCAGCGGACGCAGCAAGGACAGGGGGAGTTGGCGCATGAGCACGGAACTGGTCTCCAGATGGATATTTTCATGCTCGATACCCATGAGGATGGCCCACCAGGGCGAATCCCAGGTGATGGGCAGGGTCAGCGGCAGGGTGCGGATGACACCGTCCACCAGCTCGCGCAACTCGGTCCGATAGGCCCGCACAGCCTCCACGCTGGGCCAGTCGTAATGGCTGTCATCCAGGTCATCCCAGGACATCTCATCCACCCCCACGGCAAAGATGGATTCAAAGGCCGGGTCCAGGCGCTGCCGAATCAGCCCCGCCACCTGCAGCTTGTTCACGAAAAAGGTCGCGGTGTGGCCAAAGTAGAAAATGAGGGGATGACGCAGGGCAATGGCCTTATGATACCAGGACTCGGGGCTGGTCAGATGATCGAAGAGTCGTTCATAGAGCAGGGAGGTCTGATGGAAGGTGCGGCGAATCTCTTCCCGCTTGGCCTCCGCATCGGTCCCGTCCAGGAGAAGGGTGGGAATGCGTACTCGACCCATGACTGCCCTCGTCTTTTGCCATAGAAACCCAGTCTAACACAGTGCCGACCGGATGGTCAGCATGCAGGGGGCCGGCGAAGACGCAACCCGGGAAACAGGGGTTGGCAGGGACGCTTTGCCGCGGCCCCAGGGCGTTGGTGACGGAATCCCT
>NZ_JBMFWL010000016.1:0-34241 GCF_049965315.1 Acidithiobacillus sp. | reverse complement strand
TTCAGCCCTTCGGCCATCCCCAATCGGTGCGTAGGGCCTCCAGCACGGCCATGGCCTGAGCGCTGTCGGCGGCCAGGGCATGCACATGCCCCATCTTGCGCCCGGGGCGGGCCTCGGCCTTGCCGTACAGATGGAGCTTGATCTGCGGATGGCGGAAGAGGGCGGACCAGTCCGGTTCGCCCTCCGCCCAGAGATCACCCAGGAGATTCATCATCACCACGGGGCTCAGCAGGCGGGTGTCGCCCAGGGGCAGGCCGCAGAGGGCCCGCACCTGCTGGTCGAACTGGCTCTGCACGCAGGCGTCGATGGTGAAATGTCCGCTGTTGTGGGGACGCGGGGCGATCTCGTTCACGAGGAGGCGCCCCCCCTCATCCACAAAATACTCCACCGCCATGGTGCCCACATAGTCAAGGGCAGTGGCGATGCGGGCCGCCATCCGCCGGGCCTCCTGCTGGATCGCCTCGGAGCAGCGGGCGGGGACGATGCTGAGGTCGAGAATGCCGTTGCGGTGGATGTTTTCGGCAACGGGATAGAAGGCCATCATCCCGTCTTCGCCCCGGGCCAGGATCACCGAGAGTTCCTGGCGCAGGGCGATGCGGGCTTCGAGAATGGCCGGGGCCCGCCCCATGGCGACCCAGGCCGAGGCCAAGGCATCCCCATCGCCCACGCCGGCCTGCCCCTTGCCGTCATAACCGAAACGCGCCCGCTTCAGAATGGCCGGCCCGCCCACGCTCCGCCAGGCGGCATGCAGATCGCCCTCGGCATGGATGGCCGCGAAGGGTGCCGTAGCCAGGTCCAGATCGCGCAAAAAGCCCTTTTCCAGAATGCGATCCTGCACCATGGCCACGGCATTGGGTGCGGGCCGCACCGGCAGGTACCGGGCCAGAAGCTCCAGAGCGGCCGCCGATACGTTTTCAAATTCGGTGGTCACGGCAGCGCAGGATCGCTCCATCTCGGCCAGAGCCGCCGGATCGTCGTAATCCGCGCAGAGATGACGGCTGGCCACCGCTGCCGCGGGACAGTGGGGATCGGGGTCGAGGACCAGGACCCCATAACCCAGGCGCAGGGCCGCCAGACTGAACATTTGCCCCAATTGCCCGCCGCCGAGGACCCCCAGGGTGGCGCCGGGAAGGATCACTCCTCCTCCGGGATGGTCATGGCCAGCACCGCCGCTTCCTGCTCCGCACGGAAGGCCTCGAGGCGGGCCGCCAACGCCGCGTCCCCCGCCGCCGCCAGCAGCGCGGCGGCGAACAATGCGGCGTTGGCGGCGCCGGCCTCACCGATGGCGAAGGTGGCCACCGGCACCCCCTTGGGCATCTGGACGATGGACAGGAGGGAGTCCAGGCCCTTGAGATAACGCGAGGGGATCGGCACCCCCAAGACGGGCAACAGGGTCTTGGCCGCCAGCATCCCCGGCAGGTGCGCCGCGCCGCCAGCGCCGGCAATGATGCAGCGCAGTCCCCTGGACGCTGCGGTTTCGGCATATTGAAACAAGAGATCCGGGGTGCGATGGGCCGATACCACGCGCCGCTCAAAGGGCACGCCCAAGGCGCGAAGCTGCGCCGCGGCATGGCGCATCACCTCCCAATCGCTATTGCTGCCCATCACCACACCAACCAATGGCTGCGCCATGCCTCTCTCCTCTCTAGGCCGCGGCAGGAAACCGGCTATAATGCCTGTCATGAGTCACGCCCTCAATAGTCCGCACCGTCCCATTCGCAGCTTTGTGCTGCGCCAGGGCCGCCTTACCGGCGCTCAGGATGCCCTATTGCAGATGCTCCTGCCGCGCTATCGGATCGACCCGGCAGCCCCCTGGACTCCCCCTTGGGGCGATGGACGGCCCCTGGCGCTGGAGATCGGCTTTGGCAACGGCGAACATCTGGCCGCCCTGGCCGCCGGCCGCCCCGACTGGGGCTGCATCGGCGCCGAGGTCCACGGTCCGGGGGTGGGGGCCCTGCTGATGCGCATGCGTGACGAGGAACTGCACAACATCCGCATCCTCAAGGACGATGTGGCGCCCTGGCTTGCCACCCTGCCCGCTGGCTGCCTGCAGGCCATCATCATCCAGTTCCCCGACCCCTGGCCGAAAAAACGCCATCACAAACGCCGTCTCATCCAGCCCCCTTTTGCCGGCACCCTCGCGCGTCTGCTCGCCGCCGGTGGCGAGCTGCAGCTCGCCACCGACTGGGAGGCCTACGCCCGGCACATGCTTGCGGTACTCGATGCCGAGCCGGATCTCGTCAACACGGCGGGCCCCGGCCACTTTTCCCCCCGCCCCGCCAATCGCATCCCCACCCGCTTTGAGCGGCGGGGGGAACGACTGGGCCAGCGCAGCTTTGATCTGGTTTACCGGCGGCAGGCGTGACGACGCGCCCCGGACTTTCCGACTGCCTGCATTGCCCCATGCGCGACCGCAGCATCTTCGCCGGATTGTCCCTGGACGATCTGCGCGCTTTGGGCATGGAGGTGCAGGACATCCGCGTCCCGGCCGCCAGCACCCTTTACCTGGAAGGCGACCGCGCCCGCTACGCCTACACCCTGCGCCAGGGCGCCGTCAAACTCGTCAAGACCCTGCCCAATGGCCGCGCCCAGATCGTTCGCCTCCTGCGCCACGGCGATCTCTTTGGTTTCGAGGGACTGCGCGAAGCCCGGCACCGGCACAGCGCCATCGCTCTCACCCAGACCGACCTCTGCCAGCTTGACCTGCCCGCCCTGGAAGCCCTCTCCCAACGCCTGCCCAGCGTCCATGGGGCCATCACCCAGCGTTGGTTCAGCGCCCTCCAGGAGGCCGAAAACCGCATTGTAGAACTGGGGGCCAAAAAGGCAGAGGAACGCCTTGCCACCTTCCTCTGCCAGTGGTGCAGCGCCTATCCCCAAGGCGGCGCCGTTCCCTTTCCCCTCACCCGCCAGGAACTAGGCGAATTCCTGGGCCTCTCCACCGAGCATGTCAGCCGCCTCATGGCCGAGTTCAAACGCCAGGGACTCCTCAGCGAGCGCAAGGGCACCCTGGATATCCCCGACAGCCGGCGGCTCCTGCAACACGCCTGTACCAGCGGCGCCTGCGCCTAGGCGGACGGGGACCCTTCCCGGCCGCTGCACCCCCGTCCTGCCGGGAACACGCGCACAATAAGCCCACACATTCCAAGGCATTAACAATTATCAATGCAGGCACATCAGGAACCCTGTACAAAGATTCCATCGGGGCCTTGTCACGACCCTTGTCCCCACTGGGAATATTACGCGCGAAAAGGAGCCAATAGCATGTTTTTTCGCCAGCTTTTTGAACCGGATACCAGTACCTATACCTACCTTGTCGGCGATCTGCTGTGGCGGGAAGCAGCGGTTATCGACCCCGTTCTGGGCGAGGTTGAGGAAATCCTCCAGACTCTCGAAGCCGAGGGCCTGACCCTGAAAACGGTGATGGAAACCCACGTCCATGCCGATCACGTCACCGGCGCCAGCGCCCTGCGCGCCCGCACCGGGGCCAAGGTGGTGGTCAGCCGCCATGGCGGAGCCCCCTGCGCCGATCTGCTGGTGGATGATGAGGACTTTTTGGTCCTGGGTGACGAGGTGATCCGCATCCTCGCCACTCCCGGCCACACCCCCGGCTGCGTCAGCTATCGGTGGCGTGATCGCGTCTTTACCGGTGATGCCCTGCTCATCGGCGGCTGCGGTCGCACCGACTTTCAGGGTGGCGATGCGGGAGTCCTCTACGAGAGCATCACCCGGAAACTCTTCACCCTGCCCGAAGACACCCTGGTTTATCCCGGCCACGATTATAAGGGCCGACGGGTATCCTGCATTGCCGAAGAGAAAAGCCGCAATCCCCGCCTTGCGCGCAAGAGCCGCGAGGAATTCATTGCCATCATGGGAGAATTGGATCTGCCCAAACCACGCCATATCGATGTAGCCGTACCAGCCAACCAACGCTGCGGCGCCGCAAGCGCTTAAGGAAGATTGCGATGAAAAAAGTCAAAGAGTTACGAAGCATACCGGTGATGCAGGCGGCCAACCCCGGCGGCATGGGAGGCGGCGGTGGCGGTCGGGGCCGCGGCAGAATGGGAGCGGGGGCCAATTTCCGCTTTGGCAGCGAAGCGGGCATGGCGCCCGCCGGCATGACCCTCGACCAGGAAGAGACGATGGAAATGGAGATGGCCGCGCGGGTGGGTAACGATCGCATGGCGCGCCATCAGCACGACCAGGATGTCTTCCACACCCTGCTGCGCCATCACGAACAGATCCATCGGGAAGTCACCAATATCCCCACCGGCATCCGCTCCCTCACCACCTCGGAAAATCCCGATATCGTCAAGCTCCTGCACGACCATGTTCCGGCCATGCACCACCGTCTGGAAGAGAACTTCGGGCTGCGTTACTGGGACCCGGCCTTCCCCGAGATCTTCGCCCAGCGCGACAAGGTGCGCATGGAGGTGACCCTGGTCCCCAATGGCGCGCTGGTGGAGGAAACCAGCGAAGACGCCAATGTGGTCAAACTCATCCAGGCCCACGGGCTCGTGGTGAGTCTCTTTGTCCAAAAGGGTTTTGCGCAGGCCCAGCAACAGAGCCCCCTGCCGGCGGATTATCTGCGCATCACCTGAAATGCGGACCCACTGGGGGTATCTAGCCTGATCCGGCCGTTGGTGGAGTTGTTTTGAGGTTTACCGCACCAATGTCGGCGGCAGGGATGGCCCTGCCTCTTGCCATTGCGTAGGATAGTTACGATCCTTGCCCCGGGCGGCCCGCCGCAGCATGATGGGGCATCCCTTGTTAACCTGCAGCCGGGAGGAACCCTATGGCAAAAATCACCATCATCGGCGCCGGTTTCGGCGGCCTTACCGCCGTTCGTGCCCTGCGTCGGCGCTTGCCGGACGCCGCGATCACGCTGATCGCTCCCAAGGCCGAATTCGTTTACTACCCCAGCCTCATCTGGATCCCCGTAGGCCTGCGCCGGGGCGAGGACCTGCGCATCCCCCTGGAACGCTTTTTTGCGCGCCAGAAGGTCGAATTTCACCAGGGCCGCGTCACCGGGCTCAAGGATGGCGGCCGTACCGTCGTCACCGATACGGGCGAGGTGGGCAATGATGCCCTCATCATTGCCAGCGGCGGGAGGGGCATCAAAAAGCTCCCGGGCATCGAGCACAGCATCGCCATCTGCGACGGCATAGAGGCGGCCGAAGCCATTCGCGATCGCCTGGCGCTCCTGGACAAGGGAACCATCGCGCTGGGCTTCGGCGGCAACCCCCTGGAGCCGCCGGCGGTGCGGGGCGGCCCCATGTTCGAGCTCCTCTTCGGTCTGGACACCCATCTCAAGCGCCTGGGCAAGCGCCCGCAGATGGATCTGGTCTTCTTCAACCCCATGAAGGAACCAGGCAATCGCCTGGGGCCCAAGGCCGTTGCGGGCATCCTGGGGGAAATGGAAAAACGCGGCATCCGCGCCCATCTGGGCCACAAGATCACCGGCTTCGAGGCCAAAAAGGTCCAGACCGAAGGCGGCGACATCGACGCCGACCTGATCCTCTTCATGCCCGGCATGACCGGCCCCGAGTGGCTGGCCAACAGCGGCCTGCCCCTGTCCCCCGGCGGCTTCATCCAGGCCGACCGCTACTGCCAGGTACAGGACCATCCGGGTGTTTTCGTGGCCGGTGACAGCGGCAGCTACGCCGGCACCGCCGACTGGCTGCCCAAGCAAGGGCATGCCGCCGATCTGCAGGCCGAAACCGCAGTGGCCAGCCTCCTGGCCCAGATGCACGGCAAGGCCCCGGACCAGCCCTTCAAGGAAGAGCTGATCTGCATCGTCGACACCCTCGACAGCGGCATCATGGTCTACCGCGACAACAAACGCGCCAGCGTTCTCCCCAACCCCCTCTGGCATACCGCCAAACGGCTCTTTGAATGGCGGTATTTGCTGCATTACAAATAGGATGCCCAGGGGAAGGGAGACGGCATGGGAGCCGGAACAGGGAAAGCGCCTAGGGACTGCTCCACAGGCGCGCCTCCAGCCCGCTGTCCCGCGCCCTGCGCCGCGCCAGGGCGCCCCGCAGGGCGGCCTCGGCACCCCACAGCCGGATTCCCTGGCGGGCGCGGGTGACGGCGGTATAGAGGAGTTCCCGGCTGAGGACGGGGTTGTCGGCGTCGGGCAGGAGCAGCAGGATCTCGTCAAACTCGCTGCCCTGGGATTGATGGACGGTCATCACCCAGGCGCTCTCGTGGGCGGGCAGGCGTTCGGGGGCAAAGGCGCGGAACCCTTCGCGGCCGGGGAAAAAGACCCGCAACTGTCCCGCGCGCGCCAGGGTGAGGCCGACGTCGCCGTTAAAGAGACCCAGGGCGCCGTCATTCTGACGGATGATCACCGGTCGGCCATGATAATGCCCCCCACGCCGCGGAGCCCGGGCCAGCCGCGCGTCCAGAACGGCGTTGAGCACTTCGGCACCCCAGGGGCCCTGGCGCAGGGCGCTGAGCAGGCGAAAGCGTTCCCAGGCGGCATGGATGCGGACGGGCTCCGCCTCCCGCTGCAAGGCCCGGAAATACTCCTTCCAGCCCGCCCTGACCACCTCCACTAGCGCGCTGGCCAAGCCTTGTTCCGCCGGCAGGGGCTGCCAGATGGCCTCTGCCTCCAGGATGCCCAGGGCGGCTCCGGCATCGCCCTGCTGCAGGGCGCGGGCCAGCCGGCCTATGCCACCGCCGGCGGCAAAGCGGTAGCTATGGCGAAGATGCACCATACAGTCGGCCAGGGGGCTCTCGCCCGCACCGCTCACCGGCAACCCCGTCAGGGCGCGGAGGCGCGCCGCAAAAGCAGGTCGGGGTCCTGCCGGCGCGGCGCAGATCTCCGCCAGCACGGCTCCCGCTTCCACCGAGGCCAACTGGTCCCGATCCCCCAGCAGGATCAACCGGGCATGGGCCGGCAGGGCGCGCAACAGGGCCTCCATGAGGGCCAGCCCGACCATGGATGCCTCGTCCACCACCACGACATCCACGGGCAGGGGGTGATCCGCGTCGTAGGCGAAGCCCCGTTCGGGATGATAACCCAGGAGGCGGTGCAGGGTTTGCGCCTCATCGGGAATAGCCCCGGCCAGCAGCGGGGGCAAGTCCAGGCGCTGCCGCCCCGCGCGCAAGGCATCCGCCAAGCGGGTGGCAGCCTTGCCGGTGGGGGCCGCCAAGGCGATGCGGGGCGGCCGCAGGGGGTCCTGCTCCAGCAGCAGGGCGAGAACGCCCAAGACGGTGGTGGTCTTGCCGGTCCCCGGCCCACCGGAGATGACGGCCAGCCGGCGCAGCACCGCCACCGCCGCGGCCAGACGCTGGTCGCCCAATTCCACCACTTGATCCCCGGTGGGCAGGGGAAAGTGGCGCAGCAGGCCGGCGCGCAGCCGCTCTTCATCCACCTTCGGCAGGTCCGCGGCGCGCTGCAGCAGGGCCGCGGCAAGGCGGGTTTCATATTGCCAGAAACGGTACAGATAGAGGCAGCGGCCGTCGAGAATGAGGGGACGGAAGTCTCCGGGCGCCCCCAGTACCGGGCTCCCGTCCAGGAATGCCCGCTTTTCGGGAGCGAGCTGCGCTACCTCCAGCGTCAAGCAGCTATGGCCATCCGCAACGCGCGTCATGAGGATGGCGGCGAGGTCCTGTACCTCCGCCGTCGCCCCCAAGCGACCCAGCAGTTCCGCGAAATGCCGCGCCAGGGGAAAATCCTGCGTCCCAGCAGGGCTCATGGCCGACCCTCCATCATCTGCTCCAGTTCCGCCAGGAGCGCGGCGCTGGGGCGCGTGGCGTAGATGCCCCAGCCGGGCCGGTGGTGGGGCGACATGCCGCGCAAAAAGAGGTAATAGACCCCGCCAAAGTGGCGCTCGTAGTCATAATCGGGCAGCCGGCTGCGCAGGAATCGCTGCACCGCCAGGGTATAGAGGAGGTATTGCAAATGGTAGCCACCGGCGCTCATGGCCGCCGCCAGGCCCTTGGCCCCGTACGCCTCCAGGGAACCCAAATCATTGGACTTGTAGTCCACCAGATAATAGCGGCCCCCATGGACAAAGAGGAGATCGACAAAACCGCGCAGGTAACCGCGCAGGGTCTCCTCGCTCCCGGCCCAGGGGAGGCCTGCGGCCTGGAGATGGGCCGCCAGCGCCAGCGGATCCAGGCGGCTCACGGGAAAGGTGAACTCCCATTCCGGCAGGCGCGCGGTACGCGGTATCCCGGCCAGGGCGGGGCCGCCCTGCCACAGCGGCGTCGCCGCTACGGCGGGGAGCCATTGCCGCAAATCCTGCCGCCACTGAGCGGAAAAACCGTAACGCTGCAGGGCCGCGTCGATCTGCGCGAGCAGGTCCTCCTCTCCCCGTTGGGGATTCCAGCGCTGGAGGATGCTGTGCAGGCAGATGCCGGCCTGGGCGCCCCGGGGAAAGCCCACAGGGCCCGGTCCGCTCAGGGGATCGGGAGCGGGGATGGTGTCATCGTAGTCCGGGCGCTCGCCGCGACCGCCACTGCTCAATGCCGTAAAGCTGCCGACCCGCCAGCCCATCTGGAGGTGCCTGGTGAAGGATGCCGCCCGGACCTTTTCCGGAGCGGCGTTGCCGGTCCAGCGGGGCACCTCGGCACGGTCTTCCAGGGGAACGACGGCCACGGCGTCTCCGGCTGCGGCAGCAAGGCCCGCCAGGGCAGTCCGCCAGGAAAAGTCCTTGCCACCCCCGCCCAGCAAGCCGGCCAGGGGCGACTGCTGACCCAGCCCTTCGGGCAGGTGCAGCACCAGCCGGTATTGGGCGCGGGTGAGGGCGACATACAAGAGCCGCCGGCGCTCGGCGGCCTCCTCCTCCCGGGCGATCTGGCGCAGGGCCTCCTGACGGGGCGACCCGAAATCTGCGAGGAGGGTCAGCGGGTCGTCGGGATCATGGCAGATGACCGGTCCCGCATCCTTGCGCCCTGGCTCATCGGCCCACAGGAAGGGGCAAAAGACGATGGGGAATTGCAGCCCCTTGGCGCTGTGAATGGTGAGGATCTGAACCAGATCGGCATCGCTCTCCAGGCGCAGCAGATGTTCCTCGCCGCCCGTCGGGGCCTGTCGTTGCCGGGCAAACCAGCGCAACAGGGCCTCCCGCCCCAGACCCTGGCTCTGCTCTTCCTGATGCAGGAGTTCCGCCAGATGGAGGAGATTGGTCAGACGCCGCTCGCCATCGCTCCACAGCAGCATGCGGCCCATGACCTGCTCCCCCTGCAGCCATTGGCGGAACATGGCCATGCAGCCATCCCGTTCCCAGCGCCGCCGATAGGCGTCCACGCGCTCCCAGACGGCCGTTTCCAGGGCATCGTTCAGACGCATCTCCTCCAGATCCCGGGCATCCTTTCCCCACAAGGGGGTCGCCAGGGCCGCGCGCAGGCGGCCGCCGTTACCCGGCTCGGCGATGGCGAGGAGGATGCGCTCCAGATCTTCGGCCTCGGCGCTGGCAAAAACGCTGTCCTGGCCCTGCCGCGCGCTGGCCACCCCGGCGGCGCGCAGGCTTTCCTGAATCAGCCGACCCTGGTCGTGTTTCTGCACCAGAACGGCAATGTGCCGCCCCGCCACCGCCCGCCCCTGCAGTTCGGCTCGCCCTGCCCGCCCCCATTGCAGCAATTCGACCACCTCGGCAGCCAGATGGCGGGCGATGGCCTGTTCTGCCCCGGCCTTCTTTCGCGCCCCCTCCGCCTTGGGCAAAAGCGCGCAACGCCAGGGCGCGCCTGATCCCGGGAAATGCGCCTCCTCGCCCCGCCCGGCGGTGGCCTGCACCGGCTGGAACTGGATCTGCTCCAGCAAAAATGGCCGCTCTGCTTGTCCAAAGAGGGCGTTGACCCCCCGTACCAGGCCCGGTGCCGAACGAAAGTTTTGCGTGAGGGTATGGCGACCATCAGCCGTCTGCGCGGCGCTGAGATAGGCGAAGATATCGGCATCGCGAAAACGGTAAATGGCCTGCTTGGGGTCCCCCACATAAAAAACCGGCCCCTCCCCGGCAGCATAAATGGCCCGGAAGATCTGGTACTGGGCGGCATCGGTATCCTGGAATTCGTCGATGAGGGCAGCCGGATATCGTTGGCGCAGGGCGGCAGCAAGGGCGGGACCCGTCGACTCGCGCTCCAGGGCATCCCGCAGGGCCAGCAGCACATCGTCAAAACTGCGTTCGGCGCGCAGGGCCTTGGCAGCGGGCAGCGCCTCCTGCAGATGGGCAAGGAGGCGCAGGGATAACCATGCCGTCCGACGCTCATACTGTTCCCCCAGGGCCTCCGCCGCCTGCACCAGTTCATCCAGAGCCAGAAACAAAGGGTGTGAAGGAAGGCTGCGGCCCTTTTTCAGCGCCTTCTCCAGTCCCGACTGGGCCAAGCGCCGCACCCCCCCGTCGGAGAGCCGCGGATCCTGCAGGGCCGGCATGGGTGTATCCAGATAGGCATCCACATCCCGCTGCCAGCCGGCAAACTTTTCCGCATCCAACATATTGCCCTTGATATCTCCGGCGGCCGCCAGCGGCGCCAGCAGATCCCACAAGCGCGCCGCCCCGTCCTGCCGCCATAACGCCTGGGCCGCTTCCATGGCGGCCACGAAACGTTCTTCCTCCGCCGCCGCGTCACCGGGCTCGGCGGGGGCCAACAGTCTGGCCTGGGCGCGTCCCAGGAGCCGGCGCAGGGGGGCCAGCAGGGCCGCCGGGTCCAGGCCCCGGTGCGCCAGCCAGGCGCCCCAGGTCGGGCTGGCCGCGGCGATTTCCCGGCGGTAAAAATCTGCGGCCAGGGCCTCCCGCAGTTCCCCGTCGTCGGCGACCAGGTCCACCGCCAAGGGCGCCATGGCCTCCAGGGCGTGATCCTGCAAGACCCGCTGGCAAAAGGCATGAATGGTGAAAATGGCGGCACCGTCAAATCCGGCCAGGGCCGACTGCAGGATGGACTGCGCCCCGGCCTCCCGCACGGCGCCGCGGAGGGCCGCCGGAAAGTCCGCCGGGGCCTCTCCCCCCCGCGCCACCGCCAGGGCTTCCACCAGCCGCCGGCGAATACGCTCGCGCAGCTCCGCCGTGGCGGCACGGGTAAAGGTCAGCACCAGGATCTGCTCGGGACGCCGTTGCTGCTCCAGGAGCAGGCGCAAATAGAGCATGGCCACGGTCCAGGTCTTGCCCGTACCGGCGCTGGCCTCGATGAGTTGGGTGCCGCCCAGGGGCACCTGCATGGGATCAAAATTCATCTGGCTGCTCCCGCAGGGCCAGAAGCGGCCCCCACACGGTCAGGGCGATCTCGGCAAAGGGATCCTGCAACGGATCACGGCCGCGGAAGGCCACGCGCACTGCCGATGCTTCGCCCTCTCCCGGCGGCCCACCCCCCGGCCGGCCGCTCCCCCGCCAAGCCGGGAGGGTCGCCGGATCGGGGGGCGAACCCTGCAGGGCCGATTCCGCATAAGCCATGGCCGTGCGCGGGAAAAAGGGCAGAGGGAGAGTTTGTCCATGAGTAAAATAATCCAATAGAGTCATTAGGATAGCCTCTGCCGCCGCGCCATCCAGGGCGGGCAGCACGCTGCAGCCGTCGCGATGCAGGAAGCGGCTCGGGCATGGCCCCACCCCGCGTTGCGCCAGCAGATGCAGTATCCAGAAGCGCAGCCAGAGCTCCGCCTTGAGCCCGCTCAATTGCCAGAGCACCAGGCCGGCAGGACCGATCCCGGTCAACAATCCCTGCAGCCGATAGCCACCCAACAGCAGGTCCAGATCCGCCGCCTGCGCCGCCGCCGGCAAGGTTTCCGCCAAGCGTTGCGCAAAGCGGGCCACCCTGGGCTCACGCTGCCAGTACGCCACGGCACCCAGGCCCGCCGGGGGCAGGCTTTGCTGACCCAGGATGGCCAGCGCTTGCCCGGCATCCACGCCCTGCCGCTGCAGACGCAGGATCTCCTGCTCCAAGGCCCAGCCCTGCAGCTTGTCGAGCACGAAGGGCTCCCGATCCTGGGCGATATCCGCCTCCATCTGCAACTGCATCCCCAGGCGTCGGCGGCAAAAATACCCGCTCGGGCTCTTCCAGAAAGCCAGCAAATCCGCCAGTTCCACCACGCCCCGGCGGTCCTCCGGCAAGGACTGGGAGACAAAGGCCGGAGCCCTGGCATCGCGGTGGTTGAGCGCCTCGGCAATCTCCCCCGCATAACTGGAGAGGCGCGGATCATCCGCAAAATAGGAACGGCTGAAGGCCTGCAAGGGGTGCTGCACGCACACGGCGGCGGAGGCCCGGTCATGGGGCGGCGGGGCCCGCCAGTGGCGGTCGATATAATCCAGCAGCTCGCTCAACAGGACCGAGGGAGGCCGTTCGCTATCATCGCGGATGTCCCGCCCCACATAGCTCAGCAGCAGGCAATCCCGGGCCGAGAGCAAGGCCTCCAGAAAGAGATAGCGGTCATCCTGCCGCCGCGAACGGTCGCCGCGCCGCCATTCCCGGGCCATGGCGTCAAAGCTGGCTTGGCGCTGCTGGCGGGGGAAACTGTCGCCATTGAGCCCGAGCAGCGCCACCACCCGCGCCGGCAAACTGCGCATGGGCACCATGGCGGCAAAGGTCACTCCCCCGGAGAGCATGGGCTGCTGCGGATCCGGCTGCTGCAATCGCTCGCGCAGATGGGCGCGCAGGACGGCAAAGGGAAGCATGCTGCCCATGGCGGCGCCCTCCGCCTCCTCCCCGAGACGGAGCAACTCAGCGCGCAGGCGCTCCCGGTCCTCATCGGCGGCGAAGAGTCGTTCCAGCCACGGGAGCAGATCCCGCACCCATTGCCCGAGGGAACGCGGCGCCGCCAGGGCATCGGCAGCGGCAAAGAGCAGGGTAAGCACCTCCACCAGCATACCCAGGAGGCGCAATTGATCCGGCGCCGCCAAGGCCCCGCGGGGCAGCAGCCCGGCGAAGAGCCGGGGCGATTCGGCCGGCAGGGCGCAACCCAGGAGCAGCCGATCCAAACCCGCCCGCCAGCCGTGGGGCCATGTCTCCCGCCCCCAGTGGATACCCGCCATGGGAACCCACCCGCGCAGGGCGGCCATATCTCCGGGAGAAAGGCCGAAACGTCCCGCCACCGGTGGCCGTTCCAGCAGATCCAGCACCGCGCTCGCTGGCCAGGGGCCATCCAGCAGGGTCAGGAAGGCATCCCAGGCCCCCACCACCGGGGCCGCCGCCAGGGGCGCGTCGACGACGCGATAGGGGATATGGCGAGCTGCGGGCACCGTACCGAAGACCGCCTCGATGAGCGGTGCGTAACCGGGCAGGTCGGGGGTCATCACCAGGATGTCCTCGGGCTGCAGGCTGGCATCCTGCTGGAAGAGGGCCAGCAGGCGATCCTGCAGGATTTCCAGCTCCCGCAGCGGGCTATGGGCTGCGTGCACCTGCAACGAGCGATCCGCCGCCGACAGATCGCGCCGACCTTCCTCCCCGGGGCCATCCCGCAGGTACAGGATATCGCGCTGCAAAGTGGCCAGCAGTCCCTCCCCCGCCGGCTCCACAAAGGCCTCATCCGTCACCGGATCGGCTTCTTCCAGGATCAGGTCAAAAAAATCGCGCCCCTGCTGTCCCCAGGAGGCAAGCAGGGCGTTACCGCTGCTGGCATGCCCCGCCGCCCGCGCCAACTGCCGGGGAGCGACGATATCCCCCCAATACTCCTGGCAGGGGTTCAGAAAGAAGACATGCACGGGCCGCTGCGCCGCGATGCCGCGCAGGCCCTGCCAGAGGATGGGCGGCAGCGTGGACAGGCCAAAGACCCAGATGCGCCGGGGCAGGGCGGCGGGGCTCGCCCCGCCTTCCAGCGCCGCCCGGGCCGCTGCCCAGAGCCGCCCCCGGTGCGGCAGATCGGGCCGCAGGAGTTGGCGCCACAAAGCCCCCAGGGCCTCCCCGCCGCCTGTTTCCCAGTTCTCCAGCCAGTCCAACCGATAGAAGAGGTAACGGTCGTAGAGTTCCGCCAGTTGCTCGGCCAATTGCAGGCGGCGGAGGGGGTCGGCGGCATAGGCGGCAAAGGCCGACGGCGGTGCCGCGGTCAGCAGATCGTAGATGCGCCAGCGCAGCACCGGCACCGCAAAGGGCGATTGCTCCGGCAGCCCACCCAGCAACGCGCTCCACAACGCCCAGATGAAACGTCCGGGCATGGGGAAGTCCACCTGCGCGCAAATCCCCAGATGGTCGGCCAGACGCAGGGATAGCCAGCGGCCGATCCCCACGCTCCCCACCAGCACCTGCTCCTGCTGGAGGGGCGGCAGGGGATCGGCCGCCATCTGTTCGGCAAGGATCTCGGCGAGGCGCTCCAGGCGATTGCTGCTGTGCCAGATCAGCATGGGCAGTGCGTCATGACGCCGGCGGCGCCCCCTCTTCCCCTCCGCTGCCAGACCGGCGATGCAGGGCGCGATAGAGCACGGCATAGTCGGCATCCCCCGCCTCGGCCAGGAGTTCCTCCAGCAGGGTCACCCACAGGGCGGGCAAGCGGCTGTCCAGGGGCAACCCTGCTGTGGCCTCGGCAAAAAGGCGCATATCCTTGAGGAGATGGCGTTCGGGAAAGTTGGGATGCCCATAATCATCGGCCAGATAGCGGGGCAGCTTCTTGTCGAAGGTGGGCGCGTAGAGGGCCGAGGCGCGCAGGATCGCCATGAAATCCTCCACCCGGATGCCCTGTTCGCGCACCAGGCCCAGACTCAGGGAAAAACTCGCCGTGAGCCCGGCGATGAGCTGATTCAAGGCCAGCTTGAGGGCCGCTGCCTGCCCCACCGCGCCGATATGGCGCACCTGACCCAGACAGGAGAGCAGCGGCAGCAGGCGCTCCCCCGGCGCCTCCGGACCAGCCGTGAGGACCAGCAGACGGCCGCTCCCCGCTTCCGGCGTACTGCCCAGCACCGGCGCCTCCAGATAGCGGCCGCCCGCCAACCGCACCCGCTCCGCCACAAGGCGGCTCTGTTCGGGGGCAATGGTGGACATCTGCACCAGATCCTTGTCCTGCATTGCCCCCGCCGGCAGGGCATCCAGGCAGGCCATGAGGGCCGCCGCATCGCTGAGCGTGCAGAGCAGCACCGGCGCCGCAGCCACGGCCACCGCCAAGGGGAGGAAACGGGCGCCTTGCTCCTGCAACGGTAGCGTTCTTTCGACATGGCGGTTCCAGACCACCAGGGGCCAACCTTCCGTCAGCAAACGCCCGGCCATGGCCGTACCCATCAGCCCCGTACCCAGCAGGGTCACTCCTTCGTCCTTCATCCTTGTCCTCCCTCCCGCGGCCCATAGGTGCGTCCCTTCCAGGCACCGCCCTGGCCCTGATAATAGCGCCGGGCCGAATCCATCGTCATGGCCGTATACAGCAGCGCCGCCAGGGGCAAGGTCGGCAGCCACCCCGCCCCGCGACCATAGAGACGCAGGGTCGGCCAAAAAGACAGCATCATCAGCAGCGACCCCAACACCCCCAAGCCCAGGAGCAGGGGCCTGGCCGCGCAGAGCCCCAGGATCACCCCAAGCGCCGGCAGCGCATACAAAAAGAGCATTCCCAGCACCGCGGCGGCCAAGCGCCAGGGGCTATGCCGCAACTGCACATAGGCCGAACGCGCCACCATCCGCCAGATCTCCGCCAGATGACGATAGTGGCGCAGGCTTCGGCTCTGCGTTCCCAATCCCAGCCAGATGGGCCCCCGAGGCTTCAACAAGGCCGCCAGAGTACAGTCATCGATGAGGGCGGCGCCCATGGCCGCCAGGCCCCCGGCCTGGTCCAGGACGCTGCGGCGCACCAGCATGCAACCCCCCGCAGCCCCCGCCGTTGAGCGTCGGGGATCATTCACCCAGCGGAAGGGATAGAGCTTTTGGAAGAAAAAAACGAAAGGGGGGATGAGCAGATTCTCCCACCATCCCCGGCAGGAGAGCATCACCATCAGCGAAGTCAGAGCCAGTTGCCGGGACTCGGCGTAGGCCACCAATTGCCGCAGTACCAAGGGACCATGGACGATGTCCGCGTCGGTGAACCACAACAAAGGCGCCTCCCCGGCCGCCTCCACCCCCTGCTGCATGGCCCAGAGCTTGCCGCTCCAACCCTTGGCCAAGGGTGCGCCCGAGAGTATGCGGAAGCGTGCCTCCGCCCCCGTTTCCCGTGCCGCCGCCCGGGCCAGATCCGCCGTCCCGTCGCTGCTCTGATCGTCCACCACGATGACCGCCAGCGCTCCGGGATAATCCTGCGCCAGAAGCGCATGCACGCAGGCGCCAATCCCCTCCGCCTCGTTGCGCGCCGGCACCACCGCCGTCACCGCCGGCCAGCGGGCCGGGGCCGGGGCCGCCGGCAAGCGCTGATCCGCCCGCCAGAAAGCGCCCCGGCCCAGGAGCAGGAAGACCCAGGCCAGGGCGGCAAGGCCCACCAGCAGCGTCCAGCCGTCCAGCACCGTCAAGGCTGGATGCGCCATTGCCCCTCGCCCTCGACCTTGAGGGCAGGATCATCCAGACCCCGGCGCATGGACTCCATCTTGATGGCCAGACGCAGATCGTTTTGGGAATCGGCGGCGCGCATGGCGTCCTGATAATCGATCAGGCCATCCATATAGAGGCGCATCAGGGATTGATCGAAGGTCACCATCCCCGCCTCATTGGACTTGGCCATGGTTTCCTTGATCAGGGCCACCTCCCCCTTGTAGATCAGGTCCGCCACCATGGGGGTGTTGAGCAGGACTTCCACGGCCGCGATCCGCCCCTTCCCCCCCTTCAAGGGCACCAGGCGCTGGGACACCACCGCCTTGAGGTTGAGGGACAGATCCATGAGCAACTGGCGCTTACGGTCTTCGGGAAAGAAGTTGATGATGCGCTCCAGGGCCTGGTTGGCGTTGTTGGCGTGCAGGGTGGAGAGGCAGAGATGGCCGGTCTCGGCGTAGGCGATGGCGTGATCCATGGTTTCGCGGCTGCGCACCTCGCCGATCAAAATCACATCCGGCGCCTGGCGCAGGGCGTTTTCCAGGGCGTGCTCGTAATTGACGGTATCGATCCCCACCTCGCGCTGGTTGACGATGGATTTGATGTTCTTATGGAGGAACTCGATGGGGTCCTCGATGGTGAGGATGTGGCCCGCGGAGTTCTGGTTGCGATACTGGATCATGGAGGCCAAAGAGGTGCTCTTGCCCGAACCCGTGGCCCCCACGAAGAGGACCAGCCCCCGCGGCGTCATGGACAGCTCCTTGAGAATGGGCGGGAGGTTGAGCTGCTCCAGGGTGGGGATCCGGGTCTTGATGGCACGAAAGACGAAACCCAGCTCATTGCGCTGGAAAAAGCCATTCACCCGAAAGCGCCCCACATTGGGGATGGACAGGGCGAGATTGACTTCCTTCTCCTGCTCGAACTCGTGCAGGCGCTCGCTGCCCAGGATCTCCTTGGCCAGCGCCACGGTCTGTCCCGGCTTGACGGACTCCGTGCCCACCGCCACCGCCTTGCCGTCGATCTTGAGGGTCGGCGGCGCCCCTACGGTGAGGTACAGATCCGAGGCGTTTTTCTCCACCATCAAGGCGAGCAGATCATTCAATACGGACATAGCTACTCCTCAGGCCACGTTGAGCAGACTGTCTTTGTTCTGGGCACGGCGCAGTGCCTCATCGCGGGTGATGCGATGAGCGCGCACCAGATCCAGCAGGCATTGATCCAGGGTCTGCATGCCCTGGTTCTGGCCGGTCTGGATCACCGAATACATCTGCGCCACCTTGTTTTCACGGATGAGATTGCGGATGGCCGGATTGGCGATCATGATCTCGTGGGCCGCTACCCGCCCCTTGCCGTCGGCAGTCTTCAGCAGGGTCTGGGAGATCACGGCGCGCAGGGACTCGGAGAGCATGGCGCGCACCATATCCTTCTCCCCACCCGGAAAGGAATCGACAATGCGATCGACGGTCTTGGGCGCCGAACTGGTATGCAGGGTGGCAAAGACCACATGCCCCGTTTCCGCCGCCGTCAGGGCCAGACGCATGGTCTCCAGATCGCGCAATTCGCCCACCAGGATCACATCGGGGTCCTCGCGCAGGGCCGAACGCAGGGCGTTGGCGAAGGAATGGGTGTGGGGCCCTACCTCGCGCTGGTTGATGAGGCATTTCTTGGGGGTATGGAGGAATTCGATGGGATCTTCGATGGTGATGATGTGATCCGCGCGGTTGACATTGATGTCATCCACCATGGCCGCCAGGGTGGTGGATTTGCCCGAGCCGGTGGGCCCGGTCACCAGCACCAGGCCCCGGGGGACGTCGATGATCTCCTTGAAGACCTTGGGGGCGTTGAGATCCTCCAGGGTCAGGACCTTGGCCGGAATGGTGCGGAAAGCCGCCGCCGGGCCCCGATCCTGGTTGAAGGCATTGACGCGAAAGCGCGCCACGCCGCCGAGGTCGATGGAAAAGTCGATCTCCAGATTTTCCTCATACCATTTACGCTGGGCATCATTCATGATGTCGTAAATGAGGGCATGCACCATCTTGGCGTCCAGGGAGTCCACATTCAGGCGCTTGATGTCGCCATTGATGCGCAGCAGGGGCGGCAATCCCGCGGATACGTGGGTATCGGAAGCGTTATTCTTTACTGCAAAGGTCAGCAGTTCGGTGATGTCCATCGCGAGTCCTCGGCAATTTGGGGCCAGCGGCCATGAGCGTTACTATAGTCCAGCTTTGCCATTCCGCCCACGGGTTCCTACGCCGCACATGGATCTATCCCAACGCCTCGCCAGCCTGCAAAAGCAATGCGCCGCCGCGCCCGGGGTTCGACCACGCCTCCTGGCGGTGAGCAAGACCGTGCCCGCGGCCATCCTGCGTGCCGCCTATGCCCTGGGTCTGCGCCATTTCGGCGAAAACTACCTCCAGGAAGCCCTGGCCAAACAGGCGGAGCTGGCCGACCTCGACATCCAGTGGCATTTCATCGGCCGTATCCAGCGGAACAAGACCCAGGCCATTGCCGAACACTTCCAGTGGGTGGAGAGTGTCGATCGCCTCCTCATCGCCGAGCGCCTCCATGCCGCCCGTGGGGATTTGCCGCCCCTCAACTGCCTCATCGAGGTGGCCATCAGCGGCGAGGCCAGCAAAGGGGGCGTGGCGCCCGCGGAGGTCTTGCCCCTGGCGCGGGCCATGACCGCCCTGCCGCGCCTGCGCCTGCGCGGCCTCATGGCCCTGGCCAATCCCGATCCGCAGTTGGCGCCCCAAGACTTCGCGGCCATGGCCCGGCTGTACGGGCAACTGCAGGAGCAATTGCCCAGTGCCGACATCGATACCCTTTCCATGGGCACCTCAGGGGACTATCCTCTGGCCATTGCCGCCGGCGCCACCGAGATCCGCATCGGGACCGCCCTTTTCGGCGCGCGCGCGTAAGGGAGCAACGCTACACATGCAGGAGATCCTTTTTCTCGGTGCCGGCAACATGGCCCGGGCCCTTGTCGGCGGCCTGGTCCGGCAGGGCTGGCCCGCCGCCGCCATCACCGTCTGCGCCCCCCATGCCGAGCGCCGCGAGGCCTTGGCGGCGGCCTTCGGCGTGCATGCCGCTCCCGCCCAGGCGCGCGTCATCACGCCCGGCAGCACGGTCATCCTGGCGGTCAAACCCAAAAGCATCGGCACGGTGCTGGCGGCATGGCGGGGTTCCCTGAGCCAGGCACGGCCGCTGCTCATCTCCGTGGCCGCCGGTATCCCGGTGGCCAGCCTGCAGAATGCCCTGGGCGAGGCCCTGCCCGTGGTGCGGGCCATGCCCAACACGCCCGCGCAGATCGGTGCCGGGGCCACGGCGCTGTTCGCCAGCGCCGAGGTCGACGACACGCAGCGCCAGGCCGCCGCCGCCATTCTCGGCGCCGTCGGCAGCATCCACTGGCTGGAAGACGAAGGCCTCATGGACATCGTCACCGCCCTCTCGGGTAGCGGTCCCGCCTATGTGCTCCTGTTCCTGGAGGCCCTGGAAGACGCCGCCGTGGCCCAGGGACTGGATCGCTCCTGCGCCCGCGCCCTGGCCCTGCAGACCGTCCTGGGCACCGCGCGCATGGCCGCCGCAAGCGAGGAGAGTCCCACCAGCCTGCGCCATCAGGTCACCAGTCCCGGCGGCACCACCGCCGCCGCCCTCGCCGTCTGGGAAGAGGGCTTGCGCAGCCTCGCCCAGCGCGCCCTGGCGGCAGCCGCCCAGCGCAGCCGCGCCCTGGCCCCCGGCAAGGATTGATCATGGCATCATTGAGCATCCAGGCCGCCCAGTTGACCAGCTTTCTCCTGACCCTGCTCTTCTGGGCCATCCTGATCCGCGCCCTCCTGTCCTGGGTCAACCCCGACCCGCGCAATCCCATCGTGCGCCTCCTCGACCAGATCACCGGTCCCATCCTCTATCCGCTGCAGCGCATCATCCCGCCCCTGGGCGGCCTGGACCTCAGCCCCCTGGTGGCCCTCCTCGCCATCGAGGTGCTCAAGGGACTCCTCGTCCATGCGATCATGACCCTGGGGGGATGAACATGGGCTGTCTGGAAAGCCGCGGTGAGGATCTCCTGCTCCGCATCCACGTCCAGCCCGGCGCCAAGTCCAGCGCCGTGGTCGGACGCCACGGCGACGCCGTCAAGATCCGCCTGCGGGCACGGCCCGTCGAGGGCGCCGCCAATGCCGCCCTCTGCGCCTTCCTCTGCGACCGCCTTGGCCTCAGCCGCCGCCAGGTGGAGTTGCTGCGCGGCGACAGCGCCCGCGACAAGGTCATCGTCATCCATGCGCCCGGCGGCGCCGCCCGCGCCCTCTTGCGGGAATGGACCCAAGATTCTTCACCAGCCACGGAAAACCCATGACCACCCTACGCCACGACTGGACCCTGGAAGAGGTCCTCGCCCTCTATGACCTGCCCTTCAATGACCTGCTCTTTCAGGCCCAGCAGATCCACCGCGCCCACTTCGACGCCAATGCCGTGCAATGCTCCACCCTGCTTTCCATCAAGACCGGCGGCTGTCCCGAAGACTGCGGCTACTGCTCCCAGAGCGTACACCATCATGCCACCCTGCCGGTGGAACCCCTCATGGGCCTGGAACAGGTCCTGGAGGCCGCCCGCGCGGCCAAGGCCCAGGGCGCCCAGCGCTTCTGCATGGGCGCCGCCTGGCGCAGCCCCCATGACAAGGATATCGACAAAGTGGCGGCCATGGTGGCCGGCGTGAAAGCCCTGGGTCTGGAAACCTGCGTGACCCTGGGCATGCTCAAAGGGCATCAGGCCCAGCGCCTCAGCGCCGCCGGTCTCGACTACTACAATCACAACGTCGACACCTCTCCGGAACACTACGCCGAGGTCATCCACACCCGCGGCTTCCAGGACCGTCTCGACACCCTGGAGCAGGTGCGCGCCGCCGGCCTCAAGGTCTGCAGCGGTGGCATCCTCGGCATGGGCGAATCGCGCCGCGACCGAGCCCGCATGCTGCAGGTCCTGGCCAACCTCGCCGAGCACCCCGAAAGCGTCCCCATCAATGCCCTCGTGCCCATCCCCGGCACTCCCCTGGAGGATGCCCAACCCATCGATGGCATCGAGTTCGCGCGCAGCATCGCCACCGCACGCATCCTCATGCCGCACAGCCATGTACGCCTGTCCGCCGGTCGCGAGGCCATGAGCGACGAGTTGCAGGCCTTGGCCTTCCTCGCGGGGGCCAACAGCATCTTCCTCGGCGACCGCCTGCTCACCACCCCCAACGCCGCCACCGACCACGACGCCCAACTCTTTGCCCGTCTGGGGCTGCACCCGGCAATGTAGGAATGGAACGACCCGCGGCCGCCATCGGCTACCGCGTCCGACCCTCCGCCCGCCTAGGGTTGACCCGGCGGTGTAGGAGCGGCCCATGGCCGCGACCGGCCGGCCAATGTCCCTTAGGAATGGTCGCCAAAGGACAAGGGAATGGCGTAGGTCACCAGCACCTCGTTCTCGCCGGGGTCCTGGGGCACGATCTTGGCATTGGAGATATGGGCGATCTTGATCCCCAGCCGCGACTGATCCGCAAACTGATAGGCTAGGCCCAACTCCAGGCGGAACTGGAAAATGCTGCCCAGGTCCTTGCCTCGCCCCTGGTTATAGCCGCCAAAGCCCAAAACCGGCGTCAATACCCAGCGATCCCAGGCAATGTCCGAATAAAAGCCCGTATAGCCCATGAAGCCGCCGTTGGTGTTGGCGACAAGGCCCCAGAGTGCGCCGATACCGAAGAGCTTGGAGGCGCTCTGGTATTCCAGATCCACTTCCGGCAATTTGGCATTATAGCCGTTGGCATCGCGCACGCCCGCCGCGTTGAACACACCCAATCCCGCGCTGAAATAGGCCGGACCGCCCTGAATCACATGCAGCCCGTCATCGGCATAGGCCGACCCCGCCAGCAAAAGCCCAAGACCCATTACTCCCGCACCGAGTGTTTTTTTCATGTCTTCTCCTGTCTATTGGATGGATGCACTGCTTGCTCAAAATATCATCGTGCGCTAAAATATTGACCGAACGGTCAGTATGCTGTTTTTACAACGCTGCTGTCAAAAATTCGGTTCCCGGTCTGCTGCTTTCTGCTTTGGCTCATTTCGACAAGGAATGGTTATGCGCTGGCTCAAACGCCTCCTGGTGGTTTTGATCATCTTCATAGTCGCCTTTGGTGCCTATGCCTACTTTCAGGTGGCCGACTACTATCCCAGCACCGATGACGCATACGTCCACGCCCACGTCGTGAATGTCGCGCCGCGGGTCACCGGCCACATTGTCGCCATTTATGTCCACGATAACCAGACCGTAACGGCGGGTCAGCCGCTGCTCAAGATTGATCCGCTGCCCTACCAGTATGCCCTGGAACAGGCCACCGCAGAGTTGGCCCAAACGCAGCGGCAGACGGCCAGCATCGCCGCGGACATTGCCCAGGCCCGGGCCAACCTCGCCGCCGATGAAGTCAATTTCCGCAATGCCCAGCGCAATGCCCAGCGCGCCGCGGCCCTGGCCGCGCAAAAGTACCTATCCGCCCAGCAGGCGGACAACGCGCAAACGACGGCGCAGGCGGCCCGCGCCCATGCCGCCGCCGATGCCGCGGCCCTCGCCCAGGCCGAGGCCCAGCAGACCCTCAACGGCGCCCGCATCGAGGCAGCCCAGGCGGCGGTGCGAACCGCCCGGCTCAACCTTTCCTGGACCACGATCAGTGCGCCCATGAACGGTGTGGTCAGCAAAGTCGACAAGATTCATGTGGGCGACGTTGCCACCGCCAACACCTCCCTCTTTCCCCTCATCGGCAACCAAGTGTATTGGGTGGACGCCAATTACAAGGAAACGGACCTGAGCCGCATACGCGTCGGCCAACCCGCCAAGGTGCTGGTGGACATGTACCCCAACCATGCCTTCCAGGGCGTGGTGGAAAGTT
This sequence comes from Acidithiobacillus sp., assembly GCF_049965315.1. Lineage (GTDB taxonomy): Bacteria > Pseudomonadota > Gammaproteobacteria > Acidithiobacillales > Acidithiobacillaceae > Acidithiobacillus_B. The sequence continues at coordinate 10,957 of NZ_JBMFWL010000016.1, read as the reverse complement.
TCAGCGGCGGCGCCGGCAACGCCTTCTCCCTCCTGCCCCCCGAAAATGCCACCGGCAACTGGGTCAAGGTGACGCAGCGGGTGCCCGTGCGCGTCCTCATCAAGGACCCCAGCCGGGATTATCCCCTGCGCATCGGCACCAGCGCCACGATTACGGTGGACACCGGCGGAGCCCCGGGCTGGATCCGCGCCCTGCATCGGATCCTGTGAGCGCGCTGCTTGCCGATGGTGGCCACGGGCGGCGCCCAGGGCAGGCATTCAGCGTTGTCCTCCCCAGGACGGCAGGGAACGGAGTTTCCACTGGGCGCTATGCGCCCGCCGCCCCGGACGCCCCACATAAACCGTGTGCATCCCCAGTTGGCGGGCGCTGCGCAGATTCGCCAGGGTATCTTCAAACATCCAGCAACGGGCCGCCGGCACTCCCAAACTGCGCAGCACCGCCCGATAGGCGCCCAACTGCGGCTTGCCCGTAAATCCGCACGCCGCCACATCGAAGATGGCACGCACCTGATGGGCCACCCCCAGGCGCTCCAGGACCCGCTGCGCATGACTGGCCACACTGTTGGTGAAGACGTAGGCGGGCCCGGGCAGGGCCGCCAGCATCCGTCCCAGGGCGGGATCCGCAGGGACCGACCGGGAAAGCACCGGCGGATGGATCGCCTCCAGGTAGGCGCAGGGATCCACCGTATGGTGACGCAGCAGACCCGCCAGGGTGCTGCCGTAACGCTGCCAGTAATCGCGGCGCAGGGCATCCGCCGCCGGCCGGTCCAGTTGCAGATGCGTCATCAGGTAGGCATTGATGTGCTCATGCATCCACGGAAAGCAATGGCGATCCGCGTCGAAGAGGGTATTGTCCAAATCGAAAAGGAAGATCGGGACGGCATGGCGGCGAATGGATGGACGGCGGCGCCGCCGTGGCCAGCGTGATAAGGAACGGCGCGACGCCCCGCGACGGTCCTGCTTAACAGGCCGGCCCATGGACCAGACCGGGCATCCGCCCCATCATCCTGATTTCCGGCAGATGGCGGAACCGTTTTGCAGCGACTTCGGCCCAAGCCGTCGCGGTTCTAGGCGAAAACCCGCGCCCGGCAGGCGAACTGTTTGAGCCCGCAGGGCGAGTTTTCGCCTGCCAGCGGGATGAGCCGTAGAACCGCAGGCGCGGGCCGCCGGAGCAAAAAACAGTTCCGCCATCTGCCGTTTTCGGATCAAGCGTCGCCATCCCGGATGAGGGTACCCACCCCGGCATCGGTAAAGACCTCCAGCAAGAGCGCATGGGGCACCCGGCCATCGATGATATGCGCTGCCCGCACCCCCCCCGCCACGGCATCGAGACAGCACCGGATCTTGGGCAGCATGCCGCCGCTGATGCTGCCATCGGCGATGAGGGCCGCCACCTCGGCGGCGTCGAGACGGCTGCGCAGGCGCCCCTGGCCATCCAGCACGCCGGCGACGTTGGTCATCAGGATCAGCTTCTCGGCCCCCAAGGTCGCCGCCAGGGCGCCGGCCACCAGATCGGCGTTGATATTGTAGCTCTCCCCCCCGTCGCCCACCCCAATGGGCGCCACCACCGGGATGAAATCGGCCTGATCCAGGGTGGCGATGATCCGTGGATCCACCGCCGCCACTTCCCCCACCTGACCCAGATCCACGCTTGCCCCATCGGGGCCGGGACGCTGCAGACGGCGTGCCCGCAAGAGGCGGCCGTCCTTGCCGGTGAGGCCCACCGCCCGCCCTCCGGCACGATTGATGCCGTGAACGATCTCCTTGTTGACCAACCCACCCAGGACCATCTCTACCACCTCCATGGTGGCGGCATCGGTCACCCGCATCCCGTCCACAAAGCGCGTGGGCACCCCCAGGCGCGCGAGCATGGCGCCAATCTGGGGCCCTCCCCCATGGACAATCACCGGGTTCATGCCCACCTGCTTCATCAGGGTCACATCGTGGGCGAATTGCTCCTTGATCCGGTCTTCGGTCATGGCGTTGCCGCCATACTTAATGACCATGGTGCAGCCTTGGAAACGCTGCATGTAGGGCAGCGCCTCGACGAGCACCTGGGCCTGCAAGTGGGGATCATTCATCATCTTTCTACCTGCCTGTGTCAGCCGCGGGATTGGCCTGGCCACCGTGCGCGGCCTCCAGGCCACGCAGCAGCAGGTCCACCAGCCCATCGTCATAGGCCGCCGGGTCATCGGCAAAACGCACCTGTGGATAATGGCGCAGGATGTCGCGCGCCTGGAAGAAAAACACATTGGCCCCGATGAGCAGGGAGGCCGCCAATGCCGGATCAAAATCCGGCCGCAGTTCACCGCGCTCCTGGCCCACCACCAGGATATCCACCAGGGCGGAAAAGACCCCGGCAAAGCCCTGTTCCGCCAGCTCCCGCGCCCGCGGCGCCCCCTTTTCCAGCACCTCCCGCCATACCAGACGCACCAGCCGCGGCCGTTCCAGCAAGGCCTCCAGGTGCGCTTTGGCAAAATGGCGCAACACCTCCGTTACCGACCCATGGCTCGCCACGGCCTCGGCCAGCAAGGCGCGCAGATTACTGCTGGCAGCGCGCAGCACGGCAAGGTAAAGGGCGTCCTTGTTGGGGAAATAGTGATAGATATTGGCCTTGCTGATCCCCGCCCGCGCGGCGATGGCATTCATCGAGGCCGCGTCAAAGCCCTTATCCGCAAAGAGATTTTCTGCCGCCTCCAAGATACGGCGGCAACCATCGCCGTCACTGCAATGCGTCTTTTCGTCTTCCATTCCCCAAACCCGCAAGCAACCGACCAGACGGTCAGCCTCATTTTAGCACCGTAAGCGTGTCCGGCGCTGCATTAATTTTTGCTGTTGACACCCAACCGAGAGTTTTCGGATGATATCACGATTCAGTCCTTATTCACCGCCCTTCGTCACCCACCCTCATCCACAGAAAAGGAATTCGCATGTTCGGGCACACCCCAAGCCAGGGTGATTTATCCTTCTCGTTACTGCTGCGCGCCCTGCGCGGTCTTACCCTGTGGCAACCCATCCTCGTTTACGCCGTCGCCGCCGTCATCGGCATCGGCCTTTTCGAGTGGCTCAGTTTCTGGCCCGGCGGATGGCCGGGAGACGCCCTTGGCACCTTCCTCCTCCTGCTGGGTTTCGGCGTCGGCTATCTGGGCGCCGGCGGGATCCTGCTGCATGAAGCCCGCGGCGATGCGCTACCCGGTATCGGCCAGAGCCTGCGCTTTGGCCTGCGCATGTTGCCCCGCTTGGTCGCGCTGATGATCATCGAGGGGCTCCTACTGCTGGGGCTCTTCGTGGTCGAACTGGTCATTTTCCTCCTGTGCAATATCCCCGGCATCGGCCCCATCCTTTTTGTACCCTTTTTCCCCCTCGCCATGCTGGTCAACGCCGTGGTCTTCCTCCTCGCCGTCATCGTCTTCAACCTCTCGGGCCCAGCCCTCTGGCATGGCGAAAGCGTGGGGCGGTCCCTGCGCCATACCATCAACATCGCGCGCAGCAAGCCTGGCTCGGTGCTGCTCATGATGTTGCTGCTGGTGGGGCTGGCGGCCGGGGTCGGCGGCATCTTTGCCCTCATCCTGTACACCGGATTCTCCATGACCCTGGCGGCCGCCGCGCCGGTCATGCCCCAGGCCTTCGGCGATTTCGGCACCATCTTCTGGCATCTGCTCGGTGCCATGTCCGCAAATGGACAAGCCGATGGCACCTTTGCCATCATTCCCGACACCCTGGCCAACACCCTCTACAACGGGGGCATCAGCAGCGCCGCTGCCCTGGCGGGCGCCCTGATTTTCATCATTCCCAACGTCGTTTTCCTGCTGGGAATGGCGCATATCTATATCGAGGCCCTGGAACTAATCGCCCCGGAAGATGTTTAATAAACCGTCCGCCGGTTGGAAAAGATTTTGCCGTCCCTGCGGGGTGTCCCGGATCACAGCCATGCAAGGCATGGAGAGCGCTGGGGGAATTGCCCCGGCCTCTCGCGGGATCGGCGAGGCAGCCTCGCGATGAGCGCAAGAATCGCTTTCCCCAACGGCCAAAGCGTCTAGGACAGGATATTAGCCATGAAAAAGATCATCCGTCAGCTTCGTCTGGAAGCGCACCGCTGTCAAAGCTGCGGGATGCCCCTGCAATTTGATCCCCAGGGCGGGGGGAGTGAAGCCGATGGCGCGACCAGTACCCGCTATTGCAGTTATTGTTATGCCCATGGCCAATTCCGGGAACCCGATCTGACTCTGGAAGCCATGCAGCAGCGGGTGCGCCAGCTCATGCGCGACCGCCATGCGCCCTGGTATGTTCGCGCCTATATGGCCCATCGCATTCCCACCCTGGCCCGTTGGCGCGGTTGCGCAAGGAACAAGCCGCAGCCGGGCAATTAGGCGACGGCGGACAGGGGTGGCAACGGGCACCACTCCCCCTCGGGGGTATTGCCGGAAATGCGCCGCTGGCGCATATTATGCGTGCCCCGCTGAAAAGGGGTAAACCACCATCTTTGGAGAAACGCAATGCATAAGATCAAGACTGTTGTTGCCATGGTATTGGCCTCTTCCTTCCTCGTCGCCGGCGTCGCCAGCGCCGCTGACGCAGTCGCGCCTGCCGCAACCGCCCCGGCCAAGCACAAGGTCATCAAGAAGCACGTGGTCAAGAAGCATTATGTGAAGCATGCCAAGCACATGAAGAAGGCGCCTGCCAAGAAGGCCGCCCCTGCCATGTAATTGGCAGTAATCGGACCCCGGACGGAGTTCCCGTCCGGGGTTTTTTGGTGAAAAGGCTAGAGGGCCGCCCGCGGCCGCCGGCCACGCCGTGGCTTGAAGGCTTCCATCAATGCCTCTCCCCGCTGGGCCAGCTCCCTGAGCAGATCGCCATGCTCGCCCACCCGGTCACGCACCTCCGCAATGGCGGCCAGAATCTGCGTCGCTTCCCACTCCGGCACCATCCGGGAAATACGCTCCATGAGCGCGCGTTTCTGCATTTCGCGCTCCCGGCGAATGCGCGGGCTTTCCTGCAGGGAGCGCTTCTGCTGCTCCAGTTTGGCCAACTGCTCGCGCAGCTTGGTTTCCGTCTGCCGCTGCTTCTCTTCCAGTTCCAGCAAACGCTCTTCTGCCGAACGACGGCGGCGTTTCTTCATGGTCTCTGCTTCCATAATCGCTCACTCCTCATGAACCCAAAGTTCATATCAACAATTTAAAATGATACAGCCGTTAAAATTATGTCAGGTAGACTTTGCTTTTGCAAATACGAAAGCGTCGGCGAAGATATGTTCGGCATTCAAGCCGGCATCCTGCAATGCCCTGGATAAGTCCATGACCATGTCCGGATGGCCGCAGATATAGACATCGAAAGCCCCCGGATCAGGAATGTCCGCCAGCACCTGGGGAATGACATAACCGCTACGGCCGGACCATGCCGCATCGGGCCGGGAAACGACCTGGATCAAATGGAAATGGGGATGTTGCCGCTGCCATTCCATCAGGAGATCCTGGTAGTAAAAATCCTCCGCATGGCGTACCCCCCAATAAAAGTGGATGGGCCGGTCATCGCCCTGGGCAAAAAGGGCTTCCAGCATCCCCTTGATGGGCGCAAAACCGGTACCGGTGGCCACCATCAGCAAGGGGCGCCGGGAATCTTGGCGGACAAAAAAAGTGCCCAGAGGTCCCTCAAAGCGCAGGATGTCTTTTTCTTTCATCTGCGCAAAGACGTGGGTGGTAAACTGCCCGCCCGCCACCCGCTTGATGTGCAACTCCAGAAACTCGTCATTGGCGGGGGAGTTGGCCAGGGAAAAACCTCGTCGGCCACCGTCCTTCAGGAGAATATCGATATATTGGCCGGGCAGAAACTGCAGCCTTTCACTGGCCGGAATCTTGAGAAAGAGGGCGCGCACATCCGGGGCCAGATCGACCATGCGTGCCACCCTGGCCGGCAGAGTTTTAATCTGGATATCCTTGGCCGCACCGATCTCCCGCACCTCGATGACCACGTCCGACAACGGCATGGCCTGACAGAAAAGGGCCATGCCGGCTTCTTTCTCGCCTGCGGAAAGGGCCTTTTCTTCCGCGTCTCCGTAATCCACCCGCCCCTCCAGAATACGGCCTTTACAGGCACCACAAGCGCCATTGCGGCAACTAAAGGGGATGTTAAAACCATGGCGCAACGCGGCTTCGAGAATGGTCTCATCCGCGTCGCAATCCATTTCATGGCCGCTGGGTTCAATACGCAAACGATAAGTCATGGGTCTATCCTTGTACCGTTTCAAAAAGCAGATGGTGATCAGGCGAAAAGCGGCAAGCGCGCGGCTGTGCCGGCAGGGCGTTTTTGGCGCTTACCGGGCGCTGTCGCCCAGCCAGTGACTGCTCCACCTTAGCGTCCCGCCTTGGCAAAGTGGAAGTCCCAGCGATTGACGATGCGGCAGAAGAGTTCTGCCGTTTGCTGCGCGTCGTAGAGCGCCGAATGGGCTTGCCGGTTGTCCCATTCCAGGCCCGCCGCCTGGGCCGCCTTGGCAAGAACCGTCTCGCCATAGGCAAGACCCGCCAGGCTCACCGTATCAAAGGTGCTGAAGAGGTGAAAGGGATTGTTCTTGATTTGCGTCCGTTGCTCCGCCGCCTTGACGAAGGCCAGATCAAAGGCGGCATTGTGCCCCACCAGGATGGCGCGGCGGCAGGCGGCCGCCTTGACGGCGGCGCGGATGGGGCGGAACAGGCCGGCCAGGGCCTCGGCCTCCGGTACCGCCCCGCGCAACGGGTGATGGGGATCGATACCGGTGAAGGCCAGGGCGGCGGGGTCCAGCACCGCTCCCGCGAAGGGCTGGACATGGAAGTGGTGGGTCGCCAGCGGGCGCAGCATCCCGGCCTCCCCGCCGATGATCACCGCGGCAATCTCCAGCAGGGCATTGCGTCCGGCATCAAAACCGGAAGTCTCCACATCCACCACGACCGGCAGGAACCCCCGGAAACGACCACTGATATAGCTGCTTGCTGCCAAAAGCCTTACTCCATTGGGCGCGAAGAAAAGGTCAGCGCCGCCGGCGCCGCCAGAAGGACCGCCGTTGACGTGCTCAGGGCCACCGCCGCCGTGAGCATGATCATGACGATGAGCTGCATGGACACCGCCGCCAGCGGGGACATCCCCGCGAGGATCATCCCGGCGGTAATGCCGGGAATATGGATCATGCCCACACTTTTCAGGCTGTCTATGGTGGGAATGAGGGCCGCGCGCACCACCACGCTGTACAGCGGCCGCATGGCCTGCCGGCGATCGGCCCCCAGCGCCATCATGGCCAGCAGGACGTCCTCGCGATGGTCCACCTCGGCGCGCAGCCGGTTGAGGGCCAGGGAAACGGCGTTCATGGCATTGCCGATGATCATGCCGCCGATGGGCACCAGCGACTCGCCCCGCCATTGTACCAGACCCGAGACCAGCATCCATGCCAGGGTGGCCGCCGTGGCCACGGCGATGCTCCCCACCCCGATCCAGTAGGCGTGGGGAATGCCCGCGCCCCGCCGGCGATTGAAGGTGCCCGCCGCCAGGGTCATGGCGAGGAGGAAGAGCACGAGCAGCCAGGTCTGCTGCTGGCGGAAGAGCCAGGCGAGGAGCAGGCCCATGATCCCCAGTTGCACCGTGGCGCGCAGGGAAGACCAGAGGAGGTCACGGCCGATGCCCAGCTTCTGCCAGGCGGAAATGGCCCAGGCGCTGCCCAGCAAGCCCAGCATCCCGGCCACGGCCCAAGGGGAGAACTGCCGGTAAAAGTCGGGGGCCAGGCTCATCGGGCCCCGGTCCCTTCCGCCAATACCCGCCAGCGTCCCGCCACAAAGCCTTCCAGGGGCCGATAGCGGCGTTTGTAGTCCATCTTGGGGCTTCCCGACACCCAATACCCCAGATAAAGGTGGGGCAGGCCCAGGCCGCGCGTCCAGGCGATCTGCCAGAGGATGGCATAGACACCCAGGCCCCGCGCGGACATTTCCGGGGCATAGAAGGTATATACGGCCGAAACCCCCGCGGGAACGATATCCACCAGGGCCACCGCCACCACCTCGGCAGCCAGGGAAAATACCAGGAGCCTGGCATCCACGCCCCCCGTTTCCAGGATCATCTCCTGATAAAGCCGCAGGCTCTCCTCATCCATGCCCCCGCCCGGATGACGCAGGCGCTGATAGCGGCCGAAGAGGGCGGCGTGGGCGGCATCCCAGTGGGGGGCACAGACGGCCACCTGCAGATCCTGGTTGCGTTGCCAAACGCGGCGCTGGCCGCGATCCAGCCGAAAGCGCTCCACCGGAATTCGTACCGAGACGCAAGCATCGCAGCGGGGACAGGCGGGCCGGTAGGCCAGGCCGCCATTGCGCCGAAAGCCTTTTTGCAGCAGGGCATTGTAGGGAGCGCTACCGAGGACCTGCTGCGGATCGCTGAGAATCAGCAGTTCGTCCTGATCGAGCAGATAAGGGCAAGACTGCGGGGCCGACAAGTAAAAGGCCATCCCCTTAAAAAACCTGGCTAAGGGGCAGGGTCAGTTGCCAGCGATGAGCCAATGGGGCTGCGCGAAGATCCCGGAGCCGGGCCAGGAACTCTTCCCGCGGCAGCTCTTCCGCCCCCATGCTTTCCAGATGGGGGGTAAGGAATTGGGTATCTATGAGCCCGTAACCCCAGTGTTGCAGGTGCCTGGCCAGGAGCACCAGGGCCAGCTTGGAGGCGTCCGGCATCCGGCTGAACATGGACTCGCCGAAAAACAGGCCACCCAGAGACACCCCATAAAGGCCCCCCGCCAGCATATCTCCGGACCAGACCTCCAGGGAATGGGCATGACCCGCATGAAAGAGCCCCAGGTAGGCCCCACGCATGTCGGCAGTGATCCAGGTACCACCCTGGCTGGCGCGGGGGGCCGCGCAGGCGTCCAGCACCGCCGGGAAGGCTTCATCCACGCTGAAACGCCAGACTGCGGAGCGCCCGGCCTTGCGCAGGCTGCGGCTGACATGGATACGCCCGGGGAAAAGGACCCCCCGCGGGTCCGGCGACCACCAGAGAATGGGATCCCCCTCGCCGAACCAGGGGAATATCCCCTGGCTGTAGGCCTGGAGCAGACGCTCCTGACGCAGATCCCCGCCGACGGCTACCAGATTGCCAGCCGCCCTGGCGGGATCGGCAAAGGGGAGCACCGGGCCTGAGCGCCGCAGCAAAACCGGGCGAGCGTCATCGGGGCGCATGGCGGGGGGGCCCTCCCATCGCCATGCGCCTCCGCCTATCTCCGGCCATGGCCGCGCATCAGGCGCTCCGCCCTGCCTGGAAATCGCGCAAGGCCTGCACCCGCGCCTCCAGACTGGGGTGCGTGGCGAACAACCCCTGCCAGCCACCGGAGATATAGGCCGTGGCCATCGGCTCCCGCAGGGCATCATGATGCACCTGCATGGCCTCCGCCCGCTGATGAATCCTTTGCAGGGCGGAGATCATCGGCATCACCCCCACCTGCTCGGCGGCAAAGCGATCCGCGGCAAATTCGCGCTGCCGGGAAAACCAGGTGATGGGGATCAGTGCCAGGAAGGACAAGCCGATCTGCAGGACGATGGAAACCATGAACGCCACCATGGGCTTGTCGTCGAACTGACGCGCCGCCAGCATCGCCAGCCAGAAGACAAAGGTGTTCATCAAGCCCTGCAGCAGGGTCGTGTTCAGCATGTCGCCATTGTATACATGCCCCATTTCATGGGCCAGGACCGCCCGCACCTCGTTATCGTCCAGCAGATTCACCAACCCGCTGCTCACCGCCACCATGCTGTGATTGCGCCCCGGGCCCGTCGCAAAGGCATTGGGTTCGTCATTCCAGTACACCCAGACTTCCGGCATGGCAATGCCCAGACGCTGCGCCAACTGCGCCACACTCTGATAGACCAGTCGCTCCTTGGCCGTCTGGGGTACCTCGATGCGCTGCATCTGCATGCCCGTGCGCGCCAGATGCTTGGACATCAGCAGCGAAACGAAGGCGCCGCCAAAACCGATCACCAGCGCCCAGAGAAGATCCATGCTGCTCACCGAGCCGCGCAGGTCAATGCCAAAGGCGGGCAACACGAACTGGACCAAAACCGTAAACGTGATGGATAAGGTGACGAATATCAGGAGATTCGCCGCTACCAACAACAGGATACCTTTCATGGACTTCATACGCTCATACTCCATCTATAGTTTTATGGGATGATTAAATCGATAACCATTACTGCCGTCAAGGGCTTGCGGGAATCTTCAGATACTGACCGAGGACCTGCGGGCAGGGGATGGCCTGATAAGGAAACACCCCCAGACAGGGGCCGGGCAAGCCCTCCCGCAACCCTTCCAGGGTGCCTGCCGCGACGGGCTGCGGCGACACGCGGTTGCCTACCCAGCCACCCCAGGGCAGCCCGCGCCGAAGAATGGCCTCGGCACTGAGGAGGGCGTGATTGATGGCGCCCAGGCGCAGATCCACCACCAGCAGGACGGGCAACTGCAAGGCGAGCGCCAGATCCGCGAAGCTCCGCCCATCCCCCAAGGGCACCAGAAAGCCGCCCGCTCCCTCGACAATCACCCGCTCCACTCCCGCTGCCTGCTCCTCCAGGAAACGCAGGATGGCACCCAGATCGATCCGCAGACCTGCCTGCCGCGCCGCCCAGTGGGGAGCAATGGCGGGGGGAAAGGCATACAGATTGCATTCCTCCCGGCTGCGCGGGGGGATACTGGCTTGACGAAGGATTTCCACGTCTTCCCAAACGCCATCCACGGCCCCGGATACCACCGGTTTGAGCCCCGCCACCCGTTCCCCCCGGGCGGCATAGGCATGGACCAGCGCCGCGCTAACCAGGGTTTTCCCCACCCCCGTATCCGTACCGGTCACAAAAAAACCCTTCATGCTATTGGCCCCGGCCGTTGGCGGAGGGGTTTTGCCGCGACTTCGGCCCGCGCCGTCGTTGTTCTAGGCGAAAGCCCGCGCCCGGCAGGCGAACTGTCTGAGCCCG
>NZ_JBMFWL010000015.1:0-40370 GCF_049965315.1 Acidithiobacillus sp. | reverse complement strand
TGCCGAGGCCCCCTGCATGGCGGCTGGGCCGCTGCGAGTCGGGTGCGCTCCAATCAGTCGTGGCGCCTGCAGCGGAGCCGGGCAATTCAGATCGTGATATTGCCGTCCTTATTCCTACGGAGGAGAATGCTTGCCGCGGGTTGTCCCATATTTTTTAAGCCATTGCCATGCAAAAGCACCGGGGCCATGGGGTAGTTCATTAACTGGATTGGTGCGAAAGGGGGGATTCGAACCCCCACGCCATGCGGCGCTGGAACCTAAATCCAGTGCGTCTACCAATTCCGCCACTCTCGCCTATGCCTTATTCTAATAGCTTATGGATCGAAGGGACAATCACCTGGATGAATGCGAGGTTTGCCATGGTCAAGTCACAACAGCCCCGTTTGCGCCGCCTTTTGGTCGTGGAATCGGCCCGGATCATGGCCGAGGAGGGGGTGGCGGATTTCCGGGCGGCGAAGGAGAAGGCGGCGCGGCGCCTGGGCATTGCGGGGGAGGCGCAGCAACTCTGGCCGAGCAACGCCGAGGTCCATGCCGAACTGCAGTCGCGCCTGGCGCTCTTCCATGGCGATGCCCATGATGCCGAGCTGCAACACCTGCGGCGTACCGCTCTGGCGGCCATGAACTGGCTGGGGGACTTTGCTCCGCGCTTGAGCGGGCCGGTCCTGGAAGGTACGGCTACCGGCCATTCCGCCATCGTCCTCCATCTTTTTGCAGATACCCCAGAAAGCGTGCTGTTTTTCCTCTTGGATCAGGGGGCGAGCTATGAGGAGGGGCGGCAAATGCTGCATTTTGGCGAGCAGACGCCCCGGGAGTATCCGGTCCTGCGCCTGCCTTATGCGGGCTGCGAGCTGCGGCTGGTGATCTTCGGCCTGGACGAGGATCGGCGCAGCCCCGCCTCGCCGGTGGATGGCAAGCCCTTGCGGCGGATCAACGCGGCGCAGTTGCAACGCCTGCTGGATGCCTCCCCCGCGGCCAGCCCGCTCGTGGACAGCGCGGGGCGCTGACGCCGCCCTTTGCGCTACTCCTGTGCGGCGGGGAGGGGCAGGTCCTCCCGGGGCCGCAGGTGTTGCCAGCTCACCAGGGCCAGGGCGAGGAAGATGGCGGCCATGCCGATGCCCTCCCAGCCCCCCGGCCGCTCCCCCAGTTGCGCCCAGGCCGCGAGCACGCCGATGAGGGGGGCGGCTAGGGTGCCCATGCCGGCGATGCCCGAGGGCAGTTTGTGCAGTGCGTAGGTCCAGAGGAGCCAGGCCAGGGCGTTGCCGGGGACGGCGTTATAGATCAGGGCGGCGACGAAGGTGGGGGTCCAGTGGATCGTCCAGGGGTCCAGGAGCAAGGCCAGGAGGGTCAAGGCCAGGCCGCCAAAGGCCATTTGCCAGGCGGTGACATTGAGCAGGTCCGGGCGGCGCGGCGCGTGGCGCTTTTGCCAGAGGGCCGAAGCCGCCCAGGAGATGCCGGCCAGCAAGGCCAGCAGCGTCCCTGCCCATTGACCGCGATAGTGCCATGGTTCCAGGATGCAGAGCAGGCCGAACAAGGCCAGGGCCAAGGCGGGCCATTGCAGTCCATGCACCCGTTCGCCCAGCACCGGCCAGGCAAAAAGGATCAGCCAGATGGGCATCATGTAGACGAGGATGGCGGTCTTGCCCGCTCCGCCATATTCCAGTGCCCAGAGGGTGAAGCCCACGAAGCCGGTGGTTTGCAGCAAGCCGAGGGGCAGGATGAAGCGCCAGGGCGGCATGGCCAGCGGGCGTCTGAGCAGGATCAGCAACGGAAAGAGCACGGCCACCCCGATCAGCACCCGCAGCGCCGCAAAGAGCAGCGGCGGGCAGTCGGCCAGGGCGACCTTCATGACGACCCAGTTGTATCCCCAGATCAGGGAGAGCAAGGCGAGGGCGGCCATGGGCAGGGCCGGGGTCTTGGGCATGCGGCGCGATTCCTGCGCTGTTGAGGATGGGAACGGCTAACGGTGATGGGGCTTGGCCCGGTCGTATTGCGGCGGCCAGGCCAGATCATCGCCCAGGACCAGGGCGGCATGCAAGGGCCAGTAGGGGTCGCGCAGCATTTCGCGGGCCAGGCTGACGGCATCGGCCTGTTCCGTGACCAGGATATGCTCGGCCTGGGCGGCGGCGGTGATGAGGCCGACGGCCACGGTGGGGATGCCCACGGCATGGCGGATGGCGGCGGCGAAAGCGGTCTGGAAACCCGGTGCCGCCGGAATCCGGGCATCGGGAGTCATGCCGCCGCTGGAGCAGTCGATGGCATCCACGCCCAGCTTTTTCAGGGCGGCGCTCAGGGTGATGGACTGCTCGATGTCCCAACCGCCCGCCACCCAGTCGCTGGCGGAAATCCGCACCCACATGGGCAGATCATCGGGCCAGATGGCGCGCAGCGCCGCGGTCACCTCCAGGGGGAAGCGCATGCGCTTTTCCAGGCTGCCGCCGTAGCCGTCCTCGCGCCGGTTGCTGATGGGGGAGAGGAAGCTGTGCAGGAGGTAGCCGTGGGCCATGTGGATCTCCAGGACCTGGAAACCGGCCGCCAGGGCGCGCCGGGCCGCGGCCTGGAAGTCCTCCAGGATTTGCTGGAAATCCGCCGCTTCCATGGCCCTGGGTAGGGTGTGTTCGCTGCTGAAGGCGACGGCGCTGGGGGCGACGGGTTGCCAGCCGCCGTCCTTGGGGGCAAGGGGATGGCCGCCGTGAAAAGGCGCCGCGGTGGACGCCTTGCGCCCCGCATGGGCGATCTGAATGGCGGGGGTGGCGCCCTGCTCGCGCAGGAAAGCGGCGATGGGGCGCAGGGCCTCGGCCTGCTCGTCGTTCCAGATGCCCAGGTCCTGGGGCGAAATGCGTCCGGCGGGACTGATCCCGCTGGCCTCGACCATGACCAGGCCGGCGCCGCCCACGGCGCGGCTGCCCAGGTGGACCATGTGCCAGTCCCGGGCCACCCCGTCGGGGGTGGAATATTGGCACATGGGCGCGACGCAGATGCGGTTGCGGATAAGCAGGCTGCGCTGCTGCCAGGGGGTGAACAGGCGGCTCGCGGGGCTCATGGCCGATCCCCCAGATAGCGGGCATAGTGATCCAGGGTCAGGCGCCAGCCCTCTTTGGCCGCGGGCTCGCGATAGCTGTCGCGGCGGTCGCTGAAGAAGCCATGGCCGGTGGCGGGGAAGACCGTCAGGGTATAGCGTTTGTCGGCGGCGCTCAGGGCGCTGGCGATGCGGCCATGCTCGTCGGGCCGGATGGAGCCGTCCCTGGCCCCGTAGAGGAGCAGGAGCGGGGCCTGCATCCGGGGAGCCAGATGCAGCAGGGGTTCGCGCCCCACCGCATCCTTTTCCGGCGCAATCCCGCCGCCATAGAAGGCCACCGTGGCCGAGAGCCGCCCGGCATGAATGGCGTTGGCCATGAAGGCATAGCGCCCGCCCATGCAAAAGCCCAGGGCGCCCACGGCATCTTTCCGGACTTCCGCGCGCTCGCCCAGGGCATCCAGGGCGAGGGCCGCCTCGGCCATGACCTGCTGGTCGTCCAGGGATTTCAGGTGGGCGATGGCGGCATCGAAATCGGTGTATTCATAGACCTTGCCGTGGTAGATGTCGGGAACGATGGCGCAATATCCCGCCCGCGCCAGGCGCTCGGCCACTTCCTGAAAGTGGGGATTGACGCCGAAGGCCTCGATGAATACGACGACGGCGGGATGGGGGCCGGCGGCCGCCGGCCGGGCATACCAGGCGCGCAAGTCAGGGCGCAGGTTCAGCCATTGTGAGTGGATCTCGCTCATTTTGCTCTCCTTGAGGAAGGATGGTTGTGCGACGGGCCGGGAGGGCATCGAGAGGGTCATCAAGTCGAACTCCCCGACCATGCACCAGGGACGGGCGGCAATCAGGCAGCCAGGGATTGCACATAGAGCTGCAATTGCCGCAGGCAGCGCTGATAGGCGTCCACGGACTGGGCGTTCTTGCCCAGGCCCACGCAGCCTTCGATGGCCGCCACGATGAACAGGGCCGCTTCCTGGGGGGCAATGTCGCCGCGCACCTTGCCTGCCTGCTGCCCCGCAGCCAGGGCATCGGCCATGGCCTTGATCCAGGCGTCGAGGATGCTTTGGAGGCCGCTGCGGAAGCGCTCGTCCAGGGGGCTCATTTCCTGGATGAGGTTGTTGAGAGGGCAGCCGAAACGGATGACGGCCTCGGAGGCGGACTGGATTTTTTCCTCGAGGATCCCCAGCAGGGCGGCGATGGGATCGCCGTCGCGGCGCAGGGGTTCGAACCAGCGCTCGGCAAGCTGCGGCCCGACGACTTCCTCCACCACCGCCAGACCCAGTTCATGCTTGGTGCCGAAGTGGTGGTAGAGGGCTCCCTTGCTCACGGAAGTCTTGGCGAGGATGCGCTCCAGGCTGGCCGCCTGGAAGCCGCACTCCAGGACCTCGCCATAGGCGGCGGCCAGGAGGTCGGCCCGGGTCTGCTCGGGATTGCGCGTCTTTTTCACGGGTTCGGATGTCATGATTTATAAAGATACCGACCAATCGGTATCTTGTCAAGATGGGGCCCCGTGTTGCTTGCTCCAGAGGGAGCGGTCCCGGACGTCACGGCCATGGGATTTCTTGTTTGCCTGCATCCTTTGGCTGGTTCCCGGCTCATCCCTCCGGCGGCGAACAGTTACTCTGCGGAGGCGGCGGGATCGCCCCCTTCGCCCGGGCTGCTGCGCCGCAGCAGAAAGCCTTTGAGATAGGCGCTTTCCGGCACGGCGGGGTGGATGGGGTGGTCCATGTCCTGGCCGCCCTCGCCGAGGATCTGGAAGTCGCCGCGCTGGGCGCCGAAGGCGATCTGCTGGAGCAGCATCTCGCGACTGAGGTGGTGGGAGCAGGAGGCGGTGAAGAGGAGGCCGCCGGGGCTGAGCAGGCGCATGGCCAGGTCATTGATGCGGCGGTAGGCAATGGTGCCCTCGTGCAGGTCCTTGCGCGACTTGATGAAGGCCGGCGGGTCCAGGATGACGAGATCGAAGCTTTCGCCGTGGTCCCGCAGGCTGCGGACGATGTCGAAGGCGTCTCCCTGCACGGTGCGGATGGGCGTGGCAATCTGGTTCAGGGCGGCGTTGTCCTGGAGCAGGGCGAGGGCGCTGGCCGAGGCGTCCACCGCCGTCACCGCCGCCGCCCCGGCCCGGGCCAGCGGAATGGCAAAGGCGCCGAGATAGGAAAAGAGGTCGAGTACCCGCCGCCCCGGGGCCAGAGGACGCAGACGGGCGCGATTGGCGCGGTGGTCATAAAACCACCCGGTCTTTTGGCCGGTCCGCGGCGAGAAATGGAAGCGGCAATCGTTTTCCTCCACCTCCAGGATCTCCGGAACGTGGCCGTGCAGCACTTCCACGCGCTCCGCAAGCCCTTCCAGGCTACGGGCCGGGCCGCTCCCCTTGATCAGGATGCCGGCGGGGCGCAGGAGGGTGAGCAGGGCCTCCTGCAGCAGGGCGAGATCCTGCTCCATGCCCAGGCTGCCGGGCTGGATGACGAGATAATCCTCGTAACGATCGATGACCAGGCCCGGCAAAAGGTCGCCTTCGCCGTGAACCAGGCGGTAATAAGGCTGGGCGAAGAGCCCTTGGCGCAGGGCGAGGGCCTGCTCCAGGCGGCGCCGGTAGAAGGCGGCGTCGATGCGCTCGCCGGGATCGCGGCTCAGCATCCGGCCGCAGAGCAGGGTGTGGGGATTGATGTGGGCCAGGCCCAGGGCGGCGCCCCCCGCATCCTCCACTCGGCAAACGCTGCCGGGCGCGATGGCCGTCAACGGCGTCGCGCGGGTGTCCACCTCATTGCTGTAGATCCACGGGTGGCCGGCGCGGAGGCGGCGGTCTTCCTTGGGGCGCAGGCGCAGTACGGGGTAAGGGAGGGTCTGGTTCATAAGGCTATCATAGCCGCCGGCAGAATCCTTGGATAGCCGCGGGTTCGCCGGGATGGACCGGCGCCCATGGACGGGGTTATATTTGCCGGGTTTTTCGCGTCGGGAGTCGTCATGTCCAAAGCAGATAGCGTGCGTGCCATCCGTTGGGAAGCCGATCGGTTGCTCCTGCTGGATCAACGGCGCTTGCCCCAGGAGGAGTTGATCCTGCGCCTGGAGGATTATCGGGAGGTGGTGGCGGCCATCCGCAACATGGCGGTGCGCGGCGCCCCGGCCATTGGCGTGACGGCGGCCTACGCCATGGCCCTGGCGGCCCGGGAGGCGGCACCCTATCCGGACTGGCGCGAGCGCCTGCGGGGTGCCGCCGAGCAGATCAAGGCCGCCCGGCCCACCGCAGTCAACCTGGCTTGGGCGGTGGATCGGCAATGGACCCTTGCGGAGCAGATGGGCGCAGGCGCCGATGTGGCGGCCGCCTTGTTGCAGGCCGCCCATGATCTTCTGGAGGAGGATATTGCCGCCAATCGGCGGATGGGGGCCTTTGGGGCGCCCCTCCTGCCCGATGGCGGCGTGCTGACCCATTGCAACACGGGCAGTCTGGCCACCGGCGGTTTCGGCACGGCCTTGGGCGTGATCCGGGCGGCCGTGGCGGCGGGCAAGGCCCTGCGGGTCTATGCCGATGAGACCCGTCCCTGGCTGCAGGGCTCCCGCCTGACCGCCTGGGAACTGCAAAAAGACGGCATCCCCTTTTCCTTGAATGTCGACGGCGCGGCGGCGGCGCTGATGCAGCATGGGCTCATTCAGGCGGTCATCGTCGGCGCGGACCGCATTGCCGCCAACGGCGATACGGCCAACAAGATCGGCACCTACGCCCTGGCCGTGCTGGCCCATTATCACGGCATCCCTTTTTACGTGGCCGCGCCCCTCAGCACGGTGGACTTCGCCATGGCCCATGGCGCGGGGATCGTGATCGAGGAACGCCCGCCCGAAGAGGTCACCCATTGCGCCGGCCTGGCCGTGGCGCCGGCGGGGGTGCAGGTGCGCAATCCGGCCTTTGATGTCACCCCGGCGGCCCTCATCAGCGCCATCATCACCGAGCGGGGGGTGGCCCGTCCTCCCTTCGCGGCCGCTTTGCGGGAGTTGCTGGGGGCGTGAATGCAGCAGGCCGCCCCTTGTGGCATACTCACACTTCGTCATGCGGTCGGCGCTTGTCTGCGGGCCGCGTCTTGGGTTGGCTTTAACCGCCGGGAGTTGATGGCCTCAGCATGATAGATTTCGCCAAAGAAACGATCCCCATTAGCCTCGAAAACGAGATGCGCCAGTCCTATCTCGATTACGCCATGAGCGTGATCGTGGGCCGTGCCCTGCCCGACGCCCGCGATGGCTTGAAGCCGGTGCATCGCCGGGTGCTCTACGCCATGCACGAAATGGGCAACGACTGGAACAAGCCCTATAAAAAATCGGCGCGCGTGGTGGGCGACGTCATCGGCAAATACCATCCCCATGGCGATTCCGCCGTCTACGACACCATCGTGCGCATGGCCCAGGGTTTTTCCATGCGCTATCCCCTCATCGACGGCCAGGGCAACTTCGGTTCGGTGGATGGCGACAGCCCTGCCGCCATGCGTTACACGGAGGTGCGCATGGCGCGCATCGCCCACGAAATGCTGGCGGATATCGACAAGGAAACGGTGGATTTCGGACCCAACTACGACGAGTCGGAGATGGAGCCCCTGGTCCTCCCCAGCCGGATTCCCAATCTCCTCGTCAATGGTTCGGCGGGCATCGCCGTGGGCATGGCCACCAATATCCCCCCTCACAACCTCGGCGAGGTCATCGCCGCCTGCCTCGCCCTCATCGACGACCCGGAGACCAGCGACGCCGACCTGATCGCCCTGATACCGGGGCCGGATTTCCCCACGGCGGGCTTCATCCACGGGCGGGCCGGCATGGCCGAGGCCTATCGCAGCGGTCGCGGACGGGTGGTCATGCGCGCCCGCACCGAAGTGGAAACCGATAAAAAGACGGGCCGGCAAAGCGTCATCGTTACGGAGTTGCCCTACCAGGTCAACAAGGCGCGACTCATCGAACGCATCGCCGAACTGGTCAAGGAAAAGCGCCTGGAGGGGATCAGCGATCTGCGCGACGAGTCGGACAAGTCCGGCATGCGGATCGCCATCGAGCTCAAGCGCGACGCCATCGCCGACGTGGTGATCAACAACCTGTTTCAGCACACCACCATGCAGAGCGTCTTCAACATCAATATCGTGGCCCTCCTCGACGGCGCGCCGCGCACCCTGGGCTTGCGCGACCTCCTGCAGGCCTTCCTCCAGCATCGCCGGGAAGTGGTCACCCGGCGCAGCGTCTTCGAGCTGAAAAAGGCACGGGACCGGGCCCACATCCTGGAAGGCCTGGCGGTGGCCCTGGCCAATCTCGATACCCTCATCGCCCTGATCCGCGCCGCCGTCAACCCCGCCGAGGCCAAGGCGCAGATCCTGGCGCGTCCCTGGGAGCCGGGCCTGGTGGCGGCCCTGCTGGCCGAGCGGGGCGAGCCTTCGGCGGGCTTGCAGGCGGATGGCTACCATCTTTCGGAAGTGCAGGTGCAGGCCATCCTGGATCTGCGCCTGCATCGCCTGACCGGTCTGGAACAGGACAAGATCCGCGATGAATATCTGGAGCTGCTGAACCGGATCCGCGATCTGCTGGACATCCTGGCCTCCTATCCCCGCCTGATGACGGTGATTCGCGAAGAACTGGTGGCCATCCGCGACCAGTATGGGGATGCGCGGCGGACCGAGATCATGGAAGACAGCGCCGATCTCTCCATGGAGGACCTCATCGCCGAGGAGGAAATGGTGGTGACCTTCACCCATGCCGGTTATATCAAGGCCCAGCCGGTCACCGTCTTCAACGCCCAGAAGCGCGGCGGCAAGGGCAAGCAGGCCACGGCCACCCGGGAGGAGGATTTCGTCGAGCGCATGTTCTGCGCCTCCACCCATGCCACGCTCCTGTTCTTCTCCGATCTGGGCAAGGTCTACTGGCAGAAAGTCTATCAACTGCCCCAGGCGGGGCGGGGGGCCAAGGGCAAGCCCATCGTCAATCTGCTTTCCCTGGCGCCCAGCGAGGGAATCACCACGGTGCTGCCGGTACGGGACTTCGCCGAAGGCCAGTATGTCTGCATGGTCACCGCCCACGGCGTCGTGAAAAAGACCCCGTTGATGGAGTATTCGCGCCCGCGCAGTCAGGGCATCAATGCCATCAATCTCGATGCGGGGGACCGTCTGGTGGGGGTCTGCCTGTCCGACGGCAGTCGCGACTTCATGCTCTTCACCCGCAATGGCATGGCCGTGCGCTTTGCGGAGGAGCAAGTGCGGCCCATGGGGCGCGGGGCGCGGGGGGTACGCGGGATCTCCCTGGATGGGGATGACCGGGTGATCTCGGCGCAACTGGTGGTGGAGGGGGACCTGATCCTGGCCGCCACCGGCAATGGTTACGGCAAGTTGACGGATATGGCGGAATACCGCCTTACCCATCGCGGCGGCAAGGGCGTGATCGCCATCCAGACCAGCAACCGCAACGGCAAGGTCGTGGGTGCCCTGGCCGTGCGCCACAGCGATGAGGTGATGCTGGTTTCCGATCGCGGCACCCTGATCCGCACCCATGTGGACAACATCCGCCGCACCGGGCGCAATGCCCAGGGGGTGCGGCTCATTCAACTGGGGGCCGGCGAGCAGTTGGCCGGTCTGGCACTCATTGCCGATAGCGACGAAGAGGAGGGGGAGCAGTCCGATCTGCCCCTGTAAAAAAACCATGAACCATCCCATCTACAATTTCAGCGCCGGTCCTGCGGTCCTGCCCCATGCGGTCCTGGAAGAGGTGCAGGCCGACCTGCTCGACTGGCATGGCTCGGGCATGTCGGTGATGGAAATGAGCCATCGCGGCCCCGAGTTCATGCAGATCATGGCCGAGGCCGAACAGGATCTGCGCGACCTGCTGGGCATCCCGGGCAATTACAAGGTGCTCTTTCTGCAGGGCGGCGCCACGCTGCAGTTCGCCATGGTGCCCCTCAACCTGCTGCGCGGCAAGACCAAGGCCAGCTACGTCCAAACCGGCGTCTGGTCGAAAAAGGCCATCACCGAGGCCAGGCGTTTCTGTACGGTGGAGGTCGCCGCCAGCAACGAAGATCGCCACGGCAGCTATGTGCCGGCGCAATCGAGCTGGCAGGTGAGTCCGGACACGGCCTATGTCCATATTGCCGGCAACGAGACCATCGGCGGCGTGGAATACGACTTCGTCCCCGAGCTGGGCGACATCCCCCTGGTCAGCGATGCCTCCTCCCATATCCTTTCCAAGCCCATGGATGTGAGCCGCTTCGGGCTCATTTACGCCGGGGCCCAGAAAAATGTCGGCCCCGCCGGGCTGACCCTGGTCATCGTCCGGGAGGACCTCCTCGGCCATGCGCCGGCCCATACCCCCACCATGCTCGATTACGCCATCCAGGCCAAGGATGACTCCATGCACAACACCCCCCCCACCTTCGCCATCTATGTGGCGGGCCTGGTCTTCAAGTGGTTGAAGGCCCTGGGAGGGCTGGAAAAAATGGCCGAGATCAATGCCCGCAAGGCGCAGCGGCTCTATGACCTCATCGACTCCTCGGGCTTTTACCGCAACCCGGTGGAAGTGCGCAACCGTTCGCGCATGAATGTGCCCTTCACCCTCCCGGATCCGGCCCTGGATGAGGCCTTCCTCAAGGGCGCCAAGGCCCATGGCCTCCTGCAGTTGAAGGGCCACCGTTCCGTGGGGGGGATGCGCGCATCCATTTACAACGCCATGCCCGAGGCGGGGGTGGCGGCCCTGGCGGATTACATGGCGGCATTCGCCCGCTCCCACGGCTAGAGGGGGATCCTTATGCCAACGGTGTTGATTGCCGATCAGATGTCGGCACGGGCGGAACAGGTGTTCCGCGATCATGGCATTGCGGTGGACGTGCGCACCGGGCTGAGTCCGGCGGAACTGCTGGCCATCATTGGTCAATACGACGGCCTGGCCATCCGCTCGGCGACGAAGGTCAGCAGCGAGATCCTCGCCGGGGCGACCAATCTCAAGGTGGTGGGCCGGGCCGGGATCGGCGTGGACAACGTCGATATCGCCGCCGCCAGCAAGCGCGGCGTCATCGTCATGAACACCCCCTACGGCAACACCGTGACCACTGCCGAGCACGCCATCGCCCTGATGATGGCCGCGGCGCGCATGATCCCCCAGGCCACCATGAGCCTCAAGGCGGGGCGCTGGGAAAAATCCCGCTTCGAGGGGGTCGAGCTTTATCAAAAGACCCTCGGCATCATCGGTACCGGCAATATCGGCTCCCTGGTCATCGCCCGGGCCCAGGGCCTGCAGATGCGGGTCATCGCCTATGATCCCTACATCTCCAAGGCGCGGGCGGCGGATCTGGGGGTGGAGCCGGTGGATTTGGATACCCTCCTGGCGCGTGCCGATTTCATTACCGTCCACACCCCTCTGACCGAGGCCACGCGCCATCTCTTCCGCGCCGAAACCTTGGCGAAAATGAAGAAAGGAGCCATTCTCGTCAACGCCGCGCGCGGCTGCATTGTGGACGAAGACGCGCTCTATGCGGCCCTTCAGTCGGGCCATCTGCGCGCCGCCGCCCTGGACGTTTTTTGCAAGGAGCCGGTCAAGGGCGACAACCGTCTGCTGGAACTGGACAATTTCATCTGCACGCCGCATCTCGGGGCGTCCACGGAGGAGGCGCAGGTCAATGTCGCCATCCAGGTGGCCGAGCAGATCAGCGCCTACCTGCTCCGCGGCGTCGTCCAAAATGCCGTCAACCTCCCGGCGGTCAAGGAGGAAGACCTGCCCCTGCTGCAACCCTACCTCAACCTGGGCGAGCGTCTGGGTCTGGTGCTCGGGCAACTGGCCGACTCCGGCCTGCGGGAAGTGGTGGTGGAGTTTGCCGGCGAAGTGGCGGGGCTCAATGTCGCGCCCATCGTGACGGCCATTCTCAAGGGCATCCTGCAGGTGGTCCTTCCCGAAACCGTCAATGCCGTCAATGCCCCTTTTCTGGCCAAGGATCGCGGTATCGCCATCGAGACGCGCAAGCGCGAACTGGCCGACGAGCTGCGTTCGCGGATTGCCGTGACCCTGCGCATGGACAACGGCAGCATGACCGCCGTGGGCACCCTCGTCCACGAGCACGAGGCCCGTCTGGTGCAACTGGACGGCATTGATATCGAGATGGGTCTGAGCGGTCATCTCCTGTATCTGCTCAACCAGGATGAGCCCGGCCTCATCGGCCGGGTAGGCACCCTCCTGGGTGCCGCCGGGGTCAATATCGCCCAGTTTCATTTGGGGCGGGAGCGGCCGGGGGGGCGCGCGGTGTCCTTCATTGCCGTCGATGATGCCCTCGGCGAGGGTCTGCTGCAGCAGATTTTGGCGCTTCCCGGGGTCCTGGCGGCCCGCATGTTGCACCTGTGAAGCCGGCCGGGGATCTGGCGGCATTGCGCACCGCCATCGACGCGCTGGATTCGGAGTTGATGCGCCTGCTCAGCGAGCGGGCCGGTCTTGCCGTCGAGGTGGGCAGGATCAAGAGGGCGGCAGGGGATGCCCAGTTCTATCGCCCCGAGCGGGAAGCCGCCATTTTGCGCCGGATCATGGCCGAAAATCCCGGTCCCCTCGCCAAGGATACGGTGGCCTTCCTCTTTCGCGAGATCATTTCCGCCTGCCTGGCCCTGGAAAGTCCCCTGCGGGTGGCCTATCTCGGGCCCGCCGGGACCTTTTCGCAAATGGCGGCGCAGAAGCATTTCGGCACGGCGGTGGAACTGCAGCCGAGCGCCAACATTGCCGAGATTTTCCGGCTGGTGGATGGCGGTCTGGCCCATTTCGGCGTGGTGCCCGTGGAAAACAGCAGCGAGGGTTCCGTCAACCAGACCCTGGATCTCCTTCTGGATTATCCCTTGCGGATCTGCGGCGAAGTGCAGTTGCGGGTGGTCCACAATCTGGTCAGCAGCGGCGCGCCGCTGACGGCGCTGCAGCGGATCCACGTCCATTACCAGACCCGCGCCCAATGCCGGGAGTGGCTGGCGGACCACCTTCCCGGAGTGGAGCTGGTGGATGCCCCCAGCAACGCCGTGGCCGCCCAGCGGGCCGCCGCCGATCCCGCGTCGGGCGCCATCTCCACCCACATCGCTGCCGAGCTCCACGGCCTGCAGATCCTCGCCGCCGGCATCGAGGACAACCCCGAGAACACCACGCGCTTCCTGGTCATCGGCACCATGGAGACGCAACCCAGCGGTGCCGACAAGACCAGCCTGGTGGTGGCGGGCCCCAATCGCCCCGGCAGCCTCCATGCCCTCCTGTCGCCCCTGGCAACGGCGGGGATCAGCCTCACGCGCATCGAATCGCGGCCCGCCCGCTCGGCCATCTGGGAATACGTCTTTTATCTCGACCTGCAGGGTCATTGCCAGGACGCGCCCGTCGCGGCGGCCCTTCGGGAACTGGCGGACCGCGCCTCCTTTTACCGGTGTCTGGGCGCATACCCAAAGGCGGTGTATTGATGGGCAATCCTTATCTGGAGTGGGCCGCCCCCGGCGTGGCGGATCTCCGTCCCTACCAGCCCGGCAAGCCCCTGGCGGAACTGGAGCGGGAGCTGGGCATTCGCCATGCCATCAAGCTGGCCTCCAATGAAAATCCCCTGGGACCCAGCCCCAAGGCCCTGGCCGCCGTCGGCGCGGCGCTGCCGGGCCTCGCCCTGTATCCGGAAAGTACGGCGCCGGAACTGCGCCAGGCCCTGGCGGGACACCTGCGGGTGGACCCCGCCCAGCTCATCCTCGGCAACGGCTCCAACGAGATCCTGGAACTGGCGGCGCGGGCCTTCGCCGGCCCCGGCAGCGAGGCGATCGTCTCGCAATACGCCTTCGCCGTGTATGGCATCGTCGCCCAGGCCAGCGGCGCCCTGCTGCGGCTGGCCCCGGCACGGGATTTCGGCCACGACCTCGATGCCATGGCCGGGCTGGTCAACGAGCGCACCCGCCTGGTCTTCATCGCCAATCCCAACAACCCCACTGGCACCCATCTCGGCCGCGCCGCCCTCGAAACCTTCATCGACAGCCTGCCCGCCCATGCCCTGGTGGTCCTCGACGAGGCCTATTTCGAGCTGATGAACGCCGCCGATTACCCTGACGGGCTGCGCTGGCTGCCGCGCTTCGCCAATCTGCTGGTCACCCGGACCTTTTCCAAGGCCTACGGGCTGGCCGGCCTGCGTTGCGGGTACGGCGTGGGTCACCCGGACCTCATCGCCCTTTTGGAACGGGTGCGCGAGCCCTTCAACGTCAACACCCTGGCGCAGGTGGCCGCCCACGCCGCCCTCTCCGACAGCGCCCATCTGCAGGCGACGCTGGCCAACAACCGCGCGGGTCTGGAGCAGATCCAGCGCGGCCTGCTGCGTCTGGGTTTGACAACGCTGCCCGCAGCAGGCAACTTTATCGCCTTTGCCGTTCCCGGAGGGGCCGCGCCCATTTATGACGCCCTGTTGCGGCACGGTGTGATCGTGCGCCCCCTGCAACCCTACGGAATGCCGGAACACCTGCGGGTGAGTGTCGGCCTTCCCGAAGAGAATCAACGCTTTTTAACCGTATTGGCCGAGGTCCTGGAAAAATCATGATCGTCATCATCAAACCCCAAGCCACTTCCGAGCAATTGGAGCACGTGCTGGATCGCATTCGTCAACTGGGTCTGCAACCCATGGTCAGCACGGGCTCCGAGCGCACCGTGGTGGGCGTGCTGGGTGACGAGCGGCTCCTCGCCGAGGGCGCCCTCGAATCCCTGCCCGCCGTGGAGCAGGTCATGCCCATCCTCAAACCCTACAAGCTCGTCAGCCGCGAATTCAAGGCCACGGACACCGTCGTCCAGGTGCGGGGGATCCCCTTCGGCGGCCGGCAGATTCAGGTCATCGCCGGCCCCTGCTCGGTGGAAACGCCGGAGCAGATGCGGGCCGCCGCGGCCGGGGTGAAGGAGGCCGGATGCCGCCTGATGCGCGGCGGCGCCTTCAAGCCGCGCACCAGTCCCTACACCTTCCAGGGGGTCGGCGATGAGGGTCTGGACTATTTTCGCGACGCCGCCGATGCCTACGATCTGCCCATCGTCACCGAGCTCATGGACGTGCGCAAGATCGATCTCTTTCTGGAAAAGGGCGTCGACATCATCCAGATCGGCACCCGCAACATGCAGAACTTCGACCTCCTCAAGGAAGTCGGCCGTCTCGATGTCCCGGTCATCCTCAAGCGGGGCATGAGCGCCACCATCAAGGAATGGCTCATGGCCGCCGAATACATCGCGGCCCACGGCAACCACCGGATCATCTTTGCCGAGCGCGGGATCCGCACCTTCGAGACGGCCTACCGCAACGTCCTGGATGTCACCGCCATTCCGGTCATGAAACGCGAGACCCACCTGCCCATCATCGTCGATCCCAGCCACGCCGGCGGCAAGGCCTGGCTGGTCCCCCATCTGGCCCGCGCCGCCATCGCGGCCGGGGCCGACGGCCTGCTGGTGGAGACCCATCCCTGCCCCGAAGAGGCCTGGTGCGATGCCGACCAGGCCTTGAGCCCGGCGCAACTGGGTACCCTCATGGGTGATTTGCGCAAGGTCGCCGAGGCCATCGGCCGCGAGCTCTAAGCCCATGTCCGAGGCCCTGCCCGCCGTCCTTGCCTCCCCCGCAGCCCGGATCGTCATCATTGGTCCGGGCCTCATGGGGGGATCCGTGGCCAAGGCCCTGCGCACGGTCGGGGGTTTTGCGGGGCGCATCCACGTAGTGAACCAGTCCGCTGGCGAAGGTGGGGCAGTCCGGAAGGCGACCTATACGGAAAAACGTCCCGGTCAGAAATCGCGAAGATCCAAATTGGTGGATGCGTGCTTCTCCCGGTTGGGCCCCGCCGTGGACGGCGCCGACCTCGTCCTCGTGGCCACGCCGCCCCA
The DNA here is from genome assembly GCF_049965315.1 of Acidithiobacillus sp. Lineage (GTDB taxonomy): Bacteria > Pseudomonadota > Gammaproteobacteria > Acidithiobacillales > Acidithiobacillaceae > Acidithiobacillus_B. The sequence continues at coordinate 24,514 of NZ_JBMFWL010000015.1, read as the reverse complement.
GACGATCCCGGCAATCTTCCGAGCGCTGGGCAAGGACTTGCCGCCCCGGACCATGGTCACCGAAATCGCCAGCGTCAAGGGGGAGATCGCCGCCCTGGGCAAGGCGTTGTTCGGCCACCGCTACGTGGGCTCCCACCCCCTCGTGGGCTCGGAGCAACAGGGCTTTCAGGCGGCCAAGGCCACCTTGTTCCGCGGCGCGCGCTGCGTCCTGACCCCACTGGACAAAGGGGATGATCAGACACTCGCCGTCCTGCGCCGGTTCTGGTCGGCTCTGGGTTGCGAAGTCCTGGAGATGTCGCCGCAAGAACATGATGCCCGCCTCGCCAAGACTAGCCATCTGCCCCACCTGCTGGCCTATGCCTACATGGCCTTCCTGGGGAAATCGGATCCGGCCGCGCTACAATCCCTGGGTGGCGGCGGCCTGCGCGACTTCAGCCGGATTGCCGCATCGGATCCTGCCCTTTGGCGGGAGATCCTCCAGGAAAACCGTCATCATCTGCACGCCGACCTGAGCCGTTTCCGCGCCGTTCTGGAGGACCTGGACCATGCCCTGATGGATGAGGATCCGTCCATCCTGCAGGGCATTCTGGTCCAGGGGCAGGCGGCGCGGGCGCAGTTTCAATTCCCCCCGCTACCCAAAAGCTAAGCATGCCGAACTCCGTTTATCATATTGCTCCAGGCGGCCGGCTCTCCGGTCGCCTGCGCGTGCCCGGCGACAAATCCATCTCCCATCGCGCCGTCATTCTCGGCGCCCTGGCCGAAGGGGTCACCGAGGTCGAGGGCCTTCTGGAAGGGGCCGACGTGCTGGCCACCGTCGCCGCCTTCCGCGCCATGGGTGTGACCATGGAAGGGCCTCAGGGAGGCCGCCTGCGCATTCATGGGGTAGGCCTGCATGGACTCCGGCAACCCCCGGCCCCTCTCGATTGCGGCAATTCCGGGACCGCCATGCGCCTGCTGGCCGGCGTTCTCGCGGGTCAATCCTTCGCCAGCACCCTCGTGGGCGATGCCAGCCTGCAGCAGCGCCCCATGGGCCGCATCCTCACCCCCCTGACCGCCATGGGCGCGCAAATCAGCGCCGCGGACGGCCGTGCGCCCTTGCACATCAACGGTGCGCGCCTGCGGGGGATTCACTACGCCATGCCCATGGCCAGCGCCCAGGTCAAGTCCGCCATCCTGCTGGCCGGCCTCTATGCCGAAGGGGAAAGCTGCGTGACGGAGCCCGCCCCCACCCGCGACCACAGCGAGCGGATGCTGGCCGGTTTCGGCTACGCGCTCCGCCGCCACGGGCCTCAGGCCTGTCTGCGCGGCGGCGGCCGCCTGCGGGGTCAGAACCTGGTGGTGCCTGCCGACATCTCCTCGGCAGCATTTTTCCTCCTCGGGGCGAGCATCGCGCCTGGTTCCGACCTCTGCCTGGAAGGCGTCGGCATCAACCCCACCCGCACCGGGGTCATCGAGATCCTCACGCGGATGGGCGCCCGCATCGATCTTGGCAACCTGCGCGAGGTAGGCGGCGAGCCCGTCGCCGACATCCGGGTGCGCTCCGCCCCCTTGCAGGGGATCCGCATTCCCCGCCACCTGGTACCGCTGGCCATTGACGAATTTCCGGCCATCTTTATCGCCGCCGCCTGCGCCGCGGGGGAAACCGTCATCGACGGCGCCGCAGAGTTGCGGGTCAAGGAAAGCGATCGCCTCGCGGTCATGGCGGCGGGGCTCAAGGCCCTGGGCGTGGAGGTCGCCGAGTATCCCGCAGGCGCCCGCATTCGCGGCGGCCCCCTGGGGGGAGGCAGCATCGCCAGCCACGGCGATCACCGCGTCGCCATGGCCTTTGCCATGGCCGGCCTGGCGGCCAGCCAGCCCATCCGCATCGAGGACTGCGCCAACGTCGCCACCTCCTTTCCCGATTTTCCCCGTCTGGCCCGGGAAGCAGGGCTCGCCTTGGAGGTGCTGGAGGCATGAGGGCCGCCATTCCCGTCATTACCCTGGATGGTCCGGGAGGCGTCGGCAAGGGCACCCTGGGCCGCTTGCTCGCCCAGTCCCTGGGCTGGCACCTCCTGGATAGCGGGGCCATCTACCGGGCCCTCGCCTACGCGGCCCGGGCGCAAGGGGTAGCGGACCAGGATGTCCCTGCCCTGGCGGACATGGCGCGGACATTGCCGCTGCATTTCCAGGACGACGCCGGACAGACCCGCGTCCTCCTCGCCGGAGAGCCCATTGACGAGGCCATCCGCCAGCCGGAAATCGGTGAAATGGCCTCCCGCCTGGCGGTGCATCCCGCCGTGCGGGCCGCCCTTCTGGAGCGCCAGCGGGCCTTTCGCGCCGCGCCGGGCCTCGTTGCCGACGGCCGGGACATGGGCACCGTGGTGTTCCCCGACGCGCCCCTCAAGGTCTTTCTCACCGCCAGTGTGGAGGAACGCGCGAAAAGGCGGCTTAAGCAGTTGAATGAACAGGGCGTAAATGCTAGTCTCAGCGCCGTAAAGACGGAGATAGCCGCTCGTGATGAACGCGATCGGCAGCGCAGCGTCGCCCCCTTGCAGCCGGCGGCGGACGCGCGTGTCCTTGATACCAGTGGACAATCTGTTTCCGAGACCCTTAGCGTCCTCAACGGGTGGATCAAAGCCACCTTCGAGGAAAATTGAAGTCGCCAATTTTGGCATCACCAACCCAGACGATGGGCGCCCAGCGTGGCGATCCCAGGTAAACGAGGCCTATTGAATTTTATGACCACCCTTAGCGCGGACACCCAGATCGAACCCAGTTTTGCCGAACTTTTTGAACAAAGCCAGAGCACCCAGGGGCTCAAGCCCGGAGAACTCCTGACCGGTCTGGTGACCCGCGTCGATGACGATTTCGTCATGGTCGACGTCGGCCTCAAGTCCGAAGGACCCATCCCGTCGGAACAGTTCCGCAATGCCGAAGGCGAAATCGAGGTCAAGGTCGGTGACCAGGTGGAGGTCTGTCTGGAGCTCGTGGAAGACGGCATGGGCGAAACGCGCCTGTCCCGGGAAAAGGCCCGCCGCGCCAAGACCTGGGTGGATCTGGAAAAGGCCTTCAACGACAACGCGGTGGTCCATGGTTTCCTCACCGGCAAGGTCAAGGGCGGCTTCACCGCCAGCATTGACGGCGTGCGCGCCTTCCTCCCCGGTTCCCTGGTGGATGTGCGGCCCGTGCGGGACGTGGCCTATCTCGAAGGCAAGGACCTCGAATTCAAGATCATCAAGCTGGACCGCAAGCGCAACAACGTGGTGGTTTCCCGCCGCGCCGTCGTCGAGCAGGAGCAGAGCGCCGAGCGCGGGGCCTTGCTGGAAAGCATTCAGGAGGGCGCCATTCTCCAGGGCGCCGTCAAGAACCTCACCGACTACGGCGCCTTCATCGATCTGGGCGGCATCGACGGCCTGCTCCATATCACCGACATGGGCTGGCGCCGGGTCAAGCACCCCAGCGAAGTGGTCACCGTCGGCGAGGAAGTCCGCGTCATCGTCCTCAAGTTCGACCGCGAGCGCGGCCGCATCTCCCTGGGCATGAAGCAACTGGGCGAAGATCCGTGGCGCGACATCGCCCGGCGCTACCCCGAGGGCTCGCGGATTTTCGGCAAGGTCACCAATGTCACCGATTATGGCGCCTTCGTCGAAGTGGAGGAGGGCGTGGAAGGCCTCGTCCATGTCTCGGAAATCGACTGGACCAACAAGAACGTCAATCCCGCCAAGGCCCTGCATGTCGGCCAGGAGCTGGAAGTGATGATCCTGGATATCGACGAAGAGCGGCGCCGCATCTCCCTGGGCATCAAGCAATGCCAGCCCAATCCCTGGGACGAGTTCGCCCAGAACTTCCAGAAGGGCGACCGGGTTTCCGGGCAGATCAAGAGCATCACCGACTTTGGCGTCTTCGTCGGCCTGGATGGCGGCATCGACGGCCTCATCCACCTCTCCGACCTGGCCTGGGATCGTCCCGGTGAAGAAGCCGTGCGCGATTTCAAGAAGGGCGACACCGTGGAGGCCGTGGTCCTGAGCATCGATCCCGAACGGGAACGCATCAGCCTGGGCATCAAGCAGATGGAGACCGATCCCTTCATTCAGTTCGTCATGGCCAATGAGAAGGGCAGTCTGGTGGAAGGCGAAGTGCTGAGCGTGGATGGCCGCGGCGCGGAAATCCGTCTGGTCGAGGGTGTCGAGGGCTTCCTGCCCCAGCGCGAGATCGGCCGTGGGCAAAGCCTGCGGGTGGGCGACAAGGTGGAAGTCGGGATTGCCGTGGTGGACCGCAAAAACCGCACCCTGACCCTGACCACCAAGGCACGCGAGAGCCATGAAGAGCAGGAAAGCATGGTTCAGCAGTATGCCCGCAGCGCGGCAACCGGCACCACCAGCCTGGGTGACCTCATCAAGGAACAGCTCAAGCGCAAGCAGGAAGAAGAGGGCTGATTGCTTCGCGGCATGGCCATCCTGTCCAGGCAGGGCGCTGACGACATAGGGGTAGAGCATGGCATCGGAAGGTAAAGGTTCACGGGTTTTCCTGCTGGCGGTGCTCTTCTTCCTGTTGTTGGCCGGCGCCGTGGGGGCCATACATAGCTTGCCCGGCTATTCTTCCCTGGGTAACGGGCAGGCCTTCATTGCAGAAGTCCGCATCGATGGCCCGATTTTCGACGCGAAAAAGACCATGGAGGCCCTGCGTCGCGTCGCAGAAAATCCCCAGGCCAAGGGCTTGTTGCTGGTCATCAATTCTCCCGGCGGGGCGGTGGTCCCTTCCTGGGAGATACACGACCTCGTTGCGCGCATTGCCAGGAAGAAGCCGGTTGCGGTATCCATGCAGTCCCTGGCCGCATCCGGAGGGTATCTGATTGCCTGCGCGGGCTCGCGGATTTTTGCCTATGGCGCCACGGCTACGGGGTCCATCGGGGTCATTCTGCAAACTTTCAGTTTATCGGGCTTGATGGACAAGATCGGGATTCAGGGCAATGCCATCGTTTCCGGGCCGCTGAAAGATGCCGGTTCGCCCTTCAGCAGCATGTCGGCAGCCGACAGGAAGTATCTCCAGGGGATCGTCATGAATATCCGCGACCAGTTCGTCCAGCTTGTGGCCGATGATCGCCATATTCCTCCGGCAAAGGTCGACGCGCTGGCCACCGGCCAGGTCTACACGGGCCTGGAGGCGCAAAAGCTGGGGCTGGTGGATGCCATCGGTGGTGAGCATGCGGCAACGAAGTGGTTGCTGGCGCAACTGAAGTTGCCCAAGGACACGCCGGTCCGGGCGGTGCATGGCGAGAATACCTGGAGTGGCTGGTTTTCCGCTGCCGCCGGTTCGGCAATCGCCGATCTGCTGGCGCAATCCACCGCCCGCTTTTATCTGTTCTGATCGCGATAAAACCCCTTTACAAAGACAAGAGTCATGACTAAATCCGAATTAATCAAAAATATCTGTTTAGAATATCCGCAATTGAGTAGCCGCGATGTGGAAATGGCCACGCGTTTGATTCTGGAATACCTCAGTGACGCCCTCGCCGATGATGAACGTATCGAGATTCGGGGCTTTGGCAGTTTTTCCATGCACGTTCGTCCGGCCAAACTGGGGCGCAACCCCAAGACGGGGGAACCGGTCATGGTTCCGGAGAAGCGGGTACCGCATTTCAAGGCGGGCAAGGAACTGCGCGAACAGGTGGATTGGGCTGGCGACGGCTTGCAGGGCGCCACGGGATCCTAGGCGCAGGCCATCGACGTGGAGATCACCACCGCGCTGATCCTGGTCTTCGCCGTTGGCCTGGGCTTCGTGCTGGGGCGCGTCTTTCCCGGGACGAAGGAGGCGCCCGTTGCCAACCCCGAAGCGATCTCCCATATTTATATCCAGGGCCTCAACTATCTCCTCAATGAGCGCAATGACGAAGCCATCGAAATTTTCCTCGATGCCCTTCAGCAACACCCGGAGACCGTGGATATCCTTCTGGCGCTCGGCCGCTTGTTCCGGCGCCGCGGGGAGTTGGAGCGTGCCTTGCGCGTGCATCAATACCTGTTTGAGCAGAAGGCCTTATCCCCATCCGTCCGGGAGAGCATTCTTTTCGAGATTGCCCAGGATTATCTGAAGGCCGGCATCCTGGACCGGGCCGAGTCCATGCTGCGCGAGCTGCTTGCAGCTCGGCCCCAGCATCTGGAGGGCCTCGCGGCGCTGGCCGAACTCTACGAGCTGGAAGGGGACTGGGAGCAGGCCATCGGGGTGCGTGAGCGTTTGCATGCCGCCGGTCAGCTTGAGCAGAAAGCCATTATCGCCATGCTGTATTGCGAACTGGCGGAGCAGGCGCTGGCCCAGGCCAAGCTGGAGCGGGCCAGCGACTATCTCGCCGCCGCCCGCAAAGAGGATCGGTCGAGTCCCCGGGCGGTGGTGGTGGCGGGTGCCATCGCCTATCGCCAGCAACGCTGGCTCGCGGCGGCGCAAACCTGGGCAACCCTCCTGGAAGGAGAGGCGAAAGTCATCATTTTGGTCGTTCTGGATTTGCTGCTGGCGGCCTTGCGCCAATGCGGCGATGTGCCGGAAGCCCGGCGGATCAGCGCCAGGCTAAAGCAGCTCTGCCGCTCGCCCCTGGGCGTCGACCGCCTCGCCAACGCCCTCCTGCATGGCGAGGGCAAGCAGGCTGCCGCAGCCTTCCTGCTGTCGGTCATCCAGCTTGCGCCGGAGCTGTCGGCCATCCAGACCTTGCTCAAGATGGATGGGGAGGATCCGGCGCCCCTGCTTTACCCGGCGCTGGTCCAGGCCGTGCGGGCATTGCCCGTGAACCCGCCGCTGTTCAATTGTCAGGTCTGTGGTTACCAGAGCCCCCAGCATTACTGGCGTTGCCCCAGTTGCCGGCGCTGGGGCACCTTTGCCGGGGCAGGATCCCTATGACGGCGCGGATCATCGTGGCCTTGGACTATGCCGATGCGGCCCAGGCCATCCATCTGGCGCAACGCCTCGACCCCACCCGCTGCCGGCTCAAGGTGGGCAAGGAGCTCTTTACGGCCTGTGGTCCGGTCGTGGTCGAGCGGCTGCAGGCCATGGGTTTTGCGGTGTTTCTGGATCTCAAGTTCCATGACATCCCGCAAACCGTCGCCCGGGCGAGCCGCGCCGCGGCGCGCCTGGGGGTGTGGATGATGAACCTGCACGCCAGCGGGGGGAGCCGCATGATGGCGGCCGCCCGGGAAGCCATCGATCAGGAATCCCATCATCCCCTCTTGATTGCCGTGACCGTGCTCACTAGCATGGATGGGGAGGGTTTGCGGGAAATCGGCGTCTTCGCCAGCCCCCTGAGTCAGGTACACAGGCTCGCCAACCTTGCCGCCCACGCCGGCATGGATGGCGTGGTCTGTTCGGCGCAGGAGGCAACCCTGCTGCGCCAAGCCCATCCGCGGCTGCTCTTGGTGACGCCGGGGATCCGGCCGGCCCAGAGCGCCGCAGACGACCAGCGGCGCATATTGACCCCGGCGCAGGCCCTGCGGGCCGGCGCGGATCACCTCGTCGTCGGGCGCCCCATCACGGCTGCGGCCGATCCGGCGAAGGCGCTGGCGGACATCCTGGCGGAGATGGACGGGGCATCGGCCGGTGGCGGCTAAACAAACGGCCGCCCGCCGGGGGCGGGAAAGGGCATGAATTTTCGGCTTGGCTATTCTAGGATAGAGGAAATGCAGTGGCGCCAGAACAGGTGATCGAGTTATATCGGCAGGACGCCGCCTTGCTGGAAGGGCATTTTCTGCTCTCCTCCGGTCGGCATAGCGATACCTATCTGCAATCGGCAAGGGTCTTGCAGCATCCGGAGCATGCCGCCGTCCTTTGCGCGGCCATGGCGCAGGCCCTGCCGGAGCCGCTGCGCAGGCAGGTGGAAGTCGTTGCGGGTCCGGCCGTCGGTGCCATCCTCGTCTCCTACGAGACGGCCCGCGCCCTGGGGGTGCGGAGCCTGTTCACGGAGCGGGAAGGCGGGCGCATGCGCCTGCGGCGCGGCTTTGCCATCGCCCCGGGAGAAGGCGTGCTGGTGGTGGAAGATGTCATTACCACCGGCGGTTCAACCCGCGAATGCATCGCCGCTGTCCGGGAGGCGGGCGGCGAAGTGCTGGCGGTGGCATCCATCATCGACCGCAGCGGCGGCATCGGCGATTTCGACGGGGTGCCTTTTTTCCCCCTGCTGCGTTTGCCGGTGCAAAGCTGGGAAGCCGCCGATTGCCCCCAGTGCGCGGCGGGCGGCACGCCCGTCAAGCCCGGCAGCAGGGGGTTGCAATAGGATGCCTGGCCAAGGGCAGCGCCGGGCGCTCGAACCGCTGTCTCATCCGGAACCTTGAGGGCGATGCGCCTTCTGTTTATGATTGAAATATAGGCTTAGACAAAATGCAAAAAAAGGACGAATTCATGCAAATCTCCATCACGGCGGAGACCCCGTTGGAAAAGCGGATTACCGTAACCGTACCCGCCGGCAGTGTTGAGGAGGAAGTCACCCAGCGTTTGCGCCAGAAGGCCCGCTCGGCGCGCCTGCCCGGGTTCCGCCCCGGTCGCGTTCCCATGGCCGTGGTGGAACGCCAGTTCGGCGCCGACGTCCTCATGGAGGCCTTTGATCATCTGATCAACGAAACCTATTTCCACGCCCTTCAGGAACAGAGCCTGCGCCCCGTGGGGCGGCCGGAAATCCAGGTGGATTCGGGTGGGCGCGGACAGGATTTGATCTACACCGCCACCATCGAAGTCTATCCCGATTTTGCGCCGCAGGTGCCGGCGGGTGTCGTGACCCGGCAAAGCGCCGAAGTCGCCGAAAGCGATGTGGATGCCACCATCGAGATCATGCGTCAACAGCGCCGTCATTTTGTTTCCGTGGATCGGGCCGCACAGGAAGGCGACCGGGTCCTGCTGGATTTTTCCGGCAGCATGGAAGGGGAGCCGTTGCCGGGGGGGAGCGCCCAGGATTACCCGGCCATCCTGGGTGGCGGCCGTCTGCTGGCGGAACTGGAGGGAGCCCTCACGGGTTTGCGCGCCGGTACGGAAAAGGACGTGGAAATCACCTTCCCGGAGGATTACCATCAACAGGAACTCGCCGGTAAAACGGCGCAATTCCATTTGTTGATCAAGGACGTCGCGGAGCCGCAACTTCCCGAAATAGACGCCGCCTTCGCCTTGTCATTGGGTATCGAAGATGGTGAAGTGGAAACCCTGCGCCGGGAGGTGCGGGAAAACCTGGAGCGCGAGGCCCGGCGCATCAGCGCGATGCGTCTAAAAACGCAGGTCCTTGAATTGCTGATACAAGGCAACACGCCCGAGCTTCCCAGGCGCTTGATCGCGCAAGAAATGGAGCGATTGCAGAAGGAAGCGAACGACGCCGGCACCCAGCTCCCCGACAATGTCGAGGAGTTGGCCCGCCGCCGGGTGACCCTGGGTCTGGTCATGTCCGAGATTGCGCGGCGCGAGCAGTTGCGGGCCGAACGCCAGGAAGTGGCCAAGGTCATCGAGGAAATCGCCGAACAATATGAAGATCCGGAAGAGGTGATGACCTGGTACCGGCGCAACCCCGAGCAACTCGGCGAGGCGGAGGCCATGGCGCTGGAGGCCAAGGTGGTGGCATGGGTGCTGGAGCGTGTTACAGTGACCGACGAGCCCGTGAGTTTCAATCAGTTGATCGGTCGCGAACCGGTGGGCGCCGTAAACGCATAGTGCTGATGATGCAGTATGCCAATTGCTAGAGAGGAGTGCGACAGCATGGGTTATGGGGAAGAAGGCAGGTCATTGCCGGGAATAAACGCATTGGGTTATGTCCCCATGGTCATCGAACAGACGGGGCGCGGGGAGCGGGCCTTCGACATCTACTCGCGCCTGCTGAAGGAGCGCGTCATCTTCCTGGTGGGCCAGGTCGAGGATTTCATGGCCAATCTGGTGGTGGCCCAGTTGCTTTTCCTGGAAGCCGAGAACCCCGACAAGGACATTGCCCTCTATATCAATAGCCCCGGCGGATCGGTCACCGCCGGGATGGCGATCTATGACACCATGCAGTTTATCCGGCCCAATGTCAGTACCGTATGCATCGGTCAGGCGGCGAGCATGGGGGCGGTGTTGCTGGCCGCCGGGGCGGCGGGCAAGCGTTATTCCCTGCCCAATGCCCGGATCATGCTGCATCAGCCATCGGGCGGTTTCCAGGGGCAGGCCATGGATATCGAAATCCATGCCAAGGAAATACTGCGCATCCGCCAGCGGCTCAACGAGATCCTGGTCGAACACACCGGGCAATCCCAGGAGCGGATCGAGCAGGATCTGGACCGGGACTTTTTCATGTCGGCCGATGAGGCCAAAACCTACCATCTCGTGGATGCCGTGATCAGTCATCGCGGCGATAACGAGATCGCCTGAACGAGGCAGGAGAAATACTATGGCTGGAAAACACGACGGAACCGGCGAAAAGACGCTCTATTGTTCGTTTTGTGGGAAAAGCCAGCACGAAGTACGCAAACTGATTGCCGGCCCTTCCGTGTTCATTTGCGATGAATGTGTGGAGCTATGCAACGACATCGTGAAAGACGAAATCCTGGATGACGCCCAGGCCGAGGGGCGCAGCAAGCTGCCCAAGCCCCGGGAGATCCGCAAGACCCTGGATGATTACGTGATCGGCCAGGAGGGGGCCAAGAAGGTCCTCTCGGTGGCGGTCTATAATCATTACAAGCGTCTTGAGCACGGTAGCAAGGAAAAAGAGGTCGAGCTGGATAAAAGCAACATCCTGCTGATCGGGCCGACGGGATCCGGTAAGACGTTGCTGGCGCAAACGCTGGCGCGCTTGCTGAATGTGCCCTTCGCCATTGCCGATGCGACGACGCTGACCGAAGCCGGCTATGTCGGGGAGGATGTCGAGAACATCATTCAGAAGCTTCTGCAGAAATGCGACTATGACGTGGAAAAGGCGCAGACGGGCATCGTTTACATCGACGAAATAGACAAGATTTCGCGGAAGTCCGAGAATCCCTCCATCACTCGGGATGTTTCCGGCGAAGGGGTGCAGCAGGCCCTCCTGAAGCTCATCGAGGGCACGGTGGCTTCGGTGCCGCCCCAGGGCGGGCGCAAACATCCCCAGCAGGAGTTTCTGCAAGTGGATACCCGGCACATCCTGTTTATTTGCGGCGGGGCCTTCAGCGGACTGGAAAAGTCCGTCATGCGGCGTATCGAAAAGGGCGGCATGGGTTTCAATGCCGAGGTGAAGAGCCGCAGCAAGCCCGAAAGCCTGGGCACGCTCCTCCGTGACCTGGAGCCGGAGGACCTGGTGCGCTATGGGCTCATTCCGGAGTTTGTCGGCCGGCTTCCCGTGGTGGCGGTTCTGGATGAACTCGACGAGGAGGCCATGGTTTCCATCCTGACGGAACCGAAAAACGCCCTCATCAAGCAATATCAGAAACTTTTCCTTCTTGAAGGCGTGGACCTGGAGTTTCGGCCCGAAGCCTTGCGGGCCATCGCCAAAAAGGCATTGGTGCGGAAAACCGGGGCGCGGGGTTTGCGCTCCATTCTGGAGCAGATCCTGCTGGATACCATGTATGAATTGCCGTCCATGAACGGGGTGAAGAAGGTGGTCGTCGATGCGACTGTCATCGATGGAGCGGGTAAGCCATTGTTGGTTTACGATGATGGTGCGGCCAAAGTGGATATCTCCCATCCGGCCTGACTCTGCCGTGCCGCCACCATTGAAAAGCATGGGTGGCGGCACCACTTTCACAATTGTCGGTAGTTGGTATCTACCTGGTTCAAGGGGTAAACCATGGCACTGGTTGATAAGAATGTCCTGCTGGTTGAAGGCGAGGGTTTGATGGTACCGGTATTGCCGTTGCGGGATGTGGTGGTTTTTCCCTTCATGGTGATTCCGCTTTTTGTCGGTAGGGTCAAATCCATTCATGCCCTGGAAGAGGCCATGGCGGGTGACAAGCAGATCCTGCTGGTGGCGCAGAAGAATGCCGCGGACGACGACCCGCAACCCGAAGGCATCTTTCGCGTGGGCACCTTGGCGACGATCCTGCAATTGCTGAAATTGCCCGACGGCACCGTCAAGGTGCTGGTGGAAGGGACCGACCGGGCGAAACTGGTTTCCTTCCTGCCCGGCGCCGATTCCCTGCGGGCCCAGGTGCAGGTCATAGAAAGCGACAAGCTGGCCGATCGCGAAACCGAGGCATTGATGCGCTCGGTGAGCAGCCAGTTTGAATCCTACGTCAAGCTGAACAAGAAAATCCCCCCGGAAATCCTGTCTACCCTGGCCAGCATGGATGATCCTGCGCGCCTGGCGGATACCGTCGCCGCGCATCTCAGCCTCAAGCTGGAGGAAAAGCAGGAGATCCTGGAAAAGGCGGACACCCGGGTCCGTCTGGAGCATTTGCTCGGGTTGATGGAGTCGGAGATCGATCTCCTGCAGGTGGAGAAGCGGATCCGCGGCCGCGTCAAGCGGCAAATGGAGAAAAGCCAGCGCGAGTACTACCTGAACGAGCAGATGAAGGCCATCCAGAAGGAACTGGGCGACCTTTCGGAAGAGGGTGGCGGGGAAGCGGATGAGGTGGCCCGCAAGATCGAGAAGGCGGGCATGCCCAAGGAGGTGCGGGCCAAGGCGGAAGCGGAGTTGAAAAAACTGCGCATGATGAGCCCCATGTCCGCCGAGGCCACCGTCGTGCGCAATTATATCGACTGGCTGGTGAGCGTGCCGTGGCGCAAGCGCAGCAAGATCACCAAGGATCTGACCCGGGCGAAGGAGATTCTCGACGCCGATCATTACGGCCTGGAAGACGTCAAGGAGCGGATCCTGGAGTATCTGGCCGTTCAGGAGCGGGTGGGCAACAGCCAGGGTCCGATTCTCTGTCTGGTGGGCCCGCCAGGCGTGGGGAAGACCAGCCTGGGGCGCTCCATTGCCGCGGCCACGGGGCGCAAGTTCGTCCGCATGTCCCTGGGCGGCGTGCGCGACGAGGCGGAAATTCGCGGGCATCGGCGCACCTATATCGGCGCATTGCCGGGGAAGATCATTCAGAGCCTGGCCAAGGTGGCCACCCGCAATCCCCTGATGCTTCTGGACGAAGTGGACAAGATGGCGATGGATTTTCGCGGCGACCCGGCTTCGGCATTGCTGGAGGTCCTGGATCCGGAGCAAAACGCGGCCTTCAACGATCACTATCTGGAGGTGGATTTCAATCTTTCCGAGGTGATGTTCGTCACCACGGCCAACACCTTGAACATCCCCGCGCCGCTCATGGATCGTATGGAAGTGATTCGCCTTTCCGGTTATACGGAAGACGAGAAAATCCACATAGCCATGCAATATCTGCTGCCCAAGCAGATCGGCAAGGCCGGCCTGAAGGACGGCGAAATGCAGGTTTCGCAGGCCGTCATTCGGGATATCATCCGTTACTACACCCGGGAAGCGGGCGTGCGCAACCTGGAGCGTGAACTGGCCCGGATTTGCCGCAAGGTGGTCAAGGAACTGCTCCTGGACAAGAAGCGCAAACGGGTCCAGGTTTCCGACCGCAATCTGGACAAGTATCTGGGTGTGCGTCGCTATGACTTTGGCAAGGCGGAAAAGGAAAACCGCATTGGCGAAGTGACGGGTCTGGCGTGGACGGAGGTTGGCGGCGAGCTGCTGAGCATTGAAGCCGTGGTCATTCCCGGACGCGGGAAGCTGTTGATCACCGGCAAGCTCGGGGACGTGATGCAGGAGTCCATTCAGGCCGCCATGAGCGTGGTACGCTCCCGGGCTCAGGCCTTGGGCATCGCGCCGGACTTTTACCAGAACAAGGATGTCCATATCCATGTTCCCGAAGGCGCCACGCCCAAGGATGGTCCGAGCGCCGGCATCGGCATGTGTACGGCCCTGGTATCGGCCCTGACCAACATCCCGGTGCATGCCAGCGTGGCCATGACGGGTGAGATCACCCTGCGCGGCGAGGTCTTGCCCATCGGCGGCTTGAAGGAAAAGTTGTTGGCGGCGCATCGGGGCGGGATCAGCACGGTCCTGATTCCGCAGGAAAATGAGAAGGATCTTCAGGAAATTCCCAAGAATGTCCGGGATGCGCTGGTGATCAAGCCCGTGCGCTGGATCGACGAGGTCCTGGCCATAGCCCTGGAGTCCCGGCCCAGCCCCTTGCCCGAGCCGGAGGACTCCGCGCCCCTGGTACCCGCCGGCAAGGTGGGGGAAGGCAGCAGCGACGAAAAGGCGACGGCGCATTAGGCAGCTTTTCTTGACACGCCTTTTTGTCGCTTGTTATAACGTGCAGACTTGTCTGAGGGAAGGCAGTAGTTACTGGCTGTAGGTATACCCATAAAGGAGAAAGCAGCATGAATAAATCGGAGTTGATTGAAAAAATTGCAGATCACGCGGGGATTTCCCGCGTAGCGGCCGGCACGGCGCTGGATGCGACCCTGGAAGTCCTTAAGGAAGCCCTCAAGGCCGGGGAGCAGGTAACGCTGGTGGGCTTTGGTTCGTTTCTCGTCTCCACCCGGGAGGCGCGCAAGGGGCGTAACCCCGCCACCGGTCAGGAAATCATGATTGCCGCAAGCCGCACTCCGAAATTCAAGGCTGGTAAAGCATTGAAAGATGCAGTAAACTAAAAAAATATGGTTAGGGCGGTTAGCTCAGTTGGTAGAGCGTCGGCTTTACACGCCGAATGTCGTGGGTTCGAGCCCCTCACCGCCCACCACTATGAATTCATCCAGGGGTGGTAGTTCAGTTGGTCAGAATGCCGGCCTGTCACGCCGGAGGTCGCGGGTTCGAGCCCCGTCCACCCCGCCACCATTCCGTAGGGCGATCCCGTTGGGGTTCGCCCTTTTTCGCGTCCGGGCTCGGCTCATTGGCAGAGTGCCGGACTTGGGACCGATCTGCCGCGTCGCTGGTCGCGGTCGGCGGGTAGGCGCCGGGATGCTCGGCCATGAATCCCTTGCCGTCTCCGGGAAGGCGTGGCAGTCCTGCTTTGCTGTCTAGGGTATTTTCTATTATTTCTGGTGGGGAAGAATCATGTTGGAATTTTTTCGGAATCTGGGCCAATCGCTGGCAGCAAAGGCGCTGTTATTGCTGATCGCATTGTCGTTCATGCTATGGGGCGTCAGCGATTACTTCATGTCGGGATCCGAGCAGAGCAGTGTCGTTGCCAAGGTCAATGGCCAAAAAATCGGCGGAGCGCTTTTCCAGAAACGCCTGGAGGATGCGCGGGCCCGTTATGCGCAGGTCTTTGGCGCCGCTACGGCGGAAAAAATTACCCGGGAGCAGGGGTTCAGCGAGCAGATTCTGGACAGCATGATCAACGATGTTTTATTGAGTGAAGAAGGGCGGCGCCTGGGATTGCAGGTGCCCGACGCGGCGCTGGTGAAGAAAATCGAATCCATACCGGAGTTTGCGGAAAACGGGCATTTTTCCAAGGCTCGTTACGAGAAGCTGTTGGTGGCCAATGGCCTGACTCCGGCCCAGTTTGAAGACATGCTCCGCGAGAGCATGCTGCTGGCGCAATTGCAGGCGATCCCCCAGATCGCCCCCCTGGCCAACGCCGGCGAAGCCCAGCAGTTGTGGGCTTGGTCCCAGGAAAGCCGGGATGTGGAGAGCGTGGAGATCCCTTTCGCGGCCTTCGCCCAACAGGCCGCACCGAGCGCGGCGGATATCGCGGCGTATTATCAGGCGCATCTTCAGGCATTTCAGGAACCCGCGCAGGTCCGGGTGCAATATGTGCTCTTTGGGCCCCAGGCGTTCCTCGGCAAGGCTGGCGACAAGGCGCCGACCGCCGCCGCGCAGGGGGCCAGCGCCACCGGCATTTCCGTCGAGGGGGCGCAGGCCGGGGATAAAGCGCAGGAGGAGAAGGCCCGGCTGTTGTTTAACGCCCAGGTGGAGAATTTCAAGGACCGTCTTTTCAGCAGCCCGAAGAGCCTTGCAGCGGTTGCCCAGGCCTACGGTTTGCGGGTGGAGGAGAGCCCGCTGCTGGTGGCCGGACAGGTGGCGGCGACGGGTCCTTTCCATGACCCCAAGGCCTTGGCGCTGGCCTTCGGCAAGGCGGTGCTGGCGGGGAAGAACAGCGAAGCGATCACTCTTCCCGACGGTACTTTGCTGGCGGTGCATCTCATCCATTTCCAGCCCGGACAGGCCCGGCCGTTGGCTGCGGTGAGCGCGGATATTGCGCAGATTCTCAGCGCTCGGAGCAGCGCGACGCTGGCAAAAGCGGCGGCGCAGCAGGTATGGAAGGCGGCCCGGGGCGGTAAGGCCCTGCCTTCCTTGACGCGCAATGGCGCGTTTTCCTATCGGAATACCGCCGATGTGACCCGCCACAATCCCCAAGGCCTGCCGCCGGGATTACTGCCGGCGATCTTCAATGCCCCCGCTCCGCAGGGGGGGGTGCCTTCCCTGGGGATGGCGAAGACGGGGCAGGGATATGCGGTTTTTGCCGTTACCCGCGTCAGTGTCCCGCCGGCGGCCAGCTTGAATCCGCAGGTCTCGGCGCAGATCGCGCAGTCGCTGGAAGAACAGCGGATGCAGTTGTTGTTTGCGGGGTATGTACAGGATTTGCGCAGCCATGGCGAGGTGAAGGTCTTTCCGCAGCAAGTGGCGAAGTTTTCCCGCTGACGGGGTTGGTTTTTTTCCCTCTCCCCAGGGCACAGGGTAGCCATGGCTTCCCCCGCACCCATTTGGAGATACCGACCGCTTATGCCATTGCCATGGGTTCAGGGGCGTGCAGCAAGGGCAAAAAGGCCTGGGCGGCCTGGCTGAGCCCTTTGCGGTAAAGGGCGGAAAGGGTGTGGCCGATGGCCGGGGTCACGGCCACGACGCAGAGATCGGGATGGGCTTCCGCGCCGGCCAGGGCCGATACCAGGCTGATGCCCAGACCACAGCGCAGCGCATTGCGTACTGCGGCGAAGCCGCTCAGTTCATAACGGATGTCCGGATGGATGCCCTGTTGCTGGAGCGCCTGCAAGGCATGTTCGCGGATGCCCGAGCCCTCTTCCCGCCAGACCAGGGTGTCGGGGTCGATGGATGCCAGGGGAATGGGGGCGCCGGCGTGGGCGAAGGGATGGTCGCGGGGGACGAGGAGGGCGATCCCGGTTTCCACCAGGATCCGTTGCTCCCAGTCGCCGCCGAGATCGGCGCCGGATACCGTGTCTTCGATGAAGATCAGGTCGGCCCCTTCGCGCAAGGCTCGCGCCTGACGGCTGTTGGTGCTGGTGAGGCGGACCGAAACGCCGGGATAGCGGGCGCGGAAGGCGACAATGGCCGGGGGAAGCAGATATTCGGCATTGCTGTGGCTCGCCACGAGGGTCAAGCTTCCGCGCAAGAGGGACTGGGTGTGGCTGCGCAGGGCCTGCGCCTCCTCCAGGGCTGCCTCCAGGCGCTCGGCCGTGCGCAGCAGGAGGACCCCCGTCGGGGTGGGCACGATGCCGCGGCTGGCGCGCCGATAGAGGGGCTCCCCCATCCATTCCTGCAGACGGCGTAGCTGGTGGGAAACCGCGGGCTGGGTGAGGTGCAGATCCGCCGCGGCGAGGTGGAGGCTGCCGGCGCGGGCTACCCGGGCCCAGGTGAGGAGAAGCTGGGGATCAATGGCGTTCATAAGCTATTATCCGAATTCATATCCTAAATTATAAAATATCATTTTATAATAACTCACTGGCAATCTATAGTTATATTCTCACAGACTGAACGATGAGATGACTATGGCGCTTTTTTCTGCCCTTCCCCGTGGCGATCTTCGCGAGATCGTGCGGCAGTTCACTCCCAACTGGTTTGCCGCCAATATGGGTACCGGCATTCTGGCGCTGATGGTGGGCGCATTTCCCTATTCTTTCTGGGGCCAGAGCCCATTGGCGCGGGGGCTGTGGATGATCAACGGGCTGTTTTTCTGCCTCTTCGCCGCCCTCTTTCTGGGCCGGGCGATCTTTTACCCGGCCGCCTTCCGGCGCCTTTTCGGGCACCCCGTGCAATCCCTGTTCATTGGCGCCATTCCCATGGGGCTTGCCACCATCATCAATGGCGGCCTGCTGCTCTGGCCTCATTCCGGGCCGACGCTGGAGATGGCGGCGGCCTTCTGGTGGGTGGATGTGGCGTTGTCGGTGCTTTCGGTATTGGTGGTGCCCTATTTCATGTTTACCGCCCATGAACACGCCATCGAACGCATGACGGCGGCGTGGCTCCTGCCCGTAGTGCCACCGGAGGTGGCGGCCGCCAGCGGGGGACTGCTGGCCCCCCATCTGGCGGCGGGAGGGGCGGCGACGGTGATTTACATCAGCTACATTCTTTGGGCCATTTCGGTGCCCCTGGCCCTGGGCATTCTCACCATCCTGTTCCTGCGCCTGGCCTTGCACAAGCTTCCCCATGCGGATATGGCCGTTTCCGCCTGGCTGCCCCTGGGGCCGTTGGGTACCGGGGCCCTGGCCCTGGTGCTGTTGGGGGATGCCGATACCCAGGCCTTTGCCGCTACGCCGCTGGCGCCGTTGGCGGCCTTTGGGCAGATGGCCGGTGTCTTCATTGCCTTCCTGCTATGGGGCTTCGGCCTGTGGTGGATGGCGATGGCCGGACTGTTTACCCTGCGCTACCTTCATGAAGGCCTGCCTTTCAATATGGGCTGGTGGGGCTTTACCTTCCCCCTCGGGGTCTATACGGCGGCTACCTTTGCCTTGGCCCATGACACGAGTTTCGGCGTTCTGGCGCCTCTGGGGGCGGCCTTTACCCTGCTGCTGGCGTTCTTCTGGATTTTGGTCACCTGGCGCAGTTTCCAGGGCATGTGGTCCGGTCAGTTGTTTCACGCCCCCTGTCTGTCCGAGGAGACGGGGCTGCCGGAAGGCGTCTGCACCCTGTCCGCTCCCGGCAGCCGTCCGGATCTGCTGGAGAGCCTGAAGCGCTAGGAGCGGTGTGCGCTCGCCCCAAGTCCCGCGAAAAACGGAGATTCGGCCGAGGACGTTCCATTGTTCATGAACGGTCCCGAAGACCCTTGGTGGCATCGCCGGGTTGCTGGGCGATGGCCTCGTAGAGGGCGAGGGAGAGGGTGCGCATTTCCGCCAGGGCGACGCGCAGGGCCTTTTCGTCGGCGCCCTTGCCCAGGGCATGGAGGCGCTGGTGCATGCGTTCGGCGGGGAGAAAGGCCGGGATGTACTGATATTCCCCGCGGCGCAGGCTAAACCACTTGCTCATTGGACAGGCGGAGGCGGGCAGCATGGTCAGGCCTTCGCGGTGGCTCGCCTCTTCCGCCATGTGGCTGAGGAGGGGGAGGTCCTCCAGCAGGAGGGCGGCGACGGATCGGCGCAATACGGGTTGCAGGCAGGGGTACCAGGTAAAAAAGGCATTTTCCGGCAGGGGCGGGGCGAGGTGATAGCCCTGGATGCGCCGCCCGCCCATGCGCAACCAGAGGGTGAGATCCGCCGGATTGGCAATGCCTTCGGCAATCATGGAACGCCCCGAAAGGTCGCCCAGCAAGCGGGCGGCGCCGGCTACGGCAAAGCTGGCGTTGTCGCGGCGGAAGCGGAAGACGAAGTTTTGGTCGAGCTTGAGTTCATCAAAGGGGAGTTGGGTGGTATAGAGCATGGAGGAGTACCCGGTACCAAAATCGTCCAGGGACAGGTGAAAGCCCCGTTCCTTGAGAATCATGGCCACCTGCTGGGCGTGGCGGAGGTCCGCCAGGGCAATGGATTCGGTAATCTCGATGGTGAGCCCTCCCCCCTGGGGACAGTGCCGCGCTACGTCTTCCAGAAAATCGGGATGCAGGAAATGCAGGGCGCCGATGTTGAGGGACAGGCGGATGTGCAGACCCTCGCCCCGGCAACGCTCGCGCAAACGGACGGCTTCCTGGAGCGCATGGATGCCGAGGGCGCGGATGAGGCGGTGGTCTTGTTCCACAATGGCCATGAATTTGCCCGGACCGCGCCAGCGTCCGTCTTGCTGGCGCCAGCGGGCCAGCATTTCGGCGCCGTCGACATGGCCCGCGACGACGTCGGCCTGGGGTTGCAGGAAGAAGGCGATATCGCCCTGGCTGATGGCCAGGAGGAAATCCTGGTGGACCTGAATGCGCCGTTCCGCCGCCGCCGCCACCGCACCGCCATAAAATCGGTAGGTGGACTTGCCTGCGGCCTTGGCGGCATACATGGCCTCATCGGCATGGGCGAACAGGGTCTTGAAGTCCGGGCCGTCATCGGGAAAGATCGTCCAGCCCAGGGAGCCCGATACGGGCATGTCGGTCACGGTGGCGGCGCCGTCGGCCACCGCCAGAAGGGCCTTGTGCGACACCATATTGAGGTCATCCCCGGCCTGCCAGGGCAGGCAGCAGGCAAACTCATCGCCGCCCATGCGGGCCACCATGAGGCTCCCTTTGCATACATCCTGCAAGCGCAGGGCTATGGCCTGGAGGATGGCGTCGCCCACGCTATGGCCGTGGCTATCGTTGACCTCCTTGAAACCGTCAAGGTCGAGCAGGCCAATGGCCAGATGCCGGCCGCTGCCGCGCGCCTGGGTGATGGCGGTGCTGACGGATTGCTCGAAATGGCTGCGGTTGGGCAGGCCGGTGAGAATGTCGTGGACCACCAGGTCCTGGACCTGCCCATAAAGCCGCTGCTGGTAGAGGAAACTGCCGATGTTCTCGGCCAGGAGTTGCATCAATTGCTGCAAGCGGAGGGTGAAATGGCGCCTGGCGGCGAGCTCGATGGCCAGGACGGCCACGGGTTCCCCGTTGTCGGCGATGCGAATGGGCCAGGCGACCACCGCCCCCAAGCCCTTGAGGCCCGCATTGTTGCTGATGATATCGGGGTGCGGCGGGAGGGGGCCGATGGGAACCCCTTCGCGAAAGGCCCGGCTGACCAGCATTTGTCCATAGGGATGGCGCTGCGGATCCCGGGAGGGGACGAGTCCCTCGATGGCATCCCGCCGTGCCGCATCTTGCGCTGCCACCGCGGCGATCTTCAGGGCGTCGCCATGCTCGGCGGGGACCACCACGTAAGCGGCGATGCAATCGGTCTGACGGACGATGATATCCGTAAGACGGTGAAAGAGCTCTGTGGGCGCAGTGCTGCGCAGCATTTCCTGCTGGGCCAGCAGGGCGGCCTCCTGGTACCGGCGGAGGCGCAACAAGCGCGATAAGAGCGTAAGGAAGATGCCGGCGGCAAGGGCATCCACCAGGAGGAGCCCGGTCAGGAGCAGCAAACGCTTGCGTTCCTGGGTCCAGAAGGCCGTCTTTTCCGCAGCGGCGCTCCATTGCGCCCGCAGGACCCAGGGCATGTTGGGAACGGTCAGCTCGACGCTCCCGACGGGGGGCGGGAGGGGAGTGGTGGGGGGCGCCCATTGGCCATCGTGCCATACGCTGATGGCTTGGCCGTTTTGCCGGTTGAGCAGGATCGCGTCCATGTCCGGGGGGGTGTGGAAGAGGGCAAGGGCCGACAGGGTGACGGGCGAGCCGATAAAACCCAGGGTCTTTCCCCGGTGGTTCTGGATGCGCACCCGCATGGTGATTACCCAGGTATGGAGGCGCCGGCCATAATGCACGGGACCGATGAACTCTTCGGGGTGCAAAGGCATGGGGGTAAAGGCCTCGGGCTTGACCATGGGCCGTGAGGACTGGGTCACCGTTGACCAGAGCAGGCGGGTCCCCGTCGCATCCTGGATGTTGATGGCCAGGAGTTGGGGATGGGCGGCGGCAAAGGCGCGCAAGGCCGAGCGGGTGGCCGGACCCAAGTCCAGGGCCGCGGCGGTGGGGGGGAAAAACTGGTTCTTGAGGAAGCGGAGATCGGCGAAACGCTGGGCCATGGCCTGGCTGATGCCGGTGCTCAGCCGCTGCGCCGTGATGCCGGCAGTCTCGCGAAAGTGCCGATGAATATCCTGGCGGTTTTGTATGGCAAGCTGTCGCCACAACACGATGAATACCACGCCCAGAAGCAGAAATGCCGCCCCTACCGCCCAGAGGAGATAGCGATCTCTCCGGCCATGGGGGACGCCGATATGTCTCATGAGCACCGGCATTGCCCTTGCCCGCGGGCGGTCGGCCCGGCGTCCATCAGGCCCTCGTCCCGGCATCATCCAGGCAACGCGTACCGGGCGGGGGCAAACGCCGGGTTTCGGGGATTGCGCAGAGGAAGCCCTGAAAGAGCTCTACGCCCATATCCCGGAATGCCTGCCATTCTTCGAGGCTTTCCACACCCTCCGCCACAAAGCGGATGGCATAGCTCTGACAGATGCGGGCGACGGTTTCACCGATGAGGCGTGGACTGCGCGAATTGGTGATTGCCAGGATCTGATGGACGTCGAGTTTGACCATATCGGGCCGCAGGAGGTCGAGCAGGTTGAGATCGGCACTGCCTTCGGCAAGGTCCGTGAGGTCCATGGCCACCTGGACGCCCTCTCGCTGATAGGTCCGGAAGATCCGCTGCAGGTGCAGCAGATCCATCCGTTGGCCTGTATCCACCACCTCGAAGATCAGCCGCTCGGGAGGAAAGGCACAGTCCCGGGCGATGCTCAGGGTGTAAGCAATGTCTGCTTCGGGATGAAAGATGGTTTCGGGCAGGAAGTTGATGCATAGATGATTTTCCAGGCCCAACTGTTGGGCCTCCAGCATGGCCCGGGCGCGGCAGGCACGATCGAAGGCGGGGCGGTTGGCCGGGGTGAGGAGGTCGAGTATGGCCTGTGCGGGTTCGCCCTCGGGCCCGCGCACCAGGGCTTCGTAGGCAAAAACCGTCCGTGTCTGGGCATTCACGATGGGCTGGAAGGCCATGATGAAGGGGGCGGAAAATTCGCTGCTGGTCAAGTCGCACTCCTTGGGGCGCCGCGCACGATTATGCCATATACCGTACCGGAGATCAGTTCGACAAGGCTGGTATCCCCTTAATCCATGGAATCAGTATTTGGCTGAAAAAATTGCAGGCCGCCGATGATCAGGGCAACGAGGTTTTGGGCGAGGACGAGGAGGACGAGGAAGCGCAAGGTGATCATGCTGGCCCAGATCCAGAGGGGGTAGCTGGCCAGCAGGGTGGCGGCATCCGGGCAGAGGGGGATCAACGGCCCCTGAGCGGCGAGGATGGCCAAGGACCAGGTAATGGCCCAGGGTTTGATGCCTCCCCTTTTTCCTCCTCGCCGGCTCATGGCGGTCTAAGCGGTCCGTGGCGGCAGCGCTGCGCGCGGTTCGGTCGTGGTGGCGGCGTTCCCTCCCTGCGGCGGCGGCGCCAAAAGCTGGAGGATATCCGTAAAGATCCGGGCGAAATGATCGAGGCTGTGCTGGAGCTGCTCCACCCCGGCGCCCAGTTCGTTGGCGGCAGCGATCTCGGCGTTGCCGCCGGTGACGATCTCCTCCATGTTCTGGCGGGTGGTCTGGGCGGACTGGTTGGCCATTCCCAGGACCTCCGCCACGGTTTCGAGGGAATCCCCGCCCCGGCGCAGATGGACGAGGCTGTCGGCCACCCCGGCCTCGACGCTGGTGGCGCCGCTGTTGATGGCGGTAGCGGCGGTCTGGATCTCGGCAGCGGCGGTGGCGGAGCTTTGGGCGAGTTTTTTGACTTCATCGGCCACCACGGCAAAGCCGCGGCCATGCTCGCCGGCGCGGGCGGCCTCGATGGCGGCGTTGAGGGCGAGGAGATTGGTTTGTTTGGCGATCTCCCGGACCTTGGCGGTAAGGTCGGTGATGGTGCGGGTACTCTGCAGGAAGATGCGGACGGTTTCTCCCATGTGGGTGACGGCCTGCTCCACCAGATCCATTTCGCCGATCAGTTCGGACAGCCGCTCATTGCCGAGCTGTACCTCGCGCACGGTCTCTTCGGCCAGGGTCCGGTTTTCGGCGAGGCGCTGAGCGGAATCGTGCATGCTGTCCACTACGGTCTTGGTGACCAGGGAGAGCGCTGCCGCTTCGCTCTGCGTATGCTGGAGTTCCTGCGCAAAATCCACGCCCATGAGCTGAGTATCGATGGCATTCCGCAGGTCCGGAAGCTCGTGATCGGCGCTCTCCAGGGCGTTTCGCCGGAGTTTGTGCAGGCGCTCCAGGACGGGCGCGGCGAGGGCGGCCAGTTGTTCATCCCCTTCCAGGCGGGAGAGCAGCGGCGCGTCGCCATCGAGGAAAGCGGTGAGGTAGAGGATCAGGTTTTCTGCATTCTGGGACATGCCGGCGCTCTCCTAGGTGGTGGCAATGGCCTTGGCCACGGCTCGGGCCAGGTCGTCGGGCAGGAACTTGGCCACATAGCCATCGGCACCGACGCTATTGGCATGGGATTCGTTGGCGGATCCCGAGAGGGAGGAATGGATGACCACGGGAATGGCCTTGAGGGTCTCGTTTTCCTTGATCTTGCGGGTCAGGGTGAAGCCGTCCATTTCTGGCATCTCCAGATCGGTGAGGACCATGGCCACCTTCTGGCGGATGGGAATGCCCGCCGCCCGCGCTTCCTGGGTCAGCGTTTGCAGGCGCTCCCAGGCCTCCTTGCCGGTCTTGGTGCCGATGAAGGGTAAGCCGAGCCGGGTGAGGGCCTTTTCGATCTGGCTGCGGGCCACGCCGGAGTCGTCGGCATAGAGGATCACCGAGCCCTGGGGGATGCTGACCTGATGCGGCTGGGTCATTTCATCGCCGGTCTTGAAACGGGAGGGCAGGAC
>NZ_JBMFWL010000014.1:16720-43979 GCF_049965315.1 Acidithiobacillus sp. | reverse complement strand
AAGATGAGATCTCCCGAGGCTTTATGCCTCCTGAAGGGCCGTGGAAGACCACCACGTTGATAGGCAGGGTGTGGAAGCGCAGCAATGCGTGTAGCTAACCTGTACTAATCGCCCGTGCGGCTTGACCATATATCACCTGAGCATCCCCTTTCCCTTCACCAACACCAGGCCTTCGGGAATCCAGCCCCGGCGGCAAACAAGGTTTACCCTTGTCTGGCGGCCATAGCGCAGTGGCACCACCCCTTCCCATCCCGAACAGGACCGTGAAACACTGCAGCGCCTATGATAGTCGAGGGCCTCCCTCCGCGAAAGTCGGTCACCGCCAGACTCCTATTGAGTCCATCAACCCCGCCTGAGTATCCAGGCGGGGTTGATTTTTATGGGCATTCTGTTATCCTTAATAAAAGTGGGCCGAGTGCCCGCTTTTTTGTTTCTTCAGCGGGGCGTGACGAGAGTGGAAGAGCGACTGTACAATGCCATTGCGCAGCAGGTGGCGGCATTGGCTTGCGAGCTGGTGGATGCGCGCCTGACGCGCACGGGTCGGGCTGTGGCGCTTCAGGTCTTCGTGGATCGCGAAGGCGGTGTCAACATCGACGACTGTGCGGCGGTAAGCCGCCACCTGAGTGCGTGGCTGGATGTGGAAAATCCCATCGCTGGACATTATCGCCTGGAAGTGTCGAGTCCCGGAGTGGATCGGCCATTGAAGAAGGCCGCCGACTTCCAGCGCTTTGTGGGAGAGCAGGCGCATATTGAGCTGCACACCGCCGCGCAGGGGCGTAAGCATCTGCGCGGCGAGTTGCTGGCAATGGATGGGGATCTGGTGGTCATTCGCGCAGCGGATGGCGAGCGGCGCGTTGCGCTGGCGGATATCGCCAGGGCCAAATTGATTCCCCAATGGTAAAACGACGGATACAGCGGAGAGGAGTAGGTGCATGAGTCGTGAGCTTCTTTACCTGGCGGATGCCGTCGCCCATGAGAAAGACATCGATAAAGAGGTCATTTTCCAAGCCCTGGAAGCATCTCTGGTTTCAGCGTCGAAAAAGAAATATGGCCAGGACTGGCATATCGCGGTAGCGATTGATCGCAAAACCGGTGAGTTCACCACGCGGCGCTTGTGGCAGGTGGTGGCCGACGATGCCGAAGGCGTCGACACCAATCTGGAAATGCCCCTCAGCGCAGCTCGCCGGATCGCGCCGGATGCGGAAGTCGGGCAGACGGTGGAGGAGGTCCTGCCGCCGGTGGAATTTGGCCGCATTGCGGCGCAGACGGCCAAACAGGTCATTGTGCAAAAGGTTCGCGATGCGGAGCGCGACCGGATTGTCGCGGATTTTGCGCTGCGCAAGGGCGATATCATCAGCGGCCTGATCAAGCGGATGGAAAAGGGTAACGCCATTATTGACCTTGGCCGTGCCGAAGCGGTTTTGCTGCGCGAGGAGATGATGCCGCGGGAGGCCGTTCGTCCGGGCGATCGCATCAAGGCGCATCTGAAGGATGTGCGCCGGGTGCAACGGGGACCCCAACTCTTTTTGTCCCGCATCACGCCGGAGTTGCTCATCAAGCTCTTTGCCCTGGAAGTTCCGGAAATCGGCAACGGCTTGATCGAGATCATGGGGGCGGCAAGGGATCCGGGTTTGCGCGCGAAGATCGCCGTGCGTTCCCATGATCCGCGTATCGATCCGGTGGGGGCCTGCGTGGGCCTGCGCGGGAATCGGGTGCAGACGGTCATCAACGAATTGAAGGGCGAGCGTGTCGATATCGTGGTCTGGTCTGCGGAGCCGGCCAATTATGTCATCAACGCCTTGTCGCCCGCCGAGGTATCCAGCATCGTGGTGGACGAAACCACCCACAGCATGGATGTGGTGGTGGAGCAGGATCAATTATCCCTTGCCATCGGGCGGGGCGGGCAGAACGTGCGCTTGGCCAGTCAACTGACGGGTTGGGCCATCAACATCCTGACCCAGGACGAGGCGGTGAGCAAGCGCAGCGAGGAAGAGGCCGGTTATCGCCGGCACTTCGTGGAAAACCTCGGAGTCGACGAGGAGCTGGCCGGGCTGCTGGTGGAGGAGGGCTTTACCTCCATCGAAGAGGTGGCCTATGTGCCGGCGGCGGAGATGATGGAGATTGAGGGACTGGATGAGGATCTGGTGGGGGAACTGCGGCGGCGGGCGCGCGACGTCCTGCTCAACAGGGCCATCGCCGAGGAAGAGCAGGTGGCGCTGAGCGAGCCCGGCCAGGATTTGCTGAACCTGAAGGATATGGATAAAGGGCTTGCGCATTTGCTGGCAAGTAAAGGTGTGGTAACGGCCGAAGACCTTGCGGAGTTGGCGGCGAGTGAATTGTGCGAAATCGCTGGTGTGGACGAGGAGCGGGCCAAAGCGCTCATTCTTGAAGCGCGGGCGCCCTGGTTTGCTGACACAGACTCTGGTGGCCATGCGCATAATGCATGACGATCAAGGGCTGGGAGAGAAGAGATTATGACGGTAACAGTCGCCAACTTTGCTGTGGAATTAGGTTTGACGGCGCCGCGCCTGTTGGAGCAACTGCGCGCGGCCGGACTGGAAAAGCGGTCCCCCGATGATCCGGTTTCGGAGGAGGATAAGGTTCGCCTCCTGGGCTTCCTGCGGCGGACGCATGGCGAGGAGGGGAGCGGCGAACTGCGCAGGATTACCCTGAACCGGACCAGCACCAGCGAGGTCAAACAGGCGGTAGGTGCGGGCAAGTCACGGACCGTGCAGGTGGAAGTGCGGCGGAAGCGCACTTATGTCAAGCGCGAGGCCGCCGCCGAGAGCGCCATTGGGGAGACTGCGGAAGCAGCGGAACAGGCAGCGGAGGCGCCTACGGCGGCCATTCCCGCCGTAGGGGAGATGGTAGAGCTCAAGAATGCGGCGCCGAGCCCGGAACCGGCTGAGATCATTCCGCCGGAAGCGACGGTGATTCCCGAAGAACGGGTAGTCGCGGAGGCGATGCCGGTCACGGCTGTCCAGGTCGAAGTGGAAAAGGAGGCAGCGCCGCAGCGGGAATATCCGTCCGCCCGGCCAGCAACAGCGGCGGCCAGGAGCGGCCAGGAGCGGGGGCGTGGCGCCGCTCCGGCAGCATCTCCTCCGTCCGCGGCAAAACCCGCATCCCCGGGCAAGGCCAAAAAGCCGGCGGCGCGGGCGGTGAGCGAGGAGGCGGGCAAGCGCGGAGGTGCCAAGCGCGGAGGACGTCGTGAAGGGGGCGTCATGGACGCCGAGGCGATGGCCCGGCACCGCAAGGCTCCGGACCGGCGCAAGGGCAAGGCGGTGCCCGGCGTCACCGACTGGGGAACGGCTCCGGTCATCCGCGAGGTGGCCGTGCCCGAAACCATTACCGTGGGTGAGTTGGCGGGGCGCATGGCGATCAAGGCCGGCGATGTGATCAAGGCCATGATGAAGATGGGAGTGATGGCCACCATCAATCAGGTCATTGATCAGGAGACGGCGGCCCTCGTCGTCGAAGAATTGGGGCACAAGGTCAAGATGGTGGGGATGACCAGCCCCGAGGCGCTGTTGGCCAATGAAGGGCCCATGGAGACGCCGGTAATGGGTCGTCGTCCGCCCGTGGTCACGGTCATGGGTCATGTGGACCACGGCAAGACGTCCCTGCTGGACCGGATCCGCTCGACGCACGTGGCGAGTGCCGAGGCCGGCGGCATTACCCAGCATATTGGCGCCTACCATGTGGAAACCCCAAAGGGTACGGTGACCTTTCTCGATACGCCGGGCCACGAGGCCTTCACCGCCATGCGGGCGCGGGGGGCGCAGGCTACGGATATCGTGGTGCTGGTGGTGGCCGCCGATGACGGGGTCATGCCGCAAACCATTGAAGCCATTCATCACGCCAAGGCGGCGGGAGTGCCCATCGTGGTGGCGGTGAACAAGATTGATAAGCCGTCGGTGGATCTGGAACGGATCCGTCAGGAACTGGCCGGACACAGCGTGGTGCCGGAAGAGTGGGGTGGCGACACCCAGTTTGTGAATGTTTCCGCCAAGACCGGCCTGCATATCGACGATTTGCTGGATGCCATTTTGCTGCAGGCGGAAATGCTGGACCTGGAGGTGCAGATGAACGGGCCGGCCAAGGGCGTGGTCATCGAGTCCCGCCTGGATCGCGGCCGTGGTGCGGTGGCGACGATTCTGGTCAAACAGGGGACCTTGCACGCAGGGGATATGCTCCTGGCCGGCGCCCAGTTTGGACGGGTACGGGCCATGGTCAATGATCGTGGACAGCAGGTGCAGGAGGTGACGCCGGGAATGCCGGTGGAAGTCCTGGGTCTGTCGGACGTGCCCCAGGCCGGGGATGAGGCCGTGGTGGTGGGGGACGAGCGCAAGGCCCGTGAGGTGGCGCTCTTCCGGCAAGGAAAATTCCGCGATGTACGGCTGGCCAATGTCCACAAATCAACCCTGGAAAATCTCTTTGAGGGTGCCGGCGAAGGGCAGGTCCAGCAGTTGAATCTGGTGATCAAGGCCGACGTGCAGGGCTCCGCCGGGGCATTGGCGACGACCCTGGAACGTCTGTCCACCTCCGAGGTGCGGGTCAAGGTGATCCATGCCGGGGTTGGCGGCATTACCGAGTCGGATGTCAATCTGGCGGCGGCTTCGTCGGCGGTGATCATCGGTTTCAATGTGCGAGCCGAGGCGCCGGCGCGCCGCCTCATCGAGCAAAGCGGCGTGGATGTGCGCTACTACAGCGTGATTTACGAGGCCGTGGATGAGGTGAAAGCCGCCATGAGCGGAATGCTCGCTCCCGAGATCCGTGAGCGTCACCTCGGGCGAGCGGAAGTGCGCGATATCTTTCGTGTGCCGAAAGTGGGTACGGTGGCCGGCTGTATGGTCACCGATGGCATCCTGCGGCGGAATGCCAAGGTGCGCCTCATCCGCCAGGACGTGGTGATCTTCACCGGAGAAATGGACTCACTGCGGCGCTTCAAGGAGGACGCACGAGAGGTGCGCGAAGGCTTTGAGTGCGGTGTGGGCCTGCGTAACTACAATGACTTGAAGGTGGGAGATATCATCGAAGCGTTCGAGACCGTCGAAGTGGCGCGGACGGTCTAGGAGGGGTGGTGCAGAACTCCCATCGCGGCTACCCGCGCCGTGCGCGCGTTGCGCAATTGTTGCAGGAAGAGATTGCTGCGCTGTTGCCGGACATGCATGCCCTGAGCCCGGTACTCAGCCCCTTGCCGCCTACCATCAGCTTGGTGGAACTGGCTCCCGATATGCATTCGGCCATCGTTTACTTTTCCCTGATGACCGGCCCGGAGCGGGCGGAAGCCGTGCGTGCTGCCCTGCAGGAGAGTGCCGGACAGTTGCGTCAGGCCTTGGGGAAACGGCTCGCCCTGCGGCGCATCCCGCCTTTGCGCTTCGTTTATGATGCCCGCTTTGACCGCGGCGCCGAGATGGCGGCCTTGCTGGCCGGCCTGCCCAGGCCCCGCGATGAGGGGGAGGAATGACCGATTGTCGCAATGGCATTCTCCTTTTGGACAAGCCTGCGGGTTTGACGTCCAATGCCGCCCTGCAGCGCGCCAAGCGCATCATGGGGAGCAAGAAGGCGGGGCATACCGGCAGTCTGGATCCCATCGCCACGGGTCTGCTGGTGCTGCTCTTTGGCGAGGCCACGAAAGTCTCCGATTACATCCTCAACGCGGACAAAAGCTATCACGCCACCCTGCGCCTGGGGCAGACCACGACGACGGGCGACAGCGAAGGCGAGATTCTGACGGAATCTCCGGTGCGGGTGGAGCGGGAGCAATTGCTGGCGGTGTTGCAGCGGTTCATGGGGGAAATTGCGCAGATTCCGCCCATGTATTCCGCCATCAAGCAGGGAGGGAGACCCCTCTACGAGTTGGCGCGCAAAGGGATGGAAGTGGTTAGGGAGCCGCGCCGGGTGCGCATTGACCGTCTGGATTTGCTGGCATGGGAAGGGGATCGGCTGGAACTGGATATTGTCTGCTCCAAGGGGACCTATATTCGCAGTCTGGCCATGGATATCGGTGCGGCATTGGGTTGTGGGGCGCACGTGCAGGCCCTGCGCCGGGTGCATACGGGCCCCTTCGATGTGCGTGACGCCCTCACCCTGGAGGCCTTGGCCGCCAGCCGGGAGGCGGGAGAGTGCCCCTTGCAGCCCATGGACCTGGCCTTGTCCTACCTGCCCGCCGTGACCCTGACGGAAAACACGGCATATTATTTGTTGCAAGGCCAGGGCGTGGTGGTTGCCCATGCGCCCGCTCCCGGGCAGATCCGTTTGTATGGACCGGAGCACAAATTTCTGGGACTGGGTGAAGTCCTGGAGGACGGCAGGGTGGCGCCGCGGCGCCTGATGAGCGTAAACTAAGTAAAATACATTGATTTAAGGCATCGAGAAGGAGAAGGCGTTATGTCGTTGTCGCGGGAAGGTAAAGCGGAAGTGGTGCAGGGTTATGCCACGCATCAAGGAGATACCGGTTCTCCGGAGGTGCAGGTGGCGTTGCTGACGGCTCGTATCGAGGGTCTGTCGGGGCATTTCAAGGCCCATACCCATGATCATCATTCCCGCCAGGGTTTGCTGAGAATGGTGGGGCAGCGGCGCAAGTTGCTGGATTACCTGAAAAAGCGCGATGTGAACCGTTATCGGTCGCTGATCGAGCGTCTGGGTTTGCGTAAGTAAGGAGAGAGATTTTGGCCATTTTGCGGAAACAGGTTGATTTTGGTGGCAACCGCCTGACGCTGGAAACCGGGCGCATGGCGCGTCAGGCGGACGGGGCGGTTTTAGTCTCCATCGGGGAGACAGTAGTCCTGGTGACGGCTGTCGGACGACGGGAGGTGAAGCCAGGTCAGGATTTCTTTCCGCTGACGGTCAACTATCAGGAAAAAACCTATGCCGCCGGCAAGATTCCCGGCGGCTTTTTCAAGCGTGAGGGTCGTCCGAGCGAAAAGGAGACGCTGACCTCCCGGCTCATCGACCGCCCCATCCGGCCTCTCTTTCCCAAAGGCTTCATGAATGAGGTGCAGGTCATCGCCACGGTGCTGTCGGTGGATCGGGATAATGATCCGGACATTGCCGCCATGGTGGGTGCGTCGGCCGCCCTGGCCCTCTCGGGCATTCCCTTCAATGGGCCCATTGGCGGGGCGCGGGTGGGCCTGGTGAACGGCCAGTTGGTCCTCAACCCTTCCTATCAGCAGTTGGCCCAGTCGCAGATGGATCTGGTCGTGGCCGGTACCCGGCATGCCGTGCTGATGGTGGAATCCGAGGCGAGCGAGCTGGCGGAGGAAACCATGCTGGAAGCGGTGATGTTCGGCCATGCCCAGATCCAGCCCATCATTCGGCTCATCGAGGAATTGGCGGC
This sequence comes from Acidithiobacillus sp., assembly GCF_049965315.1. Lineage (GTDB taxonomy): Bacteria > Pseudomonadota > Gammaproteobacteria > Acidithiobacillales > Acidithiobacillaceae > Acidithiobacillus_B. Next base: position 36,640 of record NZ_JBMFWL010000014.1, on the reverse strand, counting down.
CGAGGCGGGCAAGCCGCGCTGGGCCTGGCAGGCGGCGCCGGTGGACGAAGCCTTGCAGGCCCAATTGACCGAACGCGCCGCCCCGGCCCTGCGGGAAGCCTATACCTTGCAGGAGAAGCAGGCGCGGAGCAAGCGCTTGGAGGAGATCCGCGCGGCCATGGTGGCGGAGTTTGCCGAGGGCGACGCCCATCGGGCGGACACCGTCACCAACCTCGTGAAAAAGGTGGAAACCGCCATCGTGCGCGGTCGGGTGCTGGACGGGGCGCCGCGTATGGATGGCCGTGATACCCATACGGTACGGCCCATTTCCATCGAGGCGGGGATCCTGCCGCGGACCCACGGTTCAGCCCTCTTTACGCGCGGCGAGACGCAGGCGCTGGTGGTGGCCACCCTGGGCACCAAGGGGGATGAGCAGATCATCGACGCCCTGCAGGGGGAGACCCGCGACCGCTTTCTGCTGCATTATAACTTTCCGCCCTTTTCCACCGGTGAAACGGGCATGGTGGGATCCCCCAAGCGGCGGGAGATCGGTCACGGCCGTCTGGCCAAGCGCGCCATTGCGGCCGTTCTGCCGACGGAGGCGCAGTTTCCCTACAGCCTGCGGGTGGTGTCGGAAATCCTGGAGTCCAACGGCTCCTCCAGCATGGCTTCGGTATGCGGGGCATCGCTGGCCCTGATGGATGCCGGGGTGCCGTTGAAGGCGCCGGTGGCCGGCGTGGCCATGGGGCTCATCAAGGATGGCGATCGCTTTGCGGTGCTGACGGACATCCTGGGTGATGAGGACCACCTGGGCGATATGGATTTCAAGGTGGCGGGTACGGAACAGGGCATCACCGCCCTGCAGATGGATATCAAGATCGATGGTATCACCCGGGAGATCATGGCGCAGGCCCTCAAGCAGGCTTTGGCCGGGCGCTTGCATATACTTGGCCTGATGAAGGGGGTTCTGGCCGAGGCCCGTTCGGGTTTGTCGGATTATGCGCCGCGCATCATTACCATGCATATCAATCCCGAGCGGATCCGCGACGTCATTGGACCGGGCGGCAAGGTGATCCGCGCCCTCACCGAGGAAACGGGCACGAGCATTGATATCCAGGATGATGGTACGGTCACCATCGCGTCGGTGGATGGCGAAGCCGGCATGACGGCACGCCGCCGTATCGAGTTGCTCACCGCGGACGTGGAGGTGGGCATGATCTATGACGGGAAGGTGGCAAAGATCATGGACTTCGGTGCCTTTGTGACGATCCTCCCGGGGCGTGATGGCTTGCTGCATATCTCCCAGATCAGCAGCGAGCGCGTCAATGACGTGCATGATCATCTCAAGGAAGGTCAGGCCGTGCGCGTGAAGGTGCTGGAAGTGGATCGTCAGGGTAAGGTCAAGTTGAGCATGAAGGACGTTCCCCAATAAATGGCCAGCACTTCCTCCGAAGGCGTCGCATTGCGGCGCCTTCATTGTTTCAGGATGGGCATAAGGTGATGGGATATGAACCAATGCACGCGGAAATAACCGTTCTGACCAATGGCGTGGCCGTCATCAGCGAGGACCTGCCGGGACGGCAGAGCGTTGCCTTGTCCTTGAGCCTGGGTAATGGCAGCCGTGATCAGCTTGAGGAGGAAAATGGCTTTGCCCATCTCCTGGAGCACATGGTCTTCAAGGGCTCCCTGCTGCGGGATGCCGATGCCTTGAATGCGGCCATGGAGGCCCTGGGCGGGACCATCAACGCCTTCACGGATCGGGAGATGACGGTCTTTCACGGGACCATGCTGGCCGAGGATGCCGGGGCGGGCTTTGCCTTGCTGGAAGAAATGCTGATGCGGCCCAGGTTCGCCCATGCCGATTTGCGCCTGGAGAAGCAGGTGGTGGCTCAGGAGGCCGCCATGGCGGCGGAGGATATCGAGGACTGGGTGCAGGAGCGGGTATTGCGGGAGTTGTGGGGGGATCATCCCCTGGCATGGTCGGTCCTGGGCAGTGCGCGTTGCATCCGTCAGGCCAGCCGGCGGCGCCTGGTGGCTTATCATGAGCGGGTCCTGAGGGAGTCGCGGCTGGCGGTGGTGGGGGTGGGCATGGTGGACCACGATACCCTCTGTCGTTGGGCCGAGGGGGCCTTTGGGGATATTTCCCCGCAGCCGCGGGGCGTGGACCAGCCGCCGACCTTCCGCACCGGTCGGCGGCTGGTGCATCGCCCCCAGGCGCAGCAGGCGCACCTGGTTTGGGCGGCCCAGGCGTGCAGCGTTGCGGATCCGGCTTATTACGCCTATGCGGTCGCAAATTTGATCCTGGGCGGCGGGACGGCCTCTCACCTCTTCCGCGAACTGCGCGAAAGGCGTGGCTTGGCTTATCAGGTCTTTTCGCACCTGGAGGCACTCCGGGATGCGGGAGAGTGGATGATTTATGTGGCGACGCCCGCCCGCTCCCGGGACGAAACGGCCGTTGCCATGACCGATGTCCTGCATCGCCTGATGGAGAGCGGTCCGGAGGCGGAGGAATTGGCGGGGGCCAAACGCAGTCTGCGCGTGCAGATCCTGCTGGGCCAGGAGGACGTGGAAACACGCATGGCGCGGCTGGGGCGGCAGTGGCTCTATCTGGGTCGTTGCATTGCGGTGGAGGAGTCCCTCCAGCGCTTGGCCGCGGTGGATGCCGCAGCGGTCACGGCGGCGTTGAGCAAGGCCTGGGGACAGCGTTTTGAACTCAGTTGCCTCCCGGGGTAGGGCCACCGGGGGAACCTGTTCGCGCAAAAGGCCTTGGGCGCCTTACTGGAACCGGTCTTTCCAGGAACGCAGCGCCGTAAAGATGCTGAGCGGATCGTCGGGGACGCTGGCGTCAAGGGCTTGTACCGCGGCGATGAGCGATGCTTCCCGGACGCGGAGGAAGGGGTTGCTGGCCCGTTCCAGCCCGATGGTGGAGGGGAGGGTGGGCAACCCTGCCAAGCGTTGCCGCTCTGCCCACCGCTGCCGGTCGCGGAGGAGGGGGTGATCGGGTTCGAGATGGCGGGCAAAACGCAGGTTGCTCAGGGTATATTCATGGGCGCAATAGACCTGGGTCGCGTCGGGAAGGGCGGCGAGGCGATCCAGGCTGTGGAGCATTTGCGCGGGGGTGCCTTCAAAGAGACGCCCGCAGCCGGCGGCAAAGAGCGTGTCCCCGCAAAAGAGCTGTTGATCTACCCGAAAAGCGAGGTGATCGCGGGTATGGCCCGGCAGTTCCATGATGGTCACCGGGACTCCGTCAATGGCATACTTGCCTTCCTGAAGGGGATGGGTGAGGGCGGGAATGCGGGTGTTGGCGCCGTATACGGGTATCTTGAACCGCGCGGCAAGGGCGGCGGCGCCGCCGACATGGTCGGCGTGATGATGGGTGCAGAGGATGGCCGTTGGCGGACAGCGGTGCTGTTGAATCCAGGCCAGGACCGGCTCCGCAGTGCCGGGATCGATGATCCAGCAGGCGGTGGCGGCAGTGACGGCATAGATGTAATTGTCGGTGAAGGCGGGAATGAAATGGATGTCCATGGCCTGAACTCGTGCGCTGTCGGAGTCTCCAGAGTAGCATAAGGAGGATCATGGATAATCCTGCGGAGGGGTATGGCTAGGTCGCAGAAGCGGCAGCAGAAAGCGTCGCAATGGTGGGAAACCCATGGCGGCCGTTTGCTCCTGGAGCGTGCCCGTGAACTGTTGCCGCGTTGGCTGACCCGCCTGCAGCCGGAGGCGGTTTTGCAATTGGGGCAACCCGTTTTTTGGGGCTTGCCGCCGGGCATTCATCATTCCTGGGTTTTGCTCAATGATGGTTTTTCCCTGCCGACGGGGGATTATCTTCAGGCCTATGGTCGTTGCGATGCCTTGCCTTTTGCGTCCATGCGTTTTGATCTGGTCATTGTCCCCTTTTGCCTGAGCCGCATCGCAGATCCGCAGCGCACCCTGGCGGAGTGCTGGCGGGTGTTGCGGCCGGAAGGCCATATCCTGATCATGGATTTCAACCCGGGCGGCAGCCTGAACGTGTTGCGCCGCTGGCACCTCTGGCGGCGCGACCGGAGTTGGCCGTGGCGGCGGCCCTTCCTTTCCCTCGGGCAATTGCGCGGGTTGCTGGAGGAGCAGGACTTTACCCTGCGGGAAGGGCGCTATTTCCAATATACCTTGCCCGGACTGAAAGAGAACGCGCAATGGCTGGAGCTGATGGGGGACCGCTGGTGGCCGGCCGGCGCCAACGCCTATCTGCTCCTGGCGCAGCGCCGGGAGGCCGGGCTTCCACCGCCGGAACTCTTGTGGCAGAGCTATCTGCGGCGGCGCCGGCGGCGGGCGCTGGCTTCCGGGGTGCCGGCCACCTTCGCCCGGGATAAGGATCAGGGATGAAGCATGACGGATAAAACGGTGGAGATTTATACCGATGGCGGCTGCCGGGGGAACCCGGGTAGCGGTGCCTGGGCGGCCTTGCTGCGGCAGGGTCCGGCGGAGAAGATCCTGTGGGGTTTTGAGCCCAGCACGACCAACAACCGGATGGAACTGACCGCCGCCCTCATGGGGCTGGAGGCCCTGAAGCGCCCCTTGGCGGTGCGGGTGATCAGCGATTCGCGCTATCTGCAGGATGGCATGATGAAATGGCTGCCCGCATGGCAACGCCGGGGCTGGCGCACGGCGAGCGGCGGCGCGGTGAAGAACCAGGACCTCTGGGAGCGCCTGGCTGCCGCCGCCAATGCCCACCAGGTGCAATGGGAATGGGTACGCGGCCACAATGGGCACGAGGAAAACGAGCAGGTGGATCGCATCCTCAATGCCGTGATGGATCGTTACGCGGGGGCAACGGCGGCGCAGCAAGGGGAGGGCTGGTCATGAGGCAGGTGGTGCTGGATACGGAAACGACCGGGGTGGACTGGAAGCAGGGGCATCGCGTCATCGAGATCGGCGCGGTGGAACTGCTGGATCGCCGGCTGAGCGGCCGCCATTACCAGCAATACCTGAATCCGGAGCGCCCCAGCGATCCCGATGCCATTCGCGTGCATGGCATCACCGACGCCTTTTTGCAGGACAAGCCGCGTTTTGCCGAGGTGGTGGAGGATTTTTTGGCCTTCATCGACGGCGCCGAACTGATCATCCACAACGCGCCCTTTGACATGGGTTTTATCAACCACGAATTGCGCCTGCTCCAGCGCAAGCCCATCGCCCCGCCGGTGCTGGATACCCTGGTGGATGCCCGCCGCCGCCATCCGGGCCAGAAGAATGACTTGAACAGCCTGTGCCGCCGTTACGGCGTGGACAACAGCAGTCGTGAGCTGCACGGCGCCTTGCTGGATTGCGAAATCCTCGCCCAGGTCTACCTGGCCATGACCGGCGGTCAGGTGGATATGGGCCTGGATACGGGCAAGGAAATGCGCGGGGAGGCGGCGCAGACGATGGCTCCGGGGCTAGGCGCTGCGGCGCTGCGCCAATCCCCCTTGCGGGTCATCGCCGCCAGCACTGCCGAGCGTGAGCTCCATCGCCGCTATCTGGCGGGCATGGGCGAAGCGGCCTGCCTATGGCCTCAGGATGGGGGTGATTGAGCGGCGTCATCGGCCGAATCGATCTTTATGCCGGATGCTCGTCGAAGGCGATGCCGCGCTCGATGAGTTCGATGCGATAGCCATCCGGGTCTTCGACAAAGGCGATGACCGTCTGTCCATGCTGCATGGGCCCGGCTTCGCGCACCACGCGACCGCCACGGGCCTTGATGGCGGCGCAGGCCTCCGCCGCATTTTCCACTTCGATGGCGATATGGCCGAAGGCGTTGCCCAATTCGTAGGTGCTTACGCCCCAGTTGTAGGTGAGCTCGATGACGGCGCCTGCGCTCTCATCCTGGTAGCCGACGAAGGCGAGGGTGAATTTTCCTCCCGGATACTCCTTGCGGCGCAGGACCTGCATGCCGAGGACTTCGGTATAAAAGCGGATGGAGCGATCGAGATCGCCAACGCGGAGCATGGTGTGCAGGATACGCATGGTACTCTCCTTTAAGGGGTGAGCAGGTAATCCAGGGCTTCGACGACTTCCAGTTGGTAGCTCTGCTGGGGGGGGATGACGATGGCGTCACCCTCGCGCAACTCCTGGGCACTCTCGCTCCCGCTTTGCCGGTAGTAGGCAAGGCCGGCCAGGACCCGGAGGGTTTCCCCCGCATCGCTCTGCAGGGTGTAGATGCCCGGATGGAGCAAGGCCAGGGTATGCATGCTGCCATCGGCAAGGATGACGCTGCGCTCGCTGCGGCGCCCCTCCAGGGATAGACGGGAACCCTTGCCCAGGGCGGCGACGGGAATGTGGCCGTCCATGCTCATCCCTGGAGGCGCCTTTCGATGCGCAGGCGCAGGGCGTTAAGCTTGATGAAGCCCTCGGCGTCCTTCTGGTTGTAGGCCCCCGCGTCGTCTTCAAAGGTGGCGATGCGGGGATCGAAAAGGGTATTGGCCGATTGGCGGCCCACCACCATGCAAGTGCCCTTGTAGAGCTTGAGGCGAACTACGCCATTGACCAGACGCTGGGTGCCGTCGATGAGGCCCTGCAGGGCGCGCCGTTCCGGACTCCACCAGAAGCCATTGTAGATGATGCTGGCGTAGCGGGGCATGAGTTCGTCCTTGAGGTGGGCCACCTCCCGGTCCAGGGTGATGGACTCCAGGGCGCGATGGGCCTTGAGGAGGATGGTGCCGCCGGGGGTTTCGTAGCAGCCCCGGGATTTCATGCCCACATAGCGGTTTTCCACGATGTCCAGGCGGCCGATGCCGTGTTCCCCGCCAACCGTGTTCAGATGGGCAAGAAGCTGCGCTGCCGGAAGGGCCTCGCCGTCGATGGCGATGGGATCGCCATGGGCGAAGGTGATTTCCAGGTAGCGGGGCTGCTGGGGAGCCTTCTGCGGATCCTGAGTCCAGCGCCACATGCTGGCTTCCGGTTCCGCCCAGGGGTCTTCCAGTATTCCGCCTTCGTAGGAGATATGGAGGAGATTGGCATCCGTGGAATAAGGGGATTTTTGCCCGTGGCGCTCCACCGGAATGCCGTGCCGCTCGGCGTAGGCCAGGAGCTTCTCCCGGGAATTGAGGTCCCATTCCCGCCAGGGGGCGATGACCTTGATGTCCGGATTGAGGGCATAGGCCCCCAGTTCGAAGCGCACCTGATCATTGCCCTTGCCGGTGGCGCCGTGGGCGACGGCATCGGCCCCCACTTCGTCGGCGATTTCCACCATGCGCTTGGCGATGAGCGGCCGGGCGATGGAGGTGCCGAGCAGATACTCGCCTTCATAAATGGCGTTGGCGCGGAACATGGGGAAAACGAAATCGCGCACAAAGTCTTCGCGCAGGTCATCGACGAAGACCTCCCGGGCGCCCAGTTGGGTGGCCTTGGCCCGGGCGGGTTCCAGCTCTTCGCCCTGGCCGATGTCGGCGGTGAAGGTGATGACTTCACATTGATAGGTGTCCTGCAGCCATTTGAGGATGACCGAGGTATCCAGGCCGCCGGAATAGGCGAGGACGACTTTTTTGACCATCTGCTTATCCTCCGTGGGTCGCGGCCACCGGGCCGAGACCGAATAAAAATTCCATGAGCGCCTTTTGGGCATGGAGACGATTTTCCGCTTCCTCCCAGACCAGGGAGCGGGCGCCGTCGATGACTTCGGCGGTGACTTCCTCGCCGCGATGGGCGGGGAGGCAGTGCATGAAGATGGCGTCGGGGGCCGCAGCGGCCATGAGGGCCGCATTGACCTGGAAGGGCCAGAGGGTGGCGTGGCGGGCGGTCGCCTCCTCTTCCTGCCCCATGCTGGTCCAGACATCGGTGACGACGAGGTCGGCGCCCTGCACGGCTTGCCGGGCGTCATGGACGATTTCCACCCGTCCCGCCGCCAGGGCCATGATCTCGGGGGCCGGCAGATAGCCGTCCGGGGTGCCGATGCGCAGGTGAAAATCCAGCAGGGTGGCCGCCTCCATCCAGGAGTGGGCCATGTTGTTGGCGCCATCGCCAAGGAAGGCCACCGTTCTGCCCGCCAGCGTGCCCCAGTGCTCCAGGGCGGTCATCAGGTCGGCGAGGAGCTGGCAGGGATGATGATCGTCGGAGAGGCCATTGATCACGGGTACCCGCGAGCAGGCGGCAAAGCGTTCGAGGTTGCTGTGGGCGAAGGTGCGGATCATGACCATGTCGACCATGCGCGAGAGCACCCGTGCCGTATCCTCGATGGTCTCGCCCCGGCCGAGCTGGGTGTCGCGGGGGGAAAGAAAGAGGGCGTGCCCGCCCAATTGGGTCATGCCCGTTTCGAAGGAAACCCGCGTGCGCGTGGAGGACTTTTCAAAGATCATGGCCAGGGTCCGGCCCGCGCAGGGGGCATAGCGCTCCCCCTGCCGCTGCAGGGCCTTGAGGGCGATGGCGCGGTGCAGCAGGGCGAGGATTTCGTCCTGTCCGAGGTCGTTGAGACGCAAAAAATGGCGCATGCTCATGCCCCTTCCCGGAGCAGGTCCGCGAGCCCTTCCACCAGCAGCTCGATCTCGCTTTCCTGAATGATGAGGGGGGGCAGAAGGCGGATCACCCGCTCGGCCGTGACGTTGATGAGGAGGGCCTTCTCCAGGGCGCGTTCCACCAGACCCTCGGGCTTGTCGCGCAACTCGATGCCGACCATGAGGCCCATGCCGCGAATGTCGACGACCTGGGAATGCCCGGCAAGGCGTTCCCGCAACTTCCGGCGCAGGAGCTTGCCCATGCGTGCGGCATGGGCGGGAATGGCATCGTGCTGCATGGTATCGAGGACGGCCTGGGCGACGGCGCAGACCAGCGGCCCGCCGCCGAAGGTGGTGCCGTGCTTGCCGGGGCTGAATAGGGAGGCGACACGGGCGTTGGCGAGCATGGCGCCGATGGGGACGCCGTTACCCAGGCCCTTGGCCAGGCTCAGGACGTCCGGCAGGAAAGCGGGGATCTGCTGGTAGGCAAAGAACTGCCCGGTGCGGCCGATGCCCGTTTGCACCTCGTCGAGCATCAGCAGGATGTCGGCATCGTTGCAAAGGGCGCGCAGGCCGGCGAGAAAACCCTCGGGGGCAGGGCGCACGCCGCCTTCGCCCTGGATGGGCTCCACCAGAATGGCGCAGAGATCGGGATTGGCCCGCACCAGGGCCCGGGCCGTGGCCAGATCGCCGTAGGGGGCGCGGAGGAAGCCGGGGAGCAGCGGCGCAAAGCCGGCCTGGATCTTGAAGTTGCCCGTGGCCGTGAGGGTGGCCATGGTGCGGCCATGAAAGGCGTTGCTGAAGACCAGGATGCGGGGTTCGGCAATCCCTTTGGCGTGGCCGTGGAGGCGGGCGATCTTGATGGCGGCCTCGTTGGCCTCGGCCCCGCTGTTGCAGAAAAAGGCGCCGTCGAGGCCGCTGATGGCGCAGAGGGTCTCGGCCAGCCGTTCCTGGGCCGGGATGCGATAGAGGTTGGAGGTGTGCAGGAGACGCCCGGCCTGTTCCCGGAGGGCGCGGGTCACCGCCGGGTGGCTGTGGCCAAGGCCGCAGACGGCAATGCCCGCCAAGGCGTCCAGGTAGCGCCGCCCGTCGCTGTCCTGGAGCCACACGCCTTCCCCTTGAACAAAGGCCACCGGCAGCCGGGCATAATTGTGCATCAGCGCCATCAGAGTGCCGCCTCCCCGTGCAGGGCGAAGGCCGCGTGCAGGGTGCGCACGGCCAGCTCCAGATATTTTTCGTCGACCACGACGGAGATCTTGATCTCGGAGGTGGAGATCATTTGGATATTGATGTTTTCCTGGGCCAGGGAGGCGAACATGGTGGCGGCGATGCCGGCATGGGAGCGCATGCCGACGCCGACCACGGAAACCTTGACGATGTGTTCGTCGCCCTGCACCGCATCGGCGCCGAGCCCCCGGGCGATGTCGCGCACGATGTCCATGGCCTTGGCAAAATCGCTGCGCTCCACGGTGAAGGTGAAATCCGTCTTGCCCGCCTCGGAAACATTCTGGATGATCACGTCCACATTGATGTGGGCCGCCGAGACGGGGCCGAGAATGGCGTGGGCGATGCCGGGGCGGTCGGGCACGCCGAGCACGGTGATCTTGGCTTCGTTACGGGAAAAGGCAATGCCGGAGACACGCGGAGCTTCCACAGAATTTTCCTCATTGGTGACCAGGGTGCCGGGGCCGTCCGTGAAGGAGGACAGGACGCGCACGGGCACGTTGTATTTCATGGCGAATTCGACGGACCTGGTCTGCAGGACCTTGGCGCCGAGACTGGCCATTTCGAGCATTTCTTCAAAGGTGATGCGGTCCAGCCGCCGTGCCCGGGATTCCACCCGGGGGTCGGTGGTGTAGATCCCGTCCACGTCGGTATAAATGGCGCACTCGTCGGCGTGCAGGGCGGCCGCCAGGGCGACGGCGGTGGTGTCCGAGCCGCCGCGCCCGAGGGTGGTGATATTGCCTTCGGGATCAACGCCCTGGAAGCCGGCGACGACGACGATCTTGCCGGCATCCAGGGCGGCGCGGATGCGTTCGCTGGCAATATGCTGGATGCGGGCCTTGGTATGGGCCGTATCGGTGAGGATGGGCACCTGCCCGCCGGTGTAGGAAACGGCCTTCTGGCCCAAGCCCTCCAGCGCCATGGCGAGCAGCGCGATGGTGACCTGCTCGCCGGTGGCGAGCAGGGTATCCATCTCCCGTTCCGCAGGCTTGGGACTGACCGCGCGCCCCAGGTGGAGCAGACGGTCGGTCTCGCCGGACATGGCCGAGACCACGACGACGACCTGGTGGCCTTCCTGCCGGGTGCGGATGGCGCGCTTCGCCACTTCGCGAATGCGCTCGACGCTGCCTACGGAGGTGCCTCCGAATTTTTGTACGATCAGTGCCATTGGTTTTATTTTGTCAAAATGAAGGACTAATTAAATCATAAAGCGCCGGTCATGGGTATGCGTGGCCGGATGGCGCGAGGGCGGGTGCCGACGATGGGGTGCCATGACCTCCCGGGCCGGCAGGGCCTTTGCGGCAGCCATGAACGGCTTTGTCGCCGCGCACCAGGGGGGCGGGATGACGCCCTTGGCCCCCGTGTGGCTTGCCCCATGGCGCGCGGAGCCGGTTCAGTTGACGGTGGGGCTGCCGTTGCCGCTCTTTTTGCGGCCGTCCAGGAAGGCATAAATGGGACAGTAGCCAAAGATCCCCGTGGCGATGAGGAGATAGCCGGACAGCGTCCATTCCCAGAATGGCCAGGGGTACCAGAGCAGAACGGCGGCGATCATGGCACCAAAGTAAATCCGCAGCCAGCGCTCTACGGGCATCATGTTTTTTTGCAGTTTCATGGGTGCATCCTTTTTCGCAAATGGGACCCGGTCATCGGAAAAGATACGCCCCAAGTCTGGCCGGGGCAAGGCTTGGGCTGTCTCCTGAGATGGTTCAGAGGGCCTCGTTGGCGAAGTCGGCCAAGCGGGAACGTTCGCCACGGCGCAGGGTGATGTGGCCGCTATGGCCCCAGTCCTTGAAGCGATCGACGACATAGGTGAGGCCCGAGGTGGTTTCGGTGAGGTAGGGGGTATCAATCTGGGCGATGTTGCCCAGGCAGACGATTTTGGTGCCCGGCCCGGCGCGGGTAATGAGGGTTTTCATTTCCTTGGGGGTGAGGTTTTGCGCCTCGTCAATGATGACGAACTTTTCCAGGAAGGTGCGCCCGCGCATGAAGCTCATGGATTTGACGCGGATGCGTTTGCTCATCAGGTCCTGGGTGGCGCCGCGGCCCCAGGAGCCGCCTTCGTCGCTGCCGCGGGCAAGGATTTCGAGGTTGTCCTCCAGGGCGCCCATCCAGGGAAGCATTTTTTCTTCTTCGGTGCCGGGGAGGAAGCCGATCTCGTCCCCGACGGGGACCGTCGCGCGGGTGATGATGACCTCCGCGTAGCGCTTCTCGTCGAGGATCTGATGCAGCGCCGCAGCCAGGGTTAGCAGCGTCTTGCCGGTGCCGGCATGGCCGAGGAGGGTGACGAAGTCGATGTCCGGGTCCATGAGCAGGTTCAGGGCGAAGTTCTGTTCCCGGTTGCGCGCTTGAATGCCCCATACGGCGTGGCGTTCGCTGCGGTAATCGGTGACCCGCTCGATGATGCAGTGATCCGGGTGGATGCTGCGCACGATGGCGGCGAACTCCTCTCCCGCCCCCTCCGGACTCAGGGTGATGAACTGATTGGGATGCCAGTGGCGGGTAGCGGGGCCGCTGATTTTATAAAAGCTGCGGCCGCTTTCCTGCCAGGCATCCAGGTCCCGGCTGTGGCTCTGCCAGAAGTCGGCGTCCAGGACCTCCAGGCCGGTATAAAGGAGGTCGGCGTCCTCCAGCGCCCGGTCGCTATGGTAGTCCTCGACGCGCACGCCGAGGGTACGCCCCTTGATGCGCAGATTGATGTCTTTGCTGACGAGGATGATCTGCCATTCGGGATGGCGTTTTTGCAGCTCCAGGGTGACGGCGAGTATTTCGTTGTCGGCCTTGCCTCCGGGCAGATCCGCCGGAAGGACCTGGGAATGGGCGATGGTCTGGAAATAGAGGCGGCCCTGGGCATAGGGCAACGGCAGCCCTGCGTCCAGGTCGTCGCCGTCATGGAGCATCTCATCCAGATAGCGGCTGACCTGGCGAACATTGCGCGCTTGCTCGGTGACGCCCTTCTTGTGTTGATCCAGCTCCTCCAGGACGATCATGGGCAGGAGGATATTGTGCTCCTGGAAGCGGAACAGGGCCGCCGGATCGTGCATGAGGACGTTGGTGTCCAGGATGTAGAGGCGGGGTTTTTCGGATTCTCCCAGGATTGGGGCGTGGGCAGTCATGGTCAGGGTATCTGCTGGACGATCTTGAGCAGTTCCGCGGCGTGGCCGGCGGCCTTGACCTTGCGTTCGCTGTGGGCGATGCGGCCAGCGCGGTCCATCACGAAGGTGCTGCGCTCAATGCCGATGCTCTTTTTGCCGTACATGTTTTTTTCCTTGAGTACGCCGTAGGCGCGGCAGACCGCTTCGTCGCTGTCGGAAAGCAGGGGGAAGGGAAAGTGATACTTGGCGGCGAATCGTTCATGGGCTGCGAGGCTGTCCCGGGATAGGCCCAGGATTTCCGTGTCGGCGGCCTGGAACTGCGGATAAAGCGCGGTGAACTCCTGGCCTTCGGTGGTGCATCCCGGCGTGTCGTCCTTGGGGTAAAAATACAGAATGACCTTTTTGCCGCGCAGATCCGCCAGGGCGATCTGCCGCCCGTCATGGGCCGGAAGGCGGAAGTCGGGAGCGGGATGGCCAGGGATGACGAGGTCTTCGGACATGGTGAACTCCTGTGGATGCTTCTTCCAGAATCTAGCGCGCCGGCTAGGCCACTGTCCAGCCACGGAGAGGGAACGCGCGGGGCGAAATTTGGGCTACACTGGGAACATGGGGGAGTGGGTTCGGGAATCCGCGGGCGTCAGTTCCGTTTGCTGTGGCGGGCGGATTTGCGCCGGCCAAGGCTCTCTTGCAGTCACCGATGAACGGCATCCTATGGGGAGACAAGATGGCAACGGATCTGAAGGGCTTGAAGGCGGCTTGTGGGCAGAGCATCTGGGTGGACAACCTCTCGCGGACCTTGATTCGGGATGGCATCCTGCGCCGCTACATAGAGGAGGATGGGGTAAGCGGGGTGACCTCCAATCCGAGCATTTTTCAGAAGGCGATCCATGGCAGTCCCTATTATCAGGAGGAATTGCGGCGGCCGGCCGCGTCCGCGGAGCGGCTTTATGAGTCCCTGGTGGTGGAGGACCTCCGCGAGGCCTGCGACCTCCTGCATCCGACATTCCTGGCCAGCGGTGGCGACGATGGCCTGGTAAGCTGGGAGGAGGCGCCGCGCCTGGGCGACGATGCCGAGGCGAGCATCGCCGAGGCGGAGCGCTTGCGCTCCCTGGTGCAGCGCGAGAATCTGCTCATCAAGGTGCCGGCGACCCCGGCCGGTATCCGCGCCTTTGAGGCCCTCATCGCCCGGGGGATCTCCATCAATGTGACCCTGATGTTCAGCCTGGGGCATGTGCGGGCCGTTTTCGCCGCGTATCAGCGGGGGTTGAGCCAGCATATCGCGTCCGGCGGCGATCCGCGGCGGGTCAAGGCGGTGGCCAGCCTGTTCCTGTCGCGGGTGGATACCCTGGTGGATCAGCGGCTCACGGCCATCGGCAGTGAGGAGGCCCTGGGTCTGCGGGGCAAGGCGGCGGTGGCCATGGCCAAATCGGCCTATGCCGTCTACCAGGAGACCTTCCATGGCCAAGGCTTCGCCGGACTGCGTCAGGCCGGGGGGCGGCCGCAATACCTGCTGTGGGCGAGCACCAGCACCAAGAATCCGGCCTATGACGATCTGCTCTATGTGCAGCCCCTCATTGGTCCGGAGACCATCAATACCATGCCCGAGGCGACCCTGAAGCTCTTTCGTGAGCATGGCCGCCTGCAGTCCACCCTGGGCGATGGCCTGGCCGAAGCCCGGGCCACCATGACGCGTTTACAGGCGCTGGGGATCGATATGGACGGAGAGATCGCCGCAACCCTGCAACGGGAGGGTTTACAGCTCTTTGCCGACAGTTTCGAGGAGATGCTGGCGGAGGTGCGGCGGGCGAGCGCCTGATGCCTTGCTTCCGTAAGAATGGCAGTTGGCGGATGCAGATTCAATCCGGCGTGCGGCGCTGTCGCGGCACGCCGTTGCTTCAGAAGCCGACGTTGCGAAAGCCGGCATCGACATAGATGATCTCGCCGGTGATGCCCGATGCCAGATCCGAACAGAGGAAGGCGGCGGTGTTGCCCACCTCTTCCTGGGTGACATTGCGCCGCAGGGGGGCGTGGGCCTCATAGTGGTCCAGAATCTTGCGGAAATCGCCGATCCCACTGGCGGCGAGGGTGCGGATGGGCCCTGCGGAAACGGCGTTGACCCGGATGCCTTCCGGGCCCATGGCGTAGGCGAGGTAGCGCACGCTGGCTTCCAGACTGGCCTTGGCCAAGCCCATGACGTTGTAATTGCTCATGGCGCGCTCGGCGCCCAGATAGGTCAGGGCCAGCAAGGCGCCATGGCGGCCCTGCAGCAGCGGGTGGAGGGCCTTGGCCAAGGCGGTGAAGCTGTAGCTGGACACTTCATGGGCGATGCGAAAACCTTCGCGGGTGGTGGCATCCAGATAAGAGCCGGCGAGCTCGTTCTTGGGCGCAAAGGCGGCTCCGTGGATGCCGATATCCACGCCGCCCCAGGTCTGGCCGATCTCCGCCATGACCTCGTTCAACTGTCCGTCATTTTGCAGATCCAGTTCCAGCGGCCGAGGTCCGTTGATCTCTGCGGCGAGGTCTTCGACGCGGCCGCGCGTGCGTTCGCCCTGATAGGTGAGCCATATCTCGGCTCCCTGGCGGTGCATGGCCTGGGCGATGCCCCAGCAAATGGAGCGATCATTGGCGACGCCGACGACCAGGGCTTTTTTGTTTTGCAGGAATCCCATGGGTTACCTCTTCATGACGGAATCATGGCATCCACCCTCAGTGGGGGCCATAGATGGTGAGCCGTGCGCCGGGCTGGAGATCCGCCGCCGAGGCCAGACGGTTCCATTGGATCACGGATTTGGGGGTGACGTGGTAGCGTTGCGCAATCTGCCAGAGGGTGTCGCCGGGGCGTACCACATAGGTGGTGCTGCGCCCTGCCGAAGCGGCGTGTTCTTCGCGGGCCGAGATGGCGGCTACGGCGGTGGTCCGCGGGATGCGTAGGGTTTGGCCGGGATGCAGTACGCTCTTTTCGGTGAGGTGGTTGGCGCGGGCGAGGGCGTTCACGCCGACGCCAGCGCGCTGGGCGATCTGCCAGAGGCTTTCGCCTGGGCGCACCCGAAGTTTCTGGGCGCCGCGGGCGGCCGTGTATACCGGCACGGCCCTTTCTCCACCGTGGATGCTGAGGCTTTGCCCCACTTGCAGATCGCGCGCCGAGCCAATGTGATTCCAGCGCTTGAGTTCGGCCACGCTGACGCCCGCGCGCTGGGCGACCTGGGAGAGGGTTTCCCCGGGACGCACGGTGAGGGTGTCGTTGTTGCGGGCATATACGGCCGGCGTGGCAGCGCCCCTGGCGTAGATCCTGAGCGTCTCCCCGGCGCGCAGATCACGCGCCGAGCGAATATGGTTCCAGCGCTTGAGCTCGGCCACCGTCACGCCGGTACGCCGGGCGAGTTGCCAGAGGGTTTCGCCACGGCGGAGGGCGACGCTGCGCAGGGTCGGCTGCGGCGTAGCGGCTGCTACGGCGGGGGCGGCCGTGGCGGAAGATGGCAAGGTCAGCAGGGCGGATTGCAGGGTGTCGGCCTTTTCTGTGGGCACGACGAGCTGATAATCGGCGGGGGCTACCCCATAGCGCAGGCCGGCGTTGAGGTGCTGGAGTTCGGCCACGGGCATGTCCATGAGCCGGGCAGCCACGTTGAGATCCACGGATTTGGGCGTGGTGATGACGGCGATATGGGGTTGATCGGGGATGTCGGGAAGGGCAACGTGATAGGCGTTGGCGTTGCGCAATACCTGCGCCAGGGCGAGCAGTTCGGCGACGTAGTTTTCCGTTTCCTGGGGAAGGTTGAGATCCCAGAAATCGGTGGGCTTGCCGGCGGCGAGATTTTGCGCGATGGCGGTGGAAACCGTGCCTTGTCCGGCATTGTAGGCGGCGATGGCGAGGAGCCAGTTGCCTCCGAAATAGTTGTAAAGATAGGAGAGATAATCCAGGGCGGCCCCGGTGGAGGCGGTGAGGCTCAGGCGCGGATCTCCCCAGCGGGTGTTTTGCAGGCCAAAATTGCGGGCGGTGCCGGGCACGAATTGCCAGAGGCCGGCGGCGCTGGCGGGGGAGTAGGCTTTCGGATTGTAGCCGCTTTCGATGGCAGGGAGGAGGGCCAGTTCCATGGGCAGCCCGCGATCCGCTACGGAATTGACCACATAGTAGAGAAAGGGACGGGCGTTGCCGAGGATTTGATCCAGTTTCCCCTGATGTTGCAGAAACCAGGTGCGCCATTTGTCGACCTCGACGCGGGAGACGTCGCTGAGGCGCAGGCCGTTGTCGATGCGCTGCCAGACATTGCCGGGCTGGGCGGCCGCGACCGCCGGATCAGCGCCAAAAGCCCCGTTGTCGAGGTACTGTTGGAGCGTGGCGGAAAGGCTGCTGCTGTCCTGCAGGCCTATGGCATGATTGCTGGTATCCGCCCAGGCCATAGGATTGCCGCCCAGTGCAGCGAGGGTCGCCAGGGCGATGAACTGTTTTTTCATGAGGCCTCCTTGTTTCTGCGAGCTCGGCCGGGTGGGCAAAGGCGCTCGCCTATCTGTTGCTGTAATACAACTATCTGATTATAAACAGGCGCTTGTGTCCTTATGCAAAATACCTGATGGGCGATAGTAGGAAAGTTTTGCCTATCCCGTCAAACGATGATGGACATACCCCCCGGTCGCGGAGATTGCTATCATGCCGTTTTCGACCCATTGCAAGGACCATTCCATGTCGGTACGCACGCGCTTCGCCCCCAGTCCCACCGGTTATCTCCACATCGGCGGGGTGCGTACGGCCCTCTATTCCTGGTTGCACGCGCGCCAGCATCAAGGCCGCTTCGTGCTGCGCATCGAGGATACGGATGTGGAGCGGTCCACGCCCGAAGCCACCGCGGCCATTCTGGAGGGGATGGCGTGGCTGGGTCTCGACTGGGACGAAGGCCCCTTCTACCAGATGCAGCGCATGGATCGTTATCGGGCCGTACTGGCCGAGATGCTGGCGGCGGGATCGGCCTATCATTGCTATTGCAGCAGGGAGGAAGTGGAGGCCATGCGCGAATTGCAGCGGGCCAAGGGCGAGAAGCCGCGCTATGACGGCCGCTGCCGCACCCGCCGGTCGCCGCGGGCCGATGTGGCGCCGGTGATCCGTTTCCGCAGCCCCGATAGCGGCGAGACGGTGGTGGAGGACCTGATCCATGGGACCGTGCGCTTTCAAAATAGCGAGCTGGATGATCTGATCATCGCCCGCTCCGATGGCACACCCACCTATAATTTTTGCGTGGTGGTGGACGACTGGGACATGCGGATCACCCATGTGATTCGCGGTGACGATCATCTCAACAACACGCCGCGGCAGATTCAGATCCTCCAGGCCCTGGGCGCAACGCCGCCCATCTACGCCCATGTGCCGATGATCCTCGGGCCGGACAAGCAAAAACTGTCCAAGCGCCATGGGGCGGTGAGCGTGCTGCAATACCGGGAAATGGGCTATTTGCCCGAGGCGCTGCTCAATTTCCTGGTGCGTCTGGGCTGGGCCCATGGCGATCAGGAGGTTTTTACGCGGGAAGAGATGATTGCGCTCTTCCATATCGAGGAGGTCAACAAGGCCGCTTCCGCTTTCAATCCGGAAAAGTTGCTTTGGCTCAACGCCCAGCATCTGCAGCGCCTGCCGGCGGCGGATCTGGCCCAGCGCCTGGCTCCTTATCTCGCCGCCCAAGGGGTTGATGCGGCAGCCTGCGCGCAGGGTCCGCAACTGGCGGCGGTGGCGGATCTCTTGCGGGAGCGGGCCAAGACCCTGGTGGAAATGGCCGAGGCCGCGGTGTTTTTTTACCGGGCGCCGCCGCAATGGGAGGCCAAGGATGCAGAAAAGCACCTGCGCCATCAGGGGCCGCTGTTGTCCGAACTGCATGGGGCGCTGGCGGCCACGGAGCCCTGGGAAGCAGCGGCCATCCATGGCGCCATCCAGGATCTGGCGAGCCGTTATGAAGGGAAAATGGGCAGGGTGGCCCAACCCTTGCGGGTGGCCGTCGCCGGCAAGGCCGTGTCGCCGCCCATTGACCTGACCCTGGCGCTATTGGGGCGGGAAGAAACCTTGTCCCGTCTGGAACGCGCCCGCCAGTGGGCCGAAAGCCAGGGTTAAGGGAGGGCTGAGGACCGTCCCGCGGCTGCCGGGTTCCTGATGATGTCCCGGGGTGGCTCGCGGCTTGCGGCGCGATTGCGCCAGTAGTCGGCCTGACGGCGGTCCTTGGCCTCGCCCAGCAGCCCGTTCGCGTAGACATCCGCCAGGGCGCGCATGGCCATGCGGTTGCCGTTGGCAGCGGCCTGATGAAACCAGTAGAGGGCTTTTCGATTGTCCTGGAGAACGCCCCAAGCCCCGGATTCGTAACGCAAGGCCAACTGGTACTGGGCTTCGCTGTCGCCCTGCCGGGCGCGGGCCTCCAGTTCCGGGCCGCTCTGGCGATAGCCCTGCAGGGCGTCCTCGCCCATCTGGACAAAAAAATCCAGGAAACGGATGGCTTCTCCTTCTCCCTGAGCGGCTGCGCGGGCCAGCCAGTCGTGACTCTTTTCCACGTCCCTGGGCACGCCATACCCTTCGTGATACATCTTGCCCAGCAGGGTCTGGGCAGGGGCATTGCCGGCCTCGGCCGCCCGCCGCAACCAGTATTCGGCGCGCTTGGGATCGGTTTTTACCCCTTCTCCCGTCAGGTAGGCTTGACCCAGGTGGTAGGCCGCTTGGGGTTGTCCTTGCTCGGCGGCTTTTTGCCACCACCGGGCCGCTTCCCGGGCGTCCTTGGGGAGACCGGTCAGGCCGCCGGCGTACCAGTCGCCGAGCATGAGCTGGGCATAGGGCTGTCCTTCCCGTGCCGCCCGCTGCATCCACTGGCGCGCCTTGACGGGATTTTGCGGCACGCCACGGCCCTCGGAATAGATCAGGGCGAGCAGGAGTTCAGCCCCTTGATTGCCCCGTCGCGCGGCATTCTGGATGGCCGTGATTTCCGTTGGCGATTCGGCCCAGGCCATGGCCGGGAGCGCCAGGCTCAGGCCGAGGAGGAGGGTGCTTATCCTCATGACGGTTTCCCGCCGGGCGCCGGCAGGGTCTGGCATTCATGAAAGATACGCTGCCGGCAGGCCATGCAGATGTCCCGATCCAGCACGGAGAAGACATGGCGAATGACTTCGTCGCGCGTTTCGAAGACATGGTCGGGGCCGATCTCCTCCAGGAAGCCGCCGCC
>NZ_JBMFWL010000014.1:0-16623 GCF_049965315.1 Acidithiobacillus sp. | reverse complement strand
GCGCCGCCGCCTGGCCTCCTGAACCAGCGCCTCACCTCCGGCCATGTCGAGGAAATTGATGCTGCGGCCATTGATGACGATGATTTTCTGCTGCGGGTGTTCCTGTTCCAGCTCGAGCAGGCGCTGCTCCACATGATTGACGGCGCCAAAGAAGAGCGAACCATCGATGCGCAGCATCTGTACCTGCGGGCAGTAGGGCAGGTCGGGGGCGTGAACCAGGGGACGATGGGACGCCCGGGGATCGGGGACTACCGAAATCACGTTGGGGCGGGAAGTGCGCATCAGGTAGAAGATGAGCGACAACAGCACCCCTAGGTAAATGGCGAATTCGAGTTCGACCAGAAGGGTGGAGAAAAAGGTCACCAGGAGGACGGCCGTTTCTCTTTTGCTGGCCTTGATGATGGCGAAGATGTGATGAAAATCGATGAGGCCGTAGGCTACCAGGAAGAGGATGGCGGCCATGGAGGCGATGGGGAGATAGGCGGCCAGCGGGGCCACCAGGAGCAGGATGATCCCCAGGAAGAGGGAGGCGAAGACGGCTGCCAGGGGCGTGCGGGCGCCGGCTTCGTAATTGAGTCCGGAGCGATTGAAGGAGCCGCTGGAGGCATAGGCGGAAAAGAAGCTGCCGACCATGTTGGAAAGCCCCTGACCGACGAATTCCTGATTGCCGTCAATGCGTTGTTCGGCGCGCACGGCGACGGCGCGGGCGATGGAGACCGCCTCCGTCAGGCCGAGCATGGCCACAGCCAGGGCGCTGGGGGCCATCTGGCTCAGGGTGTGGGGGTCGAGTTCCGGCAGCGACAGGGGCGGCAGGTGGCTGGGGAGCGCGCCGAGGAGGCGGATGCCGGTAACGGCGTCGCCGAGGCTCTGGTTTAGGACCAGGGCGTAGAGGCTGCCGACGAGCATGGCGGCGATCATGTAGGGGATCTTGGGGGCATAGCGCTTCACGAGGATGCCGGTGAGGAGGGTCACCAGCCCCACCGACATGACATGCAGGTTGATGTGGTCGAACTGCTGAAAAAACGCCCACATGGTCTGCGCAAAGGTGGCCCCGCGCGGCAGGGAGAGGCCGAAAAAATTTTTGATCTGACTGCTGGCGATGAGGATGGCCGCCCCGGCGGTAAAGCCGATGACGACGGTATGGGAAATGAAATTGACCACTGTGCCCAGGCGGGCGATGCCCATGGCGAACTGAAAGAGCCCGGTGAGCAGGGTAAGGGTGAGCGCCAGGGTGATGTAGTGCGCGGATCCGGGTTCGGCAAAGGGGCTCAGGGCGCCGAAAACGACGATGGAGATGGCCGTGGTCGGTCCCGACACCAGATGCCAGGAAGAGCCGAAGAGGGCGGCGATCACGGCGGGCACCATGGCGGTGTAGAGCCCGTACTCGGGTGGTAAGCCGGCGATGGTCGCGAAGGCTACCCCCTGGGGCAGCACGATGATGGCCCCGGTGAGGCCGGCCAGGAGATCGGCGCGGGTGGCGGTGCCGTTGACCATGGGCCACCAGCGCAAAAACGGAAATACCTTGAACAGCCAAAGGGGATTGACGGACATGCTGCTGGACACTGACGCTCCTTCCGGATTTTATTGAGTGTTTTTGAAAAACCATCCCTGCTTACAGCGACAGCAGCGGTTTTTCGCCACACCCTATGGATAATTTTGGAAAATATAGCTTGTTTTTTGCGCCGTTGTCATGTAGCGGTGTTGCTAATGGGCCGATAACGAAAGCCGGGGGCTTGGCCCGGCTTTCACCATGGTCCGGCGCTGGGCTGGGGCGGCGCGTTGCGGGAAACTGCTTGGCGCGGCGCGGTTGTTTTGCGATGATAATGGTTTTCCCGAGCAGCTTTGGTTATGTCAACGAGGGCTTTCCCATGGGCATGAATGTCACCCAGAAAATCATCGCGGCGCACTTGGTCAGCGGCACGCTGGAGGCGGGCAGCCCCATTGCCATCCGCATCGACCAGACGCTCACCCAGGATGCCACCGGTACCATGGCCTATCTGCAGTTCGAGGCCCTGGGACTGCCGCGGGTGCGGACCCAGTTGTCGGTGTCCTACGTGGATCACAACATGCTGCAGACCGGCTTTGAAAATCCCGATGACCATCGTTTCCTGCAGACCTTTGCGGCGCGTTACGGCATCTACTTCTCGCGGCCGGGCAACGGTATCTGCCATCAGGTGCACCTGGAGCGCTTTTCGCGGCCCGGGGCCACGCTGCTCGGTTCCGACTCCCATACCCCGACTTCGGGGGGGGCGGGGATGCTGGCCATTGGCGCCGGGGGCCTGGACATCGCCCTGGCCATGGGCGGCCTGCCCTTCAACCTCAACATGCCGCAGGTCATCGGCGTTCGGCTGCGGGGGACCTTGCAGCCCTTCGTCAGCGCCAAGGACATCATCCTGGAGGTCTTGCGGCGCAAGACCGTCAAGGGGGGTGTGGGCAAGATCTTCGAGTATTTCGGGCCCGGCGTGGACACCTTGAGCACCCCCGAACGGGCCACCATCACCAATATGGGCGCCGAATTGGGGGCGACCACCAGCGTTTTTCCCGCGGATGCCATCACCCGCGAATACCTGGCGGCCCAGGGCCGGGAGCAGGACTGGAGCCAATGGGTGGCGGACGAAGACGCCCGCTATGACGAGGTGCTGGATATCGACCTGGATGTCCTGGAACCCCTCATCGCCTGCCCGCACAGCCCCGACAACGTCAAGACCGTGCGCGAGGTGGCGGGGACCAAGGTCGCCCAGGTGGCCATCGGTTCCTGCACCAACTCCTCTTATGTCGACCTCATGACCGTGGCGGCCATGCTCAAGGGGCGGACCGTGGCCGAAGGGGTGGGGCTGGGGATCTCTCCCGGCTCGCGCCAGGTCATGGAGATGATCGCCCGGGACGGCGGATTGCTGGATTTCATCGCCGCCGGGGCGCGTCTCCTGGAATCCGCCTGCGGACCCTGCATCGGCATGGGTTTCGCGCCGCCCTCCGCGGGGGTGTCCATCCGTTCCTTCAACCGCAATTTTTACGGGCGTTCCGGCACCAAAAACGCCGCCGTCTATCTTGCCAGTCCCGAGACCTGCGCCGCCTGCGCGCTCACCGGAGAGATCACCGATCCCCGGGATCTGGGAATGGGGCAGATCGCCGTTTCGGCGCCGGCCCACTACCATGTCGATGACCGCATGATCATCGCCCCGCCCCCATCCGGCGCGGGGGTGGAGATCATCCGCGGCCCCAATATCGCCAAACTGCCCGTGGGAACGGCGGTGCCGCAGGTGCTGGAAGGCGAGGTGCTCATTCATCTGGGCGATGACATCACCACCGATCACATCATGCCCGCCGGCGCCAAGGTCCTGCCCCTGCGCTCCAACCTGCCGGCCATCTCCGAGTTTGTCTTTCATGTGGTGGACGAGGGCTTCCCGGCCCGGGCCAAGGCGGCGGGAGGCGGTTTCATCGTCGCTGGCCATAATTACGGCCAGGGCTCCAGCCGCGAGCACGCCGCCCTGGCCCCGCGCTATCTGGGGGTGCGGGCCGTGCTGGTGCAGTCCTTCGCCCGCATCCATCTGGCCAATCTCATCAACTTTGGCATCCTGCCCCTGACCTTCATCGATGCGGCCGACTATGCGCGGGTGCAGATGGGCGATCGTCTGCGCCTTGATCTGGATGCCCTGGCCCTGGGCCAGGCCCTGATCCTGCACAACGAGACCCGGGGCATCGCATTCGCGGTCATGCCGCAATTGGCCAATGCGCGGGATCTGGAGTTGATCCGTAAGGGCGGCGCCCTGTCCTGGGCGGGGGAACAATTGGAGGCGGCGTCATGAACTGGTCGCATATCCAGGTACCCGCCAACGGCGCCAAGGCGGTGCAGGTGGAGAATGGCCGGCTGGAGACCCCGCCGCAGCCCATCATTCCCTTCATCGAGGGAGATGGCATCGGCTGTGACGTCACCCCGGCCATGCGTGCGGTGGTGGATCAGGCCGTGGCCGCCGCCTACGGCGGGCAACGGCGGATCGCCTGGATGGAAATCTATGCCGGGCAGAAGGCTTGCACGGTGTATGGCGAGGGGCAATATTTGCCCGCCGAGACCATGGCCGCCATCCAGGAATTCAAGGTGGCCATCAAGGGGCCCCTGGAGACACCCGTAGGGGGGGGGATGCGCAGTCTGAACGTGGCCATGCGTCAGGACCTCGATCTCTACGTTTGCCAGCGGCCGGTGCGGTACTACGCCGGCACGCCCAGCCCCATCTGCCATCCCGAGCGGGTGGACATGGTGATCTTTCGGGAGAATGCCGAAGATATCTATGCCGGCATCGAGTGGCCGGCCGGCAGCCCCGAGGCGGAGAAGCTTTTGCGTTTTCTCCAGGATGAGCTGGGGGTGCGCAAGATCCGTTTTCCCGCGTCTTCGGCCTTTGGCATCAAGCCCGTTTCCCGGGAAGGATCGGAGCGCCTCATCCGTCGCGCCATCGCCCATGCCCTGGCCCACGGGCGCAAGTCGGTGGCCCTGGTGCACAAGGGCAACATCATGAAATTCACCGAAGGTGCCTTCCGTGATTGGGGCTATGCCCTGGCGGAGCGGGAGTTTGCCGGGCAGGTCTTTACCTGGCGGCAGAAGTCCGCCATCGCCAAGGCCGAGGGCAAGGCCGCGGCGGATGCGGCCGAGGCGGCGGCGGTGGCGGCGGGCAGGGTGATCGTCAAGGATGTCATTGCCGACAATTTCCTGCAGCAGATCCTCCTGCGCCCCGAGGCCTATGACGTGGTGGCCACCCTGAACCTCAACGGCGACTACATCTCCGATGCCCTCGCCGCGGAGGTGGGTGGCATCGGCATGGCGCCCGGCGCCAATCTCTCGGATACCCATGCCATTTTCGAGGCCACCCACGGCACCGCGCCGGATATTGCCGGGCAGGGCAAGGCCAACCCCAGTTCGCTGATCCTCTCGGCCGTCATGATGCTGGAGCATCTGGGCTGGCAGGAGGCGGCGGCCCGGTTGGTGACGGCCATGAACGGCGCCATTGCCGCCGGCCAGGTCACGGGCGATCTGGCGGTGCTGCGCGGCGATGTGCCCGCCCTCAGCACCACGGACTTTGCCCAAGCCCTGATGATGCGTATTTGAGGACGTTTCCATGAATCTCCATGAATATCAGGCCAAGCGTTTGCTGGCCGAGGAAGGCGTGCCGGTGCCGCGGGGCATCGCCGCCTTTTCCCTGCGGGAGGCCGTTACCCAGGCCCGCGAACTGGGCGGGCCGAAATGGGTGGTCAAGGCCCAGATCCACGCCGGCGGGCGGGGCAAGGCCGGGGGGGTGCGGGTGGTGGACAGCATGGCGGCGCTGGAGCAGGCGGCCCAGGAGCTGCTGGGCAAACCCCTGGTGACGGAACAGACCGGCCCCCAGGGCCGGCATGTGGCGGCCCTGCTCATCGAGGAACCCAGCGCCATCGCCCGGGAGCTGTATCTGGCCGCCCTGGTGGACCGCAGCCATGCCCGCATCACTTTTCTGGCCGCAGCCGAAGGGGGAATGGAGATCGAGGATCTGGCCCGGGACCGGCCCGAGGCGCTGCAGCGCGTGATCGTGGACCCCCTCATCGGCCTGCAGCCCTTTCAGGCGCGGCGGCTGGGCTTCGCCCTCGGGCTGGATGCCGGGCAGGTGCAGCAACTCACCCGCATCATGCAGGGCTTGTATCGCCTCCTGCTGCGCATGGACGCCCTGGTGGTGGAAGTCAATCCCCTGGCCCTCACCCGGGAAGGGCGCCTGCTGGCGCTGGACGCCAAGATCGTCATGGATGACAACGCCCTGTATCGCCACCCCGAGTCCGATGAGCTTTTTGATTCCACCCAGCAGGACCCCCGGGAAATCACCGCCCGCCAGTTTGGTCTCAACTACATCTCCCTGGACGGGAACATCGGCTGCATGGTCAATGGCGCCGGGCTGGCCATGGCGACCATGGACCTGATCAAGCTGCATGGCGGTGATCCGGCCAATTTTCTGGATGTGGGCGGCGGCGCCGCGGCGGACAAGGTGACGCAGGCCTTCAAGCTCATCCTCTCGGATCAGCGGGTCAAGGCCATCCTGGTGAACATCTTCGGCGGCATCACCCGCTGCGACCTCTTGGCCGAGGGCATCATCAAGGCCGCCGAGGAGGTGGGCCTCAACTTGCCGGTGGTGGTGCGTCTGGAGGGCACCAACAAGGAGGAGGGGGAGCGCCTGCTGGCGGCCAGCGGCCTCACCCTCATCGCCGCCTCCGGTTTGACCGATGCGGCGGTCAAGGCCGTCGCGGCAGCCCGAGGCTGAGGCGATGGCCATCAATATCCTCTGGCTGCAGCGCTTATGGCCGGTATTGCGTAATTCCGGACCCCTCATTTCGCGCCTGGCGGATGTCTATGTCAAAAGGGGTGCCGATCACAAAAGCGCCGAAACCATGGCCGAGATGGCGGTGTTGCTGGACCAGATCCTCGACGAGCGCCTGCAATCCCTGCCCCGGCAGGAGGATCTGGAGGCCCTGCGTCAGGAGGTGGCGAGCCTGCGCGGACAGTTGTCCTCTACCGTTGGCGCGCGTCGGCGTAATCCCTACCTGCTTTTGCTGCTCTTGGGGCAGGTGGTCATTTTTATTCTTCTCATGGTGATCCTGGTGCGTTTATGAGTATTCTGGTGGGGCACGAAACCCGTGTGATCTGTCAAGGTTTTACGGGCAAACAGGGAACTTTTCACACAGAGCAGGCCATGGCCTACGGCACCCGCATGGTGGGAGGGGTGACACCGGGGAAGGGCGGGACGGAACACCTGGGCCTGCCGGTCTTCCATACGGTGACGGCGGCGGTGCAGGCCACGGGCGCCGATGCCAGCGTCATCTATGTGCCCGCTCCCTTTGCCGCCGACGCCATCATCGAGGCGGCCGATGCCGGGATCAAGCTCATCGTCTGCATTACCGAGGGTATCCCCATCCACGACATGCTGCTGGTCAAGCACTATCTCGCCGCGCAGCATGCCCGACTCATCGGTCCCAATTGTCCCGGCATCATCACGCCGGGTCAGTGCAAGATCGGCATCATGCCCGGTGCCATCCACCAGCCGGGGCGGGTGGGCATCGTTTCCCGTTCCGGCACCCTCACCTATGAAGCCGTCGAGCAGACCACGCGCATGGGGCTGGGACAGAGCACCTGCGTGGGCATCGGCGGCGATCCCCTCATCGGCATGGACTTCATCGAGGTCCTGCGCCTTTTCGAGGCCGATCCGCAGACCGAAGTGGTGGTCATGGTGGGGGAGATCGGCGGACGCATGGAAGAGGACGCCGCAGAATTCATCCAGCAGACCATGCGCAAGCCGGTGGTGGCCTTCATTGCCGGCGCCACGGCGCCCAAGGGCAAGCGCATGGGGCATGCCGGGGCCATCGTGGATGGTGGCGCGGGTACCGCGGAGGCCAAATACGCAGCGCTGGCGGCGGCAGGGGTGCACTGCGTGCGTTCTCCTGCGGAAATCGGCGCCAAGGCTGCCGAAGTGCTGGGGCGATCCGCGTGACCTTGCGCATCGCCCTGGCGCAAGTCAATTGCCGGGTGGGGGATGTGGCGGGCAATGCCGACCGCCTCCTGGCAACGGCAGCGGATGCCCAGGCGGCGGGGGCGGATCTCCTGATCACGCCGGAATTGGCCCTCAGCGGCTATCCGCCCGAGGATCTCTTGTTGCGCGATGATTTCCTGGCCACTTGCGACGCCCAGTTGCAGCGGCTGGCCGGAGCCGCGCCTCTGCCGCTGCTGGTGGGTCATCCCCAGCGGGTGGAGCACCGGCTCTACAACAGCGCCAGTCTGTTGCGCGACGGCAGGGTGGAAAGCACCTATCACAAGCACTGCCTGCCCAATTATGCCGTCTTTGACGAAATGCGCTACTTTACGCCCGGTGCCCAGCCGCTGTTGTTCACCTGTGCCGGGGCGTCCTGCGCGGTGGCAATCTGCGAGGATGTCTGGTGTGGCCCAGGTGTGGCCCAGGCGGCCCGCGCCCAAGGGGCCCAGATGCTCCTGGTCCTCAACGCCTCCCCCTACCATCTGGGCAAGCAGCGGCTGCGCGAGGATACGGTGGGGCGTCTTGCCCAGCAGGTGGGACTGCCCATCGTCTACATGAATCTGGTGGGCGGTCAGGACGAGCTCGTCTTTGACGGGGGCTCTTTCGTCGTCGATGCCGATGGCCTGCTCTGCCAACGCGCCCCCAGTTGCGTCGAGGCCATGCCGCTGGTGGATTTCCATCGGGATGAGGGGATGACCCTGCGCCCCGTGGCGGCGGTGCAGGCGCCTCTGGCGGATGAGGCGGCGGAGGTCTATACCGTACTTTGCCTGGGGGTGCGGGATTACGTGGAAAAAAATGCCTTCCCGGGAGTGGTGCTGGGCCTTTCCGGAGGCGTGGATTCGGCCCTGACCCTGGCCATCGCCGTGGATGCCCTGGGCGCCGAGCGGGTGGATGCCCTCATCATGCCTTCCCGTTATACGGCGGACATGAGCGTGGTGGATGCCCGGGAGGAGGCCCGCCGCCTCGGGGTGAGGAGCCATGTGCTCGCCATCGAAGCGCTGTTCTCCACCTATCTGGAAACCCTGGCCCCCCTCTTTGCCGGTCGTCCCGCCGATGTCACCGAGGAAAACCTCCAGGCCCGGATCCGTGCCGCCCTGCTCATGGCCTTTTCCAACAAGAACGGACCCTTGCTTCTGACCACGGGGAACAAGAGCGAGCTGGCCGTGGGCTACGCCACTCTTTACGGCGACATGGCGGGGGGCTTCGCGGTGATCAAGGATTGTCCCAAGACCCTGGTCTACCGTCTGGCCCGTTATCGGAACAGCCTCTCGCCGGTGATCCCCGAACGGGTGCTGACGCGCCCGCCGTCGGCCGAACTCGCCCCCGGCCAACGCGATCAGGACAGCCTGCCGCCTTACGAAGAACTGGATGCCATCATCGCCGCCTACGTGGAGGCCGATCGCGGGGCGGCGGAGATCATTGCCCGGGGCTTTGCGCCCGCCACGGTGCAGCGGGTCCTGCGCATGATCGATCGCGCCGAGTACAAACGCCGACAAGCCCCGCCGGGGGTGCGCATCAGTGCGCGCGCCTTCGGCAAGGATCGCCGTTATCCCATCACCAACGGTTATACACCATAGGGTTGACGCCCTGCAGCGGAAGGAGTTCTACCATGAAAAAAATCGAAGCCATCATCAAACCCTTCAAGCTCGATGACGTCCGTGAGGCATTGCAGGAAATGGGCCTCGCCGGCATGACCGTCACCGAGGTCAAGGGCTTCGGCCGGCAAAAGGGACATACCGAGCTTTACCGCGGTGCCGAGTATGTGGTGGATTTTTTGCCGAAACTGAAACTGGAAGTGGTGGTGTCCGACGATCTCGCCGACCGGGCGGTGGAGGTGATCGAGACGGCGGCGCGCACGGGCAAGATCGGCGATGGCAAGATCTTCGTCACCCATGTGGACCGGGTCATTCGCATCCGCACGGGCGAAGAGGGCGACGAGGCCGTCTAAGGCCGCTCGGCCGGGCTGCTACTGCCCCTTGGCGGGGCCGCTGACGCCCAGTTCGCCCAGGTATTTGCTCCGGGGATAGTTGTAGGCGAGGATGGCCGTGGTGCTTTGCGCCAGCCCTTTGAGGTTCATGCGCGCATAGGAGCGGGCCAGATAATAGAGGGCTTCTTCCCGCGCCGGGCTCAACTGGTAGCGGGTGATGACGGTGTCGCAGCGGTCTGCCGCCGCGACGTAGGCGTGGCGCACGTAATAAAACTTGCAGATGTCGAGGTTGCGCTGGCCGAGGATGTCGATGATCTTGGCCATGCGCTGGCGCGCATCGGCCGCATAGGCGGTGTTGGGCCAGCGTTTGACGAGGATGTCGAAGGTGGCAAAGGCCTTTTCCGCGGGATCGGGGTCCCATTCCGCCCCTTGAATGGCCTGATAGTAGGCGATGCCCTTCAGATACCAGGCATAATCCACGTAAGGATTGGCCGGGTGGAGCTTGATGAAGCGCTCGGCGGCCGCGACGGCGGCATCGGATTCACCCCGTTGGTAGTAGCTGTAGGCCGTATCCAGTT
Organism: Acidithiobacillus sp.; assembly: GCF_049965315.1. Taxonomy (GTDB): domain Bacteria; phylum Pseudomonadota; class Gammaproteobacteria; order Acidithiobacillales; family Acidithiobacillaceae; genus Acidithiobacillus_B. The sequence continues at coordinate 6,583 of NZ_JBMFWL010000014.1, read as the reverse complement.
CCGCCTGCTCGGCGTAGGGCCCGTAGGGATAGCGGGCCTCCAGATCCTCGAAGAGCTTGATGGCCGTGCTGTAGTCGCCGCGATCCATGGCTTGCTTGGCGGGATCGAACATGGCGCGGGCGGAATCATGGTTTTCGCCCTGCTTTTCCGGTTTGGGACCGCCTGCGCAACCAGCGAGGAGGGCGGCGCAACAAAGGGCAACTAGAATGCGTTTGCTCATGGAGGACGATAGTCTATAGTGGCAAGCCATGAATGATGATACGGGTATTGACGTGATTTTGCCAGCGGCAAGCGCGGGGGAGCGTCTGGACGCGGTTCTAGGCCAGATGCTCCCGGAATACAGCCGCAGCCGGATACAGGCGTGGCTGCGCGCTGGACGGATACAGGTGGATGGCGCCAGCCCGCGGGCCAGCGTCCGTATCCGCGGCGGGGAGCAGGTGCAGATTCGGGTGCCGGCGGCGGCGGCGGGCGCCTGGCTGGCGGAGCCCGTCCCTTTGCGGATCGTCCATGAGGACGATGCCATTCTGGTCATTGACAAACCCGCCGGTCTGCTGACCCATCCCGGCGCCGGCCATGCCAACGGCACCCTGGTCAATGGGGTCTTGCAGCATGTGGCGGACAATCAATATCTGCCCCGGGGCGGGATCGTCCACCGCCTGGACAAGGATACGACGGGCCTGCTGGTGGTGGCCAAGACCGAGGCGGCGCGGCAGTCCCTCATCGCGCAACTGGCGAGCCGCAGCATGCACCGGGAGTATCTGGCCCTGGTGCTGGGGGCCATGACCGGCGGCGGGACGGTGGATGCCCCCATCGGCCGCCATTCCCACGATCGCCTGCGGATGACCGTGCGCAGCGACGGCCGTCCGGCGCAGACGGATTATCGCCTCGCCGAGCGCTTCGCGCGGCATACCCTGTTGCGCCTGCGCCTGGCTACGGGCCGCACCCATCAGATCCGTGTGCACATGGCGCATATCGGTCACCCCCTGGTGGGCGATCCGGTCTACGGTGGCCGGGCGGTGTTGCCGCCGGGGCTGGACCTGGATGCCATTGCCCAATGGCGCCGTTTCACCCGGCAGGCCCTGCACGCCCGGCGGCTGCGCCTGATTCACCCGAACTCCGGTGAGCTGCTGAGCTGGGAAAGCCCGGTGCCGCAGGACATGGAAGGCCTCCTGGATCTGCTGCGCCTGGCCGGGCATGGCTGAGCCGACCTTCCTCGTGCCCGACTGGCCGGCTCCTTCCGGTGTCCGGGCGGCCGTCACCCTGCGGGCGAGCGAGGTGAGCGCCGGGCCCTATGCCAGCTTCAATCTCGGGGAGCATGTGGGCGACGATGCCCAACGGGTTGCGGAGAACCGCGCCCGCTTGCGGCAGCGCCTCGGTCTGCCCGGGGCACCGGTTTGGCTTACCCAGGTCCACGGGACGCGGGTGGTGGAACTCCATGGCACCGAGCGGGGTCCGCCGGAGGCCGACGGCGCCGTCACCAGTCAGTGCGGCGTGGTGTTGGCCGTATTGACGGCCGATTGCCTGCCGGTGCTGGCCTGTCGCCGCGATGGCCAGCGGATCGGCGTCTTTCATGCCGGCTGGCGGGGCCTGCTGGCGGGGATTCTGGAGGCGGGGATGGCGGCCATGGAGGCATCGCCGGACGAAGTTTTGATATACTTGGGGCCGGCCATCGGGCCCGACCGCTTCGAGGTGGGAGCGGAACTGCGCGAGGCCTTTGCGGCCCATGATCCCGCCGCCCAGGACTGTTTTCGTCCGGGGCGGGATGGTCGCTGGCTGGCCGATATCTATGCCCTGGCCCGCCAACGGCTGAGTCGGGCCGGGGTGCCGGCGGCGGCCATTTCCGGCGGGGGCTGTTGTACGGTGACGGAAACGGAGCGTTTTTTTTCTTATCGGCGTGACGGGCGCTGCGGGCGCATGGCGACGCTGATCTGGCGGGAAGAAGGGGGGTAACGCAATGGCGAGCTTGCGCTTTCATTCGGGGGAGATGGTGACGGACAGGTCCGCGGTCGGGGCGATTTTGGCGCCCCTGGGCGTGACCTTGCAGGACTATCCGGTGCAGGCCGGGGCGGCGGCGGGCCTCCTGGAGCGGCCCTCCCTCAGCGCCGGGGAGCAAGAGGCAGTGCTGGCGGCCCTGGATGCGGTCTTCCAGCAACTGCGGCAAGAGCGCGGCTATGAGGCCCGGGATCTCGTCGTGATGTATCCGGAGCATCCCGACATCGAGGCGAATCTGGCGCGTTTCCATCGTATCCACACCCATGACGATGAAGAGGTGCGTTACATCATCGCCGGGGAGGGGGTTTTCGGCTTTGTCCTCCCCGATGAGCGTCAGGTGGAAGTGACGGTGGCGGCCGGAGATTTCATCCAGGTACCGGCCGGCCTGGAGCACTGGTTCCGCCTGACGGAGCAGCGGCGCATCAAGGCCGTGCGTTATTTCAGCGCGCGCAGCGGCTGGGTGCCTCATTACAGCGATCGTCCTCTCCTGGCCTTCGGCTGAAGATGGGCGACTGGATCGAGGTGGATTATGCCTTTCCGGCGGGGGTGGATGCCCATCGGCAGGCGGAGATCATTGCCGTCGGGCAAACGGCCGGGACCTGGGATGAACGCTTTCGCCACCGCGAGACGGCCTTGCGTGCCCATCTGGCCGAGCTGGTCCGGATTGACGCAGGTCCGGCGGGTGGGCATCTGGTCACCATCCGTTTCCCGCGCAGCAATTTGGACCATGGTCTGGGCAGCCTGCTGACCATGATCTTCGGCAAGTATTCCCTGGCCGGTCGGGCCAAGGTCATGGATCTGCGCCTGCCCGCGGAGCTGGGGCAGCCGGTACGTTACGGTCTGCAGGGCATCCGCGAGCGCCTCGGCAACCCCCGGCGCCCCCTGGTCATGGCCATTTTCAAGCCAGCCCTGGGCCTCAGCGCGGCGGATCACGCGGCCGTTCTGGCGGAAGTGGCGGCAGCGGGTCTGGACATCATCAAGGATGACGAGATCCTGCCCAATCTGCCCGGTGCCCCCACCCTGGAGCGCTGGCGCGCCTGCCGGCCGATCATCGCGGCGCGGCGCGAGCTGACGGGCCAGGATCTCCTCTATGCCGTGAACCTTTCGGGCAATGCGCGGGAGGTGCTGGATCTGGCCCGCCGACTGGTCGCCGAGGGTGCCAACGCCCTGTTGCTCAATGTGCTGGCCTATGGTTATCCCCTGCTGGAGGCCCTGGTGGCCGATCCGGAGATCGCCGTTCCCGTCTTCGCCCACCCGGCCCTGGCGGGCGCCTGGTGCGGGGCGCCGGACCATGGTTTCAGTTATGCGAGTGTTCTGGGTACCCTCATGGCCTATGGCGGTGCCGATGCCGTGCTTTATCCGGCCCATTACGGCAGCCTGCCCTTTGCCGAGGCCGACGAGTGGGCCATTGTCGAGCGATTGCGCGCGCGGGGGGTGGCTCCGGTGCCTTCGGCGGGGGTCCATCCGGGGATGGTCGGACGCATCCTCGATGAGTATGGCGAAGCGGTCATCCTCAATGCCGGCACCGGCATCATGGATCATCCCCAGGGGCCCGCCGCCGGGGTGCTTGCCTTCCGGGAGGCCATCGCCCGCTGGCAGAATCACGAGGCCTCCGATTTCGCCAGCCTCCCCGAAGGTCCGTTGCGGGCGGCCATTGCCAAGTGGGGGCAGGGGTGAAGCGCATGGTATTCTGTGATTTCGACGGCACCATCAGCGAGGAAGAGGTCTTCGTCGGTCTCATGCGCCACTTTGCGCCCGCCGCCGCGGCGCGCATCTTGCCCGAGATTTACGCCCAGCGCCTGACCTTGCGCCAAGGACTGCCCATGGTTCTGGAAAGCATTCCCTCCGGCGCTTGGCCGGCCATGGAGGACTTCGTGCGCGGCAGCACCCTGCGCCCGGGCTTCGCGGCCTTTCTCTCCCATCTGCGGGCCGCCGGGGTCCCTTTGATCGTGGTGACGGGCGGTTTCGTGGAGATGTCCAGGATCGTTCTCGGCCCCCTGGCGGCCAAAGTGACCGCCATCCACGGCCTGGAGGCGGACCGCTCCGGCCCCTTTCTGCGCGTTCATTCTGCCTGGGAGGATGACGTGGAACTGGTGGCCAAACCGCTCATCCTGACCCATTACCATCCTGACGAAGCGGTTTGCATCGGCGACTCCATCACCGATCTGCGCATGGCCAGGGTCTGCCCGCAGGTCTTCGCCCGCGATCGCCTGGCCGAGTATCTGCGCAAGGAGGATCGGCCCTTTGTTCCGTTTGCGGATTTTTTCGATGTCGACCGCGCCGTGGGGCAACGGTGGTGGCCGGAGGATACCCATGGCTGAAGACCTGCGCCAGGGGCTGCACGCCGCGGCGGCCGATTTTTATCGGCGGGGCTGGATGCTGGGCACGGCCGGTAACCTTTCGGCGCGCAGCGCACCGGATCGTTTCTGGATTACCGCCAGTGGACGGCCCAAGGATCGGCTCACGCTGGAGGACTTCGTGGAAATGGATCTGGCCGGCCAGGTGCGAAGGGCTCCCGCCGGCCGTCGGCCGTCGGCGGAGGCGAGCATTCATCAGGCCATTTACCGTCAGGTGCCCGACGCCCAGGTGATCTATCATGTCCATTCGGTGGAGGCGAATCTGTGCGGGCACTTTGCGGCGGACGGATTGCTCCGCCTGCCGCCCCTGGAGATGCTCAAGGGCCTCGGGGTGGCCGCCGCCGAGCCGCAGGTGGACTTGCCGGTCTTCCCCAATTTTGTTGAAGTGGCGCAGATCGCCGCCGCCATGGAGCGGTCCTTTGCCCAGGCCTTGCCCCCGGTGCCGGGCGCCCTGATCCACCTCCATGGCGTCACCGCCTGGGGCCGGGATGGGACCGCCGCACGGCATCATCTGGAATTGCTGGAATATTGTTTCCGTTATCTGGTTCAGGCGAAACTTCTCGCCATTGGAGCATAGAATGAGTCAAGCCCTCCTCACCGTCATCGGCGAAGATCGCCCCGGCATCGTCGCCGCCGTCACCCAGGCCCTCTATACGGCCGGCTGTTCCATCGGCGATGCCTCCATGATGCGCCTGGGCGGCTACTTTGCCATCATGCAGGTGCTGTCCTATCCCCAGGATCTGGGCGCGGTGGAGATGGCCCTGGATGCCGCGGTCAAGCGCCTCAATCTGCGCGTTCATCTCGACCCCCTCTCCAGCGTGGCCGCGGACGGCGGGGCCGCTCCGGACACGCGGGTCACGGTCTTCGGCGCGGACCGGCCCGGCATCGTCGCCAGCGTAACGGCGGCCCTGGCGAGCATCGGCTTTAATATTGTCGATCTGGAAAGCGAGCGCTCGGGCAGTCCTGAGCACCCCATCTATATCATGGTGATCCAGGGCCGGGCCCCGGCGGGCATCGCGGCGGTGCGGGAGGTCCTGGCGCCCTTGCGGGAAAAGGAGTCCATCGATATTGGCGTTCACCCTCTGGAGACGGCGGTGCTCTGATGGCGGTATTACCGATTCTGACCTATCCCGACCCGCTGTTGCAGCGCCCCGCCGTGGCGGTGGCTGATTTCGATGGGGAATTGCAGGCTTTTGTCGATGATCTCATCGAAACCATGCGGGCCGGGCCCGGTGGCGTGGGCATAGCCGCCCCCCAGGTGGGCCGCCTGCAGCGGATCGTGGTGGTGGACGTGCGGCCGAAGCTGGGCGACGACTGCCATGGCCTGATGGCGCTCGTCAATCCCGAACTGATCGCCTGGGAAGGGGTCGCCGTGGGTCGCGAGGGCTGCATGTCGGTGCCGGACTTCACCGGCAACGTCATCCGCGCCGAACGGATTCGCGTCCAGGCGCAAGACATCCATGGCGAGGACCGGGTATACGAATGCGCCGGCTTTGAGGCCCGCGCCGTACAGCACGAGATGGATCACCTGGATGGTCTGCTCTTCCTGGATCGGCTGGTGTCGCGCAAGACGGATCTCTTTCGCAGAAAGGTGTACCAGCGCTGAGGAAAGGTCGAACTGCTGGAAATGGCGTCCCCAGGGGGGTTCGAACCCCCGTTACCGCCGTGAAAGGGCGATCAAGGCCATTATGGTGAGTTTTTGATACATAAGAGTTTTTGCATAATCATTAGTATCAACATGTTACAATATGGCATATCCCGCGATATCCTGCCTTGTCCTCCCGTTTCCTGCGACTTGGTGCAGCGTCAGTGCAGCGCCAGTGCAGCGCGAAACATGGATATCTTTTGGCTCCTCGACATATCGAGTGGGTAAGGCGGTATGATTGGCCTATGGTGGGGGTAGCAAGCTGAGGGTAACGATGGACCAAGGGAATCAACTGTTCACTCTGGCATTGGGCTTGGTTCCACCGTGGATGGTGGACGAGGTGCGGTTCACGGCGGAGGAAAAGCGCCTGGACCTCCATGTGAACTTCCCCAAGGGCAGCCGGTTTCCGTGCCCTGTCTGTGGCCAGGAGTGTCCGGTGCATGACACCCAAGAGAAGGTCTGGCGTCACCTCGACTTCTTCCAGCACGCGGCCTACCTCCACGCCCGCGTACCGCGAGTCCAGTGCCCCGAACACGGGGTGCATTTGGCGCCCGTCCCTTGGGCACGGGAAGGCTCTGGATTCACTTTG
>NZ_JBMFWL010000013.1:0-47163 GCF_049965315.1 Acidithiobacillus sp. | reverse complement strand
CTGAGCCCGCAGGGCGAGTTTTCGCCTGCCAGCGGGATGAGCCGTAGAACAACAGGCAAGGACCGCCGGAGCAAAAATCCCCGCCGCCGGCGGGCGGAGGCGCTATGAATAAAAAGAGGGCGCTTGCGCGCCCTCCCCATCCGCAGCGCCAACCGGCCCTCAATGGGCGCCGTAGGCCGCCTTTTTGCTGAGCCGGCCACGGAATACCCAGATCTGGTACCAGTTGTACATGATCATCACCGGGACGAAACCGGTCATGAAGAGGGTGAAGACCGCCAGGGAATTGGCCGGGTTGCCGGCGGCTTCGATGGTCCAGGTGCCGGGCACGATATAGGGGTACATGGTGGCCAGCATGGCCACCCAGCCCAGCACGACGATGCCCTCACCCCAGAGCAGGGCGGCAAAATCGCGGCGCAGGGAGTGATTGCTCATGGCCTTGAAGGCAAAGAAGAGCACCACCACCAGCCACCCCGCCCAGATCCACCAATGCGGTCCGGTCCACTTGGCGCTCGCCCAGGGGAAGATGGCATAGGACCATACCAAGGTAACGACAATGGCCGCCAGGGCCAGGTAGGAAAAGACCGTGGTCCAGCCGCGGGCGCGCTCATGGATGGGGTCACCATGCTCGAAGCGGGCGCAGAGGTAGAGGCCGCCGGCGAGGCTGGCGGCAATGGCGGCGGCGATGCCCACCCAGACCGTGAAGGGGGTGAGGAAGGTGAGGGCATTTCCGTCATAATGGGGGACGGGGCTGCCGCTCATGGGAAAGCCCTGCAGCGTGGCGCCCAGGGCCATGCCCGCAAAGAGGGGCGCGCCCAGGCTGCCCCAGGCAAAGGTCCGGCCCCAGAAGCGCTTGCTGCCCATGGCATGGACATGAAACTCGAAAGCCACGGCGCGGGCGATGATGGACCAGAGCGCCAGCATGAGGGGGAAAAGCAGGTAGTTGAAGGCCGAGCCATAGACCAGCGGGAAGGCGCCAAAGAGCACGCCGCCGGCCACCACGAGCCAGGTTTCATTGCCGTCCCAGAAGCCCGCCATGGATGCCATGACCGCGCCGCGCTCTTCCTCATCCCGGGAGAAGAGGGCAAAGATGCCGGCGCCGAGGTCGGCGCCATCGAGGGCGATGTAGAGCAGAAAAAAGAGGCCCAGCAGCAAGAACCACCAGGTGGAGAGTGTCGAGCCGATGCGAATGATGTTGTCCATAATGATTTCTCCGATGGGTAAGCGGCCGGGGGGCCATCCGCGGATGGACCTCCGGCACGCCGGGGGCGCTGCTTAACGCCCTTCTTTCAGCAAGGGTTTGGCGAAGGCCGGTTTGGCCATGCCGCCACCGGCGCGATCGCCGTGTTCGCCGTGTTCGCCGTGGAGCTCGGCCGAACTGGGGATGTCGTCCACGCCCTTGGCAATGACGCGGCTGAAGAAGTACCAGGCGCCGGCCCAAACCGCCAATTCAAAGACGATGTAGCCGGCAAACCAGATGATCTCCTGAGCCATGGACATCTTGCTCACGCCTTCGTAGGTACGCATCAGGCCATAGACCACCCAGGGCTGACGGCCCACTTCCCGGGTCCACCAGCCCGTCCAGATGGCCAGGTAGGGCAGAAAAGCGCTAAACACCAGCGCCTTGAGGAAGATGGGGCGCCTTTGCAGATCGCGGGCGGAGAACTTTCCCTGCAGCCGCAGCACCAGCGCCCACAGCGCCACCAGGAAGAGAAAGCTGCCAATGGCCACCATGACCCGGAAGCTGTAGAAGGGGATGAGGACGGGCGGACGGTCGTTCATGGGGAACTGGTCCATGCCCGTGACCACGCCGTTCCAGGTGTGGGTTTCCAGCAGGCTGAGCACATGGGGGATCTGAATGGAGAAGAGGTTTTCGCCCTTGGCGTCATCGGGGATAGCGATGAGGTTCCAGGCCGTGTTGGGCTGGCCGTTGGGCAGGTAGGTATGGAAATGCCCCTCCATCGCCGCCAGGGAGGTGGGTTGGGTCTCGGCCACGGAACGGCCGAGCCCGTCACCGAGATAGATCTGCAGCGGCGTAATGACGAGCAGGGCCAGCATGGTCGGTTTCAGGACCTTGGTGAAGAGTTCCGCGTTGCGGTTCTTGAGGATGAACCAGGCGCTCACGCCGGCGAAGATGAAGAGTGAGAGTTCAAAGGTGGCTACCCACATGTGCGGGAATCCCCACAGGGAGTTGTCGTTGAAAATGGCATTCCACCAGTTGGTGACTTGGAAGAGGCCGTCCTTGTATTCCACGCCGTTGGGGCTCTGCATCCAGGAGTTGGCCACCAGGATCCAGTAGGCCGAGAGGCTGGAGGCGACGGCGACGTTGAAGGTGGCAAAAAGATGCATGCCCTTGCTGATCTTGCCCCAGCCAAAGACCATGAGGCCAATGAAGCCCGCTTCATACATGAAGGCGGTGATGGTCTCGAAGCCGAGGATGTTGCCGAAAAAAGGGCCGACGGCCTGGGAGAATGGACCATAGAGGATGCCGAAGGCCATTTCCATGGTGACGCCGGTGGCGACGCCGGCACCGAAGTTGATGATGAAGATCTTCTCGAAGAAGCGGTTGAGCTTGTACCAGCGCTCATCCTTGCTGCGCAGCCAGGCGACTTCCAGGAAGAAGAGCAAAAAGGACATGCCGATGGTCATCGGCGTCCAGATGATATGCATCGTCGTGATCCAGGCGAAGTCGAGGCGACTCAGCAGGACGGGTAATGCATTTTCCATGATCATGATGGTGACTCCCCTGTTGAACTGCCCTTGAGGACTATTATTCCTGCACCAGCATGAGCAATCTTTGTGCCGTTCCGGCGGTGCCGGCCGCATTCATAAGAAACAGCAGCTTGGACGCAATAAATATATCGACATCCGCTTATATTGGGTGTATTCAACATTGTGAGCGGTTGATATGAACCGTAATGGTTGTTCTCAACCATCGCGGTGGGATGGAGGCCTTCGGCCCTGCCATTATCGGTACCCGCCAGCCGGTGCTACACTGGCAGAACGTCCGGATGGGATGGGGAACGATCAATGATATTGATTCTTGAGGCAGATCTTGGCGAGGAAGATCCGCGCTTCCGGCAGCTCATGGCCCGCTTGCAAGGCTTGCCGGGCATCCTCTCGCGGGTGCACCGGGAGCAGGGAAGCCGGCAGGTGCTCACGGAGGTCTATCTGGTGGGAGATACCCAGCGCTTGCTGGAGGCCGAGATGCAGACCTTGCCGGGGGTGGAGCGGGTGGTCCGGATTTCCCGCGAATACCGCATGCTCGGCCGCCACCAGAACGACCAGCGCGCGACGGGCTTCGACTACAACGGGGTGCGTTTCGGCCAGGACAGCCTGCAGGTCTTTGCCGGGCTCTGCGCCGTGGACACGCCGGAGCATGTGGAGCAGATGCTGCGCGCCCTGCACGACAACGGGCAGATCTGTACGCGCATGGGCGCCTACAAGCCGCGCACCAGTCCCTACGCCTTCCAAGGCCACGGCAAGGCCTGCCTGCCCTGGGTCTTCGATCTGGCGGGCCGCTACGGGATCCGCGTGGTCGCCATGGAGATCCTCCACGAATCCCATGTGGACGAGATCCGCGAGGCCCTCCACGCCACCGGCCATCCCACCGGGGTCATGCTGCAGATCGGCACCCGCAACACGCAAAACTTCGAGCTCCTGAAAGCCGTGGGCCGGCAGCAGGAGTTCCCGGTGCTCCTCAAGCGCGGCTTCGGCATCACCCTGGAAGAGTCCCTGAACGCCGCGGAGTATCTGGCCTCCGAGGGGAATACCCGGGTCATCTTCGGCTTGCGCGGCATGAAGAGCAACCTGGGTGATCCCCATCGCAACTTTGTCGACTTTGCCCAGGTGCCGGTGGTCAAGCGGCTCACGCGCATGCCCGTCTGCATCGATCCTTCCCACTCGGTGGGCTCTCGCGACGCCACGCCCGACGGCATCATGGACATTTTCCATGTGACCGCCCAGGGCGTGGTGGCGGGTGCCAACATGATCCTGGCGGATTTCCACCCCGATCCGGCCACGGCCCTGGTGGACGGACCCCAGGCCCTGCGCCTTCCTGAATTGCCCTGGTTTCTGGAGGACATCCGCCTGGCCCGGGAGACCTATGAACGCCGCCGGCAACTGGCCGCCGAACAGATCGGCCAGCCCTGAAGCCCGGCAGGGGATGGGCCGCTGCGCCCGTCCTACTTGACGCGCATGCCGGGCTGGGCGCCGGAGTCGGGCGCGAGGAGAAAGGGTCCTCCGGCGGGACCGCTGGCGGCCAGCACCATGCCTTCGGAAAGGCCGAAACGCATCTTGCGCGGGGCGAGATTGGCCACCATCACCGTCAGCCTGCCCACCAGGGATTCCGGTGGGTAGGCGCCCTTGATCCCGGCAAAGACGGTACGGGTCTCGTCGCCCAGATCGAGGGTGAGTTTGAGCAATTTGTCGGCGCCTGCCACTGCCTCGGCGGCGGCAATGCGCGCAATGCGCAGGTCCACCTTGGCGAAGTCCTCCATGGAGAGGGTGGGGGATGCCTCGCCGGGGGAGGCTGGAGCCGGCGTGGGGGGGGTCTGGGGGCTTTCTGTCGGGGTCTGGATCAAGGCGTCCACCTGGGTCTTTTCCATGCGCTGCAGGAGATGCTGATAGGGTTGAATGGGGTGATTCAGGAGCGGCTGATCCAGCCCCTCCCAATCATTCCGGGTTTGGAGAAAGGCCATGGCGTCGGCCGTCAGGCGCGGCAGGACCGGGCTGAGGAGGGTGACCAGCAGGCGAAAGCCGTTGAGTATGACCGTGCTGACACGGTGCAGGTCGGCATGGCGATGGGGCTCCTTGGCCAGCAGCCAGGGGGCGTTGCGATCCACGTAGGCGTTGATCTCGTCGGCCAGGGCCATGATCTCGCGCATGGCCCTGCCGTACTCGCGTTCGGCATAGGCCTGCCCGATCTCCCCCCGGCGCTGGCAGAGCCCTGCGTAGAAGTCCGCATCGCTCCCCAGGCCATCGGCCAAACGCCCGCCAAAATAGCGCTGGATGAAGCCTGCCGCCCGCGCGGCGAGGTTGACCACCTTGCCCACCAGATCGCTGTTGACCCGCTGCTGGAAGTCCTCCAGGTTGAGGTCGATGTCTTCCACATGGCTGTTGAGCTTGGCGGCGATGTAGTAGCGCAGGTATTCGGGGTTGAGGTGGGCCAGATACTGGCCGGCAGTGATGGAGGTCCCCCGGGACTTGCTCATCTTGGCGCCGTTGACGGTGAGGTGGCCGTGGGCAAAGACCCCGGTGGGCAGCCGGTAGCCTGCGCCCTTGAGCATGGCCGGCCAGAACAAGCCGTGGAAGTAGATGATGTCCTTGCCGATGAAGTGATAGACCTCGGTGCCCTGGGCGGCGGCACCCCAATAATCGGCAAAATCCCGCCCGTGAGCGGCGCACCATTTGCGGGTGGCCGCCATGTAGCCAGGCAGGGCGTCGAGCCAGACGTAGAAGAATTTGCCGGGTGCATCGGGGATCTCGATGCCGAAGTACGGCGCATCGCGGCTGATATCCCAGTCGCTCAATCCGGCGCCGAACCACTCGTCGAGCTTTTTGGCCACTTCTTCCTGGAGGACGCCGCTATGGATCCAGGACTGCAGGAAGGCCGTGAAGTCCGCCAGACGGAAGAAGTAGTGCTCGGAGTGGCGCCGTTCCGGCACCGCACCGGAAACGGCGGAAACGGGATTGATGAGATCCGTAGGGCTGTAGGTGGCGCCGCAGGCTTCGCAACTGTCGCCGTATTGATCCGCCGCGCCGCAGCGCGGGCAGGTGCCGCGGATGAAGCGATCGGGCAGGAAGATCCCGGCCACGGCGTCGTAGGCCTGTTCGATCTCCCGCACCCGGATGTGTCCGGCGGCCCGGAGCTTGCGGTAGATCTCCTGGGAGATCTCGACATTTTCCGGCGAATGGGTGCTGTAGTAGAGGTCGAAGCCGATCCCGAAACCCGTGAAGTCGCGCAGATGCTCGGCATGCATGCGGCCGATGAGGGCCTCGGGGGCGATGCCCTCGCTCTGGGCGCGGAGCATGATGGGCGTGCCATGGGCGTCGTCGGCGCAGACATACACGCAGTCATGGCCGCGCAGGCGATGATAGCGTACCCAGATGTCGGTCTGGACGTATTCGACCAGATGACCGAGGTGAATGGGCCCGTTGGCATAGGGCAGGGCGCTGGTTACCAGTAGGCGTCTTTTCATGGGAGGATAAAGTAACAGCAGGGCCAGGGGTCAGGCAATGCGGAGGAAGCCATGACCGGAGGATGACGCTGGCCCGGCCCGCGCCAAGGGGATAAAAACCGCGCTTGGCGAAAGCCCCCTGGCTGTGGTATAAAGTGCCCCTTTTTCAGGGGGGATCATCCCATGTCCAGAGTATGTTGCGTAACGGGCAAGAAGCCCATGGCCGGGAACAATGTCTCCCATGCCAACAACAAGACGCGCCGCCGTTTCCTGCCCAACCTGCAGTACCACCGCTTCTGGGTGGAAAGCGAAAACCGCTGGGTGCGTTTGCGGGTGAGCACCAAGGCGATTCGCACCATTGACAAGAAAGGCATCGACGTGGTCCTCGCGGATCTGCGTGCCGCCGGCGAGAAGGTCTGAGGAGACTGCCATGCGTGACAAGATCAAGCTCGTGTCGACGGCCGGCACCGGTCACTTCTACACGACCACCAAAAACAAGAAGACCAAGCCCGAAAAGCTGGAAATGAAAAAATTCGACCCCAAGGTGCGCAAGCATGTGATGTATCGGGAAGACAAAATCAAGTAAGGCTTCCCGGGCTTGCAGGGTCGGGCCGATCCTGCCTGACCTCTGACGGTTCGCCTGTCCGCGGGCGCCACGCCCCTGGCTTTTTCTCCCCGTCCTGTCATCAGCCGCTTTGCGTGCCGCGCGTTTTTTGCTAAATTACTAGCACTCTCCATTAAGGAGTGCTAGAGGCAGGCGGGCAAAGCCAATGCGGGAGATCTTTTGAAAATGTCCACAGCCATGGACGCACGCGCGCGTCACCTACTGAAGGCCTTGGTGGAAAGCTATATCGCCGACGGCCAGCCGGTAGGGAGCCGCCAGTTGGCGCGCGATGCCGGCCTGAACGTGAGTGCCGCGACGGTGCGCAACGTGATGGCGGATCTGGAAGACGAGGGCTATCTCTGCGCCCCGCACACCTCGGCCGGACGGGTTCCCACTGACCTGGGATATCGTTTTTTCATTGATGCCCTGCTCCATCTGGTGCCGCTTTCCCCTGCATCCAGCCAACTCCTCCTGCGCCGCATCGGCGCCCACGCGCCGGATGCGGATCAGGTGCTCCACGCGGCTACCGTCGTGCTTTCCGAGCTGACCCACATGGCCGGCTTTGTCCGCGTCCCCCGGCGGGCCATGCGGATCCTGCGCCATGTCGATTTCATCGCCGTGCGCGAACGCCAGATCCTCGCCATTCTCGTCACCGACAAGGGCGAGGTGGAGAACCGTCTGATCCACACCGATCGCCCCATGGGTGCCGGAGAACTGGTGCAGGCCGCGAATTTTTTCAATGCCACCTTCACGGGCAAACCCCTCCACGAAGTCACCCAGAGCCTGCACCGGGAATTGCGCCAGTCGCGCCACGAAATGGACCTCATTTTGCGCAGTGCCATGGAACTGGGGGAGGACATGCTGGAGATGGATCAGCAACGCATGCTCATCGAGGGGGAGTTCCAGCTTCTGGATCTGCCCGATCTGGCGGGGGGCGAGCGCCTGCGCGAGCTGCTGGAGGCCGTGCATCGCAAACGCGACCTGGTGAATCTGCTCGATGCCAGCATGCTTGGCAGCGGCGTGCGTATCTTTGTGGGGAACGAATCGGGCTTTGCGCCGTTGGCCGGCTGCAGCCTGGTGACGGCGCCCTACGTCCTGGATGGCGAGGTGGCCGGCGTCCTCGGGGTGATCGGCCCCATGCGCATGCCCTATCAGGATATCATCCCGCTGGTGGACAACACCGCCCGGCTGCTCGGCCACGCCCTGTCGCTGCCTTCCTGAGCAGCTTGAAAAGCGCGATGGGCTTCCCCATATCTGCAAAGACTTGAAACGGCGAGGTGGATGAAATCTTATGAACGAAGAAGAGAAACCAGGCGCAGAGAGTTCCGAACCCGTCCCGGAGGCGGTGGTATCCTGGGAAGAGAAGGCCCAGCAGAACTGGGAGGCCTATTTGCGGGCCGTGGCGGATGCGGACAATCAACGCAAGCGCTATGAAAAGCAGATTGAAGACGCCCACAAATATGCCGTGGATCGTTTTGCCCGCGAGCTTCTCCCCGTCGTCGATAGCCTGGAAATGGCCCTGGAAAGTCCCGTCGAAGGGATGGACGCGGTAGCGCAATTGCGGCAGGGCGTGGAAAACACGCTGAAACTCCTGCTGCAGGCCTTGGCAAAGGCCGGCATCGCCCCCATTGAAGTGGGCGAGGGACGTTTCGACCCGCACCTGCATCAGGCCATCGCCATGGTGGAGGGGCAGGGCGAGGCCAATCGGATATTGGCGGTGCATCAAAAGGGCTATTTGATGAATGATCGCCTGCTGCGACCGTCCATGGTGTCGGTCTCCAAGGCGGCCAAATCCCCCGAATGAAGGCTGCCGAAGGCATGGCCGGCGATTGAATACAGGCATCGACTCTTTAGGATACGCATAGGAGCAATGATATGGGCAAGGTAATCGGTATCGATTTGGGCACCACGAATTCCTGCGTTGCGGTAATGGAAGGCGACAAGGTCAAGGTGGTGGAGAATAGCGAAGGCAAGCGCACGACGCCGTCCATCGTCGCCTTTACCGAAGAGGGCGAAGTGCTGGTGGGCGAGGCGGCCAAGCGCCAGGCGGTGACCAATCCGGAAAACACGGTTTATGAGGTCAAGCGCCTGATCGGCCGTAAATATGACGACGCCGAAGTGCAAAAGGATCTCAAGCACGTGCCTTATTCCATCGTCAAGGCCGACAACGGCGATGCCTGGGTGGAGGTGCGCGGCAAGCGCTACTCTCCGCAGCAGATCTCTGCGTACATCCTGCAGAAAATGAAGAAGACCGCCGAGGACTATCTGGGCGAGACCGTGACGGAAGCGGTCATTACCGTGCCGGCCTATTTCAACGACGCCCAGCGTCAGGCCACCAAGGATGCCGGACGCATCGCGGGCCTGGATGTGAAGCGCATCATCAACGAGCCCACGGCCGCCGCCCTGGCCTTTGGCGAAGACAAAAAGCCCGGCGACAGCAAGATCTCCGTCTATGACCTGGGGGGCGGCACCTTCGACATCTCCATCATCGAAATCGCCGAAATGGAGGGGGAGCACCAGTTCGAGGTGCTGTCCACCAACGGTGACACCTTCCTGGGTGGTGGCGACTTCGACAGCCGGGTCATCAACTATTTGGCCGATGAATTCAAGAAAGACGCCGGCATCGACCTGCGTTCCGACCGACTGGCCATGCAGCGCCTCAAGGAAGCCGCGGAAAAGGCCAAGATCGAGCTGTCCTCCGCGCAGCAGACCGATGTCAACCTGCCCTTCATCACCGCCGACCAGTCGGGGCCCAAGCACCTCAACATGAAGCTGACCCGGGCCAAGCTGGAGTCCCTGGTGGAGGACCTGATCGATCGCAGCATGGCGCCCTGCCGGGTGGCCATCAAGGACGCCAATCTCTCCACCAGTCAGATCACCGATGTGATCCTGGTGGGCGGCCAGACCCGCATGCCCAAGGTGCAGGAACGGGTCAAGGATTTCTTCGGCCAGGAGCCGCGTAAGGACGTGAATCCCGACGAGGCCGTGGCCATCGGCGCGGCCATTCAGGGGGCGGTGCTCTCGGGAGTGAAGAAGGACGTATTGCTCATGGACGTTACGCCCCTGTCTCTGGGCATCGAGACCCTGGGCGGCGTGATGACCAAGCTCATCGAGAAGAACACCACCATTCCCACCCGCAAGTCGCAGATCTTCTCCACGGCGGAGGACAATCAGTCGGCGGTGACGGTCCACGTGCTCCAGGGGGAGCGCGAATTGGCCCGGGACAACAAGTCCCTGGCCCGCTTCGATCTGGCGGATATCCCTCCCGCTCCCCGCGGCATGCCGCAGATCGAGGTGACCTTCGACATTGACGCCAACGGCATCCTGCATGTCTCGGCGAAGGACAACCAGACCGGCAAGGAGCAGTCCATCAAGATCACCGCCAGTTCCGGCCTCTCGGAAGCGGAGATCCAGCGCATGATTCAGGAGGCCGAGGCCCACGCCGCCGATGACAAAAAGGCCCGTGAGCTCATCGAGGCGCGCAACGAGGCCGACGCCAGCGTCCATGGCGCGCGCAAGGCCCTGGAGGAGCACGGCAGCGCCGCCGAGGCCGACAAGGCCAAGGTCAGCGAGGCCATGGCCGGGGTGGAGGAGGCCGCCAAGGGCGAGGATGTCGCCGCCATCAAGGGTGCCGTGGCGGCGCTCATGGCGGCCATGCAGGGTTTCCTGGAACATGCCGCCAGCCAGGCCCAGACGGAGCCCTCCGGGGGGCAGCAAGGCAAGGCGGACGATGTCGTCGAAGCGGAGTTCGAGGAAGTCGACAAGAAGTAATTTTCCGGGTCGATGCCAGGGGGCAGGATCGCGAATCCCGCCCCCTCGCTTGTTTGGTCCTAACGATAGTTGGCAGAGCTGTTTTGCGGCGACCTCGGCCTGAGCCGTAGCACCACGGACGAGGGCCGGCGGAGCAAAAAATAGCTCTGCCAACTGCCGAATCAAGGGTATATGGAATAACGATGGCGAAAAGGGATTATTACGAAATTCTGGAAATCACCCGCACGGCCGGCGATGAGGAGATCAAAAAATCCTACCGGCGCCTGGCCATGCGTTACCATCCCGATCGCAATAACGGGGATGCCGAGGCGGAGGAGCGGTTCAAGGAGATCAGCGAGGCCTACGAAGTGCTGTCCGATGCGGAAAAGCGTCAGGCCTATGATCAGTTTGGTCATGCGGGCGTAGGGGCGGGCGGTGGCGGGGGTGGTGCCGGATTTTCCGGCTTTGGCGGCTTTGGCGATGTCTTTGGCGATCTTTTCGAGCAGGCCTTTGGCCGGGGTTTTGGCGGCCAGCAAGCGGCTCGCGGCACGGACCTGCGCTATGATCTGGACCTGACCCTGGAAGAGGCCGCCGTGGGCAAGGAGGTCACCATCCAGATTCCCGGTTCCGCGCTCTGTGAGGTCTGCCATGGCAGCGGCGCTGCGCCGGGGAGCAGTTCGGAGACCTGCGCGACCTGCGGCGGCCGGGGCCAGGTGCGGATGATGCAGGGCTTTTTTTCGGTGACGCGGACCTGTCCCACCTGTGGTGGCAGCGGCAAGGTCGTGACCAATCCCTGCTCGGCCTGTCAGGGGCATGGGCGGGTGCGCAAGATGCGCGAGTTGGTGGTGAAGGTCCCCGCCGGCGTGGACACCGGCGATCGGATCCGCCTCAGCGGCGAAGGCGATGCGGGTGAACGGGGCGCGCCGGCCGGAGATCTCTACATTCAAATACGGGTCAAGCCCCACCCCCTCTTCGAGCGCGAAGGGGATGACCTGCACTGCGAAGTGCCGGTGAGCTTTGCCAAGGTGGCCCTGGGAGGGGAGATGGAGGTGCCCACCCTGACGGGACGGGCGAAGGTGCAGATCGCGCCAGGCACCCAGTCCGGCAACGTCTTCCGCCTCCGCGGCAAGGGCATCAAGGGGGTGCGCAGCAAGGTGGCCGGCGACCTGTACTGCCGGATTGCCGTCGAGGTGCCGGTAAAGCTTTCGGCGCGGCAGAAGGAGCTCCTGGAGGAGTTTGAGCAGGACGCCGGCAATGCCGAGCAGCATCCCCAGCAGCATCGCTGGTGGGACAAGGTCAAGGACTTCGTCGAGCGGATGGGTTTCTAGCCATGGGACAACTGCGCGTCGGCGTAACGGCGGTGGCCGGAAGGATGGGGCGCAGCCTGGTACAGGCCATTGCCGCCAGCGCGGACTTGACCCTGGCAGCGGCCATCGGCCGCCCCGGCGCCCCTTATCTGGGCCAGGATGCGGGGCAGTGGGCGGGTGCCGGTGCCCTGGGAGTGGCCATGAGCGAGGATCTGGCAGGGGCGTTGCCGAACCTGGATGTGCTCATCGAGTTTGGTCCCGTGGCTGCGGCCCTGGATCATGGCGCGGCCTGCGCCCGCCAGGGAATCCCCTTGGTCCTTGGCAGCACCGGCTTTACCGCCGCGGAGATGGCGACGGTGCAGGGCTGGGCGCAGCGGATACCGGTGGTGGCGGCGCCCAACATGAGTGTGGGGGTGAATGTGCTCCTGGCCTTCCTGCCGCAGATCGCGGCGGCCCTGGGGCCGGACTATGACGTCGAGATCGTCGAGGCCCATCATCGCCACAAGCTGGACGCCCCTTCGGGAACGGCGCTGGCCTTGGGCAAGGCGGTGGCGGCAGGGCGCGGAGTGGATTTGAGTGATGTGGCCTGCCTGGACCGCAACGGCGTGCCGGGACCGCGGGTGGCGGGCAGCATCGGTTTCGCCACGCTGCGCGCCGCCGATGTGGTGGGTGAACATACGGTCTGGCTCGCCGGAGCCGGCGAACGGCTGGAACTGACCCACCGTGCCGCCAGCCGCCTCAATTTCGCTGCCGGCGCCCTGCGTGCCGCCCGCTGGCTCCATGGCCGGCCGGCGGGTTTTTATGACATGCAGGACGTTCTTGGATTAAAAGCCTTTGCTGAAATACAATCACCCCGATGACCTCGGATCAGGAGAAATCCATGCACTATGTCGTTGCCAATCGTGTACCCGTGCTTCCCGCGTTTCGTGAACAGTTCGAGGAGCGCTTCCGCAATCGCGTCGGCCAGGCGGAGAAACAACCGGGTTTTGTGCGCATGGAGATCCTGCGCCCGGAGGATCCCGAGGGTTATTATGTCGTCCTGACCCACTGGGAGAGCAAGGATGCCTTCAACCAATGGGTGGGGAGTGACGATTTCAAGGCCGCCCACCGCAACCCCATGCCCGCGGAGGCCTTCCGGGGTCCTGGTGCCCTGGAGCGCCATGAAGTGATCATCAGCGCGGAAGCAGCGCAGTAATTGGATGGAGTGGGCGGCCATGGCCGCCATCACCAGTCGTTTGAAGCGGCCGCCGCCGGCGGCGAGGATGCAGAAAAGACCATGACGGACATCACGCAGGAGCAGGTAGAGACCTCGCTGCGCTCCATTCAGGACCCGTATCTGGGCAAGGACCTGGTGAGCGCTGGGGTGGTGAAGGGCATCAGCATGACCGGTGCCGGGACGAGTGTGGCCCTGGAACTGCCCTATCCTTCTCTGGGCGTGGCACCCGGTTTGGCTGCGGCGGTGGCCGCCCATCTCCAGGCGGATCTGCATCTCCATGCCGAGGTGAAGGTGAGCCACCGCATCCGCGCCCATCAGGTGCAACGCGGCGTCAAGCTCATGGAAGGCATCAAGAATGTCATTGCCGTGGCCTCCGGCAAGGGCGGCGTCGGCAAGTCCACCACCGCGGTGAATCTGGCCCTGGCGCTGGCCCGGGAAGGGGCGGCGGTGGGCATGCTGGATGCCGACATTTATGGGCCGAGCCAGCCGCGCATGCTCGGCCTTGCGGGCAAGCCCACCAGCAAGGACGGCAAGAAGATGGAGCCCTTGGAGGGCCATGGCATCAAGGCCATGTCCATCGGCTTTCTCATTGATGAGGAAACCCCCATGGTCTGGCGCGGCCCCATGGTGATGCAGGCCCTGGAGCAGTTGCTGGGGGACACTCGCTGGGGCGAACTGGATTATCTGGTGGTGGACCTGCCCCCGGGCACCGGCGACACCCAGTTGACCCTGGCGCAGAAGGTGCCGGTCTCCGGCGCGGTCATTGTCACCACGCCCCAGGACATCGCCCTGCTGGACGCCCGCAAGGGTCTCAAGATGTTCGAAAAGGTGGGCGTTCCCATCCTCGGCATCATCGAAAACATGAGTTTTTACATCTGCCCCAAATGTGGCAACGAGGACGACATCTTCGGCCATGGGGGCGGTGCGGCCATGGCCGAGCAGTATGGGGTGGATTTCCTCGGGGCGGTGCCCCTGGATCGCCACATCCGCGACGAAGCCGACAACGGCGCGCCGACGGTGGTGGCCCAGCCCGATTCCAAGCTGGCCAAGATCTATCTGGAGCTGGCCCGGCATACTGCCGCCCGGGTGGCCCTCCAGGCCGTGGACCACAGCCACAAGTTCCCTAACATCGTCGTCCAGAACCGCTAGGTCGCCAGCGTCAGAGGTTCCTCCGCTATGAGCATCAAATCCGATCACTGGATCCGCCGCATGGCGGAGGAGCATGGCATGATCGAGCCCTTCTCCCCCCATCAGATCCGTACCGTGGAGGGGCACCCGGTCATTTCCTACGGACTCTCGTCCTATGGTTACGACATCCGCTGCGCCGGCGAATTCAAGGTCTTCACCAACGTTCGCAGCGCCATCGTGGACCCCAAGAACTTCAGCGAAGATTCCTTTGTGGATTTTACCGGCGACACCTGCATCATCCCCCCCAACTCCTTCGCCCTGGCGCGCACGGTGGAATACTTCCGCATTCCCCGCAATGTCCTCACCATCTGCCTGGGCAAATCCACCTATGCCCGCTGCGGCATCATCGTCAACGTGACGCCCTTCGAGCCCGAGTGGGAGGGCTATGTCACCCTGGAGTTTTCCAACACCACCACGCTGCCCGCCAAGATCTACGCCAATGAAGGCGTGGCCCAGGTCATCTTCCTGGAGTCCGACGAACCCTGTGCCGTCTCCTACGCCGATCGTGGCGGGAAATATCAGGGGCAGAGCGGAGTGACCCTGCCCAAGGCCTGAGGGTCGTTACCGGCTGCCCGTGCTGCCAAAGCCGCCGTCACCGCGGGCCGTCGGCGTGAAGTCCGCCACGATCTCCAGGTGGGGACGCAATACCGGCACCAGAATGAGCTGGGCGATGCGCTCGCCTGGTTCGATATGCAGCTTCTCGCCGCTGCGGTTCCATAGGGAGACCTTGAGGGGGCCTTGGTAATCGGAGTCGATCAAGCCCACGAGGTTGCCCAGCACCAGACCGCGATGGCCCAGTCCCGAGCGCGGCAGGAGCAGCGCGGTGACGCCGCTGTCGCCGATGTGCATGGCAAACCCCGCCGATACCAGCTCCGCCTGCCCCGGCATGAGCGGGAGGGGCGCATCGAGGCAGGCGCGCAGGTCCATGCCGGCGGCCCCTGCGGAGGCGTAATGGGGGAGGGGCCATTCCCGGCCGAGGCGGGGGTCGAGGATGCGGATGGCAAGGCTTTTCATGGGCTTTCGCTGGTCTCGCTGAAGGAAGGGGGGCTATGCCGCAGCAACGGGGTGAGGGCACGGACCAGACGGCGGGCGAGGGTGAGTTTGTCGCCGCTGCCCAGATCCGTCATCTGCCCGCCGTAGAGCAGGTGCAGATGATTGGCCGCGGCGCCCATGCCCATCCTGCCGTCGCCGATGTCGTTGACGATGATCATATCCACCCCCTTGGCCCGGGCCTTGGCCGCGGCTTGGGCCAGATGGTCATGGGTTTGGGCGGCGAAGCCGATGACCCAGCGGGGGCGGCGCGGGTGCCGGGCCATGGCGGCGACGATATCGGGGTTTTCCGTCAGGGGGAGGGGGTTGGGCAAGCTGCCTTTGTCCATTTTCTGCGGGCTGCGCTGCGCCGGGCGGTGATCGGCCACGGCGGCGTTGGCGATCAGGACCTCCACGCCGTTCTTCATCACTTGCAGGCAGGCGGCCTGCATCTCCTCTGCGGAAACGACGTCCTGGCGGATTACGCCCGCTGGCGTGGCCTCGTGGCTGGGCCCGGCCACCAGCGTCACCAGGGCCCCCGCTTCGGCCAAGGCCTGGGCAATGGCGAAACCCTGCTTGCCGCTGGCGCGGTTGCTGATGCCCCGGGCCGGGTCCAAGGCCTCCCAGGTGGGGCCGGCGGTAATGAGGACGGGCAGGCCCGGCAGGGTTTTTTCCGCCAGGGCCAGGCGCAGCTCGGCGACGATGCGCGCGGGGTCCAGCATGCGCCCCTCCCCCTCTTCGCCGCAGGCCAGGCTGCCCGACTCGGGCCCGAAAAATTGCGCCCCGTCGCTGCGCAGCGTGGCACAGTTGCGCCGGGTGGCGGGGTGCTCCCACATCTGCACGTTCATGGCCGGGGCCAGGAAAAGCGGAGCACGGCTGGCGAGGACGAGGGTGCCGAGGAGGTCGTCGGCCAGGCCCTGGGCCAGGCGGGCCAGGCCGTGGGCGGTGATGGGCGCCAGCAGGCAGGCATCGGCCCAGCGCGCCAGGCGGATGTGATCCATGGCCGCCTCTTCCGCGGCGGCAAAGAGTGCCGTGCGTACCGGCTGGCCGCTGACGGCCTGGAGAGTGAGGGGGGTGACGAATGCCGCGGCGGCCGCGCTCAGCACCACCCGCACCTCGGCGCCCGCAGCGCGCAGGGCGCGCACGAGTTCGGGGCTCTTGTAGGCAGCGACGCTCCCGCTCACGCCAAGCAGAATCCGTTTGCCAGCGAGGGGGTCCGTCGTGTTGAATACGCCATTATCCATCATAATCCTTAGTGTAAGGGAAGGGGGGAGCGTATGGCTATTACGGATTGGCCGCGGGACGAACGGCCACGGGAGAGGCTTCTGCAGTCCGGTGCGGCCAGCCTCTCCGATGCGGAGCTGCTGGCGATTTTTTTGCGTGTCGGCCTGCCCGGCAAAAGCGCGGTTGATCTGGCGCGGGAACTCCTGCAAGCCTTTGGCGGCGTGCGCGGCCTGCTGACCACGGCACACAAAAATTTTTGCGCCCATAAGGGCCTGGGCGACGCCAAATATGCCCAGTTGCAGGCAGTCCTGGAGTTGGGGCGGCGGCATCTGGCCGAGGACTGGAAGCGTGGGGAGCCGCTGGATTCGCCGACGGTGGTGCGGCGCTACCTGGCGGCGGCCTTGCGCGACCAGCGCCGCGAGGTCTTTGCCGTGATTTTCCTCGACAACCGCCATCGTGTGTTGCGTTTCGAGGAGATGTTCTGGGGCACCATCGACAGCGCCGCCGTGCATCCGCGCGAAGTGGTCCGCCGCGCCCTGGAGATCAATGCGGCGGCGCTGATCCTGGCCCATAACCATCCCTCCGGCATCGCCGAGCCCAGTGCCGCGGATCTCGCCCTGACCAGGCGCATCGAGGCCGCCCTGGGTCTTTTGGATCTGCGCTTGCTGGATCACTTCATTGTCGGCGATGGGGACCCCGTTTCCCTCAAGGAACAGGGCGGCTGGTCATGAAAAACGCCCCCCTGTGGCGGCGCGCCCTCTATGCCTCCCGCGGCCTGCGCAGCGCATTGCGGAATGAGGCGAGTTTTCGCACGGAGATCATGGCCGTCCTGCTCGGACTGTTGTTCCTGGCCTGGTTGCAGCCACC
The DNA here is from genome assembly GCF_049965315.1 of Acidithiobacillus sp. Lineage (GTDB taxonomy): Bacteria > Pseudomonadota > Gammaproteobacteria > Acidithiobacillales > Acidithiobacillaceae > Acidithiobacillus_B. The sequence continues at coordinate 29,802 of NZ_JBMFWL010000013.1, read as the reverse complement.
CTTGATCTGGTGGGCGCTGGTCCTGGTCCTGATGGCCCTCATCCTCGCGGTAGAGCTGCTCAATAGCGCCGTAGAGGCCTTGGCCGATCTGCTGGAGCCCGATTTCCATCCCCTCATCGCCCGCGCCAAGGATAGCGGCGCGGCGGCCGTTCTGGTGCTCAGCCTGACTGCCGTCGCCATAGCGCTTATGCTCTTGTGGCGCCATTTCCAGGGAGCCGGCTAGGGTCATGAAGGGGCCGCAGCGACTGGAATTCCTGGCCTTGCTGGCCTTGGGTCTGGGCCTGGGAGGACTGCTCTGGCTCTGGCTGGGGCGGATCATTGCCATGGATCTGGCCTCCCTGGGGACGCTGGATGTCCGCCTGGAGCAGTCCTTGCGCGGTCAATGGAGCCCTGCCGCCTGGCTGCTTTGGCAAAACCTTTCCCGCTTCGGCGGGGTGACGATCCTGCCCTGGGTGGTGGCCCTGGTGAGCGCGGGATTTTTTGCCGGACGGCGCTTTTTCGAGGGGCTGCTGTTGAGCCTCGGAGCGGCGACCCTCGCCCTTCTGGTCGAAGTGATGAAAATCGCGGTGGACCGGCCCCGTCCGCCCCTCGGCCTGGCCCTGGGCACGCCGGCCTTTCCCAGCGGCCACAGCAGCCTTGCCCTGCTGGTATATGGCTTGATCGCCCTTCTCCTGCAGCGGCAGCTAGCCAGCCGCTGGCTGCGCAGCGCTGTCTTCCTGTGCCTGGGAGCGCTGATTCTGGGCATTTCCTGGAGCCGCCTCGGCCTGGGCGTCCACTGGTTGAGCGATGTGCTGGGGGGCTGGGTGCTGGCCGCGCTGTGGCTGTTCCTGCTGTGGCTCGCCTGGCGCGCGTACCGCCGGCGCTACCCGCCGCCCGTGCTGACGCCCCGGCAGCGTTTGTGGGCTAATGGCGCCGTTCTCCTACTGACGGGCCTGTGGCTGGCCATCCTCCTGCAGGCCTTCGGGTCATGAGCCGATGGCCGATTTTACGTAGTCCATAGACTGTGCCTATACTTACGCAAGCAGTCCTGGAGATGGATGATGAGTGTGACGGCGGCCTTGACCATCATTGCGATCGTAATGATCCTTTTGTTGCTTATCGTGGCGGTAACTGCCGCGGTGCTGGTGCGCACCTCCCTGCGGCTGGAGCGGCTCCTGGCGCGGGCCGAGCAGGACGTGGGGCCGCTGATTTTCGATATCAAGGTGGCCCTGGCGGACATTAGGCGCATGACCCAAAGCGGCCGGGTACAGATGCAGCGAGTGGATTATACCCTCAAATACCTGAGCGATGCCGTGCTGGACGCCTCCGATGCCGTGCTCAGGCCCGTGCAGGAACTGCGCACCTGGTATCGCGCCATCGGCACGGGGCTTCGTTATTTTTTGCGCCGCCGTTAGGCGTTCCTATCGGTATACAGTCAGGAGAAATCAATGAAAAGCGCGGAAGGTTTTCTCGTTGGGGTGTTGGTGGGCGCGGTAGGGGCCCTTTTGCTGGCGCCCGCCAGCGGCGCGGAAACGCGGCAGGAGTTGCGCCGCGCCATGGACAAGGGGCGCGACCGGCTCAAGGATCTGGAAATGGCGGCGGAGGAGCGCATGGGGGTGCTGCTGGATGAAATCCAGGAAAAAACCGCGCGCCTGATGGACGCCGGCGGCGAGTTGATGGAATCCAAGCGCGACGACCTCCTGGAGGCCATCCAGGTGGCCAAGCGCGCCCTCGCCGAGGAGCGCGAGATCTTCCTGCGGGCGACCCGGGCCCGGCGCGCGGCCGAGATCGCCGAAGAGGATCTCTGACTCTGTGATGCTTTTTATGGATCAATCAATCATTTCATGGTGCGGGCGGGACGAGAGCCCACTATGATGACAGCCCCGAACTGGTAAGACCGAATTTTCAAGGAGAATGGTATGGCGGATAAATTGTTGATGGTCATGGTGAACACGGATCCCTCCAACCCCCAGGAACTGGGTGCACCGTTTTTCCAGGCCACCGTGGCGGCTGCCATGGATTTCGAGGTGGAGGTCGTGCTGACGGCCCGTGCCGGCGAGCTGGCCAAGAAGGGTGTGGCCGAGAAGATGTTCGTGATGCCCGGCAGTCCCAAGAGCGTCTATGACTTCATCAAGGACGCCCACGAGGCCGGAGTGAAGTTCTTTGTGTGTACCCCGACCCTGGAGTTGTGGAATTGCACCAAGGAAGACCTCATTCCCGAGATCGAAGACGTGGTCGGCGGCGCTTATGTCATCGAGCAGGCCATGGACGACGACGTGGTCACCTTTACCTACTAAGTCATGACTCCCACCCATCTGGGGCCCGCTGAGCGGTTGTTTGGCGTGGAGGAAGTGGAGGCGGCCATCCAGGGGATGGCCGTTGCCATAAACAGGGATCTGGAACCCCTGACTCCCCATCGTCCGGTACTGGTCCTGTCCGTGCTCAATGGGGCGATGGTGGTGACGGGGCAGATTTTGCCGCACCTGCATTTCCCCCTCCTGCTGGACTCGGTGCAGGTCAGCCGCTACGGCGCGGAGATCGCCGGAGGGGCGCTGCAATGGCGCCTGCATCCCCGGGAGAACATGCAGGGGGCGGTGGTGCTTTTGCTGGATGACATCCTCGATGAAGGGGTGACCCTCAAGGCCCTGCAGGAATATTGCCGGCACGAGGGCGCGGCGGCGGTGCATACCGCGGTCATGGTGCGCAAGCAGCGGCCACGCAGTGTCGATGTGCAGGTGGATTATGTGGCCCTGGATGTGCCGGATCGTTTCGTTTTCGGCTACGGCCTGGATGCCCGTGGCCTGGGCCGTAACGCCCCGGGGATATTTGCGCTGCCGGAGGACGTCTGATGGGTAGTGTCGGCATTATCGGCGGTAGCGGCCTGACCCGGCTGAAAAATCTGCAGGTGCTGGACCGGCGCGTGGTGCGGACGCCCTTTGGCGAAGCGTCCGGGCCCCTGACTTTCGGGCGGATGGGGGGGCAGGACGTGGTTTTTATCGCCCGCCATGGGTACGGCCATACCATCCCCCCCCACCGGGTCAATTATCGGGCCAATATCTGGGCGCTGCACCATGTGGGGGTAACCCATGTGATCGCCGTGGCGGCGGTGGGGGGGATTACTCCGCGGATGGCGACGGGGGCCCTGTGCATTCCCGACCAACTCATCGATTACACCCATGGCCGTCCCGGCACCTATTTCGAGGGCGGCGAAAGCATGGTGGTCCATATCGACTTTTCCGAACCCTACTGCGCCCATCTCCGCGGCCGTCTTCTGGCGGGGGTGGCGGCGGCGGGTGAGCTGGCCGTGGATGGCGGCACCTATGCCGCTACCCAGGGGCCGCGCCTGGAGACCGCCGCGGAGATCCGCCGCATCGAGGGCGACGGGGGAGACATCGTGGGGATGACCGGCGCCCCCGAGGCGGTGCTGGCGCGGGAAATCGGCTTGTGCTACGCCCCCCTGGCCCTGGTGGTGAATCCCGCCGCGGGCAAGTCGGCGGCGCCCATCACCCTGGAGGCCATCGAGGCGGTCATGCATGACGGCATGGGGCGGGTGCGCCATGTGCTGGAGGCCACGGTGCCCCTGGTGGCCGATTGCCCCGTCTGCAACTGCGCCACCTCCGTGGGACCGGAGGCCATCAAGGCCTTCCACGGCCGGCACCAATCCTGACGGCGCGGCGGTCTCCGTCCACCGTCCCTGATCCCCATGCGCTTGATGGGCGGTCCGGGTGATGAGGTACCTGGGACGGCTCAGCACCAGTGATCCCTTGCATGCCTACCTGCAGGGCTCCATTTTTCCGCAAATCACCCATATCCATGGCCATGCCGAATTTCGCGTATTCCAGTTCCCCGCCTCCAACGAGGTCTATCTCTATGAGGAGGCGAAAACGCATCAGCGGGTGATTGGCAAATTTTACAGCCAACAGGGGAAGGATCCGGCGCTATTGTGGCCGCGTGCCGAAAACGAGTTTCATCATCTCGAATATATCCGGTCCATCGGTTTTACCGGCAGCCCTCATGCGGTACCCAGGGCATTGGGCTGCAATCAGGGCATCAACAATATCCTGGTGGAGACTTTTTCTCCGGGCCGCTCCCTTTCCGCGGTGATCGAACAGAGCATCCGTGACCATCAGCCGGACATGCTCTTCGCCAAGCTCACGGCGCTGGCCTATTTTTTGGCGAAAATGCACAATTTGACGGCGCGGCGGGAACGGGTGAACTTTGCCGGGCATGAGGCTTATTTTGCCAAGATCATCGCCCGCTTGCTGCGTCGCAGCCGCATCAGCGCGGCGCAGGCCCGGACCTTTCATCATGATTATGAGGGCTGGCGGCAGGAGGGGGCGATGTGGTCCGACTGTGCAGTGATGGTGCATGGCGATGCCACGCCGTCGAATTTCCTGTTCGGCGCCGGGCTGGCGGTCACCGCCATCGACCTGGAGCGCATGCATCCTGCCGATCGGGCTTATGATCTGGGCATGGTCGCCGGAGAATTGCAGCATTTTTTTCTGCGGCACACCCACCGGAAGGATCTGGCGGAGCCCTTTATCGGTCATTTTCTCTGGGAATACGCCTGTCATTTCCCGGATCGTCACGCGGCCTTTGCCGCCATCACTCAGCGCATCCCTTTTTATATGGGGTTGACCCTGCTCCGGATTGCGCGCAATTCCTGGCTGGATTGGCACTATAGCCAGGCGCTGGTGCATGAGGCCCATAAAACCCTGCGGAGGTAGCATCATGGCTATAGAAGCAGTCTATTTCGATCTCTATGGTACGCTGATCAATATCGAAACCAATGAGGATATGGAGGAGATCTATCGCGCCATTGCCCATTACCTGACCTTTCATGGCGTTACGCTGAATCGTGGCGAACTGCGTGATCGCTATTATGCGATCATGAAGGAGATGAAACGAGATTCACCGGAGAAATATCCGGAGATAGATGTGGCCGCGATCTGGGCGGTGCTGCTGGCGCAGGAAAACAGCAAGCCGGCCAAGCACCGGGCCGAGCTGGCGCAGGCCCTTGCGCAACTGTACCGCGCCATTTCCCGTACCAGATTGCAGCGTTATGACGGGGTAAAAAGGACCCTCAGGGAATTGCAGCAAACCTACCGCTTGGGGATCATTTCCGATGCGCAGCCCTGTTTCGCGTTGCCCGAAATGAAGACCATGAAAATCAAAAAGTATTTTTCCGTGCGGGTGATTTCCGGGGACTATGGTTTTCGTAAACCCGATCCCCGGCTCTTCGAATGGGCACTGGAGAAGCTGGACGTCCGGCCCCATGAGGCCATTTATGTGGGCAATGACATGTATCGGGATATTTACGGCGCGCAGCGGGCCGGCATGAAGACCATTTTTGTGGATTCCAACCAGGGGGCGAAGAGCTACAACGATACCGCCCCGGACTACTATGCGCGCGACCTTTTCCAGGTGCTGGAGGGCGTGGCCTTTCTGGCCGAGCAGGGACGGGCGGCCGCAGATCAGGGGTAGGGGGTTGCCAACGGCCGTGTCAACGTAAAACAACGATCCCGCTGTCTACGCCCAAAATAGGAGGAGCGGCCCATGGCCGCTCCGGGTTGCTTGCGGCGCCGCCCTCAGCGCATGGTCACCAGTTCTTCGGCGCTGGTGGGGTGGATGGCGATGGTGTCGTCGAAGTCCTGCTTGGTGGCCCCCATGCGCAGGGCGACGGCGAAGCCCTGGAGCATTTCGTCGGCGCCCTCGCCAATGACGTGCAGTCCGACAATTTTTTCCTCCCGCCCCACGGTGACCAGTTTCATGGCGGTTTTTCCCGGGTCGGCGGAAAAGGCGTGGAGCATGGGCGTGAACTGGGTGCGGTAGATCTTGACGCCATCGTCACCATGGCGCTCCCGGGCCTGGTCCTCGGTCAGACCGATGGTGCCGATGGGGGGGTGGCTGAATACCACGGTGGGGATCAGGCCATAGTCGAGGTGGCGGTCGTTCATCCCGCCGAAGAGGCGGTCGGCCAGGCGGCGGCCGGCGGCGATGGCAACAGGGGTGAGGGCCGGCCGCGGGGTGACGTCGCCGATGGCATAGATACCCGGGACATTGGTGTTCTGGTAAGCGTCGGTGGGGATGTATGCGGCGCCATCCGTAAGCACGCCCGCTTTGGCCAAATCCAGCCCGCCGCTGTTGGGTTCGCGGCCGATGGCCCAGATGATGCTGTCCAGGCCGCTGAGGGCCTCGCCGTCGCTAAAGACCAGGGTCAGGCCCTGGGCATCTTTCCGGGCTGCGGTGACCTGGCGGCGGGTGAGCATGTTGACGCCCGAGCGGAGCATGGCGTCCATGAGCGCTTCGCGGAGCATGGGGTCGAAGCTGTCGAGAAAATGGCTGCGGCGCATGAGCAGGGAGACTTCGCTGCCCAGGCCTTTGAGCACCCCGGCGAGTTCCACGGCAATATAGCCGGCTCCCACTACGGCTACGCATTTCGGTTGCTGCTCCAAGGCAAAAAATCCGTCGGAGGTGATGCCCAATTCCGCACCGGGAACGGCGGGCACGATGGGGCGGCTGCCGGTGGCGATGACGATATGATCGGCGCTGTAGGTCTCGCCATGGACGGTGATGTGCCGGGCGTCGACAAATTGTCCGTGACCGTGGAGGAGTTCGACTCCGTTATCCATGAGCCCTATGCCGTAGCGCTCGTTGAGACGCTGGATATAGGCGTCGCGGACGGCTTTCAGCGCTGGCCACTGGAATGCGCCATGGAGGGGGCTGAAGCCGTATTCCGGGGCCATTTCCCCGCTGTGCTGAATGGCGGCGGCGTTCCAGAAGATCTTTTTGGGTACGCAACCGACATTGACGCAGGTGCCGCCCAGGGGGCCCGCCTCGATGACGGCGCACTTGGCCCCGTAACGGGCAGCCCGGTTGGCAGTGGCGATGCCGCCGCTGCCGCCGCCGATGGCGATGAGGTCGTAATGTCTGGACATGCTTTTCTCCTCGGAAAAGGCCACCGGACCCCCGGTTTTCCGGGGATTCGGTGAGCGCTGCTAGGCGGATGCCGGGGCCTTAGGCCAAGCCGAAATAACGGGCGAGATCGTCCGCCCCACCGATGTGCTTGCCGCCGATGAACACCTGCGGCACCGTGGAGCGCCCGGTGGTGGCGCGCAGGGTGCGGGAGGAAACCCCCGTCCCCTGGCCCGTCTTGATCTCCTCGAAGGCGATGCCCCGCTCCTTGAGCATGGCCTTGGCGCGGATGCAGTGGGGGCAGCCCTCGCGGGTGAAGATGGTGACGAACTCGGGCTCCTTCGCCTGGGGATTGATATAGTGGAGCATGGTGTCGGCGTCGGAGACCTCGAAGGGGTCGCCGGGCTTGTCGGGCTCGATGAACATCTTTTCGATGACGCCGTCCTTCACCAGCATGGAGTAGCGCCAGGAGCGCTTGCCGAAGCCGATGTCGGACTTGTCCACGAGCATCCCCATGCCGGCGGCGAAATCGCCGTTGCCGTCGGAAATGAAGCGCACATTCTCGGCATTTTGATCCTTGGCCCAAGCGTCCATGACGAAGGCATCGTTGACGGAAATGCAGAGGACCTGATCTACGCCATTGGCCTGGAACACCGGCCCCAGCTCATTGTACCGAGGGACGTGGCTGGAGGAACAGGTGGGGGTATAGGCGCCGGGGAGGGCAAAGACGACTACCGTCTTGCCTTGGAAAAGGTCGTCGGTACTGACATCCTTCCATTGGCTGCCTTCCCGGGTTTTGAAGGTGACTTGGGGAACGCGTTGGCCTTCCCGATTGCTGTGTTCCATAAAGACTCCTTGCGCAGTAGTGACGGATTGAGCTGCGACTGCTTGCCAGTCCCGGGCTCGGGCCCGGCCGACGGTTTGATGGATATCCCGACGGGCTGAAGAGGATATTAGACCAACTAAAAATATAAATCAAGTCTAAATATCTGCTCACGGGATCCGTCCGTCCGGCGACTGCTACCTCTCAGGCCGGTGTCAGGCTGAGGATGGCCAGAACGGCATCCAGGCCGCCATGGCGGATCTGGAAGTCCGCCTGGGAACGGACCACCGGCTTGGCGTGGTAGGCGATGCCGGCGCCGGCGAGATGGATCATGGCAAGGTCGTTGGCGCCGTCGCCCATGGCGATGCAGTGGCTGGGATCGGTGTCGAGGCCTTGGGCCAGGGCTTGCAGGATCTGCGCCTTGGCGGGCGCGTCGATGATTTCTCCCAGGACATTGCCGGTAAGCTGGCCGCCGCTGATCTCCAAGGTGTTGCCGAAGGCGTAGTCCAGGCCCAGAAGGTCCTGGAGATGGCGGGTAAAATGGGTGAATCCGCCCGATACCACCCCCACTTCAATCCCGTGGTGATGAAGGCCCTGCACCAACTCGCGAGCGCCGGGGTTGAGTTGCAGGCGGTGGGCGATGACGTCGTCCAGGGCGCTGACGGGGGTGCCGGCCAGCAGGCGCACCCGTTCCTGCAGGGAAGTCCGGAAATCCAGCTCGCCTTCCATGGAGCGCTCGGTGATGGCGGCCACCTGGCGCTTGAGGCCGAGATGGTCGGCCAGTTCGTCAATGCATTCGATGGCGATGAGGGTGGAGTCCATGTCCGCGAGGAGGAGGCGAAAATGCCCCGCAGGCCAGATCGGAGTGAGGGCGGCGTCCACGGCCAGACCCTCCAGGGCCTCCTGAAGTTGATGATTGTGCAAGGAGAGGCGGTTTTCGGGGCCGTGCAGGGTCAGGATGAGCAACGCGCCCTGCGCCGCCTCCACCCGTCCGGGCATCAGGCCCTGCAGGTGGAGGGCGGCCAAGGCCCGGCGCAGGGCTTCGGGGGCGTTTTGCCCCTGCAGGACCAGGCGCCGGGCCACGGGCTGGGCGCTGCTGGCCCAGGTGACCTGGCGGTTTTGGGTGGCGGCCTGACGGGAAAGCTCCTGGAGAAAGGGCATGATCTCGCCCTCGGGCAAGGGAAGCGCCCAGGTTTGCAGCCACCACCCCCAGATGGCCTGGTGGGACTCCAATTGCGTGACCAGTTGGCCGGCGCTTGCCGGCAAGGGCATGGGCCCCTGCTCCGTAGGACTGAGGATGGCGATGCGGGTGGTGGTCATGACGGTACTCCCAGTTCGTCCAAGAGGTGAATGAGGGTTTGGCAGCGGGCCTCGCCATCGGGCAGGTCGCGGCGCAGGCGCAGGCGCGATTCGCCTTCGAGCCGGTATTCCTGGCTGCGTTGCTGGATCAGGGTGATGATCTTTTCCGGAGAGACGCGCGTTTGGGCACCGAACTGCAAGCGCGCACCAGCGGGGCCGGCGTCGATCTTTTCCACCCCCAGATGCTGGGCGGCCAGGCGGAGGCGGGACTGGCAGAGCAGGGTGCGCGCTGCCGCCGGCAAGGGACCGAAGCGATCCACCATTTCGACCATGATCTCGCTGATGGCGTCATCGCTGGCGGTGTCGGAGATCCGCTTGTAAAACTGCAGGCGCAGATGGATGTCGGGGAGGTAATCGGCGGGTATGAGGGTCGGGGTGTTGAGGTGGATCTCCGGGCCGATGGCGCGCCTTTCACTGAGGCTGTGCGGGTCGCGCCCGGCACGGATGGCCGCCACGGCATCGTTCAGCAGCTCCATGTAGAGTGTGAAACCCACTTCGTCAATATGGCCGCTTTGCTGGTCTCCCAGCAGTTCGCCCGCACCGCGGATCTCCAGGTCGTGGCTGGCCAGGGCAAAGCCGACCCCCAGGTCTTCCAGCGACTGGATGGCCTCCAGGCGGCGCTGCGCATCGCTGGTCATGGCGCGTGGTTCAGGGGTGAAGAGGTAGGCGTAGGCGCGCTGGTGCGAACGGCCCACCCGGCCGCGCAACTGGTGGAGTTGGGCGAGGCCGAACTTGTCGGCGCGGTCGATGAGGATGGTGTTGGCGTGGGGATTGTCGATGCCCGATTCGATGATGGTGGTGCAGAGCAGGATGTCAAAGCGCTGGTGATAAAAATCCAGCATCACCGCTTCCAGCTCGCTTCCGGGCATTTGTCCATGGGCGACGCGCAGACGGGCTTCGGGCAGGAGCCGGCGCAGGGTGGCGGCGAGGCGCTCGATGCTCTGTACCTCGTTGTGAAGAAAGTAGACCTGACCTCCCCGGAGCAGTTCGCGCTGACAGGCCTCCACCACGACTGCGTCGTCCCAGGTCTGGACAAAGGTGCGGACGGGCTGGCGGCGCTGGGGCGGGGTGCTGATGATGGACATATCCCGCAGGCCGGCCATGGAGAGGTTCAGGGTGCGGGGAATGGGCGTGGCGGTGAGGGTGAGGATGTCCACCTCGGCCCGCAGGGCCTTGATCTGTTCCTTCTGGCGAACGCCGAAGCGATGCTCTTCATCCAGGATCAGCAGGCCCAGATCGTGGAAGCGGACATCCTTCTGCAGGATGCGGTGAGTACCAATGAGGATATGCACGGCCCCGCTCGCCGCGGCGGCGAGGATGGCCTTTTGCTCACGGCCGTTCTGGAAGCGCGACAGGACCTCGATGCGCAGGGGCAATCCGGCGAAGCGATCCAGGAAGGTCTCGTAATGCTGCTGGGCGAGGAGCGTGGTGGGCACCAGCAAGGCGACCTGGGCGCCGCCATGGACAGCGATGAAGGCCGCGCGCAGGGCCACTTCGGTCTTGCCGAAACCCACATCCCCGCAGACCAGCCGGTCCATGGGATGGGGGGAGGTCATGTCGGCGATGACGGCGTCGATGGCGGCCTGCTGGTCGAGGGTTTCCTCGAAGGGGAAACGGGAGACGAAGTCCCAGTAGGCATCGTCGGGAGGAGGGAAGCGGCGCCCCTGACGGGCGGCGCGACGGGCGTAGATGTCCAGCAGTTCCGCAGCGGCGTCAACGGCCTTTTGCCGGGCCTTGGCCTTGGCCTTGTCCCATTGGTGGCTGCCGAGTTTGGAAAGGGCCGGGTCGCTGGCGCCGTTGCCCACATAGCGGCCGATGCGGTCGAGATGGTCGGCGGGAACATAGACGAGATCGCCGCCGGCGTATTCCAGCACCACGTATTCGTTGACATCCCCCTGGCCGGCGAAGGGGGTGGCCATGCCCTGAAAGCGGCCGATGCCATATTCTTCGTGGGTGACGTAATCGCCGGCATGGAGATCGCCCAGGTCGCGCACCAGGGATTCGATGCTGCGGTGCCGCGTCGTCTCGCTGCGCCGTTGCTGAAAGACCCGGTCGCCGAAGATCTGGGCCTCGGAAATCAGGGCCAGACTGACGTTGCTCCCCTCCTTGAGCAGCAGCCCCCGTTCCAGCGGGGCGACGGTGATGGCGAGCCGTTGCTCGCCCTGGAGGAAGCTTTGCCAGGAGTCCACCCGCTCCGGCAGCAAGCCCCCATGGCCCAGCCGCTCGGCCAGGGCCTCCTGGCGGCCGGGTGATTCCGCTGCCAGCAGGGCTCGTGCCTGGGCAGGCAAATGGCGCAGGAAGGTATCCAGGGACGCCAGGGGTTCTTCCCGCCCGGCGCGCAAGTCCGGCGGCGCGGCGGCAGGCAGGTCACGGCCGGAGCCGTTGCTATGGAGATGCACCAGGGCAAAGCTGGCCAGGGCGTCTTCCCACTCCTGAGGACTCAGGAGCAGTTCATCCGGGCGCAGGATGGGATGCGCCAGATCGTAGGCGCGTTCCTCGTGGCGTTCTTCCCAGTCCTGGCGCAGGGCCTGGGCCGCGGCCGTCAAGCCGTGGGGCAGAAGGAGGATGGTATCGGGAGGGAGGTGGTCGAGAAGGGTGCTGGTCTCGGCGAAGAACAGCGGCAGATAATTTTCGGCCCCGGCGGGGACTTGTCCGCGACTCGCGGCGCGATAGATTTCCGCCCGTTGCGGGTCGCCGGCAAAGCGCGCCCGAAAGCGGCCACGGAAATCCTGGATGGCGGCGGCGTCGACGGGGACCTCCCGGGCCGGCAGGAGGGCGACGCGTTCCACCCGCTGCAGGGTGAGCTGGGTTTCCGGGTCGAACTGGCGGATGGTTTCCACGGCGGCGTCGAAGAGTTCGATCCGATAGGGGAGGGGACTGCCGGTGGGGAACAGGTCGATGATCCCCCCCCGCCAGGCCAGTTCACCGGGCTCGGAGACCTCACTGACGGTGTGGTAACCCGCATCCACGAGGCGCTGCCGGAAGGATTCCGGCTCCAGGATATCGCCGGTGGCCAGGACAAAGGCATGGCGGTCCAGGAAGGCCCGCGGGGGCAGGCGCTGAAGGGCCGCCGCCAGGGGGGCAATGCATACCCCCTGGCCCAGTTGGGGCAGGGCGGCAAGGGTGGCCAGTCTTTGCGCGGTGGCGTCGGCAGGCGGCGCCAGACGATCATAGGGCAGGATCTCCCGGTCGGGGAAGACCAGCGGCGCCGGACGGCCCGGGGCAAAAAAGTGCCACTCGCGCCGCCATTCATCCAACTCACGGGCGCTGGGCGTGAGGATCAGGAGGGGGCGTCGCCAGGCCTGCGCCAACTCGGCGGCCAGCCAGCCCTCGGCGGCGGCAAAGACCCGGTTAAAGGATAGGGGAGCTCCGGGCTGTGGCGCGGGCCCTGGGGAAAACGCAGGCTTCAAGGAATCCGGTTCGCTGAACGAAAGAATGGCACAGTTTACCGGCCGGAGCCGTTTTTGACTACGCCTGTGGGCGACGGCAAAATGGCGCCGGGTTCGCGGCGTCGGCATGGCGGGAGAAGGGATATGGGACGCATCTGGGCGGTGGTGCCGGCGGGGGGCAGTGGCAGGCGCTTTGGCGGCGTGCTGGCGAAACAATATCTTCTGCTCCACGGCCGGCCGGTCCTGGCCCATGCCCTGGGGTGCTTTCTCGGGCATCCGCGCATCGCTGGCGTCCAGCTCGTCCTGCCCAGCGCCGATCTGGCGGGCGATTGCTGGCGGGAAGGTCTCGGCGATCAGGCCGCCAGGCTGTTACCGCCCGTGGCGGGGGGGCGGGAACGGGCGGATTCCGTGGGACTTGGCCTGCAGGCGCTGCGGCAGCAGGGCGCAGCGGCCACGGACTGGGTCCTGGTCCATGACGCGGCGCGCCCCTGTCTGCGCCGCGCCGACCTGGACCTCTTGCTGGACAGCCTGGCGGATGCCCCCCAGGGGGCGCTGCTTGCCTTGCCGGTGGCCGACACCCTGAAAAGGGAGGATCATGGCCGGGTGCTGGAGACGGTGGAACGCAGTGCCCTCTGGCGGGCCTTCACGCCCCAGGCCTTCCCCTTGGGGGCATTGGCCGCGGCCCTGGCCGACGCCGCGCGGCAGGGATGGACGATGACCGATGAGGCCTCGGCCATGGAGCGGCAGGGCTGGCGGCCGTTGCTGGTGCGTGGGCATGGGGACAACATCAAGGTGACCCTTCCGGAAGACCTGCCCCTGGCGGCGGCCATTCTGGAGGCGCAATGGAGGGAACAGGCAAAATGAGGGATTTTCGCGTGGGCCATGGTTTTGACGTGCATGGGCTGGTGCCTGACCGGCCCCTGATCCTGGGGGGCGTGCAGGTGCCCTATGCCCTTGGCCTGGCCGGCCACTCCGATGCGGATGTCCTGCTCCACGCCATCTGCGATGCCCTCCTCGGTGCGGCAGCCCTGGGGGACATCGGCCGTCATTTTCCCGATAGCGACGAGCGCTTTCGCGGGGCCGATTCGCGGGTGCTCCTGCGCCACTGTCGCGATCTGGTGCAGGCGCGGGGTTTTGCGCCGGGTAATGTGGATGCCACCATCGTCTGCCAGCGGCCCAAACTCGCTCCCCATATTCCCCGCATGCAGCAGCATCTGGCCGAGGATCTGGGCCTGGCCCTGGATGCCGTCAACATCAAGGCCACCACCACCGAGGGCCTGGGTTATGCCGGCCGCGGTGAAGGGATCAGCGCCCACGCCGTCGTCCTGCTCCACCGTGGCTGAGGTCGAGCCGCGCCTTTTCCCCTGGCCCGATGCGGGGCTGCGCGCCCGTCTGCGGGCGGAGCTGGCGGATTTTCAGGTGCGCGAGGAACTGCCTTTCCTGCCTTCGGGCAGCGGCTCCCATTGCTGGCTGGAGATCGAAAAGCGCGGCCTCAACACCGAACAGGTGGCCCAGCGCCTGGCGCGTCTGGCGGAGGTGGCGGTGCGCGATGTGGGTTTTGCCGGCCTCAAGGACCGCTGGGCGGTGACGCGCCAGGTCTTCACCGTACCCCTGGGCGCCCATAAGACCTGCCCCTGGGCCAGCCTGAACGATGACAATCTGCGGATCCTGAGTGAGCAGCGCCATGATAAAAAGCTGCGGCGGGGGGTTTTGCGGGGCAACCACTTCCATCTGGTCTTGCGGGAGGTCGCCGGTGATCGGGGGCTTTGGGAGGAAAGACTGGCGACCGTGGCCCAGGAGGGCTTTCCCAATTATTTCGGTGAGCAGCGCTTTGGCCACGGCAACATCGACAAGGCCGGGCGGCTCCTCGCCGGTGCGCCCCGCGGCATGGGTCGCCATGAGCGCGGCCTGCTCTGGTCGGCCGCCCGCTCCATCCTCTTCAACGCGGTCCTGGCCGAGCGGGTGCGGCAGGACGCTTGGTCGCGGCTCCTGTCCGGGGAAGTGGTGCAGCTCGACGGTAGCCACAGCCATTTCCGTGCGGAAGACGAAGAGTTGCCGGCCCTGGTGGAACGGGCGGCGGCCTGGGACCTCCACCCCACCGGTCCCTTGCCCGGGCGCGCCGGCATCCATCCTGGCGGTGCGGCGCTGCAGGTGGAAGATGGGGCGCTGGCCGCATGGCGGGGAGGCGCCGCCTTGCCCGAGTCGGGCCTGCATTGGGCGCAATGTCTGGCCGCCCAGGGCCTGGATGCGGCGCGGCGCCCTTTGCGTGTGCGCCCGCAGAGGCTGGCGTGGACCTGGCCCGATGCGGCTACCCTGGAACTGGATTTCTTCCTGCCGGCTGGCAGCTTCGCCACGGTCCTGGTGGAGACACTGCTGGGCCAGTGACCGCAGGCCATGGATTCATCCCCCGCAAGCCCTTGACATTAAGGTAGACTACAAGTTGTAGGATGGCAATCCACCATAACAGGAGGAGACAGCATGGTTGCCATCACCATCGGTCGCTTGGCGCGGGAGTCAGGACTGGCCCCCGAGACCTTGCGTTATTACGAGCGCCTTGGCCTGATTCAGCCCACGCAGCGCAGTCGCGCCAACTATCGCCTTTACGGGACGGATGCCGAAGGGCGGCTGCGCTTCATTCGCCGCGCCCAAGCGCTGGGGTTTTCCTTGGCGGAGATTCGCGAACTGCTCGGCCTGCACGCCGCCGCCAACGAAGACATGTCCCGGGTCAAGGCCCTGGCGCAGATCAAGATTGCCGAGATCGATGCGAAAATCAGCGACTTGCAACGGATGCGGACGGGCCTCGCGGCCCTCAACGAGCTCTGCCCGGGCCATGGCCCCACCGCTGCCTGTCCCATCCTGGCCGCGCTGCTGGGCGATGACATGACGGCAGGGCATGAATGCGGGTGACCACCCTGCGGCAGGCCCATGGTGGCCTGCCCAACGGCAAGGGGCCCGCGGCACCGTCCTTGCCTTGCTTTCCCTTTTTCTCACCGAACAGGAGTGTTGCCATGAATGAAGTGATTCTCAAGATTCAAGGCATGAGCTGCGGGCATTGTGTGATGGCCGTCAACAAGGCGCTGGAAAAGGTACCCGGCGTGACCCATGTCGCCGTGGATCTCTCTGCAGGAAAGGCCGTGGTGCAGGGCGGCGCCAGTACCGAGGCGTTGCTCAAGGCCGTGACCCAAGCCGGTTACCAGGCCGAAGTGCAGGGCTAGGTAGCACGGTAGCGCCGCGGCCCGCGCGTCTTGCCGGCCGCCTCTTGCTTGCCCGGGCAAGAGTTGAAAAGATGTGTCCCATGGAAAAGCACCCAAGCTCGGCAAGCGCCTCCGGCATTCCGGACGTGCTCCGGCAATTGCAGAGCGATCCCCGGCGCGGCTTGTCGTCGGCGGAGGCCGCCCGCCGCCTGGCCCAGTATGGGGCGAACGCTATCCCCGAAAAACACCTCAGCCCGATCCGGCAGTTTCTGGGCTATTTCTGGGGCCCCATTCCCTGGATGATCGAAATCGCCGCGGTGCTTTCCGCCGCGGTGGCGCATTGGGCGGACTTCGCCATCATCATGACCCTCCTGCTGGTAAACGCCAGCGTGGGCTTTTGGCAGGAACACAAGGCCGGCAATGCCATCGCCATGCTCAAGCGCAAACTGGCGCTGCGGGCGCGCGTCCTGCGCGACGGCCTGTGGCAGGAGATCGCCGCCCAGGATCTGGTGCCCGGCGACATCATCCTGCTGAAGCTGGGAAACATCATTCCCGCCGATGTGCTGCTGCTGGGCGGCGAGTACCTCAGCGTCGACCAGTCGGTCCTGACGGGGGAATCCCTGCCGGTGGACAAGGGCCGGGGGGATAGCGCTTATTCCGGTTCCATCGTGGGCAAGGGCGAGATGCAGGGCGTGGTGACGGCGAC
This sequence comes from Acidithiobacillus sp., assembly GCF_049965315.1. GTDB lineage: Bacteria > Pseudomonadota > Gammaproteobacteria > Acidithiobacillales > Acidithiobacillaceae > Acidithiobacillus_B. The sequence goes on along the minus strand of NZ_JBMFWL010000013.1, from coordinate 13,437 downwards.
GGGCCTGCAGACCTTTTTCGGCAAGACCGCGCAACTGGTGGAGCGGGCGGAGAGCATCTCCCACTTCCGCAAGGCCGTGCTCGCCATCGGCAATTTCCTGATCGTTTCGGCGCTGGTCCTCATCGCGGTGATCCTCGTCGTGGCCCTGGCGATCCGCCAGGAGCCCGTGATCCGGACGATCCTCTTTGCCCTGATCCTGACCGTGGCCGCCATCCCCGTCGCCCTGCCCGCCGTATTGTCGGTGACCATGGCCGTCGGGGCGGAGCGGCTGGCGCGGCTGAAGGCCATCGTCTCGCGTCTGGTGGCCATCGAGGAGATGGCCGGCATGGACGTGCTCTGCGCCGACAAGACCGGCACCCTCACCCAGAACCGCCTCACCCTGGGCGAGCCCGTGCTGGCCGGCGCCCGTGATGCGGAGGAACTGATCCTCGCCGCCGCCCTGGCCTCGGAGCGGGATACGGGCGATCCCATCGACACCGCCGTGCTGGGCGGTTTGCGGGCGTCCGACGAGTTGCATCGCTATTCCGTCCTGAAGTACCAGCCCTTTGACCCCGTGAGCAAGCGCAGCGAGGCGGAAGTGGCGGCAGGCACCGAGCGTTTCCGCATCAGCAAGGGCGCCCCGCAGGTCATCCTGGACCTGGCCCAACCCGATGCCGGCACCAGGCAGGCGGTCACCCGCCAGATCGATGCCTTGGCGGAAAAAGGCTACCGCACCCTGGGGGTGGCACGGACGGAAGCGGACGGCGCTTGGCGCTTTCTCGGCCTCTTGCCGTTGTTCGACCCGCCGCGGGAGGATTCGGCGCAAACCATCGCGGCCGGCCAGCGGATGGGGATCGACATCAAGATGGTCACCGGCGATCATCTGGCCATCGCCAGGCAGGTCTCCACGCTGCTGCATCTGGGGCAAAACATCGTTCCCGCCGAAGCCCTCTCCACCGATGTCCAGGCCGCGCAGACCCAGGCCGAAGAGGCCGACGGTTTCGCCCAGGTCTTTCCGGAGCATAAGTTCACCATCGTCAAGGCGCTGCAGGCCAGGGACCATATCGTCGGCATGACCGGCGACGGCGTCAACGACGCCCCTGCGTTGAAGCAGGCCGATGTCGGCATCGCCGTCAGCGGCGCCACCGACGCCGCCCGCGCCGCGGCCGATCTGGTGCTCACCGCCCCCGGCCTGACGGTCATCGTCGGGGCCGTCGAGGAAGCGCGCCGGATCTTCGCGCGCATGAACAGCTACGCCATCTATCGGATCGCCGAGACGATCCGGGTCCTGCTCTTCATGACCCTGTCGATCCTGGTATTCAACTTCTACCCGGTCACGGCGGTGATGATCGTCATGATCGCCCTGCTCAACGACTTCCCCATCATGATGATCGCCTACGACAACGCCCCCACGGCGCCACGGCCGGTGCGCTGGGACATGACGCGGGTGCTGACCATCTCCATCCTTCTCGGCGTGCTTGGCGTCGTCTCCTCCTTCTCCCTGTTCTGGATTGCCGAAACCTACCTGCATTTGCCGGCGGACGTCATCCGCACCCTGATCTTCCTGAAGCTGCTCGTGGCCGGCCACCTGACCATCTTCCTGACCCGCAACACCGGCGCCATCTGGCAGCGGCCCTGGCCGAGCTGGAGCTTTTTCAATGTCACCATCGCCACCAAGATCATCGGCACCTTCGCCGCCGTCTACGGCTGGCTCATTCCCCCCATCGGCTGGGGTTATGCCTTGCTGGTATGGGCCTACGCCCTGGTATGGTTCTTTCTCAACAGCGGCGCCAAGATCATCGCCTATCGGGCGCTGGAGGCCTATCGCGGGCTGCCGCGCCAATGAAAACAAAACCACCGACCATCCTGCGTTTTTATCTCATGGCCATCCTCACCGGCATGGCGGCGGGTGCGGGTGCGGCCTTGTTCAATGCGTTCATCGCCCTTTTCCATAACCTTTTTTTCCTGGGGTCATGGAGCTTCCACTATGATTGGCTGCGGCCTACGCCGCCATCGTTCTGGGGGGTAGGGGTGATAGGGGTCCCGGTAGCCGGTGGACTTTTGGTGACCTGGATCATTCGGCGCCTGGCACCGGAGGCCCAAGGTGCCGGGGTGCAGGAAATCCTGCGGAACTTGTTTCTTGATCATGCCGCCTTGCGCCCATCCCTTTCCGCCTGGCGCCCGGTAGCCACCAGCATCAGCATCGGTTCCGGTGCTTCCGTCGGCCACGAAGGGCCGATCATGCAGTTGGGCGCCGTTTATGGGGATCTCCTCGCCACCCTTGCCCGTCTCGCAGGCTGGCAGCGCGACACCTTGCTGGCCTGCGGTGCCGCCGCCGGTACCGCAGCGCTGTTTCACGCGCCTTGGGGTGGCCTTGTTTTCGCCTTGGAGATTCTCAGCCCTGCCGGGGAATGGCGACGGGTAGCGCCGGTGTTTCTGGCCAGTTTCGCGGGAAGCTGGATGATCAGCGCCCTGGGTAAAGGTTTCCCGGGCTTTGCCCTCGCCATTCCTGCCTTGGGGTCCTGGTGGGTCTATATGGGGCTGAGCCTGGGCTGCGGAGCCGGTGCAGCCTTGTTTCTTGCCGCGCTGAGTGCCCTGGGGGGTGCTTTTCGCGCCTTCCCGGACAACCCTTACTGGCGTCATGGCGTGGCCATGGCCATCCTGGGCATCCTGATCTATCTGGTCCTTGTGCAAACGGGCCAATATCATGTGGAAGGGGTGGGCTTCGCCACCATTGCGGAAGTCCTTGCGGGGGGCTTGCGCCATCCCTGGCTCCTGTTCAGCCTGTTCCTCCTCAAGCTGCTGGTCACTGCGCTCACCCTGGGTTCCGGCGGGTCGGGCGGCACCTTCAGCCCCGCGCTCTTTCTGGGAGCAACCTTTGGCGCCGGCACGGCCATTTTGGCCCAGGCAGTCTTCCCCGGTCTGGATCTGAACCCCATCCTGGGCGCCGTCGTGGGCATGGCGTCCTTTTCCGCCGCAGCCACCGGCGCGGTCCTGGGTTCGGCGCTGATCGCCGCCGAAATGGTGGGCGGCATGGGAGTTCTTCCCCTTCTGGCGCCTGCCTGCATCCTGGCCTGGACCGTTCGCCGCCTTGTCCTCAAGCGCAGCACCTATACCCTGGAGCTATCCTGGCAAGGCCGCCCTTTGGCAGAAAACCTGTACCTTCGGATCAGGGATGCCTATCTGACCGGCCGCCAGGAAAAGGGACCCGGGAATGGCGGGTAGCTCCCGTCCCCCGCCGCGTTAGGGACAATGCCGCCGCGGCCATTGCAGGAGGACGATCACCGCCCCGCCTCCACCTTCCTGGGGGCGGGCCTGGGCAAAGGCCAGCACTTCCTTGCGGCGGATCAGCCATTGTCCCACCATGCGTTTGAGAACGGGCACCCGGCCCGGTGAACCCAGACCCTTGCCGTGAATGATGCGGACACAGCGCCAACGCCATAGCCGGGCCTCCAGCAGAAATTCACCGATGGCCTGGCGTGCCTCATCGACGGTGCAGCCATGGAGATCGAGGTTTTCCTGGACGCGGAAACGGCCGCGGCGCAGGTCGCGCAGCAGGGCGCGAGGCAGCCCGTCCTGCAAATAGATCCACTCCTCTCCGCTCTCCAGCAGCAGATCATCACCCAGGGGATGCATCAGCTCATCCAGCACCGCCGCGTCATCCTGCTGGCTTTGCACCGGTATGGGCGGTGGCGGGGCCGGGCGGGGCGGCGGGGTGGCGGCGGGCAATGGCCTGACATCGGCAACGGCACGCAGAAACGCATCCTTGCCGGTGCTGTCGTCCGCCGCCGCTGAACTGGCGGGTGCCCCATCGGCATGGCGCTTGCGCTCCATGTCCGGAGGCCGCACCCTCCCTCCCCGCCGCTGCGCCATTGCGGCTTACCTGGCCTGCTGTTCCAGCCAGCGCTCGGCGTCGAGGGCCGCCATGCAGCCGCTGCCGGCGCTGGTCACCGCCTGCCGATAGATATAGTCCTGCACATCGCCTGCCGCAAAGACGCCGGGGATGCTGGTGGCGGTGGCCATGCCGTCGCGACCGCCACGGGTAATGAGGTAACCGCCGGCATCCATGTCCAGTTGGCCCTTGAAGATGTCCGTATTGGGCCGATGGCCAATGGCTACGAAAACGCCCGTTACCGCCAGATCCTGGATTTTGTCATCGGGCAAATGCTTGACACGCAGGCCCGTGACCCCCGAGGCGTCGCCCAGCACCTCTTCAACGCCATGGTTCCACAGGACGGTGATGTTTTCCTTGCCGAGCAACTTGTCCTGGAGGATCTTTTCCGCACGCAGCCGGTCGCGGCGATGGACCAGGGTCACATGGCTGACGATATTGCTGAGATAAAGGGCTTCTTCGACGGCCGTGTTGCCGCCGCCGATGACGGCCACGGACTGACCGCGATAGAAAAAACCGTCGCAGGTGGCACAGGCGGAAACGCCCTTGCCGCGAAATTTCTCCTCGCTGGGCAAACCCAGATATTTGGCCGAGGCCCCGGTGGCGATGATCAGGGCATCGCAGGTATAACAATGTTGATCGCCGCTCAGGCGAAAGGGGCGTTGACCGAGTTCGGCCTGATGAATATGGTCGAAAAGGATCTCGGTGTCGAATCGCCGCGCCTGCTTTTCCAGTTGTTCCATCAGTTCGGGGCCCATGATGCCATCGGCCGCGCCGGGCCAGTTGTCCACGTCCGTAGTGGTCATCAACTGCCCTCCGGGTTCCATGCCCTGCACCAGCACCGGGCGCAGATTCGCCCGCGCGGCATAGATGGCCGCCGTATAGCCCCCCGGACCCGATCCGAGAATGAGCAGCCGGCTATGTTTGCTGTCAATCAGCTTCCCTTCTTCTGCATTCATGGTCACCTCGCAAGTGGAATTGGTATATGATTAATACAATTATTGTATGGCTCCCGTTCTCAGCAAAGTCTAACACTGATCGGGGCTTTTGGCTTTTTCCGGCGCCATCAGTCTGCCCCATGCATTCTTGACACTCAACATTGCCTCGTTTAGCGTGCCGAACATGAGCCATGTCGCGCGCAACGCTCCGCGAAGCCCGAAAAACGCCGCCCCCCGATCCCGGAGGGGTCAGACCCCGTCGGTTACCTGGCGCCGGGAAGGATGGCTATTCATCCTCGCGGCCCTCGCCGTCTATCTGCTGATCGCCCTGGTCAGTTTTAGTTCCCAAGATCCCAGTTGGTTCAGCAGTGGCCAAGGCGGCCCCATCCACAATTGGGGCGGCCTTGTGGGTGCCTATCTGTCCGATTTCCTGGTGCAGTCTTTCGGCATGGTGGCCTGGTTGCTGCCCTTGGGGGCGGCGGCGCTGGCCTGGCAACTCTGGCGGCACTGGTTTCGCGCCCTGCCCTTGGGCCCTGGCCGCTATGTTGGGGCCTCGCTCCTGGCCTTCGGGACCATGGGCATCATGGGCATGCTTACCCCCGCGCCATGGTGGTCCATCCCCGGCCGGGGACCGGGAGGCATCATCGGCATGGGGGAGGCACGCCTGGTGCTGGGCCTGATCGGCGAGGGCGGCGGCCTCCTGTTTTTCCTTGCCGCTTTGCTGCTGGGCGCTTTCCTCTTGACCGGCCTGGGCCCGGGGGCATTTTATCGGCGCTGCCGCAGTGCCTGGCAGGGATTGCCCGGCCTTCCCCGTTTGCCCTTGCGCCGGACGCCCGCATCAACGCCGGTTCAGGAGGCTCCGCAGCCAGCGGCGTGTGCCGCGACACTGGCCCCCGCCGGTCCGGCCCCGCTCCCCGTGCGCCGCAAGGCGCGTGCGGACCTTGTTCAGCAACTGCCGCTGGCCGACGCCCAGGGCCACCCCCTGGCCGACGGCTTGCCGCCGCTGGCCCTGCTCGACGCCCCCGATGCGGATGATCCCCGCACCCAGCCGCAACCGGAGGAGCTTGAACGGCGCTCCCGCCTGCTGGAGGAAAAGCTGGCCGATTTCGGTGTCAGCGCCCGGGTGGTCGGCGCCTATCCGGGCCCCGTCATCACCCGTTTCGAGATCGAGCCCGCCGCCGGCGTCAAGGTCAGCCAGATAGCCGGGCTGGCCAAGGACCTGGCCCGCACCCTGTCGGCGACCCGGGTGCGGGTGGTGGAGACCATTCCCGGCAAGCCCACCATGGGGATCGAAATCCCCAATAACCAACGGCGCATGGTGCGCCTCTCCGAAGTCCTCTCCAGCGCGGGGTTCAGCAGGAGCCACAGCCTCCTGACCCTGGCCTTGGGCAAGGACATCGGCGGCCAGCCGGTTTCGGCCGACCTCGCCAAGATGCCCCACCTGCTGGTGGCGGGGACGACGGGGGCCGGCAAGTCCGTCGGGGTCAACGCCATGATCCTGAGCATCCTCTTCAAGGCGACCCCAGCCGAGGTGCGCCTGATCATGGTCGATCCCAAGATGCTGGAACTCTCCATCTATGAGGGCATTCCCCATCTGCTGGCGCCCGTGGTCACGGACATGAAGGAGGCCGCCAACGCCCTGCGCTGGTGCGTGGCCGAGATGGAGCGGCGCTACCAGCTCATGGCGCGGGCCGGAGTGCGCAATCTGGCGGGATTCAACCAGAAAATTGCCGAAGCGACTGCGCGTGGGGAGCCCTTGATGGGCCAGGAGACGGGCTTTGATGGTCAACCCCGTCCCCTGGAGCCCATGCCCTCCATCGTCGTGGTCATCGACGAGTTTGCCGATCTCATGATGGTCGTGGGCAAACAGGTGGAAAGCCTCATCACCCGTCTGGCGCAAAAGGCGCGGGCGGCGGGGCTCCATCTCATCATGGCCACCCAGCGACCCTCCGTCGATGTGATTACCGGCCTGATCAAGGCCAACATCCCCACCCGCATCGCCTTCCAGGTCTCCTCCCGCATCGACTCCCGCACCATCCTCGATCAGGCCGGAGCCGAAACCCTGCTGGGCCAGGGAGACATGCTCTACCTGCCTCCCGGCACCGGTTACCCGGTACGCGTCCATGGCGCCTTTGTCGGCGATGACGAGGTGCACCGGGTGGTGGCCTACCTGCGTCAGCATGGGGCACCGCAATATGACGAGAGCATCCTGCAGGGGGCCGACGCCGGCGGCGGCGAAGGCGGCGGGGAGGGCGGCGGCAGCGCGGCCGATCCCCTCTACGACCAGGCCGTGGCCATCGTCACCGGCAGTCGCAAGGCCAGCATCTCCTACGTGCAGCGCCAGCTCAAGGTGGGGTATAATCGCGCCGCCCGCATGATCGAAGAGATGGAACGGGTGGGGATCGTGGGTCCATTGCAGAGCAACGGGAGCAGAGAAGTCTATGCAGCAGCGCCGCCGGCCAATGATTGAGCGTTTCCGGGCACGTTCCATGGGCGCCTGGGGATGGCTGCTCTTCGCCCTGCTCCTGGCCGGTACCGGCTGGGCGCAGGCTGCCTCTGCGCCGGGAAGCCAGGTCCTCCAGCATTTTTTCCACCAGGTGCAGACCGTGCAGGCGCAATTCACCCAGGTGGTCGCCGACCGCAATGGGCAGATCATCAAGCGCGCGGCCGGTACGGTATGGATCCAGCGACCGGGCAAATTCCGCTGGGTCTATGCCGGCAACAACGGCCAGACCATCGTTTCCAACGGCACTCAGGTCTGGCTCTACGACCCCGCCCTGCAACAGGTCACGATCCAGCCTCTGGGCAAGACCCTCGGCTCCACCCCCGCAGCCCTCATCGCCGGCAAGGATATCCTGGCCAGCCGCTTTGTGATCCGCGATCTGGGCAGCAAGGACGGGATACGCTGGGTGGAGTTGCAGCCCAAGGGCGGGCAGGATCAGGGCTTCACCACGGTGCGCCTCGGTTTTGATGCCCGGGGCGCCTTGCAGGAAATGCGCATGGAAGACGCCTTCCAGCAGGAAACGGTGTTGACCTTCCATGACATCCGCCTGAATCAGCCCATTGCCGCCCGGGAATTCCAATTTACTCCACCCGCCGGGGTGGATGTCCTCAAACCCTGACGTCTGGAGAATCTCATGTTGGATTGGAAATCGCGCATCGCCCTTGCAGCCCTCGGCTTGGGCCTTGTCGCCCAGGCGCAGGCCGCGGACTTCTCCGTGCCCATCTCGGTGGTGGGCCTCTCCGAAGCCGGCGCCACCGTGGCCGACGGCGGCCCGGTGAGCAGCTTTGGGGACAATCCCGCCGATATGGTCTTTTTCCCCGGCACCCGCATGGGCCTCGACATCATCGCCAGCAAGCCCAGCTACACCTTCAACGGCGCCGGCGGCGCCAGCGCCAGTCCCTCCAGCAAGCTCAACATCCTGCCCAACCTCTTCGTCACCCACCGCTTCGACAGCCTGCCGCTGGCGGTGGGGCTGGGGATCACGGAGCCTTATCGCATCAATACCACCTGGCCCACCGGCAGCTTCCCCGGCACCGCCAATGCCCCCGTCAATGCCCCCGTCAAGACCGACCTGCAGCTCATCGACGTCAACCCCGGCGTGGCCTACCTCCTGCTGCCCGACCTCAGCATCGGGGTGGGCGTGGATTACTATCAGTCCATCAGCGCCACCTTCGATAGCACCCTGAGCCCTGCCAGCGGCACGGGCGGTGGGGTCGGCGGCAATATCGGCCTCTTCTACACCACCGAAACGTGGAATGCCGGTCTTTCCTACCGTTCCCAAGCCAATATCTCCGCCGCCGGCGGGACCATCACCCTGCCCGGCCGCGCCCAGGCCGGCGTGCGCTACCGCTTTACCCCGGCCCTGGCCACGGAGCTGGATGTGGACTGGACCGACTGGAGCAGCGCCAAGCTGCCCAACACCCCCAGTCTCGGCTGGAAATCCGCCCTGGCCTATCGCCTGGGACTGAGCTATCACCTCAACCAGGACCTCGAACTGCGCGGGGGCCTGGCCCATGAAAGCAATCCCGCCACGTCCAGCAGCTACGAGGCCAGCGTCCCCGCCGCGGCGAGCAATCTCCTCGCCCTCGGCGCTGGTGTGCAATTGGGCGACTGGCACTGGGACTTGGGCGCCTCCTATGCCCTGTCGGGGTCGACGACGGTGAATAATGGCAACGGCTTCGATGGTACCTACAAGGCCAGCGCCTTCAGCTTTGGCGCCGCCCTGTCGCGGCATTTTTGAGGATGCCGTTTTCCTGACCAGGACCCCTCCGGCATGAAGACCGCAAAGACCGCAGCCGCCGATCCCCGGCCCCTGGCCGCCCGCATGCGCCCCCGCAATCTGACCGAGTTTGTCGGCCAGGGCCAGCTCCTGGATCCCGGCGGGCCCATCGCCGCCATGCTGCGCTCGGGCAAACTCCACTCCATGCTGTTCTGGGGCCCGCCGGGGAGCGGCAAGACCACCCTGGCCCGGCTCCTCGCCGAGGCCACCCATAGCGTCCTGCAGCCCCTGTCGGCGGTCAACAGCGGCGTCCGGGAGATCCGCGCCGCCGTCGCGGAGGCGGAAGCGGCGCGGGCCCAAGGACATGCCACGGTGCTTTTCATCGACGAAATCCACCGCTTCAACAAGACCCAGCAGGATGCCCTGCTTCCCCATGTGGAAGAGGGCACCTTCACCCTCATCGGCGCGACCACCGAAAACCCCAGTTTCGCCTTGGTCAACGCCCTGCTGTCCCGCGCCCGGGTCTACGTCCTCAAGCCCCTGGAGGAGCCGCAACTGGCGGAACTGCTCCGCCGCACGCTCCAGGACGCGGAGCGCGGCCTCGGCCACTTGCAGGTGGAGATGGCCCCGGAGCTGCAGCGCACCCTCCTGCTCAGCGCCGACGGCGATGCCCGCCGCCTCCTCAACCTCCTGGATCTGGTCGTGCAGTTGGCCACTCCCGAGGCGGGCGTCGTGCGCATCGCGGCAGGCACCCTGGCGGCGGCCATCGGCCAATCCTGGCGTCGTTTCGACAAGGGCGGGGAGGCCTTTTACGACGAGATCTCGGCGCTCCACAAGTCCCTGCGCGGCTCTGACCCCGATGCCGCCCTCTACTGGCTGGCGCGCATGCTCGACGGCGGCGCCGACCCGCTCTATATCGCCCGGCGCCTGGTGCGCATGGCCATGGAGGACATCGGCCTGGCCGATCCCCGCGCCCTGGATGTCGCCCTGGCGGCCAAGGACGCCTACACCTTCCTCGGCTCTCCCGAAGGGGATCTGGCCTTGGCCGAAGCCGTCGTTTACCTGGCCAGCAGCCCCAAAAGCAATGCGGTCTATGTCGCCTGGAAAAAGGTCCGGGACGCGGTCAAGGCCGGCGGCAGCGTCGAGGTCCCCATGCACCTGCGCAATGCCCCCACCCAGCTTATGCGTGGTTTGGGTTATGGTCAGGATTATCGCTACGACCACGACTACCCCGATGCCATCGCGCCCGGGCAGCCCTACCTGCCCCAGCCCTTGCGCGGGCAGGATTTCTACCAGCCCAGCGAGCGCGGCCTGGAAGCGCGCATTCGTGAACGCCTGCTCTGGATCAGGGCCCACCGCCAATCCCCCAGCGAGTCCAAAACCCATGCTTGATCCCACCTTGTTACGCAATGCCCCAGAGCAAGTGGCCGCCGCCCTGGCCCGCCGCGGCGTGATCCTGGACACCAGCGCCCTCCGCGCCCTCGATGCCCGGCGCAAAACGCTCCAAAGCGAGCTGGAAGCCGCCCGCAACGCCCGTAACGAGGCCTCCCGGGAGATCGGGATGGCGCGCAAGGGCGGCGCCGACACCGGCGATCTCCAGGCGGCCGCGAGCGCGCTCGGCGACCGCATCAAGGAGATGGAAGCCGCCCTGGCCGCCGTCCTCGAAGAATGGGAAGGATGGACCGCCGCGTTGCCCAATATGCCCCTGGAGTCCGTCCCCGACGGCAGCAGCGAGGTGGACAATGTCGTCCTGCGCCACTGGGGAACGCCACCCCGTTTCGCCTTCCCGGCGCGCGATCATGTGGATATCGGTGAAGCCCTCGGCATTCTCGACTTTGCCGCCGGCGCCCGCCTCGCCGGCGCGCGATTTGTCGTCCTGCGCGGCATGGGTGCCCGCCTCGAACGGGCGCTGATCCAGTTCATGCTCGATCTGCATACCGGCGAGCACGGCTACAGCGAAATCTCTCCCCCTTTCCTGGCCAACCGTCAATCCCTCTTCGGCACCGGCCAGTTGCCCAAGTTCGAGGAGGATCTCTTCGCCCTGAGGGATGACCCCTATTACCTGATCCCCACCGCCGAAGTGCCCCTGACCAATCTGTTGCGCGGTGAAATCATCGACACCCAGCCCCAGCGTTTTTGCGCCTACACCCCCTGCTTCCGGCGCGAAGCCGGGGCCTATGGACGCGATACCCGCGGCATGATCCGCCAGCACCAGTTCGACAAGGTCGAGCTGGTGCAGATCGTCGCCCCCGAAGACTCCGCCGCCGCCCTGGAAACCCTCACCGGTCATGCCGAAGAGGTTCTGCAGCGTCTGGATCTGCCTTATCGGGTCGTGGCCCTCTGCGCCGGCGACCTCGGTTTCAGCGCCGCCAAAACCTATGATCTCGAAGTCTGGCTTCCCGGCCAGAACCAGTATCGGGAAATCAGCTCCTGCAGCAACTTCGGCAGCTTCCAGGCCCGGCGCCTGCAACTGCGCTACCGCAACAGCGAAGGCAAGCCGCAACTCGCCCATACCCTCAACGGCTCGGCCCTCGCCGTCGGCCGCACCCTGGTGGCCCTGCTGGAAAACCACCAGCAGGAGGACGGCCGCGTCGCCATTCCCGCCGCCCTGCGCCCCTATCTCGGCGGAGCAGACGTCCTTGGCGGATGAAGGCTATCAGCCCATCAGTTGCGCCTTGCACAGCGAACTGGAACTGGCGGCCATGCACCGCAAAGCGGTAAAATTGCGGCTGCGCGACGGCACGGTGCGTGAAGGGATTATCGAAGACCTCTGGACCGCCCACGGGCGGGAGTGGTTGCGCCTGCGTTCAAAAGACGGCAGTTGCGATCTGGACCTTGGCCGACTGGCCCATTTGGATGACCGGTAACTTATGAAAAAACTGATTCTTTCCGCGGCCATCGCCGCCTTGTCCTGCGCCGCCGGCGTGCCCGGCCAGGCTGCCGAATTTCCCCTGCCGCCCAAGGGCAGCAACATGGTGGGCGGCCTGCAGGTGGTCATCGCCCGCCACCAGGACACCCTCCTCGACATCGCCCGTCACTACGACGTCGGCTACAACGAGATCCGCGCCGCCAATCCCGGCGTGGACCCCTGGCTCCCCGGCGCGGGCACTCGCGTTGTCGTCCCCACCCAATACATCCTGCCGCCCCAGCCCTGGAACGGCATCATCATCAACATCCCGGAGCGCCGCCTTTTCTATTTTCCCAAAGGACAGAACGTCGTCTATACCTACCCGGTGGGTATCTTCATGCCCAAATGGCCGGACCCTTTGGGCAGCACCCGCATCATCGCCAAGGTCAAAAACCCCACCTGGACCGTGCCCAAAAATATCCAGGAAGAGCACGCCAAGGACGGCGATCCCATCCCTGCCTTTTTCCCCGCCGGGCCGGACAACCCCATGGGAGAACTGGCCCTGGAGACCGGCTGGTCGCAGATCTTCATCCATGGCACCAACAAACCCTGGGGTGTGGGGATGCGGGTCAGCCATGGCTGTTTTCACGTTTATCCCGAAAATGAGGTGCAACTCTTCAGGATGATCTCCGTCGGCACCCCCGTCACCACCATCGACCAACCCTTCCTGGTGGGAACGGACGGCCAGGGCGGCCTCTACATGCAATCCTTCAAGCCCGTCGGGGCCTACACCAAGGGCGGCAATCCGCAGCAGCGCGCCGTCAATGCCATCAGCGGATTTGAAGAGACCGCGGGCCATAACTGGCAGGTGAACTGGCAGCAGGTCATCAATCTGGTAAACGCCCCCAATACCATGCCGACCCCCATCACCAACACCGGACCCAGTCTTCAGGAGCGGATTGCCGCCATAACGGCAAAACCTTATGACTACGCCCCCTACGGGGATGACGCCAATCAGGCATCGCCGCCCCCGGCCCCGGCCCCGGTGGAATCCGCCAGCAGGGCCAATCCCTAGGCGGCCCCCTGCCCAGGCACCCGGCGCGGATGGCAACCAATTGCTTTTCAACGATTAATTGAAGATGAAAAAAGAATGCTAAAAACCGCTTGCAGCATCCCGACCGTGTCTGTATAGTTCGGTCTCTCGCCGGGGCAAGCCTCGAACGAGAAGAAACAAAGAAGGCAGGTGTTGACAGCGGATCGCCTCACTTGCTATAGTTCAAAACCCTGTTGCGGGGTGGAGCAGCCAGGCAGCTCGTCGGGCTCATAACCCGAAGGTCGTAGGTTCAAATCCTACCCCCGCTACCAGTTTCGCGGTACGCAGTAATTGTTCTTTCCCAGCCGAGTGGAGTGTGTGGGGTTTAGGCCCCGGTGGAATTTAGTGGGTTGAGGAAGTATTCCGCGAGGGGTATGGGAGATCTGCTGGAGGACACGAAAAGTTTTGATGGATTGAACGAGAGAGTTTGATCCTGGCTCAGATTGAACGCTGGCGGCATGCCT
>NZ_JBMFWL010000012.1:0-47719 GCF_049965315.1 Acidithiobacillus sp. | reverse complement strand
CGTCCAGGATCTTCGGGACCGAAAGGTGACCCCGCATGTCGCCCGCAAGCGCAAAGGCTCTGCCATCGACGGGCGCACCACCCGCCACACCGGTTACGCCATGAGCATTCACGTTCGCCGCCGGATCGAGTCGATCTTCGGTTGGATGAAGACCATTGGCGGGATGCGCAAAACTCGATTCCGTGGATTGGATCGGGTGGGCCTGCACTTCTCTCTGGCCGCGGTGGCCTACAACCTGGTGCGCATGTCTCGATTGGGAGTGGCCTGATGGGAGTGCTGCGTCCGGAATCCGTGAAATGCGCGCAAAAAGCTCAGAAAACGGCAAAAATGACTCGTGCAGAGCCCAATTTCAGGAGGTTTTTGCTCGAATCCGCAACTCACGCGAGATTTTGCAGAGTTTTTCCGCAGCCTCTTAGATTGGACAAGCCGGGTATCGCCCGGCTCATAAACCGGGCGCGGATTGAAACAATACTCTGTGAATTTTCCCCGCACTCGGGGGGATAGGGTTTACCGGGAGAGCGGGGACCCCGGAGGCTTGGGTACGCCGTCGGCCACTGTAGCGGCAAGGGTTTGTCCTTGCTCCAGACGATAGATCCAAGCCAGCAGCTCGGCGACGGCGAGGTAAAGTTGCGGGGGAATCTGGGCGTCCAGATCGACCTGCATCAGCAAATTCACCAATTCTTTGGATTCGTGGACATAAATCCCCGCCTCTTTCGCCCTGGCGATGATCTGCTCGGCCACGTAACCTCGGCCCTTGGCCACTACCTGCGGTGCCCCTGCCCCTTCGCCATAGCGGAGGGCCACGGCAGCCTTGGGGCGCGGCGGCGTTGCGGCTTCAGTCATGGCCGAAGTCCGGAGCGATGTCGCATTGGGTGACGTGCAGCCCCGCCGCTGCCAATGCCGACTCCAGGGCTGAGCGGCCGGCGCTGAGGGTGGCATTCTCCGTGCCCCAGACCTGTACCGCCAAGGCATCGCCGGCGAGGACGAGGCGGGCGCGCACTTCGCCGAGTTGCGGGAGTTGCATGCTCAGGGTGCTCACCCAACGCTGCCCAGGAGTTTCCAGCGGACCACCATGCCCCCCATCGGCCTTGCGCTTTTCCACCTGCCAATGGGCCCACTGGCCGGGCCAGACCGCTCCGTTCCACTCCACTTGCTGCTGCATGAGGGCCTGGAGCTGCTGACCAACCAGATTGGCCACGGCGCCATGGACGGCCTGCGTCGGGCTGGGTAGCGGGTTTGCGCCCAGGCCGGCCATCTGGCTGTAAACCGTGGCACCTTGAGCGGCTGCGCGACTGATGGCCTGAGATAGCGCCGGATCGGGCGTTATCGCGCCGGGCGCCCCGGCGCCAGGGCTCGGCCCTGCAAGCATCTGGTCTTCCGGGCGTGTGGGGACCATGGCAGCGGCCGCTGCCTGGGAAAATGGCGGAGCGGCCGCCGGCTCCGCCGGGATCTGGGCGGGATTTGCGGCACTGCTGTGGGGATTGGAAAGGGCCCCCTGGGGTTCTGCCAGTAGGGTGGCAAGGGGCATGCGGCCTTGGGCCCAAGCGACAAGATGGCTTTCATAAAAGAGGCCGCTACCGCGCAAGGCGCCCTCCAGGGCCTGGGCAAGCTGCGCGGTGGGCAACGGCATTCGCGCCGCTACGGGAACGGTCTCCACACCGCCCGGCGCCACCGGCCCTTTCCCTGCCTGCTGGATCTCCACCAGCGACTGGGCGGTGGGAGACAGGGCCACGCGATCGGGGGGCAAGGGGGCTGGATTCAGGTACAGAAAGGTCGGTCGCGATTGCGCCCCCAGGAACAGCAAGGAGACGCGGTCCCCGGCCGCCCAGCTACCGGGGAGGTCCATGGCGACCTGGTTACGGGCGATTTGCACCAGGGTTTGGCCAGACTGATTTTGCCCAAGGACGACCGCCAGGACCTTTGCGCCGGGCTTTAACCCCTGGCCCAACTGCTCGGCGGCAGGACCCGAGGCCGTAATGGGAGAGGCGTTCGGGATGCGGGCACCCTGCCCCGCCACCTCATTCACGCCCATGCTGATCTCCGCCTTTCTGCATACGCAGCAGCAGTTCGGCCTCCCCCTCGCCGAGCCCGCAAATGGCAGCGACTCGCCGGGCGTCCAGCCCGGACCGGGCCAGCATCAGGGCGCGCCGGTACCGATCTTCGCTGTCATCGGGGGCCCATGCGGGAGGGGCGGCTTCGGGAAGGGGCGTTGGGGCGCCGATGCCGCGCTCTTCCTGCAATACGGACCAGGCTGCCGTCAGGCTGGCCATGGCTTCTTCCAGGGCCTGCACCCGCCGGCGCGACTCCAGCAAGCTCGCCACCAAGCGCCGTTGCAGACGCCACAGCAAAAACTGGGCGACAACAATGACGAGTGCCAGCAGCAAGAGAAGGTACCACATGGGGCCCGCGTTTACTCCTCATTGGATGATCTCGATCCAGGGCTCGGGCGGTCCGCCCTACCCATCCACTTTTCTTGAGAATAACACATCAAACTGACGGATATGCACCAAGCTATCCGTCGCCGTCAGGAAACGTGCCTCACCGCCGTTGGCGTGGGAAGGTCGCGAGGATGGGCGCACCGCGAGGCTTGGGGTTATCAAGCCGACGGGTCTTTCATGATAGGATACCCAACCAACTGATGCCTTGATGGAGTCCATGAGGATGCCTTGCCGCGTGATGGGAGTCTGCCGTGCCTGCTGAGTCGTCGCCATCTTCCCCTCGGGAAATCGATTTACTCCTTCACGCCCGCTGGATCGTCCCCATTCGGCCCCGCGGGCTGCTTCATGAGCATGCCCTCGCCGTCCATGCCGGTCGCATTCTTGCCCTGGGACCCGCCGGGGAGATGACCCGGCAATACCGGGCGAGGGAGCATCTGCATCTGGATCAGCATGTGCTCATGCCGGGGCTGGTGAACGCCCACACCCATGGGGCCATGACCTTGCTGCGCGGCCTTGCCGATGACCTGCCGCTGATGACCTGGCTGAACCGGCATATCTGGCCTGCGGAGGGGCGCTTTGTCAGCGCCGAGTTTGTCCGGATCGGGACGCAGTTGGCCATTGCCGAAATGGCGCGCGGCGGCACGACCTGCTTCAATGACATGTATTTTTTCCCCGAGGCGGCGGCTCAGGCGGCCGTGGAGATGGGCATGCGCGCCACCGTTGGTCATGTCATCATCGATTTTCCCACTCCCTATGCCGCCAACGCCCAGGACTGTCTACAGCAGGCGGCCGACCTGATCCCCCATGTGCAGGGTCTGCCGCGGATCCGCCAGAGCATCGCCCCCCACGCGCCCTATACCGTAGGCGATGCCGGTCTGTTGGGGGCACGGGATCTGGCGCAGGAGCGGCAACTCCCCCTGCACATGCATGTCCATGAAACGGCCCACGAGGTAGAGGACGCCCTCCGCCGCACCGGGCAACGGCCCCTGGCCCGCCTGGCGGCCTTGGGCCTGCTGGAACAGCGTTTTCTCGCCGTGCACATGACGCAACTGGATGAAAGCGACCTGCGGCGTTGCCGTGATTACGGCTTGCGTATCGCCCATTGCCCCGAATCCAATCTCAAGCTCGCCTCTGGCATGGCACCGGTGGCGGCGCTGCTGGCAGCCGGGGTGCGCCTGGGTATTGGTACCGATGGCGCGGCGAGCAACAACGATCTGGATATGCTCGGAGAGCTGCGCAGCGCCGCCCTGCTGGCCAAGGGCGCCAGCGGTGATCCCACGGCCCTGCCGGCCTGGGCTGCCCTGGAAGCGGCCACCCTGGGCAGTGCCGAGGCGGCCGCCTGGGAGGACGAAATCGGCAGCCTGGAGCCGGGGAAAGCCGCCGACTGCATCGCCATCAATCTGGACCATCCCGCCACTTTTCCGGTGTATGATCCCATTTCCCAGGTGGCTTACTGTGCCGGACGGGACCAGGTGAGCCATGTCTGGGTAGCCGGCCGGGCACTGCTCGTGGATGGTCAACCGACGCTCTGGGAGGAAAAAACGCTGCGCCACAACGCCCGGTCTTGGGTGAAGCGCATAGCCGATGAGGATGACAAAGCATGAATGTCGATAGCGCCGAAATCAGCAAGTTCGACCAGTTGGCCAATGCCTGGTGGGATCCACGGGGCCCTTTCCGCACCTTGCATGAAATCAATCCATTGCGTCTGCAATTCATTGCCGATGGCGCTGCCGGCCTGGAAGGTAAACGGGTGCTGGATGTGGGAACGGGGGGCGGCATACTGGCGGAGGCCATGGCCCGCCGGGGGGGCATCGTGACGGCCATCGATCTGGCGGGCGATGGCATTGCCGCCGCGCGCGATCATGCCGAAGCCATGGGTCTGGCCATCGATTACCGGCAGATGGCCGTGGAAGACCTGGCCGCGCAGACACCCGCTGCCTACGATGTGGTTACCGCCATGGAAATGCTCGAGCATGTCCCGGACCCGGCCGCCATCGTTTCGGCCTGCGCGCGCCTGCTGCGTCCAGGTGGCGATGCCTTTTTTGCCACCATCAACCGCAATCCCAAGAGCTACCTCCTAGCCATCGTCGGCGCCGAATATCTGTTGGGACTCTTGCCCCGCGGCACCCATGACTATCAAAAATTCATCCGGCCCAGCGAGCTGCTCGACATGACACGAGGCGCCGGCTTGCAGACCATGGCCCTCAAGGGCTTGCACTACGATCCCATCCGCCATGAGGCGCGGCTCGTGGGCGATGTGGGCGTCAATTACCTGGGACACTTTCGCAAAATCGCGGTCCATGCCTGAGATCCGGGCCGTACTTTTCGACCTGGATGGCACCCTGGTCGATACCGCTCCGGATTTGGCGGCAGCCGCCAACCGCCTGCGGGCGCGCCATGACCTGTCGCCCCTGCCCCTGGAATTGCTCCGCCCGGTGGCCTCCCAGGGGGCTCGCGGCCTCTTGCGGGTCGCCTTTGCCATCGCCCCCGATGCGCCCGGCTATGGACCGTTGCGCAAGGAATTTCTCGATTTGTATGCGCAACATCTTTGCGATGAGACGCGGCTCTTTCCGGGGATGGGAAAAGTGCTGGAACGCTTCGCCGCCCTTGCCCTTCCCTGGGGGATCGTCACCAACAAGCCCGCCTTTCTCACCGGAGCGCTGCTGGATGCCCTCGACCTGCCCCAAGCACCCGGAGTGGTGGTCAGCGGCGATACTCTGGCCAAGGCCAAGCCGGACCCCCTGCCCGTTCGCCATGCCCTCGCGGCGCTCGGCGTCCCGGCGCCCCACGCCCTCATGATCGGCGACGATCGCCGCGATATCGAGGCGGGCCATGGCGCCGGGGTCAGGGCATGGGCGGCGGGATGGGGTTACATCGAAGCGGAAGACGCCCCCGAGCGCTGGGCGGCGGACCGGGTCATTGCCGACAGCCGCGCCCTAGAAGGGGCCCTCTTCCCCGCCTGAAAGGGCTGGGGCGATGGGCGGCGCGGCGGCGCGGCGCGTCATCTGCAGAAAGGCCGCCGTCAGGATGAGCATGCCGCCCAGGATCTCCGCGGTGGAGGGGACCTCGCCGGCCAGAGCCCAGGCCGACAGGGCGCCGGCGATGACCTCAAAGGGCAGGATCACCGCCGACAGGCTCACGGCCATGCGCACCACGCCATATTGCACCAGCAGGGTGGCGCCGGCGATCCAGAACCAGGAGAAGGCGAGTAAAAACCCCATCTCCCCCAAGTGCAGTTGCGGGGGCGGCGCCAGCAGGGCCAGGGGCAAGGCCAGGAGTACGCAGC
Source organism: Acidithiobacillus sp. (assembly GCF_049965315.1). GTDB lineage: Bacteria > Pseudomonadota > Gammaproteobacteria > Acidithiobacillales > Acidithiobacillaceae > Acidithiobacillus_B. The sequence continues at coordinate 41,995 of NZ_JBMFWL010000012.1, read as the reverse complement.
CCACCCATACGGCCGTCGCCCGATGCAGGTCCGCCAGGCCTTCGTCGGCGCGCAGGACGACGCTGCTGAGGGCAAAGGCCAGCCCTGAGGAAATGGCGAGGAGGTCGTTTCCGGTGATGCTGCCCCAGCCGCCCACCGCCTCGCCCTTGCCGACCACCAGCGCTGAACCGGATACGGCCAGCACCGCCGCCATGACCCCGCGCCAGCCGATGGCTTCGTGGAGAAAGAGGCGGGCCGCGAAGATCGCCCAGATGGGGGAGAGATAAAAGAGCAGCAGGACGCGGATGACCTCGCCATGGAGCAAGGCGAGCATGAAGGCCACATTGGTCCAGCCCCCCAAAACGACCAGCCAGAGTATGGCATGGCCGTGGCCGCGCCAATCGCGCCGCCGTTTCCAGGACCAGGCGCCCATGGGCAGGGCCAGCAGGGCATAGACGCCGAGGATGAGCCAGGGGCCGGAGATTCCCGCCGCCGCAAAGTGGCGCATGGGCCACCACAGCACGCCCCAAAGGCTGGAACCCAGCAGTAACGCCAAAACCGGCAACGCGCCATTACGCATCGACACTTGTCACAACCCTCTCCCATGGCCCAAAATCATGACGGAGAAACGCTTCCGTGTTTCATCAACCACCGCTTTCCCGAGGATCCCTATGAACCCGCAACTCGACCTGCTCCAGGCTTACCCCTTCGAGCGCTTGCGTGCGCTCCTCGCGGATGTAACGCCGGCAGACCTCGCGGTCATTGATTTTTCCATCGGCGAACCGCGCCATCCGGCACCGGGGATGGTGACGGAAGCCATCATCGAGCACTTGCATGGTTTGGCGGAATACCCCAAGGTCCAAGGAGAAGAGCGCCTGCGCCGCGCCATCGCCGCCTGGGCCACGCAGCGCTTTGCCTTGCCCGCGGGCTTCCTGGACGCCGATCGCCATGTCCTCCCGGCCAACGGCAGCCGCGAGGCGCTGTTTTCCATCGCCCAGGCCGTCCTGCCGCCTTGCGCCGAACCCAAGCCCCTGGTGTTGATGCCCAACCCCTTCTACCAGATTTATGAGGGCGCGGCGCTGCTGGCTGGCGGCCAGCCATACTATCTCAATTGCGGGCCCGCCGGGCAACCCGACTTTTTTGCCGTCGACGAGGCCATCTGGGCGCGAACGGCCCTGCTCTACATCAACTCCCCCCACAATCCCACCGGGGCGGTCATCCCGGCGGAAACCCTCGTCTGGCTCGTTGCCAAGGCTCGTCAGCATGGTTTCGTGCTGGCGGCGGACGAATGCTACAGCGAAATCTATGGCGAGGGAGAAAGGCCGCCGGGGGTCCTGGAGGCGGCGGCAGGCAGCGGCAGCCTGGACCGGGTATTGGCCTTCCACAGCCTGTCCAAGCGCTCCAGCATCCCCGGTGCGCGCAGCGGTTTTGTCGCCGGCGACGCCGAGATCCTGCGCGCCTTCCTGCGCTATCGCACCTACATGGGGCCCGCCACCCCTCCGTTCATCCAGGCCGGGGCCATTGCCGCCTGGCAGGATGAAGGCCATGTCCAACGCACCCGCGCCGCCTATGCGGCCAAATTCGCCGCCGTACTGGAGATCCTCCAGCCGGTGCTGGAGGTGGAGCGACCCGCCGGAGGTTTTTATCTCTGGCCACGGGTGGCCGATGGCGAGGCATTTGCCCGCGCCCTCTATGCCGGGCAGAATGTGCGCTGTCTCCCCGGTGCCTACCTGGCCCGCGCGGCCCATGCTCAACACCCCGGGCGTGATCGCGTGCGCCTTGCCCTGGTGGGCACGTTGGAGGAATGCGTAGAGGGTGCGCAGCGCATCCGGCGTTTTTTGGCATCCCATTCATTTTAATTAAGGAGTCAGCGTGAGCCAGTCACTCGCCCAAATCATCGAATCCGCCTGGGAAAGCAGGGCGGAATTCTCCCCCAGGCAGGCCCCCCAGGAAGTGCGGGAAGCCGTACATCAGGTCATCGAGGGCCTGGACAAGGGCGTCCTACGGGTCGCCCAGAAGGAAAATGGTCAATGGGTGACCAACCAGTGGATCAAAAAGGCCGTGCTGCTCTCCTTCAAGCTTCAGGACAATGTCCGCATCCCCGGCGCCGAAAGCAACTATTATGACAAAGTCCCCGGCAAGTTTGCCGATTACAACAGCAACGACTTCCGCACCGGCGGTTACCGGGTGGTCCCGCCGGCCACGGCGCGCAAGGGCTCCTTCATCGGCCGCAACTGCGTGCTCATGCCTTCTTTCGTCAATATCGGCGCCTATGTGGACGAGGGGACCATGGTGGACACCTGGGCCACCGTGGGCTCCTGCGCCCAGATCGGCAAAAACGTCCACCTCTCCGGCGGCGTCGGCATCGGCGGCGTCCTCGAACCTCTCCAGGCCAATCCCACCATCATCGAGGACAACTGCTTCATCGGGGCGCGTTCGGAAGTGGTCGAGGGGGTCATCGTCGAAGAGGGTTCGGTGATCTCCATGGGCGTCTTCATCGGCAGCAGCACCCGGATCTACAACCGGACCACCGGGGAGATCCTCTATGGGCGGGTCCCAGCGGGCTCGGTGGTGGTCTCCGGCAACCTGCCGGCCAAGGATGGCACCCATAGCCTGTATTGCGCCGTCATCGTCAAGCAGGTGGATGCCAAAACGATGGCCAAGGTGGGCATCAACGCCCTCTTGCGGGATATCTGAGCGCGATCGCCGGGGTGACGAATGCCTAACGCCGTGCTGGACCTCGCCATGGATCTCGTTTCCCGCCCCTCCGTGACCCCGGAGGACGGCGGCTGCCAGGATCTGTTGATCCGGCGCCTGGAGGCCGTAGGCTTCCGCGTCACCCGTCTGCCGGCCGGGGGCGTGCACAATTTCTGGGCGGAAAGGGGGCACGCTGGGCCGCGCCTCTGTTTCGCCGGCCACACCGATGTGGTGCCGCCCGGGCCTCGGGAAGACTGGCATAGCGACCCGTTTACCCCCACCCTGCACAACGGCTGCCTCTATGGCCGGGGCGCTGCCGACATGAAGGGCAGCCTCGCCGCCATGGTGGTGGCGGCGGAGCGCTTCGTCGCCCTGCATCCCGACCATCCCGGCCGCCTGGCCTTTCTCGTCACCTCCGATGAGGAAGGCATCGCCGTGGATGGCACCCGGCGGGTGGTGGAATGGCTGCGGGCCGCCGGCCAAGGCATCGATTGGTGCGTAGTGGGAGAACCCTCCTCGGAAACGCGCCTGGGCGATTGCATCAAAAACGGGCGGCGCGGCTCCCTCAACGGCCGCCTCACCGTCCACGGTGTTCAGGGGCACATCGCCTACCCGGAAAAGGCCGACAACCCCATCCACCGCAGCTTGCAACCCTTGGCCGATCTGGCCGCCAGATCCTGGGACCAGGGCAATGCCCATTTCCCGCCCACCCGCCTGCAGTTTTCCAACATCCACGCCGGCACCGGGGTAAGCAACGTCATCCCCGGCAGCCTGCAGGCGGACTTCAATTTCCGCTTTTCCCCAGAATCCACCCCCGAGGGCCTCCAGGCCGGCGTGGAGGCCCTGCTGGATGGGGCGGGACTGCGTTACCGCATCGATTGGCAGCTTTCGGGACCGCCCTTTTTTACGCCGCCCGGTGACCTGGTGGATGCCGCCACCCGGGCCATTCGCGCCGTTACCGGGCAGGAGACTCGGCTCTCCACCGCCGGCGGCACCTCCGATGGCCGCTTCATTGCCCAACTGGGGGGGCAGGTGCTGGAACTGGGGCCCCTCAACGCCACCATCCATCAAGTGAACGAATGCGTGGCGGTGGCGGACCTGGAGCAACTGGCAGAGATCCATGTCCGGATCATGGCGGCCCTCCTGCGCAAGCCCCATGCCCATTCATCACCCGGCCATGCGCAGTAGGCGGCTGGCCCGCGCGCTGCTCGGCATCGCCCTGGCCGGCGCCCTGGCCGGCTGCGCCAGTTCGCCGACCTTCAGTCCCGGCCGTTACGGCCAGGCTCCCGGCAATGGCGAAGGCGGCTGCTATGCTCCCCCGCCCAATCTCAACGCCGCCTACAATCGCCCTTACCGCATCCGCGGACAGAGCTATTACCCCGCCAGCAGCGCCAGCGGCTACGACGTCCGCGGTGTCGCTTCCTGGTATGGCTGGGAATCGGGCTCCACCACCTCCATGGGCACCCCCTTTCGCCCGCGGGCCTATACTGCCGCCAGCCGCACCCTGCCCCTGCCCACCTGCGCCCGTGTGACCAACCTCAGCAATGGCCGCAGCGTGGTGGTCCTGGTGAATGATCGCGGCCCCTTCGTGGATGGCCGGGTCATGGATCTTTCCTATGGTGCGGCCAACGCCCTCGGCATTGTTGACCAGGGCACCGCTCCCGTGCAGATCGTCGCCCTCAACGGCCCTGGCGCGCCAATGCAAGGCCAGGCGGCGCCATCGGCACCGGTCCCCCGGCCAATGCCAGCGATCCCGTCCGCCGCGCCGCCAACCGGGGTCCAAGCTCCGGAACTGAGCACACCCGCGGAGAATTTCCTGCAAACAGGGGCCTTTGCCGTTCTCAACAATGCCATCCGCGAACGCGACCGCCTCCAGGCCGCCGGTATCCATGGCGTCCTGATCGTTCCCGGTTATGTGCATGATCAGGAATACTACAAGGTCCAGATCGGCCCCCTGCCCGCCGGCGTGGCGCCGGGCGCCCTCATGGAACAACTGCAGCGGATGGGCTTTAGCGGGTTTTACATGGTACGGCAATAAGGAAATGGTCCGAAAATGATGGTGCTGACCCTCAACGAACGCCAGCGCTGCGACCTGGAGCTGCTCCTCACCGGCGGCTTTGCCCCCTTGTCCCAATATCTGGGTGCCACCGACTATGAAGCGGTCCTGACGCGCATGCGGCTGGCCGATGGGCGGTTGTGGCCCATGCCCATCGTGCTGGACATGGACGAGGCCCAGGCCGCCCGCTTGGCCCCGGGGGTGGAGATTTCCCTGCAGCGCCCCGACGGCCTGCCCCTGGCGACCATGACCGTGGCGGAATGGTTTCGCCCCGACCCGCGCCGGGAAGCCTTGGCCGTTTATGGCACGGACGATCCCCGCCACCCCGGCGTGGCGGCCCTCTTCGCTCGCGGCCCGGTCATGGTGAGCGGCCCGCTGCGAATCAGTTCCGAAGAACGCCGCCAGTGGGCGGCGGCGACGGATTTCCCCCCCGAATACCGCAGCCCGGCGGAATTGCGCCGACTGCTCAACGGACGCCCGACGGTGGCCTTCCAAACCCGCAATCCGCTGCACTTCGCCCACATGACCATCACCCAAAAGGCCCTCGCCCAGGTGGTGGACGGCCAACTGCTCCTCCACCCGGCGGTGGGACCGACCAAGGCGGGCGATGTGGACGCCGCCTACCGGATGCGCGCCTATCGCCTGGTTCTGCCCCACTATCCGGCGGGCCGGGTGCATCTGGCGGCCTTGCCCTTGGCCATGCGCATGGCCGGCCCCCGCGAGGCCCTCTGGCACGCCCTGATTCGTCGCAATTACGGCGCCACCCATTTCATCGTCGGGCGCGGCCATGCCGATCCGGGCGGTCTGGAGGGGGGGCTCTTTTATCCCCCCTTTGCCGCTCAGGATCTCCTCGCCGCCCATGCCGACGAGGCCGGCATCATCCCTATTTTCGTCGGGGAGCACGTCTATTCGACCCGGCGCCAGCGCTATGTCACGCCCGCCGAGCTGGAGCTCGGTGAAGCGGTGGAGGAGATTTCCGGTACGGAATTGCGCCGCCGCCTGGCCAACCGGGAGGAGGTGCCGGACTGGTTCTCTCCGCCGGAGGTCATCGCCTGCCTGCGCCGGGCCTATCGCGGCGCCGACAACCGCGGGCTGGTGCTCTGGCTGACAGGGCTCTCGGGCAGCGGCAAGAGCACCATGGCCGGAATGCTCGCCCGCCGCCTGGAGGCCATGGACCAGCGCACGGTGACCCTGCTGGACGGCGATGTGATCCGCCGCTTCCTCTCCAAGGGACTGGGCTTTTCCAGGACCGATCGGGACGAAAACATTCGCCGCATCGGCTTCGTCGCCGGTCTGGCGGCCCGCCACGGCGGCATCGCCATCGTTTCGGCCATTTCCCCCTATCGGAGCGCCCGGGCCGAGGCGCGCGCCCTGGTGGAGGACAACGGCGGCCTGTTTGTGGAAGTCCACGCCGCCGCCAGCCTGCAGACCTGCCTCACGCGGGATGCCAAGGGGCTCTATGCCCGCGCCTTGGAAGGAACGATCGATGCCTTTACCGGCATCGATGACCCTTACGAGAAGCCGCTGCAGCCGGACATCCAGGTCGATACGGCGCGGGTCTCGCCGCCCGAGGCCACCCGCCAGGTACTGGAATTCCTCATCGAAAGAGGTTTCCTTTGCGCAATAGGTGGAAAAGATATGGATAATCGTATATAGTAATAGTGATTAAGGAACGCATGGCCTCTGCCGCTGGGGAGTTTTCTCGACTACCCTTTTGACATGAACCTGGGGGAAAGATCACTGATGCGGGAATCCATCTGGCCGAATTTCTATATCGTTGGAGCGGTAAAGAGCGGGACCACCTCCCTTTATGCCTACCTGCGCCAACACCCGCAGGTCTTCCTGCCGGGCAGGAAAGAACCCCACTTCTTCACCCAGCCCCGTCCCGCCCGGGAGCAGGCGCATCTCATCCGTTACGTCGCCGACGTGGAACACTATCAGCATCTTTACCGGGGTGCCGATGCCTTCCCGCGCGTCGGCGATGCCAGTCCCTCCTATTTATGGTGCCCCGAAGCGGCGCAGCGCATTCATCAGGTCGCCCCGGATGCCCGGATCATCGTCATTTTGCGCGACCCGGTGGAAAGGGCCTACGCCCAGTATCTGATGGATTTTACCGAAGGCGCCATCCACCTCCCCTTCGCCCAGGCCCTGCGGCGCGACTGGGAAAGGCCGGATAAGGGTTGGGGAGTGTCGCAGCTCTATGTGGAGTTGGGCCAGTACAGCGAGCAGATCCGCCGTTATCAAACGCTTTTCGGCCGGGATCGGGTGTTGGTGCTGTTGCTCGAAGACCTGAAAAAAAGGCCGCGGACGGTCTTGGAAGCAGTGGCGGAATTCCTGGAGATTGACACCGGGCCCATTGCCGGCATGGATCTCGACAAGGCCTACAACGTTCATCGGTCAGCGCGGGGCGTTTGGGTGCGCTATCTGGCCGGCAGCCGAATTAGCCGATTCATCGGCGATGCCATTTTGCCACGGGCATGGGGCAAATATATCTGGCAGCGCTGGTTATTGCGCGACCATGGCAAACCCGCCATGGATGAGGATGCGCGGAGGTTTTTGCAGGAGATCTATGCCCCGGAAGTGACGGCGCTGGAACAGTTGCTGGAGCGCCCCCTCCCGGAGCTTCGTTCGTCATGGCGTGAAGCGCCCCGGCGGTCGCTGCATGAGGCCGCTGTCATCCAGCAGGGACCCTCGCCTTCCTAGGCGCAAAGCGGCTTGTGCAACGGCCCGGCGTCGACTATGGTTATACGGACTGGTTGCGAGGACTCATGCCGTCTGCTCCGCGAAACCTTCCCCCTCCCCAGGCCCCTGCGGGTTCTCTCCCGGGGCAACATGGGAACCTCGGCGGAGCGGTCGCGGCGCCCGCGACGCTGTTTTTACCGTCCCAACCGCCATCCACGGCCAGCGCAGCGCGCCGGCTCGGAATTCTTCCGTAGCCCTTATGAGGATGCCATGAGCGCGAGCTATATCCGTTTTTTCAACGAAATCCGAATCGAAGACGTGCCCCTGGTGGGCGGCAAAAATGCCTCTCTGGGAGAGATGTTCCGGGAGCTCACCGCCCAAGGGGTGCGGGTGCCCAACGGTTTCGCCATCACCGCCGAGGCCTATCGCATGATGCTGGACAAGGCCGGTGCCTGGGACCGTTTGCACGCGGCCCTCGACGGGCTCAACCCCGACGACGTGGAAGACTTGGCGCGGCGGGGCGAAGCGGCCCGCGAGATCGTCTACGGCGCACCCCTCCCTGATGATCTGCGGGGAGAAATCCTCGCCGCCTACGGGCGCCTCAAGACCGAGTACGGCCCCGGCCTGAGCGTGGCCGTGCGTTCCTCGGCCACGGCGGAAGACCTGCCCACCGCCAGCTTCGCCGGCCAGCAGGATACCTACCTCAACATTTCCGGCGAGGCGGCCCTGCTGGATGCCTGCAAGCGCTGCTTTGCCAGCCTCTTCACCGATCGCGCCATCCACTACCGCGTCGATCAGGGCTTCGACCACTTCAAGGTGGCCTTGTCCATCGGCGTCATGAAGATGGTGCGCTCCGATCTTTCCACCAGCGGCGTCATGTTTTCCCTGGATACGGAAACGGGCTTCCGCGATGTGGTCTTCATCACCGCCTCCTGGGGGCTTGGGGAGAACGTGGTGCAGGGGGCGGTGGACCCCGATGAATTCTACGTCTTCAAGCCCGCTTTCCGCAGCGGCAAAAAGGCCGTTCTGCGCCGCATCCTGGGCAGCAAAAAGATCAAAATGGTCTATGCCGAGGGCGATACCCGCCACAGCACCCGCAACGTGCCCACTTCCCGGGTCGAGCGCGAACGCTTCTGCCTCACGGACGCCGATGTCCTCACCCTGGCCGACTATGCCATCAAGGTCGAGGCCCACTATAGCCAAAAGGTGGGCGAGAGCCGGCCCATGGACATGGAATGGGCCAAGGATGGCCTGGATGGCCAGCTCTACATGGTGCAGGCCCGTCCCGAGACGGTGGCCTCCCAGAAAAAAGGCCAGGTTCTGGAGGAATACCTGCTCAAGACCCGCGGACCGGTGCTGGCCAGCGGGCGGGCGGTGGGGGCCAAGATCGCGGCGGCGCCGGTGCGCGTCATTGCCGATGTGGCCCACCTCAACGCCTTCCGCCCCGGAGAGGTCCTGGTGGCCGACACGACCACCCCCGACTGGGAACCGGTGATGAAGCAGGCCGCCGCCATTGTCACCAATCGTGGTGGACGCACCTGCCATGCCGCCATCATCGCCCGCGAACTGGGCATCCCGGCGGTGGTGGGCGCCGACAACGCCACTACGGCACTGCAGGACGGCGCCATGGTCACGGTCTCTTGCGCCGAGGGCGACATGGGTTTTGTCTATGCCGGTGCCTTGCCCTTCGAGATTCGCCATACGGATCTGGCCACCCTCCAGCGCCCGGCCACGGAGATCATGATCAACCTGGGCAACCCGGACATCGCCTTCCAGACCAGCATGCTGCCCAATGACGGCATCGGTCTGGCGCGCATGGAGTTCATCATCAACAGCGCCATCAAGGCCCACCCCATGGCCCTCCTCCACCCGGAAAAGGTCGAGGATGAGGGGGAAAAGGCGGCCCTGGCCCAACTCGTGGCGGGCTTCGGCCAACCCGCCGACTTTTTCGTCCAGCGCCTCTCCGAAGGCATCGGCACCATCGCTGCCGCCTTTTATCCCAAGCCGGTGGTGGTGCGCATGTCCGACTTCAAGTCCAACGAATATGCCTCCTTGCTGGGTGGACGCTGGTTTGAACCCAGTGAAGACAATCCCATGCTCGGTTTCCGCGGGGCCTCCCGCTATGCCCATCCCGCCTATGCCGAGGGCTTTGCCCTGGAGTGCGCGGCCATGCGCCGGGTCCGGGAGGAGATGGGGCTGGACAACGTCATCCTCATGCTGCCCTTCGTGCGCCGCGTGCAGGAAGCCGATGCGGTGCTGGCCAAGATGGCGGAATTCGGCCTGAAGCGCGGTCACAAGGGCCTGAAGATCTATGCCATGTGCGAGATCCCCAACAATGTCATCCTCATCGATCAGTTCGCCCGGCGCTTCGACGGCTTTTCCATCGGCAGCAACGACCTGACCCAATTGACCCTGGGGGTGGACCGGGATTCGCAGATCGTGGCCTTTGACTATGACGAACGCGATGACGGGGTGAAGGAGATGATCCGTCTGGCGGTGGAGGGCTGCACACGCAACGGCATCCACTCGGGACTCTGCGGTCAGGCGCCATCGGACTATCCGGAGATGGCCGAATTCCTGGTGCAACTGGGCATCGACTCCATGAGCCTCAATCCCGATACCGTGCTGGCCACCACCCTGCAGGTGCTGGAAGTGGAAAAGCGCCTGGGCAGAAAGCCGAGGGGCTGATGGCCGGCAGCGGGAGATCGCGCAACAGGGCAGGCCGCCACCGAAACGCCCTTTGCCGAGGTCGTGCTCCATGAACGATCCTTTCATCATACTGTCACAATTAGCTGCTACGCTGAGCGCAGCGCAACCTGGGAACCGATATCATGGATAAGAGGCCCGTACTGCTGGTGATCTTCGACGGCTTCGGCCTCAATCCCAATCGCGCCTATAGCGGCTGGGCCCAGGCGCGGACACCGCACCTGGATCATTACTTTGCCAGCCATCCCCACACCGCCCTGCAAGCGTCCGGCCGGGCGGTAGGGCTGCCGGACGGGCAATTCGGCAACTCCGAGGTGGGTCACCTGACCTTGGGCTCGGGACGTATCCTCAAGCAGGACCTGGTGCGCATCTCCGACAGCCTGGAGGATGGCAGCTTCGGCCGCTTGCCGGCCTGGCAGAAGATTCTCCAGGGCAGCCAGCGCCTGCATCTGCTGGGCATGATCTCCGACGGCGGGGTGCACTCCCATATCGATCACTTGCTGGCGATCCTGCCTCTGGTGACGGCGGCGGGGGTGGAACCGGTGGTGCACATGATCACCGACGGCCGCGACACCGCCCCCCAATGCGCGGACGGATTCGCGCGGCAGGTAGAAGACCTCCTCCGCAAGTTGGGCAAGGGCTTCATCGCCAGCGTTTGCGGTCGTTACTATGCCATGGACCGCGCCGGCTATTGGGAGCGCACGCAAAAGGCCTGGGCGGCCTATATGCGGGGCGATGGACTCCATGCCGGGAATGCCGAGGCCGCCATTCAAGAGGCGTGGAAACGGGGCGAAGGGGATGAGTTCATCCAGCCCACCTTGATCGGCGACCCGGAACGCGCGCGCATCGGCCCGAACGAACCGGTGTTTTTTTTCAATTTCCGCTCCGACCGTATGCGCCAGTTGAGCGCGGCCATCGCCATGCCGGATTTCACCCATTTCGACCGGGGGACGGCCGGCCCGCGTCGGGCCCTGTGCATGACCGCCTACAACGACGAGTATCCCTTCCCCGTGCTCTTCCCCACGGAGTTCCCCTACCGGGTGCTGGCCGAGGTGGTGAGCGATGCGGGATTGCGCCAATTCCACTGCGCCGAAACCGAGAAATACGCCCACGTCACCTATTTTTTCAATGGCGGCCGGGAAGAACCCTTCCCCGGAGAGGACCGGGAGATCATCCCCTCTCCCAAGGTGGCCACCTACGATCTGCAACCGGAAATGAGCGCCCCCCAGGTGGCGGATCGCATCATCTCCGCCGTGGAGAGCGGCCTGTACGCCTTTGTGCTCGTCAACTTTGCCAACGGGGACATGGTCGGCCATACCGCCAAGATCCCCGCCATCATCCGCGCCGTGGAAACCCTCGATCTGCAATTCCACCGGGTGGTTCAGGCGGCCCTGGCGCGGGGTTTCCGCATCATCCTCACCGCCGATCACGGTAATTGCGACGAGATGGTGGACCCGGTGACCGGCGAACCCCACACCCAGCACACGGTTTATCCCGTGCCTTTTTTGCTCATTGGCGAAGCCGGGGCGCGGCTGGGAATCGGGCGCGGGGCAGCCGATGTCGCCCCTACGGTTCTGGATCTCATGGGGATTGCACAACCGGAGCAAATGACCGGGCGCAGCATATTGCTCAAGAAGGGGATTGCCTGAAAGACAGGCAACGCCCGACACAACCGGCAGCAAGGAGGCAACGCGATGACCAGCATGAATGAGCGTATCCAGGATATTACCGCACTCATCGAAAGGCTGAAAAGCAAATACCCGGCGGAGATCAACTCCTTCCTCGGCTTCATGGGCAAGGCCGAAAGCGGTCCGGCCCTGAGCAAGGCGCAAAAGGAGATCATCAATGTCGCGCTCTCCGTGGCCGCACAATGCGAGTGGTGCATCGCCCTCCACGTCAAGGGCGCCGCCGCGGCGGGGGCCAGTCGGGACGAAATCATGGAGGCGGGTTTCCTGGCGGTCCTCATGCACGGCGGCCCGGCCCTCATGTACCTCACCCCCCTCACCAGCGCCCTGGATGAATTCCTGCCGGAGGAAGCCCATGGATAGGAGCGCCATGGCAGCCATGCTGCGCGACATGCTCCTGGCCCGCGCCTTTGAGGAGCAGGCGGCGCAGGAATACGCCCAGGGGAATGTCGCCGGATTCCTGCATCTCTACCCCGGCGAGGAGGCGGTGGCCGTGGGCGTGCTCCACGCCGCCGAACCCGGCGACTACGTGGTGAGCACCTATCGCGAGCATGTGCATGCCATCGTCCGCGGCGTTCCGCCGCGGCGGGTCATGGCGGAGATCTTCGGCAAGAAGGACGGCATCAGCGGCGGCATGGGGGGATCCATGCATCTCTTCGATCGGGAGCGGCGCTTTCTGGGCGGCTACGCCATTGTCGGCGAGACCTTTCCCATTGCCATCGGCGCGGCCTATGCCGTCGCCTATCGGCAGCTCCCGGAAGCCGTCATCTGCTTTTTCGGCGACGGCGCGGTGAACCAGGGCACCTTTCACGAATCCCTGAACATGGCCGCCCTGTGGAAGTTGCCGGTACTCTTCGTCTGCGAAAACAATCATTATCAGATCGGCACCGAGATCCATCGCCATTCCGCCGTGGTCGAAGTCCACAAGCGCGCTTGCGGCTACGGTATCCCCGCCGAAAAGGTGGATGGCATGGATGTGCTGACCGTGCATGCGGCCACGCGCCGCGCCCTGGAACGGGTGCGGGCGGGCGACGGGCCGCAGTTCCTGGAATGCGAGACCTATCGCTACCGGGGCCATTCCATGGCGGATCCGGGTTCCTACCGTCCGGCCGTGGAGGTGAACGCCTTTGTCGCCAATGACCCCATTGCCGCCGCCATCCGTCGCGCGGAGGCGCATTACCCCAGCGCCGAGGAACTCCAGTGCGTCGGCCCCGACTGCGTGCATCGCTTCGCCGAGCAGTGCTGTGCCGAAGGGCATTTGGACCCGGCAGCGGTGGAACGATTGCGGCAGGAAGTGAGCGCCATCGTCCAGGACGCAGCCGCCTTTGCCCGGCAAAGCCCCGCTCCCGATCTGGCGGATGTGCAGGCTGCTTTTCTGCTTAACCGGCGCTTCGAGACCCTCATGGAGGATCCCCAATGAGCGAACTCTTGTATTGGCAGGCCTTGAACCGGGCCATGGATGCGGAGATGGCGGCCGACGAGACGGTCTTCACCCTGGGCGAGGATGTGGGCCTCTATGGCGGTACCTACCGGGTCACCGAGGGCCTCATGGCCAAATACGGCGAATGGCGGGTGCGCGATACCCCCATCTCCGAAAACAGCTTCACCGGCCTGGGCATCGGCGCGGCCCTGACCGGCCTGCGGCCGGTGGTGGAGATCATGACGGTGAACTTCGCCCTGCTGGCCATGGATGCCTTGGTCAACATGGCGGCCAAGATCCCCTTCATGTCCGGCGGCCAGTTTCCCTTGCCGCTGGTGGTGCGCATGCCGGGCGGCGTCGCCCGACAACTGGGGGCGCAACATTCCCAGCGCCTGGAGCAGATGCTGATGAATGTCCCCGGCCTGCGCATGGTGGTGCCCGCCACGCCCCAGGACGCCTACTGGCAATTGCGCCAGGCCATTCGCAGCGATGAGCCCATCATCGTCCTCGAACACGAACTGCTCTATTTCAGCAAGGGGCCGGTGGATGAGACGGCGGTGGCGCCGGCCATGCATCAGGCTCTGCTGCGACGTGAGGGTAGCGCCCTGACCTGCATCGCCTATTCGCGGATGGTCACGCTGGCCCTGGAGGCAGCGGACGCCTTGGCTGAGGAGGGCATCGCCATGGAAGTGATTGATCTGCGCAGCCTTTCGCCCATGGATTGGCAGACCTGCCAACGATCCGTGGAGAAAACCCACCGCCTGCTCGTTGTCGAAGAGGATTGCCGTTTTGCCGGCGCCGGGGCGGAGATGGTCGCCACCCTGCAGGAGCGCTGTTTTTATCTCCTCGACGCGCCCATCCAACGTGTCGCCGGCATGGATATCCCCACCCCCTTCAACGGCGCCATGGAGGCGGCCAGCATCCCGCGCAGCGCCGACATCATCGCTGCCGCCCGCGCCCTGACGGCCGCGGCCTAGACCGAGAGGAGTCGCATCATGAAGCAGTCCATCACCATGCCGGTCCTGTCGGATACCATGGAAACCGGCCGCCTGGTCCGCTGGAACAAACAGCCGGGCGAGGCGGTGAAGAAAGGCGAGGCCATTGCCGAGGTGGAAACCGACAAGGCCATTCTTGATGTGGAGGCCTTTGCCGACGGCTTCCTGGCTGGTCCCCTGGCGCCCGTGGATACCGACATACCGGTGCGGCAGGTGATCGGCTACCTCGTCGATGAAGCGGAACAAGGCCCAGTGGCCGCAGCTTCTGGCCCTCAGTCTCCGCCAGCGGCGCCCACCACCCCCAAGCCCGCGGCAGCCGCCGCCCGCAGCACGCCGCCCGCCGCCGCGATGCCCGGCGCGCCCGCAGCGGCCCTTCCTCCCCGGCAAGCATCCGCCGCGCCGGAACAGACCCCAATCGCCGCGCTGCCATCGGCGCCTCTGTCCAGCGGCCTGCAGGCCTCCCCCTACGCCCGCGCACTGGCCAGAGACCTCGGCGTAAACATCGCCAGCGTGGCGCCGGGGCCCGATGGGACCATCCATGCGGCCCAAGTCCTGGCAGCGGCCCTGGCCGCGCCCGAGGCCGACCTCCGCCAGGGTCCGCCTTATACCTTGGAGAGGCCCAGCACCCTGCGCGCCGCCGTCGCCCGCAACATGGCGGCCACGGTGCAGACACCCACCTTTCAGATCAGCGCGCAACTACCCGTGGAGCCCTTGCACGCGGTTGCCAAGAAAGCCGGGGTCACCCTCACCCTGGCCATGACCCGCGCCTGCGCCCTGACGGTAGCCGAAGATCCCTGGTTCAACCACGTCTGGACAGCCAAGGGGGTGGCCAAACGCGAGCGCGTGGACGTGGGCATCGCCGTGGATACCGGTGATGGCCTCGTCACGCCGGTATTGCGCGATGCCGCCCGCCGCCCGCTGGCGGAGCTGGCCGAGGACTGGCGGATCCTTCTGGGCAAGGTCAAGAAAGGCCGTCTCAGTCCCGAGGATTATCAGGGGGCCAGCTTTTATCTGTCCAACCTGGGAATATTCCCCGTGGTGAGCCATTTCAACGCCATCGTCCCCCTGGGGGCCTCGGCCATCCTCGCCATCGCCGCTACGGATGCCCAAGGCAAGGCCGACTTTACCCTGAGCTGCGATCATCGGGTCATCTTCGGTGCCGATGCCGCCCGCTTCCTCGCCGCCTTGGCCAAGCGCCTTGGCCAAGCGGACTCCTGGCTGGCATGAAACGGCAGATCCTCTGCATCAACAGCGGCTCCTCGTCCATCAAGTTTGCCCTCTATGCCATGGGCGATGGCGAGGAAAGCGCCCTGGGCAGCGGCGCGGTGGAGCGCATCGGCCAGAGTGCGGGGCGGATCTGGCTGCAGCGTGAAGGCCAGGCGCGAGTCGATCGCACCGATCGTTTTCCCGATCAGCGCGGCGCGCTCCAGGCCATCCTGGGGGCCCTGCAGGAGGCCGGCTGCGTCGTCCCCGATGGGGTGGGCCATCGGGTGGTCTCGGGAGGGCCGCGTTATCTGGAACACTGCCGGATCGACGCCGATTTCCTTCAGCACATTCGCGAATATTTGCGCTTCGCGCCCTTGCACCTGCCGGCGGAGATCGCTGCCGTCGAGGCCCTGCAGACGGCCTGGCCGGACATCCCCCAGGTGGCCTGCTTCGACACCGCCTTTCATCGGACCATCCCGGAAGTGGCCAGCCGCCTACCCCTGCCGCGCAATCTCTGGCATGAGGGGGTGCGCAAATACGGCTTCCACGGCCTGTCCTACGAGTATATCGTCAGCCGCCTCGGGGTAGCGGCCCAGGGACGGACGATCATCGCCCATCTCGGCAATGGCGCCAGCCTCGCCGCCGTCCGGGACGGCCGCTGCATGGACACCAGCATGGGCCTCACCCCCACCGGCGGCCTGGTCATGGGCACCCGCTGCGGCGACCTGGACCCGGGCGTATTGCTCTATCTAATAGAAGAAAAAGGCTACGATGGCCCGCAACTGGAGCGCCTGCTCAATCACCTGTCCGGCCTGCTGGGCATTTCCGCCATCAGCGGCGACATGCAAACCCTGCTCTCCTTGCGCGCGAACGAGCCCCATGCCCAGCAAGCCCTGGACATCTTCGCCTACAGCGCCCGCAAGCAGATCGGCGCCCTGGTTGCCGCCCTGGGCGGTATCGACCGCATGGTCTTCACCGGCGGCATCGGCGAGCATGCCGCCCCCATGCGCTGGGCCATCTGCCGGGGACTGGAGCATCTCGGCCTGCAGCTCGACCCGCAGCGCAACGATGCCCAGAGCGCCGTCATCTCCACCGCCGCCAGCGCCGTGCAGGTGCAGGTCATCCCCACCAACGAAGATCTGGTCATCGCCCGCCATACCCAGCGCCTGCTTTTTCCCCCATCCGGAGATCAGTGATGCCCTTTGCCAATTTCGACGCCTTGCTCGCCACCGTCGCTCCCCTGGAGGATATCCCCGTGGCCGTCGTGGACGCCGCGGAAGAGCACGTCCTGCGGGGGGCCTGCGAAGCCAAGCAGCAAAGCATCATCGAGCCCATCCTCATCGGTGATGAAAAGCGCATCCGCCAACTGCTGGGGGAGATGGGCATACCCGCCAGCGGCGCTTCCTGCCCCAATTTCCAGATCATCAACGTGCCCGACAGTGCCGCGGCGGCGGAAAAAGGCGTGGAGATGGTGCTCGCCGGCACCGCCAAGGCCCTCATGAAGGGACACCTGCACAGCGACGCCTTTCTCCACCCCATCCTCGCCCGACTGCGCACCGAGCGGCGTCTGTCCCACATCTTTGTGGCGGATCTCCAGACCTACCCCAAATTGCTTCTCATCAGCGACGCGGCCATCAACATCAGCCCCGACCTGCTCACCAAGGCGGCCATTCTGCAAAACGCCATCGATCTGGCGCAGATCCTCGATGTCGCCGCACCCAAGGCGGCCATCCTCTCCGCGGTGGAGGTGATCAATCCCGCCATCCCCTCCACCATCGATGCCGCCTGCCTGTCGAAGATGGCCGAACGCGGGCAGATTCAAGGCGCGCTGGTGGACGGGCCCTTGGCCTTCGACAACGCCATTTCCCGGGAGTCGGCAGAGATCAAGGGCATCCACAGCGCCGTCGCGGGCGACGCCGACATCCTCATCGTCCCCGACCTGGTCTCCGGCAATATCCTCGCCAAGGACCTGGAATACCTCGCCGGCGCCACCCTCGCCGGAATCGTCATGGGGGCCAAGGTGCCCGTCATCCTCACCTCCCGCGCCGATCCCGCCCGCGCCCGTCTGGTTTCGGCGGCCCTGGCCGCCCTCGTCCATTACCGCACCCTGGAGACGCGGGCATGAGCAACGAATGCCAGCCCATCGCCGCCCTCACCCTCAATCCCTCCGTGGACATCGCCTACGAGGTGCCCCACCTCGTCGCCGATCAGAAGACCCATGCCACCGCCACCCGCTACGACCCCGGCGGCAACGGCATCAACGTCGCCCGCGCCCTCAAGGAACTGCTGGTCTGCGCCCACAGTTGCTGCATCGTCGCCGGCAATATCGGCGCCCTGTTGCAGAAATTGCTGCAACATCAGTTGGACGACTCCCATTGCGTGACCGTGGAAGGGGAAACCCGGGTCAACGCCACCATTCTTCAGGGCGATCCGGCCATCCAGTACGAAATCACCGGGATCGGCCCCTACGCCTCGGAACTGGCCCTCGCCCAGATTCGCGATACCTTTCTGGGATTCTGCCAAAACGGCTTTGGGGTGCTCACCGGCTCCGTTCCGCCGGGGGTGGACAACGCCTTCTATGGTCAGATGGTGGAGCGCATTCACGCCCAGGGCGGGCACGCCGTGGTGGATGCCCACGGCCCACTGCTGGCCCAGGCGCTCCCCCACCGCCCTTTTCTCATCAAGCCCAATCGCTACGAACTCGAACTCCTGCGCAATCGCCAGTTGCCGCGGATGGAAGACGTCGCCAGCGAAGCCCGGGCCATCCAGCGGGAAGGCATCCAGTATGTCTGCGTTTCCCTGGGCGGCGACGGCGCCCTTCTCGTGGGACCCGCCGGCAGCTATTTTGCCAAGGCACCCGAAGTGGCCGTGAAATCCACCGTTGGCGCGGGAGATTCCATGGTCGGCGGTCTGGTGGCGGCCCTGGCCAAGGGCCAAACGGCCGACGAAGCCTTGCGCCTGGCCGTGGCCTGCGGCAGTGGTACCGCCGCCCAGCCGGGAACCGCCCTCTTTTCCCATGCCGACCTGGAGGAACTCCTCCGCCATACCGAAGTCACCTCGCTGGATATTTAAGGCCCGATATTTTGAAGGAGTTCCCCATGGCAGAGCAGCAGACCGACATCCTCATCGTCGGCGGCGGTCCGGCAGGCATGATGACCGGCATCACCGCCGCCCAGTTCTGGCCGGACAAAAAGGTCCTGGTGGTGCGGCCCGAGGCCGACGCCGTCATCCCCTGCGGCATTCCTTACATCTTCGGCACCCTCGGCGGCACCGATGAAGACCTGGCCGGGCGCGCGCCCCTCATCGCGGCAGGGGGCCAACTCCTCATTGGCACGGTGAGCACGGTGGATCGCGCCGCCCGGACCGCCGCCCTGGTCCATGGTGACACCATTCACTGGGAACGCCTGGTGCTGGCCACCGGCGCCGAAAATTTCATCCCTCCCATTCCCGGCACGGACCTGGAGGGCGTATTCAGCATCCGCAAGGATTACGATTACCTCGACCGGCTCTTCGGCACCCTCATCCCCCAGGTCAAGCGCATGGCCATCATCGGCGGGGGCTTCATCGGCGTGGAGTTCGCCGATGAGATCCGCAAGCGCGATATCGAGGTCCATATTGTCGAGATGCTCCCCCACCTCATGCAGGCGGCCTTCGACCTGGATGCCTGCAAACAGGTGGAAAAGCAGTTGCAAAGCCATGGCGTGCAGATCCATACCAACGCCCGGGTCGAAGCCCTCCAGGCCGACAGTTCCGGCAAGAAGGTGGCCGCCATCCAGATCGCCGGGCAGGAGCCCCTGGCGGTGGATGCCGTCCTCATTGCCATTGGCGTGCGCCCCAACGTGGCCCTGGGCAAGGCCATGGGTCTCACCCTCAGCCGCTCCGGCGGCGTCTGGGTGGATGCCTTTCAGCGTTCCCGCGAAGACCCCGGCATCTTTGCCGTAGGGGATTGCGCCCACAAGCAGGATTTTTTCACCCGCAAGGCCAACCATGCCATGATTGCCTCCCAGGCCGCCGCCGAAGGACGCATCGCCGGGATGAACCTCTATGCCCTGCGCCAACCCCGCTACAACGCCGGCTCGGTGAGCGTCTATGCCAGCGAGATCGACGGCATGGCCTTTGGCGTGGCCGGCCTCACCCAGCATCAAGCCGAGGCGGAGGGCTTTCCCATCCTTTATGGCGAGGCGCGCCTGCCCGACCACCACCCCGCCTCCATGCCCAACACCACCGAGATCTACTGCCGCGCCATCTTCGCCGCCGACTCCCTGCAGCTTCTCGGCGGCCAGGTGATCGGCGGCGCCACCACCGGCGAAATCGTCAATACCATCGCCCTGGCCATCCAGATGCACGCCAGCGCCACCGACCTCGCCACCATGCAGTTTGGCAGCCAGCCGCGCCTGACCCCATCCCTGCACCCGCTGGTGGCCGCCACGGGCGACGCCCTGCGCCGCCATTACCATCAGCTTCATGACCACAGCACAGGAGATCCCGCATGAATGGCCATAGTACGCCCATAGGCATCCCGGCCGAGAGCCGTCGGCGCTTTGAGGAGAATTACCGCCTCGCCACCCAGGACAAGGGCCGCCTCTTTCTCATGGCCGGCGATCAAAAGGTGGAGCATCTCAATGACGACTTCATCGGCGGCCAGGTTGCCAGCGACGATGCCGACCCGGAGCATCTCTTCCACATCGCCAGTGAAGCCCCGGTGGGCTGTTTTGCCACCCAACTGGGCTTGATCAGCCGCTACGGCATGGACTACAAGGACATCCCCTATCTCATCAAGCTCAACTCCAAGACCCATCTGGTCCGGAGCGAACAGCGCGATCCCCTGAGCCTGCAATGGCAGAGCATGGAGCAGGTGGCGGAGTTCGTTCGCTATTCCGGCCTGCGGGTGGTGGGGGTGGGCTACACCATCTACCCCGGTTCGGAATATGAAGCTGCCATGTTGACGGAAGCGAGCCAGATGATTTTCGCTGCCCACCAACTGGGCCTGCTGGCGGTGGTCTGGGCCTATCCGCGCGGCAAGGCCGTCGGTGCGCAGGAGCAGGACGCCCATCTCATTGCCGGGGCGGCCGGTTTGGGAGCGTGTCTCGGCGCCGATTTCGTCAAGGTGAATCCGCCTCTCAACGCCCAGGGAGAGATGGAGGCGAAGCTCCTCGGCGAGGCCGTCGCAGCGGCGGGGCGCACCCAGGTCATCTGTGCCGGCGGCAAGGAAACGAGCGCGGAGGATTTCCTCCAGCGCCTCTACGATCAGATTCACACCGGCGGCACGGCGGGTTGCGCCACCGGCCGCAATGTCCATCAACGCAGCCAGCAGGAGGCCGTGCGTTTCTGTCAGGCCATCCATGCCATCGCCGTGGAGAACAAAGGGGTGGACGATGCCGTGAAGCTGCTCGGCGGCAAGACATGATCCGCCTGCCCCGCCAGCACAGCAAGATCGTCTGCACCATCGGCCCCGCCTCCGACGCGGCGCGGACCCTGCAGCGCATGCTCCGCGCCGGGATGAACGTGGCCCGCCTCAATCTGGCCCACGGCAGCCCCGACGAGCATCGCGCCCGTATCGCCCGTCTGCGTGCCGCGGCCATCGCGACGGACAGACCGCTGACCATCCTCGCCGACCTGCCCGGCCCCAAACTGCGCATCGGTACCCTGCCCCAGCCCCTGCTCCTCAAAAAAGGCGACAAACTCACCTTCGCCCCCGTAACCCAGGCGACAGCGGGGGTCATCCCCCTCGAATTGCCCCGCCTGGCCCGGCCGCTGCGCAAGGGCGACACCGTCTTCCTCAATGACGGCTTCATCACCGTTCAGGTGGATCAGGTGGACCAGGCCGGCATCCATGGCCGGGTGCAGGTGGGCGGACCGCTGCTCTCCCACAAGGGCGTCAATCTGCCCAATGTCATGCTGGAGGGCAGCGCCTTTACCAGCGCCGATCGCGAACTGCTGGCCTTCGCCCTGGAGGCCGGAGTGGATGCCGTGAGCGTCTCCTTTGTCGAGACCGCCGCCGACATCGTTCATGCCCGCCGCGAGGCGCAAGCCCTCGGCTATGACCCATTCATCGTCGCGAAGATCGAACGCAAGGGGGCCTGGCGGCACATCGATGCCATTCTCCAGGCCACCGACGGGATCATGGTGGCCCGCGGCGATCTCGGTGTAGAGGTACCCATCGAGGAAATCGCCGTCATCCAGAAGCGCCTCATCCGCAAGGCCCGGAGCGCCGGCAAACCGGTCATCACCGCCACCCAGATGCTGGAATCCATGATCCATAACCGCCGCCCCACCCGGGCCGAGGTCACCGACGTGGCCAATGCCATCCTCGACGGTACCGACTGCATCATGCTGTCCGAGGAATCGGCCATGGGCGACTATCCCGTGGAATCGGTGCAGATGCTCGCCCGCATCGCCGCCGTCACGGAGAAGGCGCGGAGCGAACAGCCCCTGGCACCGCTGGAGGACGTGGCGGATAGTATCGAAGAAGTCATCGCCCTGGACGTGCATGCCGCCGCCCAACGGTTGCGGCCCCGTTTCATCGTCACCCCCACCGAAAGCGGCACCACGGCCCGGCGCATCGCCCGTTTCCGTTCGCCCACCTGGATCCTCGCCCTGAGTCCCCATCCCGCCACCTGCCAAGGCCTGGCCTTTTCCTATGGCGTACACCCGGTCCAAATGGAGGAGCACGGCCAAGGCTGGGAGGCGGCGGCGCGCCGCTGGCTGGTTACCCATGGTCTGGAAGAGGGCCGCATCATCCTCACCCAGGGCCCGAGCCGCGGTCATCCCGGCGGTACCAACCGCCTGGAAATCATCGATCTCGCCCTACCCATGCCCATCTGAACAGGAGCCACCCATGGACAGCACCATCATCGACATCAGCGCCCGCGAAATCCTCGATTCCCGGGGCAACCCTACCGTCGAGGTGGAGGTCACCCTGGCCTGCGGCATCCGCGCCCGAGCCGCCGTACCCTCCGGCGCCTCCACCGGCAGCCGCGAAGCGGTGGAGTTGCGCGATGGCGACCCCCGGCGCTTTGCCGGCAAGGGCGTGCGCAAGGCCCTGGAACACGTGGAAGAGCGCATCGGCCCCGACCTCATCGACCTCGACGCCCGCGACCAGAAAGTCATCGACGACACCATGATCGCCCTTGACGGCACGGACAATAAGGCCCTGCTGGGTGCCAACGCCATCCTTGGCGTCTCTTTGGCCTGCGCCCGCGCCGCCGCCGAGGCCAGCGGCCTGCCCCTCTATCGTTACCTCGGCGGCCCCGGTGCCACGCGCCTGCCCGTCCCCTGCATGAATATCCTCAACGGCGGCGTCCATGCCCATGGTCAAGGAGCCGACATCCAGGAGTTCATGCTCGTCCCCTACGGCGCCGGCAGCTTCCGCGAAGCCTTGCGCTGGGGCGCCGAGGTCTACCATGCCCTCCAGGGCATCCTCTTGAGAAAAGGGCTCTCGGTGGGGGTGGGCGATGAAGGCGGTTTTGCCCCCCAGGTCCATGCCAATCGCGAACCCCTGGACCTCATCGTCGCCGCCATCGAAACGGTGGGTCTCCAACCCGGCGCCGAAGTGGGCATCGCCATGGACTCCGCCTCCAGCGAATTTTACCAAGACGGCAAATATCACCTGCACTGCGAAAAGCGCCAGCTCGGCAGCGCCGAAATGATCGCCTACTACGCCGCCCTGGTGGACGAATATCCCCTCTGCCTGCTGGAAGACGGGCTGGCCCAGGATGACTGGGAGAACTGGAAACTCCTCAACCGCCAGCTCGGCGATCGCATCGAACTGGTGGGCGACGACATCTTCTGCACCAATCCCGCCATTATCGCCCGCGCCATCACCGACCGGATCGCCAACGCCGCGCTGATCAAGCTCAACCAGATCGGCACCGTCACCGAGACCATCGCCGCCGCCCGTCTGGCCCAGTTCCATGGCTGGGGCGCCTTTGTCTCCCATCGTTCCGGCGAAACGGTGGATAGCTTCATTGCCGACCTGACGGTGGCCCTGGACACCGGCCATCTCAAATCCGGGGCACCCTGCCGCGGCGAACGGGTGGAGAAATACAACCAGCTCCTGCGCATCGAGGAAGAACTGGGCACCGCCGCCAGCTTCGCCGGCAAAGGGGCCTTCTGCAGACCGGTCAGATTCTGATCGCAGCACCGTAACGCAATTCCATTCCCCATCAAGGGAAAGACCCTGAAAGGAGCCAAACCATGCGTTGCCTGGTCACCAGTGCCCGCCCCTATGATCAGCAATTCCTCAATGCCGCCAACGATGGGCGCCATGAGCTGGTTTTTGTCGATACGGTACTCAATGCCGATACCGCCTTCATTGCCCAGGGCTATCCCGCCGTCTGCCCATTCGTGGACGACACCCTGGATGAGCAGACCCTGAAGACGCTGGCCGCCGGCGGCACCCAACTCCTGGCCCTGCGCAGTACGGGTTTCAACCATGTGGACATTCCCGCTGCCGAACGTTTGCGGATCACGGTCATGCGGGTACGCGATTACTCCCCCCATGCCGTGGCGGAATTCGCCGTGGGTCTCATGCTTACGCTCAATCGCCATCTGCACAAGGCCTATAACCGGGTGCGGGAAGGCAATTTCCTCCTCGACGGCCTGCTCGGCTTCGATATGCACGGCAAGACCGTGGGCATCGTCGGCACAGGCAAGATCGGCGCCGCCCTGGCCAGCATTCTTCATGGGATGGGCTGTCGCCTGCTCGGCTTCGATGCCGTCGCCAATCCCGCCTGCCAGGAACTGGGGATGCGGTATGTGGCACTGGAAGATCTGTTGCGCCAAAGCCGGATCGTCAGCCTCCATCTTCCCCTTGTTCCCGACACCCGACACCTCATGAATAGCGAACGCCTCGCCCTGATGCCCCAGGGTGCCATGCTCATCAATACCAGCCGCGGCGCCCTCATCGACACCAGCGCCCTCATTGCCGCCCTGAAAAGCCGTCATCTCGGAGCCGTCGGCCTCGACGTCTACGAAGAAGAGGCGGAACTGTATTTCCACAATCTCTGTGACGATATCATCTGCGATGACAGCTTCGAACGGCTATTGACCTTTCCCAATGTCGTCGTCACCGGTCATCAGGCCTTCTTCACGGCCGAGGCCCTCCACACCATCGCCGCCACCACCATCACCAATCTCGATGACTTTGCCGCCGGACGGGAAAACGGCAACATCGTCCGCGCCCCAGCCCTCGGAGTTCCGCACCCATGACCATCGCCCCCTGCTACCTCCTCCCCAATCTTCCCGACTCCCTCGCCGGCCTTGCGGAACTGGCCCTCGACCTGCGCTGGTCCTGGAGTCACGCCGCCGACGTCCTCTGGGAGCGGATCGCGCCGGAGCTCTGGCAGGCCACCCGCAATCCCTGGCTCATCCTGCAGAATGTCTCCAACGAAGTCCTGAACCGATTGGCCCAGGATCAGGCCTTTGTCGCCCTCCTGAACCGTTTTCTTGCCGGCCACCGGCAGAGCTTGACGGCCAAGAACTGGTTCAGCAGCAGCTACCCCCAGGCACCCTTCAGCCAAGTGGCCTATTTCAGCATGGAATTCGGCCTCTCCGAAGCCCTGCCCATCTACTCCGGGGGACTGGGCATTCTCGCCGGGGACTGCCTCAAGACCGCCAGCGATCTCGGCGTCCCCATCCTCGGCATCGGGCTGCTCTGGCAGCAAGGCTATTTCCGCCAGTCTCTGGACGATTGCGGCCGCCAGCAGGAGTTTTTCCCCTACAACGACCCTACCCAGCTACCGGTGGTGCCCGTGCGCGACCGGGAAGGCGAATGGCTGCGGGTGGAGCTCCCCTTTCCCGGCCGCAGCGTCCTCCTGCGCGCCTGGGAGGCCCGGATCGGCCGAGTCAAGCTCTACCTCCTCGACAGCAACGACCCCCTCAACTCCCCCGCCGACCGCGGCATCACCGCCGAATTGTACGGCGGCGGCCCGGAGATGCGCCTGCAGCAGGAGATCTGCCTGGGCATCGGCGGCTGGTTCCTGCTGCGGCGCCTGGGCATTCAGCCGGAGATCTGCCACCTCAACGAAGGCCACGCCGCCTTCGCCATCCTCGCCCGCGCCCATAGCCACATGCGCGACCACGGCACCGACTTCCGCTGCGCCCTCACCGCCACCCGCGCCGGCAATATCTTCACCACCCACACCCCCGTCGCCGCCGGCTTCGACCGCTTCGCCCCGGAGCTCCTCGCCCGCTATACGGAGGGTGCGCCGCAGGCCTTCGGCGTGGATAGCGGCACCGTGCTCGCCCTCGGCCGGGAAAACCCCGACGACCCCCGGGAACCCTTCAACATGGCCTGGCTGGCCATCCGCGGCAGCATCCTGGTCAATGGCGTCAGCCGTCTGCACGGCGCCGTCAGCCGGCGCATTTTCCAACCCCTCTTTCCGCGCTGGCCGGAAGACGAAGTCCCGGTCACCCATGTCACCAATGGCGTCCACGCCCCCTCCTGGGATTCCCAGGACGCCGACCGGATCTGGACCGAAAGCTGCGGCAAGGAACGCTGGCTGGGTGATCTGCACGAC
Organism: Acidithiobacillus sp.; assembly: GCF_049965315.1. Taxonomy (GTDB): domain Bacteria; phylum Pseudomonadota; class Gammaproteobacteria; order Acidithiobacillales; family Acidithiobacillaceae; genus Acidithiobacillus_B. Next base: position 16,049 of record NZ_JBMFWL010000012.1, on the reverse strand, counting down.
ATCGAAAGCCGCTTTCAAAGCGTTACCGACCAGGCCCTCTGGGCCCTGCGCGCCGCTGCCCGGCAGCAGGTCATCGGCTTCGCCCGCGCCCGCCTGGAGCGCCAGTTCGCCGCCGCCCATGCCGACGAAGAGACGGTGCAACGCGCCGGACTCGCCCTGGATCCCAACGCCCTCACCATCGGTTTCGCCCGCCGCTTCACCGCCTACAAGCGCCCCAACATGCTGCTCGCGGACCCCGAACGGCTCTACCGCCTCCTCACCCATCCCCATTTCCCCGTCCAGCTCCTGCTCGCCGGCAAGGCCCACCCCCAGGACGGCGCCGGCAAGGTGATGGTCCAGCAATGGACCCAGTTCATCCACCAGCACCCCGACCTGGCCGGACGGGTCGTCTTCATTGCCGACTACGACATGCTGGTGGCCGAACAACTGGTGCAAGGTGTCGATCTGTGGATCAACACCCCCCGCCGCCCCTGGGAAGCCAGCGGCACCAGCGGCATGAAGGTACTCGTCAACGGCGGCTTGAACCTCTCCGAACTGGATGGCTGGTGGGCCGAGGCCTATGCGCCGGAACTGGGTTGGGCCCTGGGCGATGGTCAGGAGCACGATACGGACCTCGCCTGGGACGCCCGCGAGGCGGAGGATCTCTATCGCCTGCTGGAAGAGGAAGTGGTCCCCCTCTTCTACCACAACCGCGACGCCAACGGCTGCCCCTGCGGCTGGGTCGCAAAAATGCGCGCCAGCATGAGCCGCCTCACCCCGCGCTTCAGCAGCAACCGCATGGTCCGCGAATATGTCGAACAGCTCTACCTGCCCGCCGCCCATATTGCCGCGGCGCGGGCCGAGCGCAGCCAGGTGGAGCGCATTTGCCAGTGGCAGGGCGAGCTCGCCCAACACTGGGAGCGCATCCACTTCGGCGAACTGCAAATCCGCCAGGATGCCGGCATGCTCCACTTCCAGGTTCCCGTCTATCTCGACGATCTCGATCCGGGCGCCGTCGCCGTGGAGCTCTATGCCCTCGCCACGGCGGGCCAGAACGATGAAGTCCTGCCCATGACCCAGGGCGAAGCCCTTGGGGGCGCGGTCAACAGTTACAGCTACCGCTGCGAAATTTCCGCCCACCGCCCCGCCAGCGACTACACCCCCCGCATCGTCCCGCGCATGGCCGGATGCCAAGTCCCCATGGAGGCGCAGCAGATCCTCTGGTATCGTTGAGGCGAGCGTAGACCGGCCCTACAGGAAAAAAGCCATGACCCTGATGAGCGTGATCGTTTTTCTGGTAATCGGTGCCGCCGCCGGCTGGCTGGCGGGAGTGATCGTCAAGGGGCGGGGTTTCGGGATCCTCGGCGATATCGTCATCGGCATCATCGGGGCCTTTCTGGGCGGCTTTCTCCTCATCGCCTTTGGCCTGGCGGGCCTGGTGGGGGCCGGCGTCATCAGCGCCATCCTGGTGGCCACCGTGGGCGCGGTCATTCTGCTGGTGATCGTGAAAATCATCAAAAAGCTTTAGCCGGTCCGGACCATGAACATGACGATCAGCCCACCGGGGGTGCCAGCGGATTTGGCGCCGCCGGCGCCTCTGCTTCTTCCGCCATTTTCTCCGCCACCAAGAAAAAGACCTTGCATGGCGGCTGGCGCAAAGGGCGCCCAATTTCCCGAAAAAATGATAAAATGGCAAAAAAGCCTTCGGAGGCACCATGTCCCATTCCAACGCCCTTGATTCCCTGCTCAGCGAAATCCGCCATTTTGCCGTACCCGCCGATTTTTCTGCCCAGGCCAACATCAACAGTGCGGATTACGCGCAACTCCGCGCCCAGGACGAAGCAGATCCCGAGGCCTTCTGGTCTGCCCTGGCCCGCCAGCACCTCTCCTGGCATCAGCCTTTTACCGAGGTGCTGGACGAACGCCGCGCGCCCTTCTACCGCTGGTTTGCCGACGGCAGCCTCAATGTCGCCCACAACTGCCTGGACCGCCACTTGCACGGCGCCACCCGCCACAAGGCCGCCCTCATCTGGGAAGGGGAAGACGGCGCCGTACGGACCTTTACCTATGCCCAACTCCATCGCGAGGTAAGCCGATTCGCCAACGCGCTCCGTCATCAAGGCGTCGAGGTAGGTGATCGCGTAGCCATCTACATGCCCATGGTGCCTGAAGCGGTCATCGCCATGCTCGCCTGCGCCCGCATCGGGGCCATTCATACGGTGGTCTTCGGCGGCTTTTCCGCCGAAGCCCTCAAGGATCGCCTGGAGGATACCGGCGCCAAGCTCCTCATCACCGCCGACGGCGCCTGGCGAGCGGGGAAGGTCGTACCCCTCAAGCGCCATGCCGATCAGGCCCTCTTGCGGGAACACGAGCATCAGGTGGAAAAGGTCATCGTCCTGCGCCGCACCGGTGCCGACATCGACTTGCAGGAAGGCCGCGATCTCTGGTGGGAGGACGCCCTCGCCGGCATGGAGAGCAGTTGCCCGGCCCTGCCCTTCAATGCCGAGCACCCCCTCTTCATCCTCTATACCTCCGGCAGCACCGGCAAGCCCAAGGGTGTCGTGCACAGCAGCGCCGGTTATCTCCTCTGGGCCCTCCTCACCGTCCGCTGGGTCTTCGACCTCAAGCCCGAGGATGTCTACTGGTGCACCGCCGACATCGGCTGGATCACCGGACACAGCTATACGGTCTACGGCCCCCTGGCCAATGGCGCCACCGTCTTCCTCTATGAGGGCGCGCCCATGCACCCCCACCCCGACCGTTTCTGGGAAATGATCGAGCGCCATGGGGTGAGCATCTTCTATACCGCCCCCACGGCCATCCGCGCCTTCATGAAGATGGGCCAGGAATGGCCCGAACGCCACGACCTTTCCAGCCTGCGCCTGCTGGGCACGGTGGGCGAACCCATGAATCCCGAGGCCTGGATGTGGTACTACGAGACCATCGGCGGCGGCCGCTGTCCCATCACCGATACCTGGTGGCAGACGGAAACCGGCGGACACATGATCGCCCCCATTCCCGGCGTCACGCCGACGAAACCCGGCTCCTGCGCCATGCCCCTCCCCGGCATTCACGCCCGCATCGTCGACGAAGCCGGGCAGCCCATCGACAAACCCGAGGCGGGGGGCTATCTGGTCATGGAAAAACCGTGGCCCGGCATGTTGCGCGGGATCTGGGGGGACGATGCCCGTTATGTGGAAAGCTACTGGGCCAAGTTCGACAACCGCTATTACGTGGCGGGCGACAGCGCCCGCCGGGATGCCGACGGTTATTACTGGGTGATGGGCCGCATCGACGACGTGCTCAACGTATCCGGACATCGCCTGGGCACCGCCGAGATCGAGTCGGCCCTCGTCGCCCACCCCGCCGTGGCCGAGGCCGCGGTAGTGGGGATCCCGCACGAAATCAAGGGAGAAGCCATCTGCGCCTTTGTCGTCCTCCGGGCCAGTCATGCCGGCGATGACCGGGATGAATTGGGCGCCTCCCTGCGGGCCCATGTGGCCGAACTCATCGGCCCCATCGCCCGGCCCGACGATGTCCGCATCACCGACACCCTGCCCAAGACCCGCTCCGGCAAGATCATGCGCCGCCTCCTCCGCGCCATCGCCCGGGGCGAGGAGATCACCCAGGACATCAGCACCCTGGAGGACGAGGGCGTGGTGCGGGAATTGCAAAAATAGCCCGCGCGGGATCTCCGTCGGGGGGTTGTTGCAGGGCTGGCGAGGCGCCAAGGGCTTCGCCAGCCCGCTGTCATCAAAATGTCACATTGCCATGCCATAATGAATGAGCGAAACCCCCAGGGCTCAAAGCATGCGCATCCTGATGATATCCGACACCTACTTCCCCCGGGTCAGCGGGGTCGCGAGTTCCATCCGCAGCTTTCGCATGGGGCTCACCCGGCTTGGAAACGAGGTCGATCTCCTCATCCCCGCTTACGGCCCCGGGGAGGCGCCGGACACCGGCATCCTGCAAACCCCGGCCCGGCGGGTCTTCTTTTATCCCGAAGAGCGCCTCATGACCCCCCTGGGGCTCATGCGCCTGCGGCGGCGCTTGGGGCAGCGCCGCTATGACCTGATCCATATCCAGACACCATTCGTTGCCCACTCCTACGGCACCCATCTGGCGCACCGCCTGGAGATCCCCGCCGTCCTTTCCTACCATACCTATTTCGAGGCCTACATGGGCCATTACTATCCGTGGTTCCCCGCACCGCTGCGGCGCAGCCTGATCCGCCGGATCTCCCGTCACCAGTGCCATGCCGTGGCCGGGGTGATTGTTCCCTCCCGGGCCATGGCCGAGATTCTCTGGAGCTACGGCGTCAATACGCCGCTACAGGTCATCCCCACGGGGATCGATGCGGCGCCCTTCGCCAGCGGCGACGGCGCCGCATTCCGCGCCAATCTGGGTATCGGGCCGGAAAAACGGGTCTTGCTCTATGCCGGGCGCGTTGCCCCGGAAAAAAACATCCCCCTGCTCCTGGATGTCATTGAGCGGCTGCGGCATGTCCTGCCGGAAGTATTGTTGCTGTTGGCGGGGGATGGCCCGGCACGAGCCGCCCTGGAGGCCCAAAGCGCCCGGCGCGGGCTCGGCGACGTCGTGCGCTTCCTGGGTTATCTCGACCGCGAAAGCACCCTGAGGGATGCCTACCAGGCGGCAGAGATCTTCGTTTTCCCCTCGCAAACGGAGACCCAGGGCATGGTGCTCCTGGAGGCCCTGGCCGCAGGACTGCCGGTGGTGGCCATCCCCGCCCTGGGCGCCGCAGATCTCCTCGCATCCCGCCAGGGCAGCCGCAGCGCCCGCCCCGACCCCGCCGACTTCAGCGAACAATGCCTGCGTCTCCTCCGCGATCATGAACTCCGCGAACGCCTGGCCAGGGAGGCCCGGGAACTGGCCCGGCGCTGGTCCCAGGAAGCCATGTCCCAGCGCTTGATCCATTTCTATGCCACGCTCACCGGAGATCTCCCCATTTCCCACCTGCGGGTCCAACAACCATCCGCCTAACGAAATACTCCAGGGCGCACCCAGGTATCATGAAATGCATCTGAAACCGTAGGAGCGGCCCATGGCCGCGACCTTACCGGCCGATCACGGCATAGGGGTCGCGGCCATGGGCCGCTCCTACGTATCGCGTAGGCAGCAGCGCCTGTTATGCGGCGCTGCCCGCCCCCACCTGATGGGCGACGAAGGCGAAACGATCCCCCTCCAAAGTCACCTCGATGAGATCCCCGGGCACGAAGTCGCCCCGCAAGAGCTGCTGCGCCAGCGGGTTTTCGATCTCGCGCTGGATCACCCGTTTCAGGGGCCGCGCCCCGTACACCGGATCGTAGCCCACCTCCGCCAGATGGCTCACCGCGCCGTCGCTGAGGACGAGATCCATGTCCCGCTCGCGCAGGCGGCTGCGCAAAAAACCCACTTGAATCTCGGCAATGTGGCGCAACTGCTCGGCCGTGAGGGGATGAAAGATCACCACCTCATCAATGCGATTGAGGAACTCCGGCCGAAAATGGCCCTGCACCACCTCCATCACCGCTGCCTGCATGGCGCTGTAATCTCCCCGCCGGCTGTATTCCTGGATACGATCCGACCCCAGGTTGGAAGTCATGACGATCACGGTGTTGCGAAAGTCCACCGTGCGCCCCTGACCGTCCGTCAGCCTACCGTCATCCAGGACCTGCAGCAGGATGTTGAAGACCTCGGGGTGGGCCTTTTCCACCTCATCCAGGAGGATCACCGAATAAGGCTTGCGCCGTACCGCCTCCGTGAGATATCCCCCTTCTTCATAACCCACATAGCCGGGCGGGGCGCCAATGAGACGGGCCACGGAATGTTTCTCCATGAACTCGCTCATGTCGATGCGCACCATATGTTCCTCGCTGTCGAAAAGGAACTCCGCCAGGGCCTTGGTGAGCTCCGTCTTGCCCACCCCCGTAGGCCCCAGAAACAGGAAGGAGCCGTTGGGCCGCTTGGGATCCGAGAGACCGGCGCGGGAACGGCGGATGGCGTTGGCCACCGCGGTCACCGCTTCGCCCTGCCCCACCACCCGCGCCTGCAGGCGCTCTTCCATCTTCAGCAGTTTTTCCTTTTCGCCTTCCAGCATCTTGGCGACGGGAATGCCCGTCCAGCGCGCCACCACCTCGGCAATCTCCTCCTCCCCCACCTCCATGCGCAGGAGCTTGGGCTTGCCGGTACTCGCCCCGGATTCCGTGGCCTCTGCCTGCTGCAGTTTCCGTTCCAGGTCGGGGATGGCGCCATACTGCAGTTGCGCCATGCGCTCCAGGTCGTTGGCGCGGCGGGCGTTTTCCAGCTCCACCCGCAGGCGATCCAGTTCCTTCTGAAGCTGAGAAGTCCCTTCAATGGCCAGTTTCTCCGCCTTCCAAACCTCTTCCAGTTCCTTATATTTCCGCTCCAACTCATCGATTTGACTGCGCAAGGTATCCAGGCGCTTGCGGCTTGCTTCGTCTTTTTCCTTTTCCAGGGCCACACGCTCGATATTGAGCTGGATGATCCGCCGCTCCAGCTCATCCAGTTCCTGAGGTTTGGAGTCGATCTCCATCTTGATCCGCGACGCGGCCTCGTCGATGAGATCGATGGCCTTGTCCGGGAGATTGCGATCCGTGATATAGCGGTGCGACAATTGCGCCGCCGCCACCAGGGCCGGATCGGTGATGCGCACGCCATGATGGGCCTCGTAACGCTCCTTGAGCCCGCGCAGGATGGCAATGCTGTCCTCCACGCTGGGTTCGTCCACCAGGACCCGCTGGAAGCGCCGTTCCAGGGCCGCGTCCTTTTCGATGTACTTGCGGTATTCATCCAGCGTCGTCGCGCCGATGCAATGCAGTTCGCCCCGGGCCAAGGCGGGCTTGAGCATGTTGCCGGCATCCATGGCCCCTTCGGCCTTGCCGGCACCTACCAGGGTGTGGATCTCGTCAATGAACAGAATGATCTGTCCCTCGGCCTTGCCCAGGTCCGTGAGCAGTGCCTTGAGCCGCTCTTCAAACTCGCCGCGGAACTTGGCCCCTGCAATGAGCGCGCCCAGGTCCAGGCTCAAGAGCCGCTTGCCGCGCAGGGACTCCGGGACCTCGCCATTGACGATGCGCAGCGCCAGGCCCTCGACAATGGCGGTCTTGCCCACTCCCGGCTCGCCGATGAGCACGGGATTGTTCTTGGTGCGCCGCAACAAGACCTGAATGGTGCGCCGGATTTCGTCATCCCGGCCGATCACCGGATCCAGCTTGCCCTGGGCGGCCCGCTCGGTGTAGTCGGTCGTGTATTTCTCCAGCGCCTGGCGCTGCTCCTCGGCATTGGCATCCTTGATCTTTTCGCCGCCATGCAGGTCGTTGATGGCCTGCTCCAGATCCTTGGCCGTGGCCCCGGCTTCCTTCAGCAGTCGTCCCGCCTCGCCCTTGTCCTCCAGCAGTGCCAGCAGGAAATGCTCGGTGGCGATATAGGCGTCGCCGCGTTTCTGGGCGATCTTGTCGGCAAGATTGAGCATATTGCTCAAATCACGGCCAATGCTCACCTCGCCGGGGGTCCCATGCACCTTCGGCAGGCCCTCCAGGGCCCGGCCGAGATTGCTGCGCAGGCTGTCTACCCGCACGCCCGCCTTGGACAGCAAAGGCCGCGCGATTCCGCCATCCTGATCCAGAAAGGCGATGAGGAGGTGCAGCGGCTCGATCTGCTGATGATCCTGGGCCAGGGCCAGACTCTGGGCCTCTTGCAATCCTTGTTGGAATTTGGTGGTCAGTTTATCCATTCGCATTGGTTCGGCTCCGTGATTTTCGCGTCTGCAACATAAATGGGTCTACCGGTGCCCCTTTTCAAGAGACCCCATGGCCCGCTCCCGATTTCGCGTGCCCTGGCCGGAGCGCCGCGACCAGCAGGAAGGTTCCCAGCAGCGACAAGGCCGCAGCCGCATAAAAGGTCCCCGGTCCGCCCATCTCCTGCCAGGCCCAGCCGCTGCCCAGAGCCCCCAAGGCACCGCCTAGGCCATAGGCCGCGCTGGCGTAGAGGGCTTGGCCGCGGGCCCGCAACAAGGCGGGGAAGCGTTGGTAAACCCAGTGTACCGCCGCCAGATGAAAGGCCCCATAGCTTGCTGCATGGAGGGTTTGCACCGCGATGATCCAGGACAAATCGGGCCACAGGCCGATGACCGTCCAGCGTAGGGCCGTCAACAGAAAGCTCGCATACAGAACCCTATGCAGACCCACGCGCCGAATGATCCTCTCGCCCAGCGCAAAAAACAGCACCTCGCAGAGCACCGCAAAACCCCACAGCAAGCCCACTGCAGCACTGCCCAGGCCATGGTCCCCGACATAAATGGAATAAAATGCGTAATAAGGACCATGACTTGCCTGTTCCAGCGCGCAAGCGGCGAGAAAGAACAGCAGATCCCCGCGCCGCAGTTCCTGGCGCAGGGCCGGCCGCGGCACCGCTGGCGGTGCGCCGGCCGCGGCAAAAGGCAGATAACGGCTGGACCACCACGCCGCCAGCAGGAACACGGCAACGACGGGCAGAAATACCGCCATTCCCCAGCGCGCGATGAGCCAGCCCATCCCCAGGGCCAGCAGAATGAAACCGATGGAGCCCCAGAGACGGATCCGGCCATAGGCCGCCCCCCTGCGCTCGGCCCATTCCAGGGTCGTGATGTCCACCAGGGGCAGGGTAGCCGCCCAGAAAAAGGAAAACCCGATGGTAATGAGGAAGATGCTGAAAAAATCATGGGCCCAGGACAAGGCCAGGAAACCCAGGGCCGTGGCCAGGGCCGCCGCCGGCACGATCCTGCCCAAGCCCCAGCGCTGCGCCATCAGGCCCCAGATATTGGGAGCGAGGACCTTGGTGGCCTGGATGGTGGCGGTGAGGATGCCGATCTCCAGCGCCGTCTGCCCCTGCTGCTGCAGATAGGGGCCCCAATAGGGCATGAAGGCCCCCAGGGCGGAGAAATAGAGGGCGTAATAGAGGGCCAGCCAGCGCCCTTGCCGCTGCCCGGTCATGGCACCGCGTTAGCGGGAGGCAGGGATGGGCGGCAGGGGTGGACGCACATCCCCATTCTGCGCCCGCTGGCGCAGCCAGTGGTCCATGAGCACGATGGCGAGCATCGCTTCGACGATGGGCACAGCGCGGATCCCCACGCAGGGATCGTGGCGGCCCGTGGTGACCACCTCCAGCGGCTCGCCGTGGAGATCGATGCTCTGCCGCGGGATACGAATGCTGGAGGTGGGCTTGATGGCCACGGAGAGGGTAAGGTCCTGGCCGCTGGAAATGCCGCCCAGGACACCGCCGGCATGATTACTGGCAAAGCCCTGGGGCGTCAGCGCATCGCCATGTTCGCTGCCGCGCTGCTCCACCACGGCGAAACCATCCCCCACGGCCACCGCCTTGACGGCATTGATGCTCATCATCGCCTTGGCAATATCCGCTTCCAGGCGATCAAAGACCGGCTCGCCGAGACCGACCGGCATGCCCTCCACCCGCGCATCCACCCGCGCCCCGATGGAGTCTCCCTCCTTGCGCAGGGCGTCGAGGAATGCCGCCATTTCCTCTGCCGCCGCTGCGTCGGGGCAAAAGAAGGAATTTCGCCCGATCTCTTCGCGCGCGAAGCTGCGCGCCCGGATGGAACCCATCTGGGCCAGCCAGGCGGTGATCTCGACTCCCAGGCGTTCGCGCAGGAACTTGCGGGCCACCGCCCCCGCCGCGACCCGGGTCGCCGTCTCCCGGGCGGAGGAGCGCCCTCCGCCCCGATAGTCGCGCCGCCCATATTTTTGCAAGTACGTGTAGTCGGCATGGCCGGGCCGAAAGGTATCCTTGATCTTGCCGTAGTCCTGGGAGCGCTGGTCGGTATTGCGGATCAGCAACCCGATGGGGGTACCCGTGGTGTATCCCTCGAATACGCCGGAAAGGATCTCCACCTGATCCGTCTCCTGACGTTGGGTGGTGTGCCGCGACTGCCCCGGACGGCGGCGGTCCAGATCACCCTGAATATCCGCCTCCACCAGAGCCAGGCCCGGCGGACAGCCGTCAATGACGCAGCCGATGGCCGGTCCATGACTCTCGCCAAAGGTGCTGACGCGGAAGCACTCCCCGATGCTGCTTCCGGGCATGGGCTTATTTACCCATCTCGATCATGGCGTAAGCCGAATGATTGTGAATGGATTCGAAGTTTTCGGAGGAAACCGAGAACCAATCCACCCGGGCATCGCCCTTCAGCCGGATGGCCACATCCCGCACCATGTCCTCCACAAACTTGGGATGATCATAGGCATATTCGGTCACGAATTTTTCATCGGGCCGCTTGAGCAGGCCGTAAAGCTGGCAGGAGGCTTCCTCCTCGACGAGATCGATGATCTCTTCGATCCAGATCCAATCATTGGCCCGCACCCGCACCTGCACATGGGAACGCTGGTTGTGGGCGCCATAATCGGCGATGCTCTTGGAACAGGGGCAAAGGCTGGTCACCGGCACCTGCACGCCAATGGTCTGGCGATACTGGTCGTGGCTGGACTCGCCGACAAAGCTGACCTCGTAATCCATGAGGCTCTTCACCCCGGAAATGGGCGCCGCCTTGTTGATGAAATAGGGAAACTGCATCTCTAGGCGGGCGGCATCGGCATCCAGCCGCTCGCGCATGGTGCGCACGATTTCCTGAAAGGAATCAACACTGATCTCCCGGTCGTGGGCATTGAGGATCTCCACGAAGCGCGACATGTGGGTGCCCTTGAAGTGCTGGGGGAGGCTCACGTACATGTTGCACAGGGCGATGGTATGCTGCTCCCCTTCGCTGCGGTCGCGAATCCGCACCGGATGGCGAATGGCCTTGATGCCCACCTGATTGATGGGTATGGCGCGCGGGTCGGGCCGTCCCTGAACGTCTTCCATGACTTCTGCGGCGCAATCTCTCACCATTCACCTCGCACGGAACTTGTTGAGTAGTTCAGTCGGATACTACGCCCGCCCCCGCTCCGGGGGCAAGACCGTCCAGCAGGGCGCGGGCGGCAGATTCGATGCCCGCCGCGTCCAGTCCAAGCTCCGCCAGCCACTCCTTGGCTTCTCCCTGTTCAATGAATTGATCGGGCAGGCCCAGGATGCGCATTGCCACGCTTCGCCCCCCATTGAGCAGGCATTCGGCCACGGCGCTACCGGCGCCCCCCATGATCGCCCCCTCCTCCACCGTGAGGAAGGCCCCATGATTCCGGGCCAGATCCAGCAACAGGGCTTGATCCATGGGCTTGACAAAGCGCATGTTGACCACCGTCGCATCCACGGCCTCGCCCGCCGCCATGGCCGCAGCCACCCGGGAGCCAAAGGCCAGGATGGCCAGATTCCGCCCCCGGCGCAGGACCTCCGCCTTGCCGATGGGCACCGTGCGGCCGAGATCCTTGTCCAGGCCAACACCCAGGCCGCTGCCCCGGGGATAGCGCACCATGGCCGGTCCGGGATGGGCGAAGCCGGTATTGAGCATATCGCGCAATTCTTGCTCGTCCTTGGGCGCCATGATGAGCAGATTGGGAATGGTGCGGGCAAAAGCCAGGTCAAAACTGCCCTGGTGGGTGGCGCCGTCGGCGCCCACCAGGCCGGCGCGATCCACGGCCAGGAGCACCGGCAGGTTCTGGATGGCGATGTCATGGATCAATTGATCATAGGCCCGCTGCAGGAAGGTGGAATAGATGGCCACCACCGGATGGATTCCCTCGCAGGCGAGCCCCGCCGCAAAGGTCAGGGCGTGTTGTTCGGCGATGCCCACGTCGAAATAGCGTTGGGGAAATAGTTGCTCGAAACGCACCAGTCCCGATCCCTCGCGCATGGCCGGGGTGATGGCCACCAGGCTTTTTTCCCTGGCCGCCTTGTCGCAGAGCCAATCACCGAAGATCTGGGTATAGCTGGGCGGACCGCTCGCCTTTTTGGCCATCTGGCCGCTGCCCTGATCAAAGGGCGTGACCCCATGATAGGTGCAGGGATCCGCCTCGGCGGGCGCGTAGCCCTTGCCCTTTCTGGTGACCACGTGCAGCAGGCGCGGCCCCTTGATATCCTTGAGGTTTTCCAGAGTGGGGATGAGCACGTCGAGATCGTGGCCGTCAATGGGCCCGAAGTAATGGAAGCCCATTTCCTCAAAGAGGGTGGCGGGAGACACCAGCCCCTTCACCCCCTCCTCGGCCTTTTTGGCCAGTTCGCGCAGGGGCGGCAGGAGGCTCAGGGCCTGGCCCGCCCCTTCGCGCACGGTATTGTAGAGGCGCCCGGAAAGGATGCGCGTAAGATACTGCGACACCGCGCCGACATTGGGAGAAATGGACATTTCATTGTCATTGAGCACCACCAGCAGGTCGGCGTCCAGGGCGCCGCCGTTATTCAGGCCCTCGTAGGCGAGGCCCGCCGTCATGGCCCCGTCGCCGATGATGGCCACCACCTGGCGCGCCTGATGTTCCAGTTTGGCCGCCACGGCCATCCCCAGGGCGGCGCTGATGGAGGTGCTGGAATGGCCCGCCCCGAAAGCGTCGTAGACGCTCTCGTCGCGCTTCAAAAAGCCTGACAATCCATCCTTCATGCGCAAGGTGGGGAAGCGCGGGCCGCGGCCGGTGAGGATCTTGTGGGGATAGGCCTGATGCCCGACGTCCCAGACGAGGCGATCCTCCGGGGTATTGAAGACCGCGTGGAGGGCTACCGTCAGCTCCACCGCCCCCAGGCTGGAGGAAAGGTGGCCGCCGGTACTGCTGACGCTGTCGAGAATGAATTGGCGGACGGCCGCCGCGACCCGCTTCTGCTCGGTCCGGGACATCCGCCGCAACTCGGCAGGTGAGGGAATTCCGCTGCGCAAGGGCCCGCTCATTTACTGCGCTCGACGATCAGGCGCGCCAGGGCCCGCAAATGATCCGCTTCCACCCCCCAGGGGAGGATGGCCGCCAGCGCCTCTTCCAGGAGGCGCCGGGCGTAATCCTGAGCGCCGGCCAGGCCGAGCAGGGTCACAAAGCTCGGCTTGTTGCGGCTGCGATCCGCCCCCTGCATGGCCTTGCCCGTCAGTTCCAGATCGCCGATTTCGTCGAGGATATCGTCCTGCACCTGGAAAGCGAGTCCCACCCGATCGGCATAACGCAACAGCGCCTCGTACTGCTCACCGCTATCCCGCCCGGCGGCAAACAGGGCCAACTGGACGGCGCAGCGGATGAGCATGCCGGTTTTGTGCAGATGCATGGTCTCCAGGGCCGGCAACGCCAGTTCGTGGCCCACGGCGGCCAGATCAATGGCCTGCCCGCCGACCATGCCCCGCGAACCGGCACTCGCCGCCAGGGCCCGCAGCATGCGCAACTGCCATTCCGGCGTCACGCCCCAGCCGGTTTCGGACACGAGCTGAAAGGCCAGCGCCTGCAGGCCGTCACCCGCCAGGATGGCCGTCGCTTCATCAAAGGCCCGGTGGCAGGTGGGACGGCCACGACGCAGGTCGTCATTGTCCATGGCAGGCAGATCGTCGTGGACCAGGGAATAGGCATGGATCAATTCCAGAGCGGCGGCGGGGCGATCGAGCTGCTCCGCCGCTACCGCCAGGCAGTGCCCTGCGGCATAGACCAGCAGGGGGCGAATACGCTTGCCGCCACCCAACACGCTGTAGCGCATGGCGCGATGGAGACGGGCCGGCAAAATCTCTTCGCTCGGCAATAGCTGCCCCAAAACCCCTTCCATGCGCTCGACATGGGACCGGCAGAATGTCTGAAAGGCTGGTTGCTCCATGGCTGCGTCCACGATCATTGATCCTCTTCGCTCAGGAAAGGCACCGGCGCATCGGCCTCGGCCAGGAGTATTTCCACCGTCTGCCGCGCCTGCTGGAGTTGTTCCTCGCAACGGCGCGCCAGTTGCGCTCCCCGCTGAAAGAGGGCGATGGATTCCTCCAGCCGCAACTGGCCGCTTTCCAATTGCTTGACCGTGTCTTCCAGGGCTTCCAGAGTGGATTCGAAGTCAACGGGGCGAGGGTCATCCCCGGCGGGTGTTTTCATGGCAGATCTCATCGAAATAATTAAACACTACCCCAACGTCCCAAGGCAAGGCAAACTCCAGAGCGCTTCGCCAAAGCGGCGGCGGGAAATGGTGCGCCATTCCCCCCGCAAAAACAACTCGGGAGCCCGCCAATAGGGCCTCCGCCGCTGATTGTCCTCCCTGCCGGCCCGGCAAGAACCCGCTTCCGGGTGGGCAACAACGTGTTTTCCGCCCTGGGGGCCGTTAGACATCCGCCTGCGCCCCTCGTAAGATGCTCGCCTCATCAGAGTGACAAAAGACCATCTCCATGTCTCGTAACCACATCGATGCGACAGGCCTTTCCGCCGCAGGACCAGCCCCCCTTCCCCGCCTTTCCGCAACCCGTTTTGAAGTGCTGGGAGCGATCAGCGTTTCCCATTTTCTGAACGATATGATCCAGTCCCTGATGCTGGCGGTGTATCCGCTGTTCAAGGGCAATTTCCACCTGAGCTTCGCGCAGATCGGCCTCATTACCCTGGCCTACCAGCTCACTGCGGCAGTGATCCAGCCCTTGATCGGCGCCTACACGGATCGACGCCCCCACCCCTTTTCCCTGCCGATTGGGATGTTTTTCACCTTCTTCGGTCTCTTGTTACTCTCCATCGCACCGAATTACGGCCTCCTGCTCGCCGCTGCGGCCATGGTCGGCATGGGTTCATCGGTCTTTCACCCGGAATCCTCCCGCGTGGCGCGCATGGCCTCGGGCGGGCGGCACGGCCTGGCGCAATCCATTTTCCAGGTGGGCGGCAACGTCGGTACGGCCACCGGCCCGCTGCTGGCCGCCTGGCTGGTGATGCCCAACGGGCAGGAAAGCCTGTCCTGGTTCTCCGCTGCGGCGCTCCTGGCCATCGTCATCCTCTTTTTCGTGGGCCGCTGGTACCGCCACCAGCATCGTCTGCCCAAAACCGCAAGCCCGGCCATTGCCGCCGCCCCGCTGCCCAAGGACGTCGTCCGGCGCAGCATGATCATCCTGGTGCTCCTGATGTTCTCCAAGTTTCTCTATCTGACCAGCATCAGCAGCTACCTGATTTTTTATCTCATGGATCGTTTCCATATCCCGGTGCAGCAGGCGCAGATCCACCTCTTCCTCTTTCTCGCCGCCGTGGCGGCCGGCACCCTCTTTGGCGGCCCCATTGGGGATCGCATCGGCCGCAAAGCCATCATCTGGGTCTCCATCCTGGGCATCGCCCCCTTTACCCTGGCGCTGCCCCATTGCGGATTGACGGCGACAGCCGTTCTCAGCGTGGTGATCGGCTTCCTGCTCGCCTCCGCCTTCCCGGCCATCGTCGTCTATGCCCAGGAACTCATCCCCGGCCGGGTTGGGGCGGTTTCCGGCTTGTTTTTCGGCCTGGCCTTTGGCCTGGGGGGAATCGGCGCCGCCGCCCTGGGCGAGTTGGCGGACCTTTGGGGCATTGCCTGGGTCTATCAATTTTGCGCCTTTCTCCCCTTGCTCGGGGTCCTGGCGGCCTTTCTTCCGCATTTCCGCACCGCACCGGTGGCCCAGGCCCATGGATCCTGAAAACGGCCCTTGGCGGTGGATTTCTGCCGCCGGAGCACCCACCGCCAACGGCCGAATCCAGCTTGACGGTGGCCAACGGCAGGACTCACGACGGCAGCGCAAGGGGCTTCCAGGCTGTGCATTCCTTTTAATGTGAAAGAAATCCGTGGAATGGGCACGGCAATCCCTGGCCATCGGGTGGCCATATTGGGATCGGAGTGACGCTCTACGCCGGCTGATGCTGCGGCAGGAAGCCGAATTTGATCAGTTTCTTGATCCAGCGAGAAGCATTGCGCTGCACACTCAGTGCCTCATAGTCCGTATCGGCATCCCGGTAGTACTTGCCGTGTGAGAGCATGAAGTAGATGATGCGCAGCATTTTGTGGGCCAGGGCGATGATGGAGCGCTTGTGCCCCCTACGGACGACGAGACTCTGGAACTTGGAGCGCAGGGCGCAGTGGGTACGGCTGGCGGCATGGGCGCATTCGCAGAGGATCCGACGGACATAGGGGTTGCCCTTGCGGGTTCGCCCACTTTTCCGTTTTCCGGCAGACTCATTGTTCCCGGGACAAAGGCC
>NZ_JBMFWL010000011.1:0-49385 GCF_049965315.1 Acidithiobacillus sp. | reverse complement strand
GCCTCCCGGCAATCTGCTCTGGTGACCAGGTACGTTCCAGAATCAGCGCATGCACCTGCTCCGTCAAGGGGTTTCCAGGCAGTAGCTTGCACGGGCCACGCCGACGTTGCGTCTGCGCCCAATCCCGACCACGGACCGCATCGTAGCTGTGCCTTGAGCCACCACGACAGCATTCCCTACTCAAGGTGCCAGGACTGCGATTCATGCTCCGGGCCAAGGCTCTCAGGCTCTGCCCGGCATTCAGCCCTCTCTGCATCTGATTTCTCTCATCGACACTCAACTGATTGTAATGCTTGCTCATTTATCACCTCCGGTCCCTTTGGACCATAGGTGTTGCAGTTCATTCTGGAGCGCGCCCTCATTTCACCGTTGCCGAGCAGGCATACCATTTTGTAGCGTAAGGGATGGGCCATGGCCTTGATGGCGTCGGACAACTGGATGATGTCGGTTTCGCAAAGGGGAAGTCTTGGCATGATTTGCTCCTCATCGAGATTCATTGGAGCAATCAAAGCAATTAATATGCCACTATGGATCTGATTCGGGAAAACCGGCCTCGAGCGGCGCTGCGGGAAATCCCCCGAACTGCTGCTGGAAGCCGGTGGGGAAAGGTTCTGGTGGGGATCCCCGTCCCCGCTGCGGGTACTTTCTGCCTGCCGATGCTGCCTCTCCCTTGGGTGCAGGATCCGCTAGGAAGAAGCGATGGCTGTCGACGCCGGGCTACGCTTTTTCCAATGAAATCTATAACATATTGTTTTATAGCAGATAACTATTGTCTGTGAGGGGGGACAGCAAGCCCTCCCAAAGGGCAAAGGCATTTCTGGCCACCCTCTTGCCCGGTCAAAAAACGCTGCGCCAGTATTGATCTTCCTGGTCCATGATGCGGCTGGCCTCCTCGGGGCCCCAACTGCCGGCGGGGTAGGTGCTGATATAGTCGGTCTCGCGGCTCCAGGCCTTGAGGATGGGGTCCACGGCCCGCCACGCCCATTCCACCTCGTCAAAGCGGATGAAGAGCGCGCGATCCCCCTGCATGACGTCCAGGAGCAGGGCCTCGTAGGCGTCCAGCTCCTTTTCTCCGTCGCGGCGGTAGGAGGCGTTGAGCTGGATGGGGCGGATGCGCATTTCCAGGCCCGGTTCCTTGACGTAGATCTCGATCTTCAGGCTTTCTGGCTGTAGCGAAAGGAGGATCCAGTTGGGCTCGATGTGCTCGATGCTGGTTTCGCGAAAGAGTTGCTGGGGGGTATGGCGGAAGCGGATGGCGACGCTGGAGGTCTTGGCGGCCAGGCGTTTGCCGGTGCGCAAATAAAAGGGCACGCCGCGCCAGCGCCAGTTGTCGATGTAGAACTTGGCGGCGACATAGGTTTCCGTGACGGAGTTGGCCTCCACTCCCGGTTCGTTCTGATAGCCCGGCACATGCTTGCCGTTGATCTGGCCCGGTCCATATTGGGCGCGCATGGCGTAGGCATGGATGGCGGTCTTGGGGATGGGGCGGATGGAGCGCAGGACCTTCACCTTTTCGTCGCGCAGGGCGTCGGCCTCCAGGGAGGGAGGCGGTTCCATGGCTACCAGGGTGAGGATCTGCATGAGGTGGTTCTGCAGCATGTCGCGCAGGGCGCCGGCCTGATCATAGTAACCGGCGCGGTTCTCGATGCCGAAGTCCTCGGCGACAGTGATCTGCACGTGGTCGATGTAATTGCGGTTCCACACCGATTCGATGGGCAGGTTGGCAAAGCGGAAGACGATGAGGTTCTGGACGATTTCCTTGCCCAGATAGTGGTCGATGCGGTAGATCTGGTCTTCGTTGAAATGGCGATGGAGTTGCTCATTGAGCTGAATGGCGCTTTCGAGGTCGTCCCCGAAGGGCTTTTCGATGACGATGCGGTGACTGCCCGAGTCGCGGTTGAAACCCGCAGCGGAGAGTTGCTGGACGACGGGGACGAATTCGCCCGGGCGGATGGCGAGATAAAAGGTGGTGTCGTCGGGCCGCTCGGCCCCTTCGCGGGTGAGCAATGCGGAGAGTTTCCCATAGGATTCGGGATCGTGCAGTTCGCCCTGCACGTACTGGAAATGCTGGCAGAAGGCGTCGAAGTGCTCGGGATGGAAGCCGGAGGCATGGCTTTCCAGCTCTGCGCGCAAAAACGCCTGCCAGGCGGCGTCGTCCCAGGGGCGGCGGCCAAAGGCGAAGATGCGCATGGCCTCGGGCATGCGGCCGGCGCACTGCAGGTGATAGAGGGCGGGGAGGAGCTTTTTGCTGGCGAGGTCGCCGGTGGCGCCAAAGATGACGAACTGGCAATTGCAGGCCGGCATTCAGGCCTCCTTCTGCACGGCATGGCCGCCGAACTCGTTGCGCATCATGGCCAGCATCTTGGCGGCGTAGTCAGTGTGGCCCTGGCTGGCCCAGCGCATCTGCAGGGCGAGGGTGATGACCGGCGCCGGGATCTTGAGGTCCAGGGCGGCCTGGGCCGTCCACAGGCCCTCGCCGGAGTCGGCCACCACGGGGGCGATGCTGTCCAGGGTCTGGTCCTTTTTGAGGAAATCGGCGCTGAGGTCCAGCAGCCAGGAGCGCACCACGCTGCCATGGCGCCACATCTCGGCGACCTGGGCGAGGTCCAGGTGGAAGGCCTCCTTGCCCCTGAGAATGGCGAACCCCTCCGCCAGGGCCTGCATCATGCCGTACTCGATGCCGTTGTGGACCATCTTGACGAAATGACCGCTGCCCACGGGGCCGCAGTGCAGCCAGCCCTGGTCGGGGGCGGGGGCGAGGATCTGCAGAAAAGGCGCCACTGCCGCCACCGCCTCCCGGCTGCCGCCGACCATCAAGGCGTAGCCTTCCTGCAAGCCCCAGACGCCGCCGGAAACCCCCGCATCCACGTAATGCACCCCCGCCTGCTCGACGCTGGCGGCCTGGGCTATGGAAGTCTCGTATTGCGCGTTGGCGCCGTTGACCAGGACATCGCCGGCGGACAGCAGCGGAACCAAGGCATCGACGTGGCTCTGGGTGGCGTCGCCGGCGGGGAGCATGAGCCATAGGACCCGGGGGAAGGGAAGGGCCGCGACCAATGCCTCCAGGGTCCCGGCCGCCACCATGCCGTTTTCCCGGGCCAAGGCCTCGGCCTTGTCCCCATGGCGATTGTAGACCACCACCCGGGCGCCGCCCTGATGCAGGCGCCGTGCCATGTTGGCGCCCATGCGCCCCAAGCCCACCATGCCAATGGCGTTTTTCATGGAGTCTCCCCGGCTCTCGCCGTCATACCTCAAGAAACGTATCATCCGAATTGGGCCATCACTATCCGGCCATCTTTTCATTATAGAGCGCAATTGCCAAGGAGCATCCATGAAGATCGGCACCCCCCTCTCGGCGCACGCCACCCGCCTCTTGTTGCTCGGCTCGGGAGAGTTGGGCAAGGAGCTCCTCATCGCCGCCCAGCGCCTGGGGGTGGAGACCATCGCCGTGGATCGCTATGCCGACGCCCCGGCCATGCAGGTGGCCCACCGCGCCCATGTCATCGACATGACCGATCCGACGGCCATCCTCGCCCTGGTGGCGCGGGAGCAGCCGCATTACGTGGTGCCGGAGATCGAGGCCATTGCCACCGGCGCCCTGGCGGAGATCGAGGCCCGGGGGCTGGCGACGGTGGTGCCTTCGGCGCGGGCGGTGCAGCTCACCATGGACCGCGAGGGCATCCGCCGCCTGGCTGCCGAGGATCTGGGTTTGCCCACCTCCCCCTATCGCTTTGCCGGATCCCTGGCGGAACTGGAGGCGGCGGCCGCTGCCCTGGGTTTCCCCTGCGTGGTCAAGCCGGTGATGTCCTCCAGCGGCAAGGGCCAGTCCGTCGTGCGGACGCCGGCGGAGTTAAGCTTGGCCTGGCAGGAGGCGCAGTCGGGCGGGCGCGTGGGGGCCGGGCGAGTGATTGTCGAGGGCTTTGTGGATTTTGATTTCGAGATCACCCTGCTCACGGTGCGCAGCGCCTTCGGCACGGTTTTTTGCGAGCCCATCGGCCATCGCCAGGAGGCGGGGGATTACGTGGAGTCCTGGCAGCCCCAGGCCTTGTCCGACGCGGCGCTGGCGGCGGCCCAGGAAATGGCGCAAGTGGTCACGGACAATCTCGGCGGCCAGGGGATCTTCGGCGTGGAATTTTTCGTGCGGGGAGAGCAGGTGATCTTCAGCGAGCTCTCGCCGCGCCCCCACGACACCGGCCTCGTTACCCTGGCGAGTCAGGCGCAGAGCGAGTTCGACCTGCATTTGCGCGCCATCCTCGGCCTGCCGGTCCGCCCCGGTTTCCGTCAGCCGGCCGCCTCGGCGGTGATCCGGGCCAAGGGGCTGGGCTGGGGCCCCGTTTATACGGGTGTGACGGAGGCCTTGAGCGTGCCCGAAGCGGACTTGCGCCTGTTCGGCAAGCCGCAGGCCCTGAAGCTGCGCCGTCTGGGGGTGGCCCTGGCCACGGCGCCCGATACCGACACCGCCCGCGAGCGGGCACAGGCGGCCGCTGCCCTGGTCAGGGCCATGCCGGCGCCGTGAGCTTCCGGGGCGTCAGGATGCCCCATGGACAAAGGCCGCGATGCGATCCAGGGCCAGGCGCAGGTTGTCGTCGCTGGTGGCGAAGGACAGGCGGATATGGCCGGGGCTGCCGAAGGCCGATCCCGGCACCACTGCCACCCCGGCCTCCAGCAATGCATCGGCCACGGCGACATCGTCCGACAGACCCTTGGCGGCCATGACCCCCTGAAAGCCCGGAAAGCTGTAAAAGGTCCCATCAGATGGGAGTATCTGCACCCCCGGCAGGGCGTGCAGGCGGCCATAGACGTAGTCGTGGCGGCGGCGGAAGGCGTGGACCATGGGGTGGATGGCGCTGTCGCCCCCCTCCAGGGCCACTTGGGCGGCCACTTGGGCGATGGAGGTGGGGTTGGAGGTGCTTTGGGATTGCACCGTGGTCATGGCGGCGATGAGTGCCCGGGGGCCGCCGCAGTAGCCGATGCGCCAGCCGGTCATGGCATAGGCCTTGGAAACGCCGTTCATGACGATGCAACGGGATGTCAGGTCCGGACAGGCATTGGCGATATTGACGAAGGCCTCGTCATGGAAGCGGATCTTCTCGTACATATCGTCGCTGGCGATGAGCACTTGCGGATGGTGGCGCAGGACTTCGCCCAGGGCGGCCAGTTCGTCCCGGCTGTAGGCTACGCCGGAGGGGTTGGAAGGACTGTTGAGCACCAACAGCCGGGTGGCGGAGGTGATGGCGGCCGCCAGTTGTTCCGGCGTGATCTTGAAGTGCTGCGTGGCATCGGTGGGGAGGATCACCGGCCGGCCTTCGGCCAGCAGCACCATGTCCGGGTAGGACACCCAGTAGGGTGCCGGGATGATGACCTCGTCCCCCGCATCCAGGAGGGCCTGGCAAAGGTTGAAAAAACTCTGCTTGCCGCCCACGGAGACGAGGATCTCGTCGGGGCGGTAGCTCAGGCCGTTGTCGCCCTGGAATTTGTGGATGATGGCAGCCTTTAGTTCGGGGGTACCGCCAACGGCCGTGTATTTGGTGAAGCCCTGGTGGATGGCCGCAATGGCCGCTTCTTTGATATATTCGGGAGTATCGAAGTCCGGTTCGCCGGCGCCCAGGCTGACGATGTCCTTGCCTTCCCGCCGCAACTGCTGCGCACGGGCGGCAACCGCCAGGGTGGGAGAGGGGCGCACGGCATTGACGCGGCGGGAAAGGCGGATGTCCACTATTTTCGACTCCAAATGGGCGAGGTCAGACGGGCCGAACCGTTTCGGCACGCAAAGGGCAAGATGATATGCAAAAGCGCTTCGAACTCAAGAGCCAATTTTCCCCCCAGGGTGATCAGCCCGAGGCCATTCGTCTGCTGACGGCCGGTTTGCTGGCCGGTGAGGTCTATCAGACCTTGCTCGGCGTCACCGGTTCCGGGAAAACCTTCACCATGGCGAACATCATTGCCGCAACCCAGCGCCCGGCCATTGTCATGGCCCCCAACAAGACCCTGGCGGCGCAACTCTACGCCGAGTTGCGCGCCTTTTTCCCCGGCAACGCCGTGGAGTACTTCGTCAGCTATTACGATTATTATCAGCCCGAGGCCTATGTGCCGTCCTCCGATACCTTTATCGAGAAGGACGCCTCCATCAATGACCATATCGAGCAGATGCGCCTGTCGGCCACCAAGGCCCTGCTGGAACGGCCGGACGTCATCATCGTGGCCACCGTCTCGGCCATCTATGGATTGGGCGATCCCGCCGCCTACCATGGCATGATCCTGCACCTGCGCGAAGGGGACAGCATGGATCAGCGCGCCATCCTCCATCGCCTGGCCGACATGCAGTATGCCCGCAACCCCGTGGAGCTCAAGCGCGGCACCTTTCGCGTGCATGGCGATGTCATCGACATCTGGCCGGCGGAGAGCGAGGACGAGGCGGTGCGGGTGGAACTCTTCGGCGATGAAATCGAGCGCGTCTCCCTTTTTGATCCCCTCACGGGCAAAATCCTCACCCGCCTGCCGCGCTACACGGTCTTTCCCAAGAGTCATTATGTAACGCCGCGGGCGACCATTCTGGGTGCCCTGGAGGCCATCAAGGACGAGTTGCGCGAACGCTTGGCGTTCCTCCGTCAACAGCACAAGCTGGTGGAGGCGCAGCGATTGGAACAGCGCGCGCGCTTCGATCTGGAAATGATGGCCGAACTGGGCTATTGCTCGGGCATCGAAAACTATTCCCGTTATCTTTCGGGCCGGGCCGCCGGCGAGCCGCCCCCCACCCTGATGGACTACCTGCCTGACGGGGCGCTGCTTTTCATCGACGAGTCCCACGTCACAGTGCCCCAGATCGGGGGCATGTACAAGGGCGACCGCTCGCGCAAGGAGACCCTGGTGGAATACGGTTTCCGCCTGCCCTCGGCCCTGGACAACCGGCCCCTGATGTTCAGCGAGTTCGAGTCTCTCATGCCCCAGACCATCTTCATTTCCGCCACCCCCGGCCCTTACGAGCTGCAACGCTCGGGACAAGTGGTAGAGCAGGTGGTGCGGCCCACGGGTCTGGTGGATCCCGAAGTGGAGGTGCGGCCGGCCAGCGGTCAGGTGGATGACCTGGTGGGCGAGATCCATGTGGTGGTGGCCGCCGGCTGGCGGGTGCTGGTGACGACCCTGACCAAGCGCATGTCCGAAGATCTTGCCGATTATCTGCACGAACTGGGCATCAAGTGCCGCTATCTGCATTCGGACATCGAGACCGTGGAGCGGGTGGAGATCATCCGCGACCTGCGCGCCGGGGTCTTTGATGTCCTCATCGGCATCAATCTGCTGCGCGAGGGCCTGGATATGCCCGAGGTGGCCCTGGTGGCCATCCTCGATGCCGACAAGGAAGGCTTTCTCCGTTCCGAGCGTTCCCTGGTGCAGACCATCGGCCGCGCCGCCCGCAATCTCCACGGCCGGGCCATCCTCTATGCCGATACCGTCACCGGCTCCATGGAGCGGGCCATGGGCGAGACGGCGCGGCGGCGGCAAAAGCAGGTGGCCTTCAACCTCGCCCACGGCATTACCCCCAAGGGCATCGTCAAGCCGGTGGCGGATCTCATCGATGGCGTCTATCGGCGCAACGCCCCCCTAGCCGCCCGTGCCGCCGAACCGGCGGCGCAATCCTATGGCCAGCCCGGAGACCCAAAGGCGCTGGGCAAGCGGATCAAGGAATTGGAGGAAAGCATGTATCGGCACGCGCGCAATCTGGAGTTCGAACAGGCCGCCCGGGTACGCGACCAGATCAAGGGTCTGGAGCGGCAACTGCTCGGGGTGGAAGTCTTGGCCGGCGGCTGATTTATTGGGCCTTGCCGTCCCATAGGGGCTTGCCTTGGCGCAGTTCCGCCAGGGCATAATCCCGCCATTGTCGGGCCGAGGCTCCATGCAGGTCCCGGGGAACCGACCAGCCGAGATCCTGCAAGGCGCGCCCCCAGGCATCCCCGGCATTGCCCTGCCAGGGAGCGGCGCCACTGCTCTTGGACAGCTTGCGGCCATCGGGGCCGAGGATTACCGGCAGGTGGCCGTAGGCGGGGGAGGGGAGGCCCAGGGCCCGCTGCAAGGTCCGTTGGCTGGGGGTGAAAGGGAGGAGATCAGCGCCGCGGATGATCTCGCTTACCCCCTGCGCGCCATCGTCCACCACACAGGCCAGCAGATAGGCGAAATAGCCATCGGCCCGCAAGAGAACGGGGTCGCCCCCGTTCCGTCCGCGCTGCCGACCCAGGTAACGGTCCTGCCAGGAGGAAGGGGTCTGCGGCAGGCGCAGTCGCCAGGCCCGAGGGGAACGGCCGGCGGGCAGCCCATGGCGGCAGGTGCCCGGATAGACCCCGCCGGCG
Organism: Acidithiobacillus sp.; assembly: GCF_049965315.1. Taxonomy (GTDB): domain Bacteria; phylum Pseudomonadota; class Gammaproteobacteria; order Acidithiobacillales; family Acidithiobacillaceae; genus Acidithiobacillus_B. Next base: position 41,043 of record NZ_JBMFWL010000011.1, on the reverse strand, counting down.
GCGTGAACCTCCGCCCGCGTGCAGGCGCAGGGATAGGCATGGCCGGAGGCCTGCAAGACCCCTAAGGCCTCCCGGTACAGATCGCTGCGGCGGGACTGGACAAGCACCGGCCCATCCCAATCCAGGGCCAGATCCGTCAATTGGCGAAGAATGGCGTCCGCCGCCCCCGGCCGGACCCGTCCCCCATCCACGTCCTCCATGCGCAGCAGCCATTGCCCATTCCGGCTGCGGGCGCTGAGGTAGCTGCCGATGGCCGCTACCAGGGAGCCGCGATGGAGGGGGCCGCTGGGAGAGGGGGCGAAGCGACCGATGGGGGGAAGAGGAGCCGATTCCATGGGTAGATTTTCCCGGCTTGGGGGTCGATCTGGCAAGGGTTATAGTGGACATCCTTTGAACGCCGTTGTGAACAGCGAGGATGGGGCATGGCAGGACGGGAGTTTGCTCTCATTGAACAGTTGCGGCGGATGCCGTGCGTCGGTCGGGCGGATGTGGGCCTGGGGATGGGGGACGACGCGGCCCTGCTGGACCCCGGCGGACGCAAGCTCGCGGTGAGCCTGGATACCCTGGTGGCCGGGCGGCATTTTTTCGCCGATGCGGACCCCGCCGATCTGGGCTGGAAGGCGCTGGCGGTCAATCTCAGCGATCTCGCCGCCATGGGGGCCGAGGCGGCCTGGTGTTTGCTGGGCCTTGCCCTGCCTGCGGGTCAGCGCGATTGGGAAACGTGGCTGGCGGCCTTCATGGCGGGCTGGCAGGCCCTGGCGCAGGCGCAGCAGGTCGCCCTGGTGGGCGGCGATACCGTGGCCACGGATGGTCCTTTGACCTTGTCGGTGACCGCCCTGGGACTCTGGTCGGGCGATGCGGTCATGACCCGCGCCGGGGCGCAGGCCGGGGACGGCATCTGGGTGACGGGCAGTCTGGGGGATGCCGCCGCAGCCCTGGATGCCGCCTTTGCCGAGCGCGGGATGGGGGGTATGGCGGCCGACTGGACCAGGGAGGAGCGCCATTTTCTGGAGCAGCGCCGGCTCCGGCCCGAACCGCGTCTGGCATTTGGCCGTCAGGCGGCGGCGCTGGGGGTGCGGGCGGGCATCGACTGCTCCGACGGTTTCCTGGCGGATCTCGGCCATATCCTGGAGGCCTCGGGGATGACCGCCCGCATTGCCCTGGAGGCCTTGCCCGTGAGCGCGGCCGTCCGGCGGGTGGCGGGCCGGGATCCGCAACTATGGAGCCGTTGGCCGCTGCGCGGCGGCGACGATTATGAACTGATCCTCGGCGTAGCCCCGGCCCTTGAGGAGGGCTTGCAAGCCCGGGCCCGTACCCTTGGTCTGGCCCTGACGCGGGTGGGCGAGGTCGTCGCGCCCGGGAGGGATCTGCCGGCGGGCAGTGTGCAATTGTCCTGGCAGGGCAGTGCCATGCCCCTGCCCGCGCAAGGGGGGCATGAGCATGTCTTCTAGGTCCTGGTATCACTGGCTGGCCTTCGGTCTGGGCAGCGGTCTTTCGCCCTGGCTGCCCGGTACCATGGGCACCCTCGCGGTTATCCCCATTTATTGGCTCGTCGTCCCCTATCCCATGCTCTACAGCGCGGTTCTGCTCCTCATCCTGGCCGTGGGACCCTGGCTCTGCGGCCGGACGGCGCGGGATCTGCAGGCACAACAGGGCGGCGCACGGGCCATCGACCCGCCCGCCATTGTCTGGGACGAGTGGGCCGGTCTGCTGCTCACGCTCTGGGGGCTGCCCTTTTCCTGGTCCACGCTGCTGGCCGGTTTTCTGCTGTTCCGCTTTTTCGATATGCTCAAACCCTGGCCCATCTCCTGGCTGGATCGTCGCATCCACGGCGGTATGGGCATCATGCTCGATGATCTGGCGGCGGCGCTGGCGGCTACCGTGGTCCTGCGCGGGCTCCTGTATGGAGGATGGTTATGACCGAACTCTCTCTCTACCTTCCCTGGCGGCCGGCGGCCCTGCCCGACGCCCAGCGACTGGCCGCCTGGGCCCATCTGGCGGGCTGGTCTTGCCGGATAGAACTGGTCCAGACCCTGCCGGACCAAGGAGGGCCAGCCTTGGCTTTGGGTGAATTTGCCAACAGCGCCCGATGGGTCGGCACCCAGCGCTGGCAGTTGCCCGCCAGTGACTGGGCAGCCCTGAGCATCTGGGCGGAGGCGCACTTGCCCGCCGTGGCCAGGCCCTGGACCTGTTTTACCGATGGTCTGCCGGGCAAGGAGGCGGTTTTGCCGGGCGAATATTGGGTGGCAGCGGGGCAGGCCGGGGCCATTGCCCTGGACTTTGCACCGCCGGAGTGGGCGCTGTTGCGGCGCTGGCGGCGCGAAAAACGGCGTTTGGCCCTGGCGGAATCCTGCACCGGTGGCGGCCTTGCCGCCCGCCTTACCGCCTTGCCGGGGTCTTCGGCCCTCCTGCAGCAGGGCATCGTGAGCTATAGCAACACCGCCAAAATGGCGCTCCTGAATGTGCGCGAAGAGACCCTCGCGCGCGTCGGCGCCGTGGCGGAAGCGACGGCACTGGAAATGCTGGAGGGGGCCTTGCGGGAGGCCGATCTGGCCGCGGCCATCACCGGCATTGCCGGCCCCGGCGGCGCGGTGCCGGGCAAGCCCGTGGGCACCGTCTGCATCGCCTGGGGCCAGCACGGCGCCTCCGGCCAGGTACGGACCTGCCATTTTAGCGGGGACCGTTGGGCCGTGCAGTATGCTGCGGGTTCCGTCGCCCTGGGCGGCCTTCTTGGCCTCTTGGGCTGAGGAGGCCGCCGGCCGTCAAGGCTGTTTGGGGGCGCATCGGCCGGCGAGTTTCCGGCCGGAAATGCTGCTATGCACGGTGGAGCTGGACGCTCCCGCCTGGGTCGTCACTACCCACTGGCTGTCGTAGCTGTCGGGGGTGCTTTGTATCCAGCCGCTACCCGTGACGGTCCCCTGGGGAATGCTGCAGTGCCAGTGCCACAGGGTTTTCCCGGCCGCGCCCGGGGTGCTGACCGGTTTGCTGCAATGTCCGGAAAAATTGGGAAGAATCTGGCTTTTTTCCGTCTCCGGCCGGATGCATAGCTGAGCGCTGTGCCGGAAGGGTTCCGACACCGGCGGATTTTGTATCTGTATGGTGCCGTGTTCCTGCAACTCCCATAGGCCGGGGGTAATGATGCCCGCCCAGGCGGAAGCGGAGAGGGGGAGAAGGAGGAGGCTGATCATTCCTTTGCTGGCGCGGCGCATGGGTTGTTTCCTTTGATCGTGGCGGTGGTCCGGTGGAAATATAGGCGGTATCCGGCGATCCGCCAAGATTTTTGGCCTGCCCCGTTTCCCATCTCCCCGGCCTTCGCTAGAATAGGGAAGACGATACGAAGTAGCATCCTGCGGCGGGTGTTACGGCAATTTTTGCCGCAGGTAGTCCCCAACCATACAAGGAATGCCCATGGATGAGCAGCGTAGCAAGGCCCTCAGTGCCGCCCTGTCGCAGATCGACAAGCAGTTTGGCAAAGGCGCCATCATGCGCCTGGGAGATCAGAATGCCATTAAGGACATTGCCGTCTATTCCACTGGTTCCCTGGGTCTCGACCTCGCCCTGGGCGTAGGCGGTCTGCCGCGTGGGCGGGTGGTGGAGATCTACGGGCCCGAGTCTTCGGGCAAAACCACCCTCACCCTCCATGTCATCGCCAACTGCCAGGCCGCCGGCGGCACCGCCGCCTTCATCGACGCCGAGCACGCCCTCGATCCCACCTATGCGCAAAAACTGGGCGTAGACCTGGAAAACCTCCTCATCTCCCAGCCCGACACCGGCGAGCAGGCCCTGGAGATTGCCGACATGCTGGTACGCTCCGGCGCCGTGGATCTCATCGTCGTGGACTCGGTGGCGGCCCTGACGCCCAAGGCGGAAATCGAAGGCGACATGGGCGACTCCCATGTGGGCCTGCAGGCCCGGCTCATGAGTCAGGCCCTGCGCAAGCTCACCGCCAATATCTCGCGCACCAACACCCTGGTCATCTTCATCAACCAGATCCGCATGAAAATCGGCGTCATGTACGGCAGCCCCGAGACCACCACCGGCGGCAATGCCCTCAAGTTCTACGCCTCGGTGCGCCTGGATATCCGCCGCATCGGCGCCATCAAAAAGGGCGATGAAGTGGTGGGCAGCGAAACCCGCGTCAAGGTGCTCAAAAACAAGGTGGCCCCGCCCTTTCGCGAGGCCGAATTCGCCATCTATTACGGCGAGGGCATTTCCCGCTTCTCGGAACTGGTGGATTTGGGCGTCAAGTTCGACATCGTGGAGAAAAGCGGCGCCTGGTACAGCTACAAGGGCGAGCGCATCGGCCAGGGCAAGGACAACGCCCGCGTCTACCTCAAAGAGCATCCGGACATGGCCAAGGAGATTGACGAGCGTGTCCGGGCGGCGGCTTCGGGACACCCCCTGGCCTTCGCCGAAGAGCCCCGGACGGCGGAAGACGTTGTCGCGGGGGAATGATTGTCCGCGGCTGCGCCAGACCCCAGGGCCCATGCCCTGCGCCTCCTCGCCCGCCGCGAGTACAGCCGGGCGGAGCTCCGGGACCGTTTGAGCCGGGCCGGCTATGACGCCGGGCAGATCGATGGCACCCTCGACGCCCTGGCCAGGGAAGGCTGTCAGGATGACGCCCGCTATGCCGAGATGCTCGGCCGGACCCGTTTGCGTCAGGGGCACGGTCCCCTTCGGCTGCGCCGGGACCTGGCGCGGGCCGGGGTGGAACTGGAACAACCGTCCATCCCCCAGGCGGACTGGTTGATCCAGGCACGCGCAGCGCTGCACAAGCGCTTTGGGGATGCCCCCGCCGAGAACCGGCGGGAATGGGAGCGCCGCGCACGTTTTTTGGCAGGACGGGGCTTCACCAGCGAGCTGATCCGCCGGGCCCTCGACGGCGATCCCGACGCATATTGATTTTTTTGACAATGGAAGACACATGCAAGCGGAATTGATTCGTCAGGCCTTTCTCGATTACTTTGCCGAAAACGGGCATAGCATAGTCCCCTCCAGCGACCTCATCCCGCGCAATGACCCCACGCTGCTCTTTACCAATGCCGGCATGGTGCAGTTCAAGGATGTCTTCCTCGGTCTGGAGGCGCGGCCTTACCGGCGGGCGGCCTCCGCGCAACGCTGCATGCGCGCCGGCGGCAAGCACAACGACCTGGAAAACGTCGGCTATACCGCCCGCCACCACACCTTTTTCGAGATGCTCGGCAATTTTTCCTTTGGTGATTACTTCAAGCGCGAAGCCATCCGTTTCGCCTGGCAATTTCTCACCGGGCGCCTCGGCCTGCCGGCCGAAAAGCTCTGGGTGACGGTCTATCAGGAGGACGAGGAGGCCGCTGCCATCTGGCTGGATGAGATGGGCATCGACCCCCGGCGCTTCTCCCGTTGCGGCGAAAAGGACAATTTCTGGAGCATGGGGGATACCGGCCCCTGCGGCCCCTGCTCGGAGATCTTTTACGACCACGGCCCCCATATCCCCGGCGGACCTCCCGGCAGCCCCGAGGCCGACGGCGATCGCTACATCGAGATCTGGAATCTCGTGTTCATGCAGTTTGATCGCGACAGCAGCGGCAAAATGACTCCTCTACCCAAGCCCTCCGTGGATACCGGCATGGGTCTGGAGCGCCTGGCCGCCGTCCTGCAGGGCGTGCACAACAATTACGACACCGACCTCTTCCGTCCTCTCATTCACGCCGCCGCGGGCCTTTGCCACCAGGACTATGGCGTGGATGCAGCGACGGACACCAGCCTCCGGGTGCTGGCGGACCATATTCGCGCCTGCAGTTTCCTCATCAGCGACGGCGTCCTGCCGGGCAACGAGGGGCGCGGCTATGTGCTGCGCCGGATCATCCGCCGCGCCGTGCGCCATGGGCGCAAGCTGGGTCTGGAAGAGGTCTTTTTCCACCGGCTGGTGGCGCCGCTGGTGGCGAACATGGGGCATGCCTACCCCGAACTGGCACAGGCGCAGGGGCAGGTGGAACGGGTCTTGGCCAAGGAGGAAAGCGGTTTCCGCGAAACCCTGGAAAAAGGCCTCACCCTGCTGGAAGAGGCCATTGCCCAACTGCCTGCGGGGGCAGCCATTCCCGGCGCCGTCGTCTTCAAACTCGCCGATACCTTCGGCTTCCCCGTCGATCTCACCGCCGATATTGCCCGGGAAAAGGGTCTGCTCCTGGACATGGAGGGCTTTGCGGCGGCCATGGACGAGCAGCGCCGCCGCTCCCGCGCCGCCTGGTCGGGCAGCGGCGAGGTCAAGGCCGAGCGCGTCTATCATGACCTGGCCATGCGCCTGCCGGCCACGGAATTCACCGGTTACGGACAATGCCAGGACAGCGCCAAGGTATTGGCCATCTTGTGCAATGGGGAGGAAGCCTCCGCCCTGCAGACTGGTCAGGCCGGTGCCGTGGTCCTCGATCGGACTCCATTCTATGGCGAATCCGGGGGACAGGCGGGAGATCGCGGCATCCTGCAAGGAGAGGGCGGCGCCCGCTTCCGGGTGGACGATACGCACAAGCCCCTGGGCAGCCTGCATGTGCATCTCGGAGTGATGGAAGCGGGCGCCCTGCGGGTCGGTGATGCCATTCATGCGCTGGTGGACGAGGCGGCCCGCCGCGCCACCGCCGCCCATCATTCGGCCACCCATCTCCTCCATGCCGCCCTGCGCCGGGTTCTCGGCACCCATGTCCAGCAGAAGGGCTCGCTGGTCTCCGCCGAGCGCCTGCGCTTTGATTTCAGCCATCCCGAACCGGTGACGGCGGCGCAATTGCAGGAAATCGAGCGGCTGGTCAACGCCGAGGTGCGCGCCAATGCCGATGCCGAAACGGATGTGCTGCCCATCGCCCAGGCGCAGGCCCTGGGGGCCATGGCCCTCTTCGGTGAGAAATACGGCGATACGGTGCGGGTGGTGCGCATGGGAGATTTTTCTTTGGAATTATGCGGCGGTACCCATGTCGGCCGCCTCGGTGACATCGGCCTGTTCAAGATCCTCGCGGAAAGCGGCGTGGCGGCCGGAGTGCGGCGCATCGAGGCGGTGGCGGGGGCCGCCGCCCTGGAGATGGTGCAGCGCGACGAACGGCGTTTGCAGGCTGCGGCCGGGATGCTCAAGGTCCCGCCGGCCGAACTCGATCAGCGCCTCCAGCAGACCCTGGATCGCCTGCGGCAACTGGAGAAAGAGCTGGAAAACCTCAAGCGCAAGGAGGCGGCCAAGGCCGGTGCGGATCTGGCCCTGCAAGCCGAGGATCTGGGAGGGATCAAGGTCCTGCTGGCGCGTCTGGAGGGTGTCGATGGCAAGGGCTTGCGCGAGGCGCTGGATCGCCTGCGGGCGCAACTACCCCAGTCCGTCATCGTCCTGGCGGCCGTGGAGGGCGAGAAGGTGGCCCTCATTGCCGGTGTCAGCAAAGAACTGCATGAGCGGATCAAGGCCGGCGATCTCGTCAACGCCGTGGCGCAGCCCCTGGGCGGCAAGGGCGGCGGTCGCCCCGACATGGCCCAGGCCGGGGCCGGCCATCCCGAGCGGCTTCCGGAAGCCTTGGCCAAGGCCCGGACCTGGATTGCCGAACGCCTTGGCTGAGATTCCGGAGCGCGGCTCGCGGGTGCGGGCCTGCGTTACGGATCCCTAATTTCCCGGCCCCCGCGGCCCATCACCCCGGCCTCCCGGCCCATGCTCATCGCCATGGCCGCCGGGGCCATGATCCCCAGCCGGCCCGCGATCCCCCCCGGGACCAGGTCCCGGTCTTTCGGGGCCATATCCCTGCGGCCCGCGTTCTTGGGGACCATGGCCGGGTCCCCCGTGACCTTGGGGTCCCTCGCCGCGGAAAGCGGGCGGCCTTTCACCGGCGCGAAAATGCCGCCAGTCGGGTTGCCGGTAATACTCCCGGGCGCGCTCCTGATAGCGTCCCCAGTCGCGCCCCCGGTAGCCGCGCAGGGGAGGCGGCGGCGCCGCCAAGGGGCGCCAGGGCCCGCGATACCCGGGTCCGGCATACCAGCGATTGCCATAATAATAGTAGTAGCTCTGCCCCAGGTAAAAGATGGGCTGGGGCGCGCCCAGGGCGGCATAGACCTGAAGTTGCGGCAGCCAGACCATGACCGGAGGCACGTCCATGGGGGGGTAGGCGGGGGGGAGATAGACGGGCGTGGTGCCCACATTCAATTGCAGGCTGATGGGCGGGCCATCGGCCAAGGCCAGGTTGCTTGCGCCGAGCAATAGGGTGGCTGTCAAGAGGGAAGAGATGGTTTTCATGGGGGTTATCCGCAATACACGATGCATATAGCATTTGCCCATGCCCCGCGGGCGTCAAGTGGGGCGATTCGTCGACAAGGTCTTCGCCCGCGCCGCTCCCTGCGTTGTGCCGCATCGCCGAATTGGCTACCATGCAGCGGGCGGTCGCAAGGCACTGGTAAGCATCCATGAGCAAATATATCTTCGTTACCGGCGGTGTGGTTTCCTCTCTTGGCAAAGGCGCGGCGGGTGCCGCCCTGGGCGCGCTCCTGGAGGCGCGCGGCCTCAAGGTCACCATGCTCAAGCTCGATCCCTACATCAACGTCGATCCCGGCACCATGAGCCCCTTCCAGCATGGCGAAGTCTTCGTCACGGCCGACGGCGCCGAGACGGACCTGGATCTCGGTCATTATGAGCGCTTCATTTCCACCCGCATGGGCAAGCGCAACAACTTCACCACCGGCCTTGTCTATCAGACGGTCATCGAAAAGGAACGACGCGGCGACTATCTGGGGCGCACGGTGCAGGTCATTCCCCATGTCACCGACGAGATCAAGCGCCGCATTCGCCTCGGTGCCGAAGGCGCGGACGTGGCCCTGGTGGAGATCGGCGGTACCGTGGGCGATATCGAATCCCAGCCTTTTCTGGAGGCCATTCGCCAGATGGCCGTGGAAGAAGGGCGGGGCAATACCCTGTTTCTCCATCTCACCCTGGTGCCCTACCTGCCCTCCGCCGGGGAGATGAAGACCAAGCCGACCCAGCACTCCGTACGCGAACTGCGCGCCATCGGCATCCAAGCCGACTTCCTCCTGTGCCGCGCCGACCGGCCCATACCCGCCGACCATCGGGCCAAGATCGCCCTCTTTTCCAATCTCGCGGAAGAGGCGGTGATCTCCGCCATCGACACCGACAGCATTTATCGCATCCCCTTGCTCTTCCATGCGCAACACCTGGATACCCTGGTGGTGCAACGCCTGGGCATGGAGACGCCGCCCCCGGATCTGTCGGTTTGGCAGAGGATCATCGACGCCCTGGAACACCCTGAAGGGGAGGTCTGCATCGCCCTGGTGGGCAAGTATGTGGGCCTGACCGAGTCCTATAAATCCCTGGCCGAAGCCCTGCTGCACGCCGGTCTGCGCGCCCGGCGGCGGGTGCGCTTCCTCTATGTGGATGCCGAAGACATCGAGCAGAACGGCCCCGCCGCGCTGGCCGAGGCCGATGCCATCCTCGTTCCCGGCGGCTTTGGCGGCCGCGGCACGGAAGGCAAGATTGCCGCCATCCGCTACGCCCGGGAGCAGCGTGTCCCCTACCTGGGCATCTGTCTGGGCATGCAATTGGCCGTGGTCGAGTTTGCCCGTCATTGCGCCGGACTTGGCGACGCCAACAGTACCGAGCTGGATCCCGCCACCTCCGCCCCCGTCATTACCCTGATGACCCAATGGACCGCTCCCGACGGCCACAAGGCCTATCGGGAAGAGGGCGGGAATCTCGGCGGCAGCATGCGCCTGGGGGAGCAGGAGTGCCGGTTGCTGCCCGGCAGCCTGGCGGCCCAGGCCTACGGCAGCCAGTCCATCCATGAGCGGCATCGCCACCGCTTCGAGTTCAACAATCGTTTTCGCGCCCCTCTGGCCGCCGCGGGGCTGCGTTACACCGGTTTTTCCGGCGATGGCGAATTGGTGGAAGTCGTGGAGTTGCCCGATCATCCCTGGTTTTTGGGCTGCCAGTTCCATCCCGAATTCACCAGCAACCCGCGCCAGGGGCATCCCCTCTTTGATGCCTATCTGCACGCGGCCATGGCCCAAAAGGCCCGAATGGAGGCCCCAACAGGGGAGACATCATGAAGCTCTGCGGATTCGCGGTAGGTCTCGACCAGCCCTTCTTCCTCATCGCCGGCCCCTGCGCCATCGAGTCCGAGGCCCTCGCCCTGCAGACGGCCGCGCAGTTGCGGGACATCACCGCGCGCCTGGGCATCCCCTTCATCTACAAAAGTTCCTATGACAAGGCCAATCGCTCCTCGAGCCGGACCTTCCGCGGGCCGGGCATGGAGGAAGGCCTGCGTATTCTCGAAAAGGTGCGCAGCGAAATCGGCGTGGCCGTCCTTACCGACGTCCATGAAAAGGAAGACGTCGCCGCCGTCGCCGCCGTGGTGGACGTCCTGCAGACGCCCGCCTTCCTCTGCCGCCAGACCGATTTCATCCAGGCCGTCGCGGCGGCGGGCAAGCCCGTCAACATCAAGAAGGGCCAGTTCCTCGCCCCCTGGGATATGCAGCAGGTGGTGGCCAAGGCCAAGGCCACCGGCAATGACGACATTCTCGTCTGCGAACGTGGCGTTTCCTTTGGTTACAACAACCTCGTCTCCGACATGCGTTCCCTGGCCGTGATGCGGAATACCGGCTGTCCGGTGGTTTTTGACGCCACCCACTCGGTGCAACTGCCGGGAGGGCAGGGCGAACGCTCCGGCGGCCAGCGCGAATTCGTGCCGGTTCTGGCCCGCGCCGCCATGGCCGCCGGAGTGGCGGGCCTCTTTATGGAAACCCATCCCGATCCCGATCAGGCCCTTTCCGACGGACCCAACGCCTGGCCGCTGGGGCAGATGGAGACCCTGTTGCGGGTCCTCAAGGATATCGACGCCCGCGTCAAAGCCGAAGCATTTCCCGAAACATTTTTAGAGGAGCATCCATGACCGCCATCATTCGCATCGCCGCCCGTGAAGTCCTCGATTCCCGCGGCAACCCCACCGTCGAAGCCGAAGTCTTTGTGGAAAATGGCATGGTCGGCCGTGCCATCGTCCCCAGCGGGGCCTCCACCGGCGAGCGGGAGGCCGTGGAGCTGCGGGATGGCGGCGGCCGTTATGGAGGCAAGGGCGTGCGCAAGGCCGTGGGCCACGTCAACGGCGAGATCCAGGACGCCCTCATCGGCATGGATGTGGCCGACCAGGCCCGCATCGATGCCGCCCTCTGCAGTCTCGACGGCACCGCCAACAAATCGCGTCTGGGGGCCAACGCCATCCTCGCCGTCTCCCTGGCCTGCGCCCACGCCGCCGCCCACGCCGCGGGGCAACGCCTTTACCGCTATATCGGCGGCTTGGGACCCCTGCAGTTGCCGGTGCCCATGATGAATGTCATCAACGGCGGCGCCCACGCCGACAATGCCATCGACATGCAGGAGTTCATGATCATCCCGGCGGGTGCCCCAAGTTTCTCCGAGGCCCTGCGCATGGGGGTGGAGGTCTTTCACAGCCTCAAAGGCGTCCTCCATGCCCGCGGCCTCGGCACCACCGTGGGCGACGAAGGCGGTTTCGCTCCCGATCTCCCCTCCAACGAGGCGGCCCTGGAACTCCTCATGGAAGCCATCGCCAAGGCGGGTTACGTGGCGGGGAAGGAGGTCTGGCTGGGCATGGACGTGGCCTCCAGCGAGTTTTATCAGCATGGCCGTTACCATCTCGCCAGCGAAAAGCGCGATCTGGACAGCGCCGGGTTTGTGGATTACCTAGCCGATCTGGCCGCCCGTTACCCCCTCATCAGCATCGAGGACGGCATGGACCAGAACGATTGGGAGGGCTGGGGCCTGCTGACGGATCGTTTGGGCGACAAGATCCAGCTCGTCGGCGATGACCTTTTCGTCACCAACACCGAGATCCTGCGCCAGGGCATCGATCGCGGCGTGGCCAACAGCATTCTCATCAAGCTCAATCAGATCGGCACCCTGACGGAGACCCTGGCGGCGGTGGAGATGGCCAAGACCCACGGCTACACCGCCATCGTTTCCCACCGCTCCGGCGAAAGCGAGGACACCACCCTCGCCGATGTCGCCGTCGCCACGGGCTGCGGTCAGATCAAGACCGGCTCCCTCTCACGCACGGACCGCGTGGCCAAGTACAACCGCCTGCTGCGCATCGAGGAAGAACTGGGTGAGATGGCCGTCTATCCCGGCCTTGCGGCTTTCTACAACTTGGACTAAAAAAGAACTTTACCAAGTCGTACCGAGGGCGCTCCATGGAAGGGGAAAGGCAAGGGATGTGGCTGTGGCTCAAGGGGCGCAGCGCAGAGATGCGCTTCGTGGACTTTGTGCTCCTCGCCCTGCTCTGCGCCCTCCAGTACCCCCTCTGGCTGGGCTCTGGTAGCTGGTGGAATGTCTTGTCTCTGCATCGGGAGCTGCAGGGCAAGGAGGCCGTTCTCGGTCAACTGGAGGCGCGCAACGCCAAGCTCCAGGCGCAGGTGGCCGATCTGCAGACCGGCAACGGCGCCATCGAGGAACTGGCCCGGCGCCATCTGGGCATGGTGGGCAAAGGCGAGATCTTCGTCTGGGTGGTTCCCGCCCATGCCGCGGCCAATCCTTCCCCTCTCCCCGCGCGGCAGGCCGGTCTGTCCTGATTCGCCCCTAGGCGATGGGCACGATCTGCTTGCCGAAAGGCGCCAGGGCCAATCCGGCCAGCTTGATGTGCTGCAGGGCAAAGGGGATGCCGATGATGGTGATGGCGCACAATAGCGCACTGAGCAAATGCCCCAGCGCCAGCCACCAGCCAAAGAGCAGGATCCAGATCACGTTTCCCAGCAGGCTGATGCTTTTCCCCAGCCCGCCTGCTGCCTGATCCACTATCTCCCGGCCAAAGGGCCAAAAAGAAAAGGACCCGATCCGGAAAGCGGCAATGGCCCAGGGGATCCCGATGATGGTAATGGCCGACAAGAGTCCCGCCAGCCACCATCCCAGTCCCATGAGGAAGCCGCCGAACACGAACCAGATGATATTGCCCAAAAGGCGCATGAGCTTCTCCTGTCGCCGGTACGATCGCCACCCATGGGCCGGCTGGATGCCCGTGCGCGGCCATGGAAAAATCCCGCTAGGATAAGAAATCCGGCATGATGCCGATGCATCCTTCATTCTGCCAAGGGGCGAGGAGTCTCCGATGATACAGCAAAGAGCGGCAGGGGCCATCATGGGGTCCCTCATCGGTGACGCCCTGGGCTTGGGTTGCCACTGGTATTACGATCTCGACGAAATGCGGCGGGATTGCGGCGCGTGGATCGACGGCTATCTGGCACCGCGCCCGGGCCGTTACCACGGGGGAATGGCGGCGGGAGAACCCTCCCAGTCGGCCATCCTGCTGCGTATGCTCCTGCATTCCGTACTTGCCCACGGGGAGTATTCCGAGGCGGACTTTACCCGCCGCCTGGATGAGGATCTCTTTCCTCAACTCGATGGCACGCCTTTTTGCGGTCCGGGCGGCTATACCAATCAGTCCATCCGGGAAGCCTGGCGATGCCGTGTCCGGGAAGGGAAATCCTGGCAGGACTGCAGTGGCCACGCGGATACGACGGAAGGGGCGGAACGCGCCATCGTCTTGGCGGCCCTCCATGCCCGGCGGCCGCGCCGGGTGGCCGAAGCGGTAAGCGGCCATGTGGCCCTGACCCAGGGGGATGAGGCCATCATCGCCATGTCCACCGCCTATAATATCGTCCTTTCGCAGTTGATCGCCGGACAGCGCTTGGGCCCGGATCTGGTCCCGGCGCTTCTCGGGCTGGTGCATGACGGTGAACTGCCTTTCCACGCCGTCACCCGGCAAAATCTCCAGCCGCCCGGTCCCGGGGAGGGAGAGGCCCCAAGGGCGGGAACCTTTGCCTCCCCCGACGCTCTGCTGCTGCCCCATTACGCCGCCATCGCCGCCCGGGACCCGGGAATCCGCATTGAACCCGCCTGGAAGGCGGCGCTGGTCTACGGCCTGCCCTGCGCCATCTATCAGCAGTTGCCGGCGGCCTACTATCTGGCGAGCCGTTTTGCCGATGATTACGAATCCGCTGTTTTGCACGCCATCAATGGTGGTGGTCAAAACATGTCCCGGGCCATGCTCACGGGCGCCCTGGTGGGCGCGCAGGTCGGTCTGGACGCTATTCCCCGGCGCTTTATCGATGGCCTCATGGACGGCGAGCGCCTGCGCGAAGAGGCTCTCGCCCTGGGCGCCTTGGCGGGGAGGGAGTGAAAATGGGCCTGGAATTTTTTGGACTATCCTGAATACGATCGGCGGCGCTGAAACCGGCGTGGACTTTCCTCCCGTCTGGAGGGGGCCGGGATCGCCGGTTGGCGGGGCACTGCGGGAAGGATGGAGGAGGATCACGTGAACACCAAATTCAACCGACTGGGAGCAGCGCTTCTGCTGGTCATGGCCCCTTGCGCAATTTGCCCGGCCCAGGCCGCCGACCTGCTGGTGCAGCGGCCGCAGTTGACCATGGACACGGCGCTGCATATCGCGCAGGGGGCGGTGGACGCCTGCCGGGCCAAGGGGATTGCCGCAGGGGTGACGGTGGTGGACCTGGATGGGATTCCCCAGGTCGTCCTGCGCGATACCCTGGCCCCGCGCCTTACCCTCCGGATCAGCAGGGAGAAGGCGTATACGGCCGTGTCCTTCAATCAGCCGACGGCCCGGTTGGAGGGGCGCTTTCCGGGGGCCTATTCGGTGCCCAAGAGCCCGGGCCTGCTCATCAGCGCCGGTGCCGTACCCATCCGCGCCGGCGGCCAGTTGCTGGGGGCCGTAGGGGTGAGCGGCGCCGCCAGCGGAGAACAGGACGCCGTCTGCGCCCAAGCCGGGGTGGACACGGTCCAGGCGGATCTGGACCTCCAGGGGCAACCCTAAGGGGTATTCGCTGCCCTTGCAGGCTCTGCGTCAGGCGCGGTCGATGTAGCTGCCGTCGACGGTGTTGACGCGGATCTTCTCACCGCTATTGACGAACTGGGGGACCATGACGGTGATGCCCGTCTCCACCTTGGCCGGCTTGTAGGAGCCGGTGGCGGTTTGCCCCTTGATGGCGGGTTCGGATTCGACCACTTCGAGGACGACCACCGGCGGCAACTCGACACCGATGGGCCGGTCGTTGTGCATGTTCACCTGGATCTCGGTGTTGGGGAGGAGATAGCCGGTCTGCCCCTCCAGGAGTTCGGCGGAGAGGGTCATCTGCTCGTAGCTCTCGTTGTCCATGAAAACGTAGCCGTTGGTGTCCATGTAGAGGAACTGCATGGTGCGCGGTTCGACCACGGCCTTTTCCATTTTTTCTTCGGAGCGGAAGCGGGTGTTGGTCTTGGTGCCGGTTTCGATATTCTTCATCTCCACCTGCATGAAGGCGCCGCCCTTGCCGGGCTTGACGAAATCGGTTTTGAGCACGCGCCACAGGCCCTTTTCGTACTCCAGAATATTGCCGGGGCGGATGTCAAAAGCAGAAATTTTCATGATCGTGTTCCCTTCGGGCATTCCCTTTACAGGGCGCGAATTGTACCCTAGGGATATTTCCCTGACTAGCCGTAACCCCGAGGAAGCCATGTCCGACGCCCGCACCCAGCCCCTGGAGATCCGTCCCCTGATGATCAGCCGCATTCTGGAGGTGGACTGGGCCGATGGCCATACCAGCCGGGTCAGCTTTGAGCGCCTGCGGGTGGAGTGTCCCTGCGCCGAGTGCAAGGGGCATAGCCCGGCGGAGGCCAAGACCATTACGGGTAAGGAGGATGTCTCCATCAGCGATGTGCAGCCGGTGGGCAACTATGCCATCCAGCTCCATTTCAGCGACGGCCACAATACGGGCATCTTCACCTGGGAATACTTGCGTTTTCTCGACGAAGAGGGTGCTGGTGCCTGAACCGGAAGCAGTGCGCCACGCGCCCGCGGTAGACGCGCACGGTGCCGATGGCGTCGCGGCCTCGGCTGTCCCGGACGCGGACTTTGATCGGGCCTTTTTTTTACGGACGTTGAGCAGCCAGCCGGGCATCTATCAGATGCTCGATTGCCGCGGCCGCATCCTCTATGTGGGCAAGGCCCGCAACCTCAAGAGGCGCGTGAGTTCCTACTTTCAGAAACAGCGCCACAGCCCCAAAACCCTGGCCATGCTGGCGCAGGTGGCGCGGGTGGAGGTGGTGGTCACCCACACCGAAACCGAGGCCCTGGTGCTGGAGGCCAACCTCATCAAGCGTCACCAGCCGCCCTACAACATCCTGCTGCGCGACGACAAGAGCTACCCCTATCTCTATGTGGATACGCCCAACGCCTTTCCGCGCATGGGTTTTCATCGTGGAGCCCAGAAGGGCCGCGGCCGCTATTTCGGCCCCTACCCGGCGGTGACCGCCTTGCGCGAGAGCATGGTCCTGCTGCAAAAGGCCTTTCGTTTGCGCACCTGCGACGAGCATACCTTCAGCAATCGCAGCCGCGCCTGCCTGCAGTATCAGATTCGCCGCTGCAGCGGGCCTTGCGTGGGCCATATCGACGCCCTTGCCTATGCCCAGGACGTGCAGGACGCCTTGCGTTTTCTGGAGGGCAAGAGCGACGAAGTGATCCAGAGCCTGGGGCAACGCATGCAGGGCGCTGCCGAGGCGCTGCATTTTGAAGCGGCGGCTCAATGGCGGGATCAGATCGCGGCCTTGTCCAAGATCCAGGAGCGGCAGTATGTGGCCCAGGCCGGGGGTGGAGACTTCGACGTCATCGCCATTTTCCGGGAAATGGGGGCGGTGGGTATCTACGTCAGTTTCATCCGCAATGGCCGGCAGTTGGGCGGCCGCACGGTCTTCCCGCGGCATGTGGAGGAGGAGCGGGAAGTGGATATCCTGGCGGCCTTTCTCGGGCAGTTTTATGTGAACAAGGAAATCCCCGGCAATATCCTCGTCAATGTGCTCCCCCGGGGCCCCGGTATCCTGAGCGCCGGCCTCAGCGAGCAGGCGGGGCGGCGGGTGCAGTTGAGCCAACCGCAGCGGGGGCCGCGCAAGCGCTGGATGGACATGGCCGTACTCAACGCCCGCGGGGCCCTGCGCCAGCGTGCCGAGAACGGCTCTGTGGCGCGGCGGCGCATGCTCCTGTTGCAGGAGCTTTTTGACCTGGATGCCGCACCGGAGCGGGTGGAGTGTTTCGATATCAGCCACACGCGGGGGGAATTGCCGGTGGCATCCTGTGTGGTCTTTGGCGCCGAAGGGGCGCTCAAGGCGGAATATCGGCGCTTCAATGTGCGTGGTGTCACCGGCGGCGATGACTATGCCGCCATGGCCCAGGCCCTGACGCGCCGGTATGGGCGCTTGTGCGATGAGGGTCTGGCGTTGCCGGATATCGTGCTCATCGATGGCGGCGCCGGGCAGTTGCGGGCGGCGGAAGGGGTATTTCAGGAACTGGGTGTGTCTGCGGTACAGCTCTGCGGCGTGGCCAAGGGAACGACGCGACGGCCCGGTCTGGAGTTGCTGCACCTGCCCGGGCGCACGGAGGCTCTGCAACTGGCCGATGATGACCCCGCCCTCCTGGTGATCCAGGAGATTCGCGACGAGGCCCATCGCTTTGCCATCACCGGCCATCGCGCGCGCCGCGCCAAAGGGCGTCAGGAGTCGCAACTGGATGCGGTGGACGGGGTGGGGCCCAAGCGCCGGGTAGCCCTGCTGCGGGCCTTTGGCGGGCTGAAGGGGGTGCGCGACGCGGGCGTGGAAGATCTGCAGCGGGTGAGCGGCATCGATCAGCAGTTGGCGCAGCGGATCTACGATTTCTTTCATGCGGGGCCACAACGCTCGTGATGGCGCGACTACCCAACTTCCTCACCATCCTGCGCATCGTCCTGGTGCCGGTCTTCGTCGGGCTGTTTTACTGGGGCGGGCCGGCCCGTTATCTGGGCGCGACGGCGGTATTTACCCTGGCTGCCCTGACCGACTGGGCGGATGGTTTTCTGGCCCGCCGCTATCAGGGGGTTTCGCCCTTCGGTACCTTTCTGGACCCGGTTGCCGACAAGCTCATGGTCGCTACGGCCCTGGTGCTCATCACTGCCGCCGGAGAAATGCCGGCGCTGTTGGCGGGTATCCTGACGAGCATCATTGTTGGCCGGGAAATCACCGTTTCGGCCCTGCGCGAGTGGATGGCCGAGATCGGCCAGCGCAAGAAGGTGGCCGTTTCCTGGCTGGGGAAGGGCAAGGCCGTGATGCAGATGCTGTCCATCATCTTCCTTCTCTATGCCCAACCCATCGGCTGGTTTCCCAGCCGGGATGTGGGCATGGTGTTGTTGATCGTTGCGGCCGCCATGACTCTGTGGAGCATGCTCGCCTACCTGCGCGCCGCCTGGCCCAGCTTGAGCGGAAGCGCCGGGTCCGCCCTTGACAGTGACCAGCACCGCCGGTAATCTTTGCACCCATGCGGGAATAGCTCAGTGGTAGAGCACAACCTTGCCAAGGTTGGGGTCGCGAGTTCGAGCCTCGTTTCCCGCTCCAATTTCAGGGGAAAGCCAGTCTTTCCCCTTTCTTGCTTCCGGCTGGGTGGCAGAGTGGTCATGCAGCGGCCTGCAAAGCCGTGGAAGCCGGTTCGATTCCGGCCCCAGCCTCCAAACAAAATCAAACCATCGTCATAAATGCACCGGCAACAATGGAAGCGCATGTTGATTTTCGCTTCTAACTGCGGCTCTCCACCGGAAGGGCTGGCCTGGGTCAATTTTCGCCCCTCGCCCGCGCGAGGGTCGACGCCCGGCGCCTATTACCGGGAGCGACCGAAGCCCTGACACCCGTGGACATTCCGCCCCTCCGCCATGACTTGGCATGAAGCGGACAAGGTGGCACTCCCGCGCTATCTGGTCACGGACCAGGACTCGGGCAAGGCCTTGGGGAGGCTGCTGAAAACGAACTCCAGATGAACGAGGTGGGCTGTGGGGAGCCATCAGAAGATCAAGAATATATGCGCTTCGTTGTTTGCAGTCCTGTTGCTCGCCCCGGGGAGCGCTGCCGCCTACAGCGGGACGGTGGTGGACGCCTTGACCTGCAAGCCGATCCCGGGGGCTTTCGTGACCTTGGGGGACGCGGTCGCGCGCACCAGCCTGGATGGCCGTTTTCAGATCGGCGGGGAAGGGGCGGCGCTTGGCCTCAGGGCGTATGGCTACGGGAGGAGCGAGCTTCCCGTGGGGGATCTCAAGGCGGGTCAAACCCTATCCCTTGCGCCGTTTCGGCCCAAGGCGCTTTATTTGTCTTCCTATGGAGCGGGCGATATGCGCCTGCGCGAATCGGCCCTGGATCTCATCAGGAAAACCGGCCTCAATGCCGTGGTGATCGATGTGAAAAGCGACCGGGGGATGATTGCGTACCGGGCCGACATTCCTCTGGCGACGGAAATCGGGGCCCAAAAGATCGTCACCATCAAACATGTCAGGCGACTGTTGGACGATTTGCACAAGGAAGGCATCTATGCCATTGCCAGGATCGTCGTTTTCAAAGACAACGTCCTCGCGCTGGCGAGACCGGCTTGGGCGGTGCGGACCGCAGGTGGCGCCATCTGGAGGGATCGGGAAGGCCTCGCCTGGACCGATCCCTTCGCCAGGCAGGCATGGGACTACAACATCGACATTGCCGTTGAGGCCGCCAGGGACGGATTCGATGAGATCCAGTTCGACTACGTCCGCTTTCCCGACGCCAAGGGCCTGGTATTTTCGGAGCCCAACACCGAGGAGAACAGGATTGCGGCAATTTCCGGATTTCTCGCGGCAGCCCGCAAGCGGCTGGTGCCCTACAACGTCTTTCTTTCCGCGGATATTTTTGGTTACGTGATCTGGAACCGCAACGACACGGGGATCGGTCAGAGACTGAAGGATCTGGCGCAGCAGGTCGATTATCTCTCTCCCATGCTCTATCCTTCGGGTTTTCAGTACGGCATCCCCGGCTACCGCGATCCCGTTCGCCATCCGCGCCAGGTGGTTTACCTTTCGCTGCGCAAGGCCGAGGATAAAACGGATTTGCCTGCGGTTCGCTTTCGCCCCTGGCTGCAGGCGTTTCGCGACTACGCCTTTGGCGGGCAACCCTTCGGGGGCGAGGAGATCGCGGCGCAGATCGACGCGGCGCAAAGCATCGGAACGGACGGCTGGATGCTGTGGAACCCCCGCAATGTCTATGCTGCAGCAGGGCTCCCCCCAAGGTCGGGAATGGTGATGAAGGGCCATGGCGGGTCCCCGGGAAATCTGGGCGGGATCGGGACGGAAACATGTTCGGGCAATATCGCGGAAGATGCGCCGCGGCTTGGGCGCTGATCGGGAAAGGGACGGCAGGGGCGCTGCTGCTATCCGTCCTGCTGGGCACGGGCATTTTGCCCGCCCGGGCGGGTGACCCGGAAAACCTCCGGCGGGCGGAGTTGTCCGGCATCGCGCAGATCGTGCAAAAGGAAATCCGGGCCGGCAGGATCCCGGGGGCCGTCGTGCTCGTGGGCAACGAGGGCCGGATCGTCTACCGCAAGGCCTTCGGCTATGCCGCGTTGGGGCCGGAAAGGATGCCCATGACCGTCGGGACGCTGTTCGATCTGGCGTCCCTCACCAAGGTCGTCGCCACCACCACGGCGGTCATGCAACTCGTGGAACAGGGCAGGTTGGAGCTTGACGCCCCGGCGGCCAGATACTGGCCGGCCTTCGGGGAGAACGGCAAGGGCGCCATCACGGTGCGGGAGCTGCTCACCCATTACTCGGGACTGGCCCCCGACCTCAATCTGGCAACGCCATGGAGCGGCTACCGGGGGGCGCTCCGGGCGATCATCGCGGAAAAGCCGGTGGCCGAACCGGGCACCCGCTATGTGTACAGCGACATCAACTTCGAGGCACTCGGCGAAATCATTCACCGGGTTTCCGGCGAAGCGCTCGATGTCTACTGCGCAAAGCATATCTTCGGGCCGCTGGGCATGCGCGAAACCACCTTTCGCCCCCCCGCGTGGGAGCGATATCGCATCGCTCCCACGGAATACCTGGATGGCAAGCTGCGCTGGGGCGAGGTGCATGACCCCACGGCCTACCGCATGGGAGGAGTTTCGGGCCATGCCGGGCTCTTTTCCACCGCCGGCGATCTCGCCGTTTTTGCCCAGGCGCTTCTCGATGGGGGAAGCTATCACGGCGTGCGGATATTGGACGGCCCCATCGTGGAGCGGATGACCATCCCCCAATCCCCGCCCGGGAAAGTGCGCTTGCGCGGGCTGGGCTGGGATCTGGCCGCCCCTTTTGCTCCCAACCGGGACGACCTGCTGCCGGTGGGGGCCTACGATCATACCGGGTTTACCGGGACGCTCCTGTGGATCGACCCGGTGTCCAGGACCTATGTGATCATCCTGACGAACCGGGTCTATCCCTTCGGCAAGGGCAACGCCGGCCCCCTCAGGGAAGCGGTGATCAATCTGCTATCTGCCCATCTCGCCCCCTTGACCGACGCCCAGGTGGCAGCGCGACGGCCCCTCCTGGGGCGCTATTATGCGGAGGTGGGCGGGCCCAATGGAGCGGGCCCGGTCCAGGCGGGCGTGGATGTCCTGGAGGCGGAACGCTTCGCTCCCCTGAAGGGCCTGCGCGTGGGCCTGATCACCAACCAGACCGGGGTTGACGCCCATGGCAACCGCACGGCCGACCTGCTGGCCAGGGCGCCCGGCGTGAGGCTCGTGGCCATCTTCAGCCCCGAACACGGGCTGTACGGAGATTTGGACGAAAAAGTGGCTTCGGGCATGGAGCCATCCCTGGGGCTGCCCGTCTACAGCCTCTACGGCCAGGTCAGACGGCCCACGGGCGCAATGCTCCAGGGGGTCGATGCGCTGGTCTTCGATATGCAGGATGCGGGGGCCCGCTTCTACACCTACATCACCACCATGGCCTATGCCATGGAGGCGGCGGCGAAGCACGGCATCCCTTTCTATGTCCTCGACCGCCCGGACCCCATCGGCGCCAATGTCGTGCAGGGCCCCATCCTGGATGCCGACCTGGAGTCCTTCACGGGTTGTTTCCCCCTTCCCGTGCGCTATGGCATGACCATCGGCGAGCTCGCCGAAATGTTCAATGCCGAAGACCACCTGGGGGCCGATCTCCATGTCATCCGCATGCGGGGCTACCGGCGCAGCGACTGGTATGACCAAACGGGTCTCCGCTGGGTGGCCCCTTCGCCGAATTTGCGCACGCTTGCGGAAACCGCCCTTTATCCCGGCGTAGGCCTGGTCGAAGGCGCGAATGTGAGCGTGGGGCGGGGGACGGATATGCCCTTCGAATTGGTCGGAGCGCCATGGATCGACGCCGAGAGGCTTGCGCAGTACCTGAACGACAGGGACATACCGGGAGTACGGTTCGTGCCGACGGCCTTTACGCCCGGTGCGAGCCGCTACCAGGGGCGGTTGTGTCGCGGTGTGCGCGTTGTCCTTATCGACCGCCAGACCCTCGACGCGCCCGCCCTCGGCGTGGAGATCGCCAGTGCGCTCACCCGCTTGTACCCGGAAAAATTCCAGACGCGGCGTATCCTGGGCATGGTCGGCGCGCGGTGGGTCCTGGCGGCCATCCGGAGGGGCGAAGACCCCAGGCTCATCGTGGCGCAATGGCACCGGGAGCTGCGGGATTTCGCACGGCTGCGCGGCCGCTACCTGCTCTATTAAGCCGGGGATGGCGGGTTGCCGTCTTCCTTGTCGGGCGGATGTGCGCTGGTCAAGGGTGGCGCCGGCGCCAAATCCATAAGCCGGGAGCGGCATGCAGTTTGCCAATTGCGGATCCATTTCTTCCGCCGTTCAAAACTCCCTTTCCGCCATCAACATGGTGCTTATCTGGGGGTGCCAATCATTCTCCCGGACCGCGAACTCCTCCCCGATGGCGAGCAGCCATTGGGGGCCGGGTCGATAGGCCACCTGCGGCATGACGCTGCCCTCCAGACCCCGTTTTTCGTCGCCTCTGATCAGTTGGTCGTCCAGCTCCAATTCGACTTGAATCGCCGTGGTGGCGTCGAGGGCCCTGCCGAGGCTCGTATTGACGAAGCCGCCGCTGGTGACGCCGGTGCCCACGCGCTGGGTGTATCCCAGCTCCCCCTGGTTGAACCATGGCCACCACAACTGGGCCCATTCGACTTGCGCGGTAATGGAGCTGCCCGCTCCGTCTATGGCGTTGCGTTGGGGGGCCGGCCAGAACTGCCCTTCCACTTCCGCCGTCACGATGGTGGCCCGCCCCCGGCCCAACTGATTGCAACGCTGCGGTACCGGCACCTTCAGGCCCAGGCCCGCAGGGCCGAAGGCCGCCGGTCCCCGGCCGACGGGATAATTCATGACATAGGCAGGAGGGTCTATCTCCAGCCCCACCCGGTCGGAAAGGCGCAGGTCCATCTCGGGCGCCAGAACCCACGCGCCCCCGGCTTGGTTGGCCGTTTGTGAAAACAGGTAGGCGGCATTTTCCAGCCAGGGTTCCTCAATGCCGATGGCCCTGGTGACGTATTCATCCACCTCGCAAGTTGCCGCAGGAGCGGTTTGCGAAAAAACCATGATCATCACCGCCAAAGCCCATTGCCGTCGGAACATAAGCCATCTTCCCTGGTTGATACGAACGCTAATGATAATAAGGCGCATTAATGAAACAGGTCAAGTGGGGGATGTTCCCGGACCGGCGTGGCTTCCAGGGACGCCGCTGGCCGGGCGGACGGGACGGCATGGAATGCAATGCCCCCTTGCGCGTCTCAGAGGATATCAGCGCCCGCGATCTTCTGGACCAGTGCTTTCGGTCCGACCTGCAGGCCGTCCTCGACGCTCATCCGGATCTGCCCGCATCCGCCGGGATTATTTCATTGCCCGGCCCGTGGCGCCGGCTGCATTTTTGACTGTTGGCCGTGACCCATGGATAATCGCCATAGGTAAGGGGTTCGCGTAGCGGAGGAAGCACCGTTGGCGTTGGCATATTTGGGTGACATAAGCAGTTAGGATCATCAAATAATCCATCGACAAAATACCCAGATCAATAAAGCGATTCCGACCTCAGCCTCCACATCTTTGTAGCCATGCCCAGGTGGCGAAATCGGTAGACGCAAGGGACTTAAAATCCCTCGGGTTTTCCCGTGCCGGTTCGAGTCCGGCCCTGGGCACCACATTAATAATCAAATAGTTACGGGATAACATTGCGCCTCTTTTTTATGACGTGATTATTCCGGTAGTGGATGGCAGGAGGTCTTCCGGCATGGGAGAGGCGCATGGGCCGCCGGACATTGCCATGGATATCAAGACTCCGTCCGTCCGCTGCACAGGCGGTAACCGGTGCCCTGTTCGGTGCGGATATATTCCGGTGCGGCGGGGTCGTCCTCGAGTTTTTCCCGTAATCGCTTGACATAGATACGCACATAGTGGGCCTGCTCGCGGTTGTTGTCTCCCCAGATGGAAGAAAGAATCTTGCGATGGGAGAGGACGCTGCCCCGATGCTCGGCAAGGAGACATAAAAGCCGGTACTCGGTGGGGGTGAGGGCCACCTCATCGCCATTTTTTTTGACGGTGTGGGCACTGTCGTCTATTTCCAGCCCTCCGACCCGCCAAATCTTTTCCGCCGGCTCCGCCGATCCGCGCCGCCGCAGGTGGGCGCGCAGGCGGGCCAGGAGTTCGCCGATGGTGAAGGGTTTGGCCAGGTAGTCGTCGGCTCCGGCATCCAGGGCCTGAATTTTGTCGGCTTCGTTGTTGCGGGCGGAGAGGACGATGATGAGGGGACCGTCGGCGTACCGGGCGCGTACCCGGGTGATGAAGTCCTGGCCATTGCCATCGGGCAGCCCCAGATCCAGAAGAATCACCGCAAAGGGCTCGCCGCCATGGAGTTGGCGTTTTTCCATCTCCCGCCAGGCATCCCGCAGGGTAGCCGTGTGCCGCGCCTGGTATTGGGGTTCGTGACGCAGGGCCGTTTGGAGGAAGTTGCCGATTCCCTGGTCGTCCTCGATGATCAGGATTTCCACGGGGGATTCCATTCCTCATTCATCCTTCGCCGGCGCCGGCGGCTCCTGCTCCAGCGGCAGGGTAAAACAGAAAACGGCGCCCCGCACCATGACCCTGTTCCGTACCCAGATCTTGCCGCCATGCAACTGGACAATGGCGGCGCAGATGGCCAGGCCGAGACCGCTGCCGCCTTCGCCGATGGGTGGCTTTACCTGGCTGAAGCGGGTGAATATTTCTTCTTCCCGGCCCGGCGGGACCCCATAGCCGTGATCGATGACGCAAACCTCGATCTCGCTCTCCGTGGTGCGGGCTTCCACCTCGATCATTGTTCCTGCCGGCGTATATTTGCAGGCATTTTCCAGGAGATTGGCGAGGGTCTGCTCAATGAGCTGGGGATCGACATGCAGGAGGGGGAGATCGCGCGGGATGCGCACCCGGAATTCGCGCTCGCTACAGAGGTTTTTTATCTGGTCCCGCGCCGCGACCAGGAGGTCATCCAGGGGTACCCAGTCCTTCTTGAGTTCGAGCCGGCCCGATTGCAGGGCGGCCATGTGCAGTATGCGCTCTACCATGCCGGACATCTTCTCCGTCTGGCCGCGGATATTTTTAATGAGGGAGTCCCGCTCCTCCAGGGAAAGACTGTCGGCATTGCGCTGCAGGGTGGTGGCGGCCCCCAGTACGGCGGCGAGGGGCGTGCGCAGGTCATGGGAGACGGCGCCGAGGAGGGCGTTTTGCAGTTGCTCCA
The DNA here is from genome assembly GCF_049965315.1 of Acidithiobacillus sp. GTDB lineage: Bacteria > Pseudomonadota > Gammaproteobacteria > Acidithiobacillales > Acidithiobacillaceae > Acidithiobacillus_B. The sequence continues at coordinate 15,438 of NZ_JBMFWL010000011.1, read as the reverse complement.
CGCGCAGGCGGACATCCACCTCTCGGCGCTGGGTGAAGGACCGCGCCGATTCCAGCGCCACGCCGACGAGGCGGGTTACGGTCTCCAAAAAGCGCAGCCAATCCGATGGCGCGCGGCGCAGGTCCAGATCCGTCACCATCATCACTCCCAGAGGCGTATCGCCGGATAGCATGGGCATGAAGAGGGCCGGCAGATCGGGCAAGGTATCCGTACTCATGCCGGCATTTTTCTTGTTGAGGTAGCTCCAGTGGGCGGCGGCAAAAAGGTGGCGTTTGGAGGCAGGCAATTCCATATCTTCAGGGAAAAGATGCAAATGCTCTCCCGCCGCCGCGTTGTCGGGGGGCAGCCAAAAGGCGACGCTGATGCCCAAGGTACGGTGGAGCTGGTCTATGCTGGTTTGGAGGATGTCCTCCACCTTGCGGGCGCGACTGAGATCTTGCACCAATTGGTAGAGATTCCGTGCCCTTCGTTCGCGCAGGCGCGCCATGGTTTCCTGTTCGCGGGAGCGCGCTACCAGTTGGCTGATCAGGAGGGAAAGGGACAGGATGATGGAGAAGGATAGGAGGGAACCCAAGGTGGTGGGCAGGTTGCGGCTCAGTCCAAAGGAATAATAGGTGATTACCGCCACGGAGAGGGTGATGATGGCGGGCCAGCGGCCATAGAAAAGGGCCGTGCCGACGGCCCCCAGGAGATAGAGGACAAAGATGCCGGCCAGTCCCAGATGGTAGCTTCCCATGAGCGCGGCCAATCCACTCAGGGCGGCGCCCGTCGCGGCGCTGATGAGGTACTGAATATTGCGCTTGCGGCGGCGCTCCGGGCTGTCCACCATGCCGAGGTACTGGCGGTTGAGGGAGCGCCGTTCTTCGCCGGGAGCCCCTTTGCGCGGCAAGGGATGGATGACCACATCCATCCTGCGCTCGCTGCTCAGCAGCTTGGCCATGAGGGAGCCCGGCCACCACCACAGGAATTTGCGCAAGCCCTGCGACTGTCCGACGACGATTTGGGTAACATCCCGTAAATTGGCGTAGGCGAGGATCTCGTCGGCCACATTGACGCCAGTGAGCCGCGCCGTTTCCGCCCCGAGGATTTCCGCCAGATGGAGGTGGTTCCATACCCAGGCCTGGGCTTGGGGCCGATGCAGGAGCCCTTTGGGGGTATCCACATGGATGGCCAGCCATTCCACCCGTTGGGCCGTCGCCAGGTGATAGGTGGCGCGCACCAGGTGCTCATCCTCCGGTCGGCCGCTCACCGCCACCAGGATCCGGTCACGACCGCCGGCGCGGCTTCCCTCTTCGGGGTTGCGGTTGCGGAAGTTGCGCAATTCCAGATCCACCCGGTCGGCGGCCAGGCGCAGGGCGAGTTGGCGCAGGGCGATGAGGTTGCCCTTGCGGAAGAAATTCGCCATGGCGCGTTGCCCGCCCTCGCCGAGATAGACCTTGCCTTCCTTGAGGCGCTGCAGGAGATCCTCATCGCTGATGTCGACGAGGGTCAGCTCGTCGGCCTCCGCAATGATCCGGTCGGGCACGGTTTCCCGGACCTGGATGCCGGTGATCTGGCGGATGGTCTCATTGACGCTTTCCAGGTGCTGGACATTGACGGTGGTGGCCACGTGGATGCCGGCGTTGAGGAGTTCTTCCACATCCTGCCAGCGTTTTTTGTGGCGCAGACCCGGGGCGTTGCTGTGGGCCAGCTCGTCCACGAGCAGCAGCGCGGGGCGGCGCGCCAGGGCGGCATCCAGGTCGAAATCTTCCAGGGTGATGTTTTTGTAGGGGACCCGCCGCCGGGGAAGGATCGGGAGGGTGTCGGCCAGGGCCTGGGTTTCGCTGCGCTGGTGAGTCTCCACGATGCCCACCACCACATCGCTCCCCTTGGCCATTTCCTGTTGGCCGTAGCGGAGCATGGCATAGGTTTTCCCCACTCCCGGGGCGGCGCCGAAAAAGATCTTCAGGCGTCCCCGCTCCTGGCTGCGCTCTTCCGCCTGCACTTGCGCCAGGAGGGCGTCGGGATTGGGACGTTCGTCTTCTTCTATGCCCATGCCCCGGCTCCTGCCGATGCCGTTCGCGGCTGGAGAGTCATGTTTGCCGGTTCGGAAGGGAGAAGCAACCGGGGATGAGGTAACGCAACATACCGCCCAAGAGCAAAAGCAGCGGCAGCCCCACCGTAAGGAGGCCGTGGATGCCGGACATGGTCAAGGCCGTCATTGCTACTCTCTCCTCTCTGTTGCACGCTGATCCCTGGATAAGAGCAGCGTGCCCATGATCACGGCGGGGCGCAGCGCCTCGCGCCGAGCGTAGGGGAGGATGATAGCCCAAGGGGGTGTGGCAGCCAAGCGCCGGGGCTTGGGGTCCGGTCCGCCTGTTTGACGGATATTTTATGCCTTTTTTATGGATTTTTTACGGCCTTGGGCATTACCTTAAGAGCAGAGCAGGGAAGCGCGGCGCTTTCCCGGCATCCATTACGAGGGGAAGCAGCAATGGTCATCGCCTATTTGCTCCTACTGCTACTGCCATTTTTCCTGGCGGCTGGTTTCGTGGAGCTACTGGATCGCATGAGGGAGTGGTAATGACAATATTTACCTGGATCGGCCTGGGGCTAGCCGTGGGCCTGCTCGTGTACCTTTTGTTCTTTCTCCTTAATCCGGAACGTTTTCTATGAATGCCGCGCTCCTTTTGACGGCGATGGTCCTGTTGATCGCCATCATCCTCGCCTGGCCCCTGGGGGGGTATATGGCCAAGATCTTCTCCGGCAGCCCATGCTGGGCTTTCCGCATTCTGGCGCCCGTGGAGCACGGTTTTTATCGCCTCGCCGGGATCGATTCCCAGGAAGAAATGTCCTGGAAGCGCTATGCCCTGCTGTGGCTTCTGTTCAATGCGATCGGCGGTGCTTTCCTCTTCCTCCTCCTTCTGCTGCAACGATATCTGCCCTTGAATCCCCAGCATTTTCCGGATCTTCCGGCGCCTTCGGCTTTCAATACCGCGGCGAGCTTCATTAGCAACACCGACTGGCAGGACTATAGCGGTGAAAGCACCATGAGTTATCTCAGCCAGATGCTGGGCATGGCGGTGCAGAACTTCCTCTCCGCTGCCTCGGGCATCGCCCTAGCCGTTGCCATGGTCCGCGGCTTCAGCCGTGCGGAGAAGGACGGCATCGGCAATGTCTGGGTGGATTTGACCCGCAGCATCTTGTATCTGTTGATTCCTTTGTCCCTCCTTGGGGCCCTGTTCCTGGTGGAGCAGGGGGCCATCCAGAATTTCACTGCCTACGTCCATGCGCATCTGATCCAACCCTTCGGAGAAAATGGCAAGGCCGTCACGGAGCAGGTCATCGCCATGGGACCGGTGGCCTCCCAAGAGGCCATCAAGCTCCTGGGCACCAACGGCGGCGGCTTTTTTGGCGCCAATTCCGCCCATCCCTTTGAAAATCCCACCGCCCTGACGAATTTCTTCCAGATGGTGGCCATGTTTCTCATCCCCTTTGCCCTGGCCGTTTATTTCGGCCACGAGGTCAAAGATCGCCGGCAGGGCTGGGCCATACTCGCCGCCATGATGTTGCTCTTCACGCCTTTGGCCTTGTGGAGCGAAAAAGCGGACTTGGCCGGCAATCCCCAACTGGCGGCTCTTTCTGTGGATCAGGCCCATACGCCGGCCCTGGCGGGGGGCGGCAACATGGAGGGAGTGGAAGACCGTATCGGGGTGGCGGGCAGCGCCCTCTTCGGCGCCATGGCCACCGGCACCTCCACGGGGGCGGCGAACTCCGCCTATGATTCCTTCATGCCCCTGTCGGGGATGGTGAACCTCTTCCTCATGCAACTGGGCGAGGTGACGCCCGGCGGGGTGGGGACGGGCTTGGCGTCCATGCTGGCCTTTGCGGTGATTGCGGTGTTCCTGGGAGGCCTCATGATCGGCCGCACCCCGGAGTTCCTGGGCAAAAAGATCGAATCCTACGAGATCAAGATGGCTTCTTTGGCCATTCTCATCATGCCCCTTCTGGTGCTCATCGGGACTGCCGTTGCCGTCGGCACGCTGGGTGGGCGGGAAGGGGCCGTGAATCCCGGCCCCCACGGCTTCGCGGAAATCCTCTATGCCCTCACCAGCGCCGCCAACAATAACGGCAGCGCCTTCGGTGGCCTGGATGCCGATACCATCTTCTACAACATCATCACCGGTCTGTGCATCCTCCTCAATCGCTACCTGGCCTATCTGCCCCTGCTGGCCATGGCCGGTTCCCTAGCCCGCAAAAAACGCATTCCCGCGGGCGCCGGGACGCTCCGGACGGCCAGCCCCCTCTTCGTGGGCCTCCTCATCGGGGTGGTATTGCTGGTGGGTGCCTTGAACTTCATTCCCGCCCTGGCCCTCGGTCCCATTGCCGAGCAATTGGCGACCCCGCCGCTCAGCGCTCCCATCCTTGCGCACTGAGGTAAAGAGAAATGACGAAGCATCATATACACCAAGCGACTTTTTCCTGGCGGCGGCTGGGGCGGGAGGCCCTCAAGGAAAGTGTCTACAAACTGGATCCGCGCAAGCAAATCCGCAACCCGGTGATGTTTGTCGTGTATATCGGCGCCATTTTGGTCTTGGCCATCGGCCTGGACGATCTGCTGAAGGAACACTGGTCCATGGCGGGTTTCGCCTTGGCCATCGATTTCTGGCTGTGGTTGACGGTATTTTTCGCCAATTTTTCCGAGGCCTTGGCGGAAGGGCAGGGCAAGGCGCAGGCGGCCAGTTTGCGCCAGGCCCGGCAGGAGGTGACCGCCAAGCGCCTCCGGGAAGCGCGTCGGGATGCGCCCTGGGAGGAGGTGGCCGGCGCGACGTTGCGGCCCGGTGATCTGGTCGTGGTGGAGGCAGGAGATGCCATCCCCGCCGACGGCGAGGCCATCCTGGGGGTGGCCTCGGTGGACGAAAGCGCCATCACCGGTGAAAGCGCCCCGGTGATCCGCGAGGGCGGCGGCGACCGCAGCGCCGTTACCGGCGGTACGCACATCCTGTCCGATTGGCTGGTGGTCAGGATCACCAGCGCGCCGGGCGAGACCTTTCTGGATCGCATGATCCGCATGGTGGAGGGCGCCGCCCGGCGCAAGACACCCAACGAGATCGCCTTGGCCGTGCTCCTGGTATTGCTCACCATCGTGTTTCTGGTGGTGACGGTCACCATGTATCCCTTCTCCTGGTATAGCGTCCATTACGCCCAGCACGCCGGCCGGGTGATCAGTACCACCGTCCTGGTGGCCCTGTTGGTCTGTCTGATTCCCACCACCATTGGTGCCCTGCTCCCGGCCATCGGCATTGCCGGCATCATGCGTCTTTTGCAAGCCAATGTGGTGGCCAAGTCGGGACGGGCTATCGAGGCGGCGGGTGATGCCGATATCCTTTTCCTCGACAAGACGGGCACCATCACTTATGGCAACCGCCAGGCCGCCGCCTTTTATCCCGTTCCCGGCGTGGTGGAGGAAGACTTGGCGGAGGCTGCCCGGCTGTCTTCCCTTACCGACGAGACACCCGAGGGCAAAAGCATCGTCGTGCTGGCGGAAAAGCGCTTCCCGGAGCATCGCGAGGCGCTGAGCGGGGATGCCCAGTGGGTGCCTTTCACGGCGGAAACCCGCATGAGCGGGGTAGACGAAAAGGGAAAATCCTGGCGCAAGGGCGCGCCGGATGCCATCAAGGCCTGGGTCAAGGAAAAGGGCGGTGATTGGCCCGAGACGGTGGACGGTGATCTGGAGCGCATTGCCGGCTCCGGGGCCACGCCCCTGGTGGTGGCGCTGGACGGCCATGTCCTGGGCGTGGTGGAACTCAAGGACATCGTCAAGAGCGGCATCAAGGAGCGCTTCGGCGAATTGCGCAGGATGGGTATCCGCACGGTGATGGTCACCGGCGACAACCCCCTCACCGCCGCCGCCATCGCCGCCGAGGCGGGGGTGGACGATTTCCTCGCCGAGGCCAAACCGGAAGCCAAGCTCGCCCGCATCCGCGACTACCACGACGAGGGCCACATGGTGGCCATGACCGGAGACGGAACCAATGATGCCCCGGCCCTGGCCCAGGCCGATGTGGCCGTGTGCATGGCCAGCGGCACCCAGGCCGCGCGGGAGGCCGCCAACATGGTGGACCTGGATTCGGACCCCACCAAGCTGCTGGAGATCGTGCGCATCGGCAAGCAACTCCTCATGACCCGCGGTTCCCTCACCACCTTCAGTATCGCCAACGATGTGGCCAAATATTTCGCCATCATCCCGGCGGCCTTCGTGAGCACCTATCCGCAGCTTCAGGCCCTCAACATCATGCAGCTCAGTTCTCCGGAGCACGCCATTCTGGCAGCGGTGATCTTCAATGCCCTGGTGATTCCTTTCCTGATCCCCCTGGCCTTGAAGGGGGTGAAATACCGGGCCGTCGCCGCCCAGGCGCTGCTGCGGCGTAACCTTTTCATTTATGGCCTGGGTGGGATTATTGCTCCATTCATCGGCATCAAGCTCATCGACCTCATTTTGGCCTGGTTGTAAGGAGGATTGCCCATGCTTCGTTCCCTGCGTGCCGGTTTGGTCATTTTTCTGCTTCTCGTGGTCAGCACCGGCATGGTCTATCCCCTGGTAGTCACGGGAATTGCCCAATTGTTCTTTCCCCAGCAGGCCAATGGCTCCCTCCTACGCCAGGACGGCCGGGTGCTGGGCTCCAGTTTGATCGGGCAGTATTCTGCTGGGCCGCAGTATTTCTGGGGCCGGCCCTCGGCAACATCGCCGCTGCCCTATGATGCGGAAAATTCCGGCGCCTCCAATCTCGGCCCCAATAATCCGGAACTGATACGGCATGTCCGGGAGCGTATCCGGGTTTTGCAGAGGGCCGACCCCCAGGCAAAGGGTCCTATCCCCGTCGACCTGGTCACCTCTTCCGGAAGCGGTCTGGACCCCGATATCAGCGTGGCTGCGGCCCTTTATCAAGTGCCGCGGGTGGCGCATGCCGGCGGCATCAGCGAAACCACCTTGCGGCAATTGGTGCGCGATAATACCACGGGACCTTTTCTGGGGCTTATCGGTGAACCCGTCGTCAATGTACTCAAGCTCAATCTGGCGCTTCATCACCGTTATGGGGCAGAAACCCATGGGGCAGTCGGCAAATAAGCCGGGCAGGGATTGCCATGGATCCCGATTCGGAGCAAAAAGCACCCGCCAACAGCCGGCCTGGCTTGCCGATGACTCGCCGCCAGGGACCCGAAGATGTTTACTTGGGCCCGTTTTTCCCCAATGCCGTTTCGATGGCGAGGCGCAAATAGTCGTCCAGATCATCGTAACCCAGGATGAAGCGGAGGTCCCTGTCGGGAATTTCCGAAAACGGAACCCCTTTATGCCGCCCAAAAGGCATCACTCTGGGCACCCGGCACTCCTCCGAAAAAGCCCATAATTTGTCCCAGTTCTGCAAGTCCTTGCGTTTGTTGAAAATGTGCAAAAGCAACTTCCAGTTGGCCCATACGTCCACGCCGGCATTGTGGGCGTTGCGCATGCGGTCGCGGAAGGCGGGGCGTTTCTCCGTTGGGGTCAGGGCGTAGAGCAAGGCGGTCAGTTTGTAGGAGGTCATTTCCGGCCACAGGACCCGGCTGATGGCATCCGTATCGATGCGCCGGATATCCGGCTTGCCGGCCACGCCCCAGTCGAAGTCGATGTTGTGACCAATGATGCAGGCGACGTCGTTCGGCAGGCAAAAGGAGGACGAGGGCTGGCATTCGCTCAGGTCTTCATCCAGGATGTGATGAACGGCCATGGCGGCAAACTCAACGGGCTTGGCCGGACGGTAGCGTTGCACCACGATATCGGCGGTTTTGGCCTGGGAGGGTGACGGATCAACCCGCAACCAGGCCGCCTCAATTACCTCGGGCTCTTTGAGGCCGGTGGTTTCTGTATCGAAAATATAGATTGCCATGGCGGATGTCCTTCATTCTCCCGGAGTAAGACCATAAAAAGTGCAGCCGACGGCTGCTGTTAGTGCAGGCTGTGCTCGATGGCATCGGCGGCCTGGATCATGACGGCGCGCACGGCGTCGGGGAAGTCGCCCTGTTCCACCTGCTGGCGGCCTTCGGCAAAGAAGGCGCGGGCGTCGGCGGGAAGGTGATGGCGAATGGCCTGGAAGGCCCTGGTCATTTCCTGGGGGCTATGGGCGCGGGTGGCCGTGATGCCCCAGTTGATGAGCAAAATGCGCCAGGGGCGGTGGGGATCGACGCTGTCGAGATCCGCCGCGAACTGCGCCGTGGCCGCATCGGCCACCTGCCCCATGAGGATGGCCAGGGGGTAAAGCGCAGCCGCTTCGCTTCGGGTGTTGGCCAGGGCGGCCAAGCCGTTGACGATGGGTTCAAGGGTGAGGATCTGCCCGTGTTGGGAGATGACCCAGGCGGCGATACTGACGGCAACGAGTTCCATGGCGGCCTTGGCCTGGCGTTCCTGGAGGCGCTCCGCCCAGGTGGCGAGATCCATGAGCAGGCCGATGGCGATGTCGCCAACGCGCTCGGGTTCGTCGGGCGGCAAGGAAGGGTCCCAGGTGGACACGTCGGTGCCGAGCAGGGCGAAGAGCTGGCGCAGGGCATCCACCAGCATGGGCGGGGTGATCTGCTCCCCCGTGGGAATGGCGGCGCTGGCGAAGGCGCCCAGAATGGGCTTGGCGTACTGCTCGAAGCGCGCCTGGGCGTTGCGGATGTCCATGTCTAGGGGCACGAGATTCTCCTAAAAAATGCCAATTCATGATCAATGCGGTATGGTAGCACAGGACTTTCCTTCGCCGCTCTGCGGCGTAACCCTCTTTTTGCTGTTTTTCAGGATTCCGTCATGGCTTCTTCAGCGCAGCTCGCCTTTTCTCCCATTGATCTCCACATGCATTCCCTGGCCTCCGATGGCACCCTTACGCCGACGGCGCTGGTGAGCCGCGCCCATGGGGCGGGGGTGCGGGTGATGGCCTTGACGGATCATGACAATACCGGGGGGTTGGCCGAGGCGGAACGCGCTGCTACTGCGCTGGAGATGACCCTGATCAGGGGCGTGGAGATCTCCAGCGTTTGGCATGACCAGGGCATTCATATCGTCGGTCTGTTCATCGATCCGGATGATCAGGTCCTGCAGGCGGGGCTGGCGCGGGTGATGGCCTTTCGCGACTGGCGCGCGGAGGAGATAAGCCGATTGCTGGCGGGGCAGGGCATTGCCGATGCGGCCGCGGGGGCGCGGAACATGGCCGGCAGCCCCATGGTGGGACGCACCCACTTTGCGCGCTGGCTGGTGCGGCAGGGCCATTGCGGCGACCCGGCCGAGGCTTTTGCCCGTTACCTGGGCCGCGGCTGCCCGGCCTATGTGCCCAGCGACTGGATCCCCATGCCCGAGGCGGTGGCGTGGATACGCCATGCCGGGGGGGTGGCGGTGCTGGCCCACCCCGGACGGTACAAGTTGAGCGGGACGCAGTTGCGGGCCTTGCTGACGGAGTTCCGGGCAGAGGGCGGAGCGGGACTGGAGGTCTCTTCGGGCAGTCAGGCGGCAGGGGATCGTGAGCACTTGGGGCGGCTGGCCAAAGAGCTGGAGATGGCGGGCTCCCTGGGATCGGATTTTCATGGGCCCGACATGGGTCATGCGGCCATTGGCCGCCTGTTGCCGCTGCCCGATGGGGTGCTGCCCATCTGGCAGCGGGCGGGAGTCACCTTTCCCTGAGGAGATGACACGGCAACCGTTCTCCCGGATCGGCAGTTGGCATCAGCCGCCCATGCGCAAGGGGATGCGGCGGCGCCCGAAGCGGCCGACCCGGCTCTCGAAGCGTCCGGCGATGGGATGCTGACAATGGGGGCAATGACCATCGGGGGTGAGATGGTAGCTGAGGATCTCGTACCAGTCCCGGGTGATCAATGGCGCGCCGCAGCCCGGACAGTAGGTGGTATCCCCCGCGGCGTCATGGACGTTGCCGGTGTAGACATAATGGAGCCCCGCCTCCAGGGCGATCTGCCGTGCCCGGGTCAGGGTGGCGGCAGGAGTGGGCGGCACATCGGGCATCCGGTAGTCCGGGTGGAATGCGGAGAAATGCAGCGGCACGTCGGGGCCCAAATGCTCCATGATCCATGCGCATTCGGCGCGGATTTCGTCCTCCGAGTCGTTATGGCCGGGAATGAGCAAGGTGGTGATCTCCAGCCAGGTGGAGGTCTCCCGGACGATATATTCCAGGGTTTCCAGCACCGGCGCGAGATGGGCGCCCGTCAGCCGGTAATAGAATTCGTCGGTAAAGGCCTTGAGATCGACATTGGCGGCGTCCATCTTGGCAAAGAAATCCCGCCGGGCCTCGGCATGCACATAGCCCGCCGTCACCGCCACCGTCTGAATGCCTTGGGCGTGGCAGGCATCGGCGGTGTCCATGGCGTATTCGGCAAAGATGATGGGGTCGTTGTAGGTGAAGGCGACGCTTTTGCAGCCCAGGTCCAGGGCTGTCTGCGCAATGGCCGCGGGGCTGGCCTGGTCCTGCAGTCGGTCCATCTCCCGGGATTTGGAAATGTCCCAGTTCTGGCAAAACTTGCAGGCGAGATTGCAGCCTGCGGTACCAAAGGACAGGACGCTGCTGCCCGGATAAAAGTGGTTCAGGGGCTTTTTTTCGATGGGATCCACACAAAAGCCGGAGGATCGTCCATAGGTGGTGAGCACCATCTCGTCGCCCACCCGCTGACGCACGAAGCAGGCACCGCGCTGACCGTCATTGAGCCGGCAGTCGCGGGGGCAGAGGTCGCACTGGATACGCCCGTCCTCCAGCCGATGCCAGTAGCGGGCGGGGTGCCGCCCTTCGGGATGTTCGGCGTTTTCGGTATTCATGTTGCCTTCCCGGCGGGAGCCTGGGGCTCGCGCCATTTTTCGACATGGTAGCGATAGACTTCCAGCTCCAGCGACCAGAAATCGGGCGGGAGCCCGGCCTTGCGCTTGAGTTGGCTCAGGAATTGTTTGGGCTCCGGCAACTCTTCCCAAACCTGGGGAAGGAAGGTGCCCTGATAGGCCCCGTAACGCAGGAGGAGGCCATGCCTGCCCGGCTGAATCTGGGCGATCAGGTCGACTTCGTTGCGGACGGTCAGCCGTTCCAGCGGAGACAGGACCGACACTTCCACTTGCACGCTAAGCCACTCTGTCGTGCTCACGGGCGGAAAGCGGGGGTCATGAAAGGCCGCCGCCAGGGCGTTGGCGCGGATGTCTTCGCCGAGGGGACGATGGGCGATGAGGCTGCCGATGCAGCCGCGCAGGGCGCCCCGCTGGTTGAGGGTGACAAAGCTCGCCGCCGGCTCGCGCAGCCAGTTGGCGACGGGGACGGGCGCCGTTGTCTGGCCCAGGGCCGCGGCGATGGACGTGCGGGCCAGTTCCAGCAAAACCGGGCCGGCATTCTCCGGAAGCTGACCAGAACGGTGTTCTTGAGATGTTTGCTGCATGTCGCTCATGGCGTTGTGGGCTCCGCAAAGAAGGCAAAGGCCGCGTAGCCGACCACTGCGTCCCGACTCCCGGCGGTATCGCCGGAATTGCGCAGATCGAGCAAGCGCGGCTGCAAGTGATGACGATGGGCAGCCTGCAAGAGGCCATTGATGGGTGTGGCACCACAGGCCTGCTCATGATGGATGGGCGTGCTGTCGAGGCGCAGGATCTGCTGGACCGTGGCGCTGTCGATGTTGCGCGCCTCGGCATAGGGGTGGTAATGGGAAAGGTCCGAACTGATCAGGATGACGGTTTCCGGCCCACCCCATAGGACATCAAGCACTTCTGCCACTTCCCTGGGGCTCGCCTCCCCCACCACCAGAGGCAGGATGGACACCTGCCCCAGGACCTCTTGCAGGAAAGGCAGTTGCACTTCCAGGGCGTGTTCCTGCGCATGGGCGATGGGCAATTCCAGGACCTGGGGCAGGTGCGCAATGGCGGCGACCCCGGCGCGATCCACGGGCAACGTCCCGAGGGGGGTCTGGAAGGCGTCCGCGCCAGGCAGGGCGATGCCCCGAAAGGGCACGCGATGGGCTGGACCGAGAATGACGACCCGCTGGATTTTTCCCCGGCCCGGAGCCAGCAAGCTATAGGCGCTGGCCGCTATGGGCCCGGAGTAGACATAACCGGCGTGGGGTACGATGAGCGCCTTGGGCCATGGTGACCCCTCCTGGCCGCTGGGCAGGCGGGCGCCCGCCTCGTGGAGATAATGTTGCAAGTCTTTGTTCAGAATCGTCGCCTGAGCGGGGTAAAAAGCACCCGCCACGGCGGCTGGTCGCATACGGGTCATGGCCGGTTCCTCCCTGGTTAATGCCTATATCAGGATGCGATGAGTATTTTTCAAGGGCAGAGCGCGTTAAGATAAAAATAGTCCTAACCAGGCAGGGTTTAGGCGGAGGCAGGTTTTTACCCGAAGGTGGAGCTGATATGCCCAAGCATAATGCCGAAGTTGCCGCGGTTTTCAGCAAGATTGCCGATCTGCTGGAGATCGAGAATGCCAACCCCTTCCGGGTGCGGGCCTATCGCAATGCGGCGCGGCTGATTCAGGGCCTCAGCCGGGATCTTGGGGAAATGGTGGAACGGGGTGAGGACCTCCGGGATTTGCCGGGCATTGGCGAGGATCTCTCCAAAAAGATCGTGGAGATCCTGGAGACCGGCCATTGCCGCTTTCTGGAGCAACTGGAAAAGCAGGAGCCGCCAGCCCTGACGGAACTGCTGCAGGTGCCGGGCCTGGGGCCGAAGCGGGTGAAGGCTTTGTGGCAGGCCTTGCAGGTGGAGAGCCTGGAGGACCTGGCCGCGGCCGCCCGGGCGGGCAGGATCCGCATGCTCCCGGGATTTGGCGAGAAGACCGAGTTGCGCATCCTGGAGCTCCTCACCGCCCACCTTTCCCGGATCCCGCGTGTCTCCATCGCCCAGGCCGCCCCGGTGGCTGAGGATTTGCTGCGTCTGTTGCGGAGCGTTCCCGGTGTGCAGGAGGCGGTGGTGGCCGGCAGCTTTCGCCGTGGGCAGGAGACGGTGGGGGATCTCGATCTGGTGGTCACGGCCCGGCTCGACAGCCCGGTGATGGAGCGCTTCGTGCATCACGAGGACGTGGCGGAAATCTTCGCCCAGGGCCCCACCCGCGCCACGGTCGTCCTGCGTTCCCATCTGCAGGTGGATCTGCGAGTGGTGGCGGCGGAATCCTTCGGCGCTGCCCTGCATTATTTCACCGGTTCCAAGAGTCATAATATCGCCATCCGCCGCCGCGCCCAGGGGCTGGGGCTCAAGGTCAACGAATACGGCATCTTCCGGGGCAAGGAGCGGGTCGCCGGCGAAACGGAGACAGCGGTGTACGCGGCGGTGGGTTTGCCCTATATCGAGCCCGAGCTGCGGGAAAACCGCGGGGAGATCGAAGCGGCGGCGCTGGGCAAGCTGCCCCATCTCGTGCAGGAAGGGGATCTGCGCGGCGATCTGCACTGCCATAGTGCGGCCAGCGATGGTCATGACCGCCTGGAGGACCTGGCCGCGGCCGCCCAGGCCCGGGGCTGGGAATACCTGGCCATCACCGACCATTCCCGCGCCCTGCGGGTGGCCAACGGCCTCGATCCCCTGCGCCTGCGCCGGCAGATGGACGAGATCGATCTTCTCAACGGCAAGCTCCGGGGCTTCACCCTGCTCAAGGGCTGCGAGGTGGACATCCTGGAGGACGGCAGCCTGGATCTTCCCGATGCCCTGTTGCGCGACCTGGACATCGTCATCGGCGCGGTGCATTCCCATTTCGACCTGCCGCGCGCCCGCCAGACGGCGCGGGTATTGAAGGCCATGGATCACCCCGCCTTCACGCTCCTCGCCCATCCCGGCGGCCGCCTCATTGGCAGTCGTCCGGCCATGGATCTGGACCTGCCGCGCATCATCCGCCACGCTCGGGAGCGCGGCGTCTTCCTGGAGGTCAACGCCCAGCCCCAACGCCTGGACCTGCCCGACATCCAGGCGCAGGGGGCCAAGGAGGAGGGGGTGTTGCTGGCCGTCAACTCCGATGCCCATAGCCGCTTTGATTTCGATCACCTGCGCTGGGGGGTCTTGCAGGCGCGGCGCGGGTGGTTGGAGAAAAAGGATGTGCTCAACACCCGTTCCCTCCCCGAACTGCGCACTCTCCTGGCGCAGACCAGGCGGTAGATGGGAACGGCAGGAACGTCCGCCTGCTCTCCATAAACCAAGCCGGGGCGGCCGTTGTGACGCTACTTTGCCGTGCAGAAAAGAGGTAACCAGAAGGCATCGCGACTTAGCGATCGCCCTTGGCATAGCGGCCCAGGAGGGTGGCCTCGGCTAGTATATGGCCGCGCATGGCCACCTGGAGGCGGTCCTTGTCGGGATCCTGCAAGTCGGGCAGGATCGTGTCCAGGGCATAGAGCCGGAAAAAATAGCGGTGCCGACCGATGGGCGGACAGGGGCCGCCATAACCGGTGCGCTGCCAGTCGTTGATGCCTTCCCGGGTGCCGGGCGGAAGCTTCCGCACTCCGGCGGGGAGATCATGGATGCCTGCGGGGATGTCGTACAGGACCCAATGCACCCAGATGCGCTGGGGGGCGGCAGGGTCCGGAGCGTCGGGGTCTTCGACGATGAGGGCCAGGCTTTGGGTCCCGGCGGGGAGACCCTCCCAGCGCAGGGGTGGCGAAAGGTCCGTCCCCTCGCAGGTGTACTGGTGCGGAATGATGCCATTGTTGGCAAAGGCACTGGAATGGATCTGCATGGTTGGCTCCTGGGCAGAAGGTGCAGGGGGCGGGCCGGCCAACGCCGGGCCGGCAAGGATGCCGTTCAACAGCAGTAGTATGGTCCCCCACCAAGTTCTGCGCATGTCGGGTATGGCCCCCTGAACTTCGTGATAGGTTTTATCATCTTGATTATAGCTTGGATGGGGACAAACCGGGGACGTCGCGAAGCGGGGTTTGGCCGATGCGCGGCACGCCTGACGCTTTTGGCCAGGCCGAGGCACCCATGGATGGCGTGCTTCCCGGATTTACCGGCCGGCCATTCACCGGAACCTATCCGTTTGCGGATTTAACCGTTAAACTGCTTGACAAACAGGGCCATGGGTGGCCCGGCAGGCTGGGAGGGATGAATGGGTACGCATGCCCCATTCCGGTAACGGCCGAGGCAGCCTGCCTGGTCCATGGAAAATTGATGCGCTTTACGCCTGAATCCGTGACCTTCCTGTGAGGTCAGCGCCAGGGATGATTTTTGTGGGTCAGGAGATGGCGAATTGCTGCGTGTTGGCCCTGTCAGGGCGGCAAACCGAGGTGGCTGGAGGTATTTTCAGGTGTTGAGAGGCGACTTTTTCAGCATGCGAGCGAAGGAATCCCTGCCGTCTGACGGCATTCTCGACGGGGTTTGGTGCTCAGGAACACTTCAGGGCGTGGACCAGGCCGTATGGAGACGGGTGAAGGCGGTAAAGGCGACGGTATTGGCCGGGAAGGCGAGGATCCATTGCCGTGCATGACGCTTGATCCGGG
>NZ_JBMFWL010000010.1:0-51089 GCF_049965315.1 Acidithiobacillus sp. | reverse complement strand
AGTGATTGGACCGGTCTGCGCCGGACTGCTGATTCTGAGCGTCTCGTTCCAGGTGGGTTTGTTGCTGGACATCGCCACCTACGTCGTCAGCGCCGTTTATTGGCGACGCATGAGCTACGGGAGGAACTTGCGATCTCAACCCAGCCCGAACCTGATGGCTGGTTTCAGGGCCTTAGTCGACAACAGTCAGGTTAGAAACGTCAACGTAGCTAGAATACTAGGTAATGGCCTTTTTGTTTTTTGGGGAGTGTTCTTGCCAAGCGCTGTGGTACGCGGCATCGGCGTTGAGCAAAGCCCGTTGGCCTATGGTGTATCAGCTGGGGCGATGGCCGCCGGCATAGCCATCGGTGGTTACGGGATTTCTCGGTACATCCGGAACAGCCGTATGGTGAGTTTGCGAGTCGTCATTTGGCTGGCAGCCTTGGCGGTCTTTTCCGCCGGCATGGCGATGCTACCGGCAGTCTACGGGCGGGCGGTGGGATTCGCAGGGGTTGTCATGATCGCTAGCTTACTGGGGGTGGCGATCGCTAGCTCGCGCACTGCTTGTGTAGTGGTCGGTCAGCAGGTTACGCCCGCGCCGATACTGCATCTGGTGATGGCGGCGGGCGATAGTGTTGTGCGGATATTATCCGCCGCGCTGGCAATGGTACTGGGCCTGCTGGTCAACGCCAACAGCGGTGGCGGCATGGTGTTGCTCTACATCTTAGTGCTGGCTTGTTTAAGCTCACTAGCTGGACTGCTGGTCATAGCTTGGGTCGAGAGACGTTATGCCGAAGTAAATGCTTGATGTGGCATTAGTGTTGGGGATCGGCTGACAAGGCAGATGGCCATAATTCCGTTCATGGAATAAGCTTCCAATTTAAAGATGCCCCGATCGTTGGATCGGACCCGGCTGGGGGAAAGGGGGTGTTCATCCCAAACACCCAAACCCCGACCACCCTTGGCGCTGCTACCCGTCATTGCCCCAAACGAGGCGGGACCTCTGCTTTGGATTGACAAGCTGGCAAATTTCCGGTGTACGGCGTATAAAAAGCACATAAGCCGCAACGCAGAATGCCTGGTGGGAGCGGCCACGGAAATGGGTTAGCCGCACCGGCTTCGGCCTCATTGGACGGCGGTCAGCCGGAAAAAAATGTCTGACTGGTATTCGTCTTGGGGCAGATGGGTGAGCGGCGTTCCTGGCGAGGGAAGGTGCTTTGATGATGGTTTTGTATTTCCTGAATACGGTCCTGGTGGTGCTCATTGTCCTGGCAGCCGTGTTCCCCAAAGGGGCGCGGCGCGTTTTGGAGGGTTTGGGCTTGTGGCCCTTGGTGGCGGCCATCGATCGGCGGCGTTTTCAGAAGATGCTGGAGATCCTCGGCACCTTTCTGGTGGTCATGGCCTTGGCCCTGATCGCTTCCATCCTCCTTGGCGGCCATGGCAGCGACTGGGCCTTGCCGGCGGGGGAGGCGATCTTTTTCGGGGCGGCGCTGATCCTCGTGGCACGCTGGTCGGGCAAGGCCCCGCCGGACTCCTGAGTTCGTTCAGCAGGTCGCCCGGCGGGCCAGGAGGATGCGCCGGTATTCTTCGGGGTCCTTGCACTGGGTGAGATCGCCGGCGCGGGGGAAGTGCCGGGCGTCGAGGCGCAGGAGCCAGAAGCGCAGGGCGGCGGCGCGCAGGAGGGGGAACCAGCACACTTCTTCCCCGGCGGCCAGGGGACGCTCGCTGGTGTAAGCCTCCCAGAGGATCTGGCTGAGGGCGTTGTCGAGAGGCCCGTCGGGCCGGGAGCACCAGGCATTGGCGACAATGGCCAGGTCATAGAGCCAGAGGTCGTCGCAGGCGTAATAAAAGTCGATGACGCCGGTGATCCGGCCGGCGCTGAACAGGACATTGTCGGGGAAAAGATCGGCGTGGATCACCCCCCGGGGCAGATGTTGGCAAGCGTTCTGACCTTGCTCCCGCAATTCGTCCTGTATGAGTTCTACATCGTCCCGGCATAAATGGGCGCGCAGGCGCCGGGCGGTTTCCTGCCACCACCGGGGCCCGGCGGGATTGGGGCGGTGAATGGGGAAGTCCTGCCCGGCGCGATGCATGCGCGCCAGCAGTCTGCCCAACAGGATGATTTCCTCCGCTGTCGGACTCCGCCCCTCCACCGAGCGCCCGGGCAGGCGCTGGACAATGGCGGCGGGCTTGCCGCAGAGGGTCTTGAGGGTGCGGCCGTCGCGGGCCGGGATGGGGCGGGGGCAGGGGATGTCGGCGCGCCCCAGCCAGTCGGTCAGATCGAGAAAATAAGGGATTTCGTGGGTGGGCAGGCGTTCGAAGATGGTGAGGACGGCGTTGCCCTTTTCGGTATCGAGGAAAAAATTGCTGTTCTCCACGCCAGCCGAGATGCCGGTGAGCCGGAGGGGCCGGCCGAGGTCATAGCCGGCCAGAAAGGCGGCCAGTGCGGCATCGCTGACGGGGGTGTAGACGGACATGATGCGCTGCCTGATGCCTTACCAGCGGAAGATGACCCAGCTCGGCACGCTGAGATGTTCGGCATCGGTTTGCGGTACCTCGGTGAAACGGCCGGTGCCGCCCTTGTCGACGAGATAATAGGGCGGGAAGGGTTTGGGCGGGATGACCTTGACCATGTAGACGCGGCCATTGACCTTGTATTCCTCGATGCGCGAACCCTCCGGGGCCTTGATTTGGGCCTTGGGGCCGATCTTGCTCTCCGGCGCCAGGCTGGGCAGATGGAGTTTCTGCAGGTCTTCGGCGCGGGCCAGGGTGGAAAAGGATAGGGCCAGCAGGCTGGCGCCCAT
The DNA here is from genome assembly GCF_049965315.1 of Acidithiobacillus sp. GTDB lineage: Bacteria > Pseudomonadota > Gammaproteobacteria > Acidithiobacillales > Acidithiobacillaceae > Acidithiobacillus_B. The sequence goes on along the minus strand of NZ_JBMFWL010000010.1, from coordinate 48,306 downwards.
GACGATGCAGATGCTGCGTACCATGGTAATGCTCCCTTGGGGCCTCATAGATTGAGAAGGGCCTCTGTCTCTGCGGCCGATGGAGCAAAGCCGCGCTTTTCGTAATGGTTGAAGATGGCGTTGACCACCTCCTCCGCTTCGTCAATGACGGTAATCAGGTCAAGGTCCTCGGCGTGAACGGTGCCTGCCGGGAGCATGGTGGAGCGGATCCAGTCGAGCAGGCCGCTCCAGAAAGCCGATTCGACGAGGATGATGGGCATTTTGCGAGTCTTGCCCGTCTGCACCAGGGTGAGGCATTCCACCAGTTCATCGAGGGTGCCGAAGCCGCCGGGCATGACCACATAGGCGGCCGCGTATTTCATGAACATGACCTTGCGCGAGTAAAAATGCTCGAAGGACAGGGAAATATCCTGATAGGGGTTGGTATGCTGTTCATGGGGCAGTTCGATGTTGAGACCGATACTGTAGCCGGTGCCGTGGAAGGCGCCCTTGTTGGCGGCCTCCATGATGCCGGGGCCGCCGCCGCTGATGACGGAAAAGCCGGCGTTGGACAGCATCTCGGCGATGCGCTGGGCCTTCTGATACCAGGGATGATCCGCGGTGACCCGCGCCGAGCCGAAGATGCTCACGCAGGGCTCCACGGCAGCCAGCTTCTCGTAACCGTGGACGAATTCGGCAATGATCTGGAAGATCTTCCAGGCCTCGCGGGTGAGGCGGGCCTCGCCGCCATCGCCGGGCTGCTGGTGTTGGAGTTGTGGACGCATGGGAATCCCGTGTTTTGTGGGGTGCTTTTGCGTATTATGGCGGAAAATCACTGCAAAGTCCTAGCCCGTCATGAATGACTCACCCCTCATACTGGTGGATGCCTCCAGTTTCCTCTATCGCGCCTTTCACGCCCTGCCCGATCTGCGCGCCCCCGATGGTTTGCCCACCAGCGCCATCTATGGCGTGGCCAACATGCTGCGCCGCCTGCTCAAGGACCACGAGGCCCGGGAAATCGCCGTGGTCTTCGACGCCCCCGGGGGCTCCTTCCGCGACGCCCTCTATGCGCAATACAAGGCCCAGCGTCCCGCCATGCCCGAGGAACTGCGGGTACAGATACCCTTGCTGCACGAATGGGTCCAGGCCATGGGCCTGCCCCTCCTCGTGGAACCGGGCGTGGAGGCGGATGACGTCATCGGTACCCTGGCGCGGCAGACGCCCGTGGATCAGCCTGTGCTCATCATCACCGGCGACAAGGACATGGCCCAACTGGTGAATGACCAGGTGCATCTCCTCGACACCATGAAGGGAGTGGAAACGGACCGGGGCGCCGTCCTGGAGCGTTTCGGCGTTCCCCCGGAGCGCATCGCCGATTTCCTGGCCCTGACCGGGGACAAGGTGGACAACATCCCCGGCGTTCCCGGAGTGGGACCCAAGATCGCCGCCAAGTGGCTGGCTGAGTATGGCGATCTGGACGGGGTGCTGGCCCATGCCGGGGAAATCGGCGGCAAGGTGGGGGAAGCGTTGCGCGCCGCCGCCGATTATTTGCCCTTGAGCCGGCAATTGGCGACCATCCGGGTGGATGTGCCCCTGCCTGGCCTTTCCCTGGAGCGGCGCCTTCCCGATGTGGCGGCCTTGCGGCGCTTGGCGCAACAGTTGGGTTTCCACGCCTGGCTCAAGGACCTGCCCGCCGATCCCGGCCCCGCAGCGGCCGGCGCTGGCCAATTGGACCGCAACGGTTATCGTTTGATCGTCCACCCCGATGCCCTCGCCGCCCTGGTGCAGGCCGTGGAAGGGGCGGAGCTGGTGGCCATCGACACCGAAACCACGGACCTCGACCCCTGGGCCGCCGATCTGGTGGGCATCTCCTGCGCCTGGCTGGGCGCTGACGGGGAGGTGACCGCCGCTTACATCCCCGTGGGCCACCGGGACGGCAGTCCCCAGTTGCCCAAGGCGGAGGTGCTGACGGCCTTGCGCCCCTGGCTGGAGGACCCCGCCGCCGCCAAACTGGCCCAGAATGCCAAGTTCGACTGGCGGATCTTCTGGCACCAGGGGATCCGGCCGGCGGGCCTGCTCCGGGACACGCTGCTGGAAAGCTATATCCTCGACAGTACCCAGACGGGCCACGATCTGGACACCCTGGCCCAGCGCCATTTGCAGCATCGGAACATCGCCTACGCGGATCTGGCCGGGAAGGGGAAAAACGCCAAAAACTTCGCCGATATCCCCGTGGCCGATGCCCTGCCCTACGCCGCCGAGGATGCCGATGTCTGCTTGCGTCTGGATCGGCTCCTGTGGCCGCGGATTGCCGCGGAGCCCGGCTTGCAACGGGTGTTTACGGAAATCGAAATGCCGCTGGTGACGGTCCTGGCGCGCATGGAGGAGGCCGGCGTCAAGGTGGATCACCGCCAGTTGGAGGTCCTGAGCGCCGAGCTGACGGAGGAGATGCAGGGCATGGAGGCGCGGGCCTTCCACGCCGCCGGGCAGTCCTTCAACCTCAATTCGCCGAAGCAGATCCAGGAGATCCTCTTCGACAAGATGGGGCTGCCGGTCTTGAAAAAGACCCCGGGCGGTCAACCGTCCACCAACGAGGATGTGCTGGCGCAATTGGCCGTTCAGGCGGAATTGCCGCGCCTCATCCTCGACTATCGGGCCTTGGCCAAACTCCGGAATACCTATGCCGACGCCCTGCCGCGCATGATCGAGCCGCGTACCGGGCGGGTGCATACCCATTTTCAGCAGGCGGTGGCCGCCACCGGCCGTCTGGCATCCAGTGAACCGAACCTGCAGAACATCCCCGTGCGTACGGAGCAGGGACGGCGCATCCGCCGCGCCTTCGTGGCGGAGCCGGACCATGTCCTGATGAGTGCCGATTATTCCCAGATCGAACTGCGCATCATGGCGCATCTGTCGGGCGACGCGCGCTTGCGCAGCGCCTTTGCCGAGGGCCTGGACGTGCATGCCGCCACCGCCGCCGAGGTATTCGGCCTAGCCCCGGAAGCGGTGGATGCCGAGGCGCGCCGCGCCGCCAAGGCCATCAATTTCGGCCTGATCTATGGGCTTTCCGCCTACGGTCTCGCCCAGCAGTTGAGCATCGATCAGGGCGCGGCGCGGGAATACATGGATCGTTATTTCCAGCGTTATCCGGGGGTGCAGGCCTATATGGAACGCATTCGCGCCGAGGCGCGGGAGCGCGGCTACGTGGAAACCCTCTTCGGCCGCCGCCTCTATGTGCCGGAGATCCGCTCCAGCAACCCGGCCCGGCGGGCCTATGCCGAGCGCGCCGCCATCAACGCCCCCATGCAGGGCACGGCGGCCGACCTCATCAAAAAGGCCATGATTGCCGTGGATGCCTGGCTGCTGGAGGCCCCGGAACGGGGGCGGATGATCCTGCAGGTGCATGACGAGCTGATTCTGGAGGTGCCCCGGGCCGGTGTTGCGGCCGCACGGGCGGCCCTCAAGGAGCGGATGGAGGGGGTGGCCGAGCTGGCCGTCCCCCTGCTGGTATCCATGGGCGTTGGTGACAACTGGGATGCAGCCCACTCTTGAGAGCTGTCCGGCGGCTGGATCCCAGCGCCGGTGTCTCGGCCGGATCCGCAGTTAATCCGCAGAGGCGGACGGCAGGGACCCCGGGAAAGCGCCGGGCGGCAGGATGGGAGCCTCGGCAAAATCCTTGGGCAGCGAACCCGTAAGGCTGTCCAGGAAGCTGACGATGTCCTTCACCTGCTGATCCGTGAGTTCCCGGCCAAGCTGCACCTTGGCCATCACCCGCACCGCCTCGGGCAAGGTGGCCACCGATCCGTCATGGAAGTAAGGCGCCGTCATGGCCACGTTGCGCAGGGCCGGCACCTTGAATACATACAGGTCCGCCGGGTTCTTGCTGACGTCCATGCGGCCCTTGTCGATCTCCTTGGAGCCGGTGGCCTGCCAGTACGGTTCCGTGATGCCGAACTTGGTGAACATGCCGCCGCCCACATCCACCCCGCCATGGCAGCCGGCACAGCCTACGGCGATGAAATCCCGCAGTCCTTTCCTGGCGGTCACCGTCAGTGCCCCGTTATCCCCTTGCAGATAGGCGTCGAAGGGCGAGGGAGTCACCAGGGTCCGTTCATAAGCGCCGATGGCCCGGCCCCAGTTTTGCGGCGTGATGGGATTTTCCTCGCCCGGGAATGCCTTTTGAAAAAGCGGCGAGTAACCCGGTATGGCCTTCAGCTTGGCCATGGCGGCGCCGTAATCGGGGTTGCCGTAGCTGGGCGGACCCACCAGGGCCTGGGTGGCCTGATCTTCCACGTCCTTGCGATCTCCCCGCCAATGCTCGGCGACCTGTAGGGCGGCGTTGAGGACGGTGGGGGCATTGCGGGGGTTCAAACGGTCCTTGACGCCGATGGATTTGGGCAGGGCGTCGGTACCATAGAGGGCCGCCTGGTGGCACTTGGCGCAACTCACCGTCCCGTCCAGGGAGATGCGCGGGTCGAAGAAGAGATCCCGCCCCAGCGCCACCAGCGCCGGGGTGAGGGGATGCGCGGCGCTGGCCATGCTGGCCGGCAGGGGCTGGAAAAGCTGCCGCGCCTGCTGGAGCAGCGACTGGTCCGCGGCATTCACTGTGGCGGCCTGGAGGGGCCCGGACAGGAGGGGGAGGGAGCCGATGGCTACGGACTGGAGCAAGGTTGACCAGCGCATAAGAAACTCCTTTTAAATCATTTAGCTACCGACAGTTCTCCTACTCTAATCCAGATGCTTCCGGCAAGACAAGCAGGGATACGCCGCCGAGTTCTTGGGATTATGCTGCGCGTCCGCCCCCGTTTGATTCGGCCAAGCGCCTCCGCCAGCAGCCGTTTTCCCCCTTATTTTTTGCCAGGGTCTTCATGCGCGTCGCCGGTAAAGCGGAAAATGCGCATGACGGCATCGGTGTTCAGCTCCTCGCCATTGAGGGCCATGGCCAGGAGTTCGCCGCCCATGACCTGGGGGGCGATGATCATGTCCGGCTGCACTCGGCGCACCCGGCCCAGGTTCTTGCTGTCATTGACGGCGGCCACCGTCCGCGCCTGCCCCTCCAGCTCCTTCACGGCGAGGACGACGAAGGCGTTTTCCGAGTCGTCGGCGCGCAGGGCCAGCACCGACAGGGCCGCGTCCGCTCCGGCGCTCTTCAGGGTATCGGTATCGCTGGAGTCGCCCAGCACCAGATCGCCGGGATCGTAGATGGAATCCTCGGGTTGATGGCCGATGATCACCACCACCGGAAGCTTGCGGGCCTTCAGCTCGCGATAGGTGTTGCGGGCCAGCGGCGTATCGCCGGCGATGATGTAATGGTTCTTCCGGATCATGGGGCGTTTTTCTCCTTGCAAGAGCCGCTGCAGGCGGTTGTTGACGGCGGGGATGATGATGGCCGAGAGGGAGGTGGCAAAGACGGTGATGCCGAAGATGATCAAAGACACGACAAAGAGCCGGGATTCGTCCGTCACCGGGAGGATGTCGCCATAGCCCACCGTGGACATGGTGACGACGGCAAAATAGAGGGCCGTGACCAGGGAGTGGATGGGCGGCTTGAAGTCCGGCCCCAGCACATAGGCGCCGAAGACTCCATAACCGAGGGTGAGGATCGCGCTGACGAGGGCGAAGAGGGTGCCGCTGGCCAGGCTGCTGCGGTCGAAATGGCGATGGTAAGCCAGGAGCAGCAGGACGAGGATGCCGTTATACAGGAGCAGATGGCTGAACTGCAGGGGATGCTGATACATCTCCAAGGCGAGGGTGGCGGCGGCGATGAGGAGGGTCACGGCCCAGGCGAAACGGGAGCGGAACAGCAGCCCCACGGACATCACCAGCAGGACGATCCCTGCTGCCCCCTGGGGCACTCCGCGGAAGGCGTCCAGGATGAAGCTGTGGGATACCGTGCGCAAACTGCCGGAATAGCTCAGGCCGAGGATGCGCTCCAGGGCCGGCAGGATGTTGAGGATGCCAAGGACACCGACGGCGGCGGCGATGGGGACGTGGGGGTACCAGAAGGACAGCCGGAGTTGCTCGCTCCAGCGCGCGGCCCCATGCACCCAGCGGGCCCGCCAGCCTGGGCGCAGGGCATGCCACAAGCGGTGATTACTGAACTTTTTGGCCAAGGCTTACTCCAATCCAGCGGATGGCCCCCGGGCTGTCTCGATCTGGTCCCTCCCTCCCTGACCGGATCGCGAGTCCTTCTCACCTATTTGGGACTCTGACTCGGCCCCGGCAGATGTCGGGGTCTCTTTTTCACCGAGCCAGGCCGCCAGTTGTCGATGCAAATCAGCCAGCCCGAGGCCGGTCTGCGCGGAGAAGAGTTGCAAACCCACCTCGGCCAGCAAGGCCTCCCGGCGCAATTGGGCCAATACCTGCAAGCCCGCGCCGCGACTCAGCTTGTCGGCCTTGTTGAGCAGGACATGGACGGGCCGCCCGCACTCACGGCCAAAGGCGATGAGATCCGCATCGTGGGGGCCGAGGGGGTGGCGGATGTCCATGACGATCACCAGCCCCCGCAGGCTGCCGCGGGCGCGCAGATAGCGCTCCAGCAAGGGTCCCCAGGAGAGCCGCAGGGCCTCCGGCACTTTGGCGTAGCCGTAGCCGGGCAGATCCACCAGGCGCCGCTGCGCGTCCAGGGTGAAATAATTGATGGCCTGGGTGCGGCCCGGCGTGCGGCTCACGCGGGCGAGGCTGCGCCGTTCGGTGAGGCGGTTGAGCACCGAGGACTTGCCGGCGTTGGAACGTCCGGCGATTGCCACTTCGGCACCCTCATCCGCCGGCAACTGTGCCGTTTTGGTCACGCTGATGCTGTACTCGGCCTGTCGCAACAGGGCAAAGCGGTAGTCTTCGGGTTTGGTATGGTCCATGCTTAGAGCATAGTCGTTGCCCTTGTGATCTGGCAACGGCCCGCCGCTCTATTTTTCTGATTTGACAGGGGCAAAGAGAAGATTGTTTAATAACTTTCTTTTTGGACATGGTCCAGATCACGGCCTTCCCAAGGCGGCGCGGGGAAGGTTTGGCCGCCAGGGCGGCGGACCTGCGGTTTTTGAAGTGTCTCCCAGGCGTATAGCGCCCCTATTGATGAGGTAATCCGCTTGACCGAGCGTAGCGCGATCGCATCCCCACCCCCCGCACGCTGGCGCTTGCTCGTCCAGTTTCTGGGCTCCATGCGCCTGGCGGTGAGCCTGCTGGTTCTCCTGGCCATCGCCTCCATTATTGGCACCGTCCTCACCCAGCAGCAGCCCTATCCGAACTATGCCTTGCAGTTTGGCCCGTTCTGGTTCCAGGTCTTCCGCGAACTGGGGCTCTACAATGTCTATCGTACCCTGTGGTACACCGGCATCGTCGCCTTCCTGGTGCTGTCCACCGCCACCTGCGTGACCCGCAATACGCCGCGCATGCTGCGGGAGATGCGCGACTTTCCCACCCGTCAGGCGGAGCAGGTCTTGCTGGAACAGGACGAGTGGGTGCGGATGCAGAGCCCTCTGGCGCCGGCGGCGGCCGGAGAGCGGGCGGCGCAGGTGTTGCGCGCGGCGGGCTACCGGCCGCGGGTGGAGCAGGCCGGCGACGGCTCCTTGGCGGTGGCGGCGCGCAAGGGGCGCTATCAGCGGGCGGGCTACTTCCTCACCCACATCGCCATTGTCGTGATCTGCGGCGGGGCGCTCTACAACGCCGACGTGCCGGTGAAATGGGCGGAATGGCGGGGCACCCTGCAGCCGGAAAAGAACTTTGACCTGCCGCTGTCGCAGATCCCGCAAAAATCCTGGATGTCGGTGCATAACCCAGCGTACCGCGGCACCATCACCCTTCCCGAGGGAGAAACGGCCAACGCCGTTTTTGAACTGGCCGGCGACGGTTATCTCGTCCAGCCCTTGCCCTTTCGCATTCATCTGCAGTCTTTCCAGATCTCCTACTACTCCACGGGGATGCCCAAGGACTTCATCTCCCGCATCGTTCTCTACAACGCTCAGGGCAAGGTGCTCAAGGCCGGGCTGGTGCGGGTGAATCATCCCATGAGCTACGACGGCGTGGAGATTTATCAGTCGAGTTTCAGCGATGGCGGTTCGCTGCTGCGGATGAACAGCTATCTTCTCGGCGCCCCGGGCACGTCGCCGCGCACCCTGGAGGGGCGGGTGGGGCAGACCCTGCAAGCGGGCAATTCCGGCTATTCCGTGGACCTGAAGAACTTCGATCTCTACAACATCGTGCCCAAATCCGCCGTGGGCGAGAAGGCGACGCCCGATCACCCCACCGTCAACCTGGGGCCGAGCTTTACGTATATCGTGCATGACAAAAGCGGGGCCGGCGCCGAGTTCAAGACCTATATGACGCCCATCACCAGAGAGGGGCAGGGCTTTTTCGTGCAGGGCTTCCGCACCGCCTTCGCCAATCCCTATCAGTATGTCTACATCCCCACCGGGCCCCATGGCGGCATCGGGCTTTTCATGGATTATCTGGCGGCCTTGCAGACCGCGGCGCGGGCGGGGAGCAATGCCTCGGAAGCCATCTTCGTGGATACCTTCCGGCAGGTGGTGGCCCGGGATGCCCCGGAGATGAGCCCGGGCGCCCAGGGCATTTTTCTCCAGGCGAGCATGGATGCCCTCTTGCAGTTGCGGGATTATCCCATGCCCTTCGTGCTCTCCCTGAGCAGCTTCGATCACCGCTGGGCGGCGGGCCTGCAGGTGACCAAGTGGCCGGGGACCACGGTGATCTACTGGGGTTGTGTGGCCCTGGTGCTGGGGATTTTCATCCTCTTTTATTTACCGCAAAAGCGCATCTGGATGCGGTTGCGCGCCCATGATGAAGGTGCCGAGCTCTTGGCGGGAGGATCTGCCAATCGCAATCGGCTGGATTTTGAAAAGGAATTTTCCACACTGGCGGCGGGCCTGGAGCAGGCCCTCGAAGGCAGCGAAATCGCGTACAAGGAGAAAGACAATGGCAAACCTGCGAGTTGAGCAATGGTCGGCGCTACCCCCTGCCAAAGGGTGGTGGGCACGTTTGAGTATGGGTGACTGGGCCTGGGTAGCGGGCCTGACGGCTGCCGCAGGCATCGTCCTCGGTCTCTATGGCGCCGGTTTCGGGTACTGGCAGTTTGTCGTCCTGGCCTGCTGGTATGCGGCGCTCATGGCCGCCGGCCTGGCCTGGCGGCCCATGCAGATCGCCACGGTGGCCGTGGTCGCGCCCGCATTGCTGGCGGTATGGCTTTACAGTATCGGCCAGACGCCCGCCAACGATTTCCTCCTGCGTGATGTGCTGCAGGGTTATGCGGCGGCATTGTGGATGAGCGGCCTGTTGCTGGCGGCCACCGCGGCGTACCTCGTGTTTCTGTTCACCCGGTCGGAGCGCCTGGGGCGCTGGGCCACCGGCCTCACCTGGGCCGGCGCCATCATGGGCTTCATCGCCCTGGGGGTGCGCTGGCGCGAGACCTATATCGGCCATCCCGACTGGGGACATATCCCGGTAAGCAACCTCTGGGAAGTCTTCGTCCTCTTTTGCGCCTCCACGCCGATCTTTTATCTCTATTACGAAAAACGCAACCAGGCCCGCGCCCTGGGGGCCTTTGTCATGCCCCTGGTGGCCGCCGGGGTGGGCTTTTTGCTCTGGCTCACCTTTGCCCAGCACATGGACCGCATCGAACCCTTGATTCCGGCCCTGCAGAGCTTCTGGATGAAACTCCATGTGCCCATGATGTTCGTCGGCTATGCCAACTTCACCATCGCCAGCCTGGTGGGCTTCGCCTATCTCCTGGGCGAGCGCTCGCGCCGCCGCGACGGCTGGCTGGGCCGCGTCCTGCCAACGGGGGCGGTAATGGATGATGTCATGTACAAGGCCATCGCCCTGGGTTTCCTGTTTTTCACCGCCTCCACCATCCTGGGGGCCGTCTGGGCGGCCGAGGCCTGGGGCGGATTCTGGTCCTGGGACCCCAAGGAGACCTGGGCGCTCATCGTCTGGTTGAACTACGCGGGCTATTTGCATGCGCGGGTGGTCAAGGGCTGGCGCGGCACCGCCATGGCTTGGTGGTCGGCCATGAGCCTGTGGGTGGTGAGCTTCTGCTTCCTCGGCGTCAACCTCTTCCTTTCCGGACTCCACTCCTACGGTCAATTGTAGGGCGCAGGGTCCGTCGTTCTGACGGACCCTGCCGCACGGCCTGGTCCTAAAAACGCTGGACCACACCCGCTTGAATGAGGCGCGGGATACCGACGAGGATGCCGCGGGTGCGGTCCACGATGAAGGTGCGATCGGCAAGGTTTTTTACGGTCACGAAAAGGGTGCTGCGCGTCGCCTTGACTTCGTAGTTGAGGCTGGCGTTCCAGATCAGATAGGAGGGGATTTGACCGATCTGCGCGTTGCCGAAGGCGGCCGCGCGGCGGGTTTCGCCAAAGTCACTGAATTGGGAGCCGACGTAGACGGCCTCCAGTTGCAGGTCAAGGCCTCCGCGCGCATAGCCGATGGCGGCGGTGGATTGCATGGCCGGTGAGTAGGGCAGGCGGCGGCCTGCGGCGCTCCCCGGGACGGGCGTCCCTCCCAGGACCTGGCGAAAGACATCCCGCTGCTCTGCTATGGGTATCCAGGTCAGGGTGGCGCGGCCGTAAGGGCCCTGGGCGCTTTTCCAGGAACCGGAAAATTCCATGCCGGCGGTCGCCGCTCTCCCTTCCGAGAGGGGAAGGTTCCCGCCCGCGACCGATCCCACCGCGATCATGCGCTGAAAATAGCTGCGAAAGAGGGCGAATTCCAGCCGCAGGGCGGTGCTTGGCCGTGCCCGGAAGCCCAGCTCGAAATTGGTGGAATCCTCCGGACCGACCTCCGTCGCGGTACCGATGCCATTGATGACGTCCTCGACGCGCGGGGGCGCGAAGCCGCGGTGGACGTCGGCAAAGAGGGTAAGCGTCGATGACGGCCGGTACAGGAGTCCCAGGCCGGGCAACCAGCGGTCCAGCCAGTCGCTGCCCCCGCGTCCGGTGAGTTGGTCGCGCCGGTCGAAGGCGATGTATTCGTAGCGGATGGCGGGCACCAGGGTCCACCGCCCCAGGTCGATGCTGTTGAGGAGAAAGCCCGAGTAAGCCTGAGTCCGGCGCAGGTTGTCTTCCACCAGAATTCCGCTGCGCGCCGTCGGGCTGTTGCCGTTGACCTGCTTGCGTACCTGTTTCTCGAAGTGGGCGCGCAGGCCGCCCTGCCATTCGCCGCTGATGCCCGCAAAACTATAGGGCAGGCGCAGCCGCGGTTCCACGCCCATGACCTCGTAATCCCGGAGCCGTCCCTGGATGGAGGCGCAGGCATCGACGTTTACGGGCAGGCCGGCGAGGCGCTGCTCCAGGAAGCCGCGCCCGCATTGGCTGTCGGAGCTGCTGCTCGCCTGCCGCCACCAGTCGCGGGAAAAATAGGAATAGTAGACATTGGTGGTGACTTGCCGTCCTTTCCCCAGGTCGATCTCGTGGGTGGCCGAAAGGCCCAGGCGGCGGGCATCGAAGCGGTCGTTGCGGAAGGGATTGTACCGTGGCCCGAGCAGGCGGTATTCGGCTTCCGTAAGGCCGCTGTAGGTCACCATGGAGGATTCGGTGAAGTAGTTGGCCCGCAAGGTGATGGACTGATCCGGGGTGAGGGCGTGTACGCTCTTCCAGTTGAGATCATTCAAGGCGGCGGAGACGTTGTCGCGGGCCCCTGCCCCCTGTTTGCGGGTGTAGTCCAACAGCATGCCATCACCACCGATCCGGATCTTGCCGTTGACAGCCCATGCACAACGCGGCCTGGGCCGCTCCTACGGTTTCCGATGTATTTCATGGCCCCTGGGCACGCTGTAGAGCATGATCGGCGCGGTGCCACGGCAGCGCTTGCGTTTTTGCAGCGCTAATCGGCGCTAGGTGCCTGACCTATCCCCTTACCCCGGAAGAATCTTCCATAGAGCCAGAGGTAGGCGCCCTGGAAGGCGGCCGCCAGCAGAAATGGCGTGGTGAGCATCTCCAGGTGGAAAAAGGCACCCGCGACGGCGGGTCCGATGGCGCGCGGGATCTGGATGGAGATGCTGTTGAAGGTGGCGGCCAGCCCGCGCCGGCGGCTGTCCACCAGGGAGAGAAAGAGGGCTTGGCGTGAGCCGATGCTGCCCTGGTTGAGGGCGGCGCGGAGGATGTAGAGGACCGTGGCGAGCCAGAAAAAGGGCACGAAGGGGATGATCAGCAGCATTGCCAGGCCCAGCAGGCGCAGGCGCAGGACGGTGCCCACCAGGCCGAAGCGCAGGGTCAGCCTGCCGCCTGCCAGCGACATGACGCCGGCGGCCGCAAAGCCCACGGCCATGGTTCCGCCGATGGCCGCCGGCCCGACGCCGAAGCGCAGGGCAAACCAGTAGGCCATGAGCGGCCCCACCATGCCGACCCCCAGGCCGTTCAAGGCGTTGATGCCGGCCAGGGTGAACAGGTTGCGCCAGGGCGGAGGGGCCGCTGGGGTCGCGTCCGGGCGCTGGTCCGCGTCCTCCGGCAGCGTTTGCGCCGGCGGCTTGCCCTCCTTGGCGCTCCACAAGAAGCCCAAACAGAGCAGTGAGCCCAGGAGGACTACGGCAAAGAGGGGTCGATAGGCCAGGGCTCCCGGCAGCCAGGGGGATAGCAGGTCCGGCAGGCCTGCCAGAACCGCGCCGAGGCCCATCCCAAACAGGCCAATGGCGGTATTGAGATTGAACAATCGTCCCCACAGCCCCTCGTCCATGCTGCGCGATAGCCAGGACTGCTCGGCGGGCGCGAAGGGCCCGGCACCCCCGTTGGCTCCTCGACCAAAGGCCCCGGCAATGGCCGCGGCTCCCAGCCACCACGGATTGGCCGAGGACAGGGCGATGCCGGCACAGGCAAGCTGCAGGCCTTCGTAGCCGAGGAGGAAACCCTTGGCGCCGAGATGATCGCTGGCGGGGCCCACCAGCAGGGTGGCCAGGGCCCCAAGGAGCAGGCTGGCGGAATAGACGGCGCCGATGGCCAGCGCCGTCCAGTGCAGGGCGTGCAGATACAAGGCGAAATCCACCACCAGGGCGCCCTGGCCGACGCTGCGTGCCGCCCGCGCCGCCATGAGCCGGCGTGCCGTGGGCGGAATGCCGGCTAGGATCAAGGGCTATCCGTGCCGCGTCGGGCGCAGGCCTGCCGCCGGGTAACGCAAGGGCCAGCGGGCGGCACCGGCCGCCTTCCGGACCGAGAGCGCGAGGCTGATCTCCAGGAGGATGCGATATGTTCGCGACCCAAAGGGCGCGGCGTCACCCCCTGGGCATCGCAGGGACGGAACGCAGCGCATGATCGTTCGCCCTCGGACCCGCCCATGCGCCGGCTTCCCGCAAGGACATGGAGGGCCATGGGGGACGACGCCCATCAGGAGGGAGGGATCTCGTGGCCGATACGCTGGATCTGGTTGCTGCCGTCTACATAGACCAAGCGGGGCTGGAAGTCGGCGGCTTCGTCCGCGGAAACCTGGGCATAGGCGGCGATGATGAGGATGTCGCCCAGGGCCACCCGGCGGGCGGCGGCGCCATTTACCGAAATGACCCCGGAGCCGGCCGGTGCGGCAATGGCATAGGTGCTGAAGCGCTCGCCATTGTTGACGTCGTAGAGGTGGATCTGCTCGTAGGGCAGGATACCCGCTGCCGCCAGGAGATCGCTGGCGATAGCGCACGACCCTTCGTACTCCAGTTCCACCGCCGTTACCCGCACGCGATGCAGCTTGCCCTTAAGCAAAGAGAGGAGGATCACTGGCCGCCCTCGTCGCGATGCTGGCGGGCGGCAAAACGATTCACCCCCCAGGCCACCAGGATCATGAGGATCGGCGTACCGACCATGACGATGACATCACCCCAGATATTGAACATAACCATTCCCTCCTGATTGCATTATACGCTCAGTGCATGGGCGGGGGAACGGTGGGGGCCTGGGCGCCTTTGGGGGCATCCCTTTCCTTCGTTGTTGCCCCGCCGGTCCTTCTGCAACGGATATCCGCTCTGGGGTACGAGTAGATGATAGCCGATTGCTATCAATCGCTGACGAAAAATACATTTTCCATCCATTCCTGCCTCTCCTAATCTGCCGTTCCGTCCATCTCGCTGGATATGGTGCCATCCGTGCCTGTTTCGTCTTCCTTTTCCCCTACGCAAACGCCGTTCCGCGGCCTGCCCTTGCTGATCCTCATCAGCGGGTTGAGCAGCGGGCTTTTTCTCGCGGCATGGAGCCTGGCCTGGTCGATCCCCATGTTGCCGTATATTGCCGGAGCCTACAGCACCAGCCTGGACCACGCCGTGTGGTCGCTGACTTTTTACCTCCTCGCCTGGGCCTTGGGGGTGGTGCCGGCGACCTGGGCATACCAGCGCTTTGGCGAAGTGCGGACCTATCTCTTTTCCCTGGCGCTGCTCATGCTGGCTACCTTGCCGGACCTGTTGAGCAGTCATTTCAGCCTGTTTCTGGCCGGCAGGCTGGTGCAGGGCTTTTGCGCGGGTTTGTTGACGCCCCTGACCCGGCGCATGCTCATCCGTTATGCGCCGGGCCATTGGCAGACGAGCGTGGCGGACCTGACCATCATCAATTTGGTGTTTCCCCTCCTGGCGGGACCTTCGTTGGCGGGCTGGATTGCCTATACCTGGGACTGGCGCGGTGCGCCTCTGCTGACTTTTCCTGTGGGTTTCCTCTCTCTGGCGGTAGTGGCTTTGCTATTGCGCGACGATCCCCGCGAGCGGCTGCGCCAACCCTTCGACTGGATGGGTTGGCTCCTTTTGGGCCTGTGGAGCGGTACCTTTCAGATCGTGTTCAATCGGGGCGAGGACTGGAATTGGTGGGATTCCGTGCCGATTCGCTGGCTCGCGGCGGCGGGAACGGTGTTCCTGGCGGCTTTTTGGCTCTGGGAGCGTGAGCACCCGCATCCTTGCCTGGACCTTGGCTTGCTCAAGCGGCGCAATTTTGTCCTCGCCATCCCGGCCCTGATCTTTGGTTGGGGCCTCTTGCTGGGAGGGAACAGCCTCTTTGTATCGGGGCTCATCGGCCAAGCGGGCTACTCGGCCTTCTGGGCCGGTGTGGTGCTCTTGCCCATGGCCCTGGCGGGCGTTCCCCTCATTGCCGTCATGGGGCCCCTCTCCCATCGCGTCAACCCGTTGTGGCTGGCCACCCTGTGTTTTCTCCTGATCGCGGCCTATGGCTTTACGACGCGGATCAACATGGACAGCAGCCTGGAGAGCCTGTTGTTCTGCCATTTGCTGGAGGGAGCGGCCCTGGGTTTTTATCTGGTCCCCTTGAGTCTCATTATGTTTTCGCGCTTGCCGGCGCAGCGCCTGCCCGCTGCCGCGACCCTGCAGAACTTTGTGCGCATTCTCGGCGGGGCATACCTATCGAGCATTTTTTCCGCCCTGTGGATGCGTCATGGCGAATACTTCCGCGCCCATCTGGCCTGGCAGTCGCCCCTGGGACCCCTGGCGAATCTGGACCGGCGCTTGCTGGGAGAGGGTATGAACGGGCGACAGGTCCATGCCCTTTCCCTCCAGCACCTGCTCTTGCAGAGCGCGGCCCTCAGCATGCAATCCATGCTGAGGCTATGGGGATGGATGGCCTTGCTTGTCCTTGTCCTGCTGTGGCTGAGCAAGGGGCCGTACCGGCGCCGGCTCAATCGTCCGGGGCGGGTCACCATTGAAGAGGAGATCATGGAGAGTGCGGGTTTCACCGAGAAGGATGTGGAGATGGCTGGACGTCATGGAGGGGAATAATGATCTCCTGCGCCCGTTTTCCGTGGAGAGGGGCGTGCCGGCCGCTCTGGCCGTAGCCCTGATGGGCACCCTCTTGAGCGCCTGTGCCCCGCAGATTCACGCCCTTTCGCCTGCCGGAGTGCCGGTTCCGGCTATGGCGAAGACGGTAACCATCATGCAGGGCGCCCATCCCCCGCCCACCGGGGCATGGCCTGAAGAGGACTGGTGGCGTGGTCTGCGGGTGGCCCAGCTCGATAGCCTGCTGCGCCATGCCCTGACCCATAGCCCGCAGATCATGGCCGCCCAATCGGAATTGGATTGGGCGGCGGCCATGAGCCGTCTGCACGGTGCGGCCCTCGGCCCGCAGATCAATGGGGCCGCCAGCATTGCTCCCATGCAGTTCAGCGGCAATGGGCCCTTTGGCGCCCTGGGCTTGGGCAACAAAAGGTATGATAGCGGCGACATCGGCCTGGGCTTCAGCCAGGCCCTGGATTTTTGGGGGAAGCGGCGGGACTTGTGGAAGGCCGCCTTGGGCGAAGAGCGGGCGGCAAATGCGCGTCTGGCGGATACGCGCCGCTTGCTGGCCGGAGCCATTGTCCGCCGCTATCTGGATTGGTGCCTGAGCAGCCGTCAATATGCGCAAACGGAAAACTTGCTGGATCTGGCGGAGAAGCGTTTGCAACTCGCCGAAATCCGCCAGCGCCTGGGCCTGAGTTCGCAAATCCCCCTCACCCGGCAACGCCAGCAGCTAGCGACCCTCCAGGCGCTGGCGGAGCACTGGGCCGGCCTGGCGGACGACGCGCGGGCCGAACTGGCCGAACTGGCCGCCACGAACCCGGACGCCTTGCCCGTACAGCCGGAATATCCCCAAGAGCAAGTCCTTCCGGCGCTACCTCCGCATCTGCGTCTGGATCTCGTGGCGCGCCGGCCTGACGTCCAGGCGGCGCGGGATGCGGCGCTGGCGCGCATGGCGCGCACCCGTGCCGCGCGAGCGGAATTTTATCCGGATGTCTCTTTTTCCGCTCTTCTCGACATGAACAGCGCTTCCCTGGCTACGCTCCTGAATCCGGCGAGCTTCGCCTATGCGCTAGGACCGGCCATTCATCTGCCGATTTTTACCAGCCGCGCGCTCCATGCCCGCTTGCATGCCGCGGAGGCGCGGCAGTCGGAGGCGGTGGCCATTTATGAGCAGACGGTATTGCGGGCCACCCGCCAGGTGCTCACGGCCCTTTCGGCCTGGACCAGCGAGACGGCCCAATGGGCCGCCCAACGCCGGGCCGAGCGGTGGGTTGGCCAACGGGTGGTCCTGGTGGAGCGCCGCCGGGCCCTGGGCGTGGATGACGAAACGGCGGTCCTGGCCCAGCAGGAGGGCGCCGTCCGAGAGCGGATGCAGGTGGATCTGTTGCATTATGGCAGCCTGCGGGCCTGGGCCGAGCTGGAGACGGCATTGGGAGGCGGTTATGGCCATTCCTGAGGTGGTGAGCGGGGCACGGCGCTTGGCCGAGGAAAGCTGGCGCCGGCGGCGCAATTTGTGGCTCCTCCTGGTCATCGTCCTCCTGGCGTTGGCGGGCTGGGCGGCCTGGTGGTTCTTGGTGGGCCGCTGGTGGGTGAATGTGGACGATGCCTATGTGGAGGGCAATATCTATCCGGTGAATGCGCGAGTCAGCGGTACGGTGGCAGCGGTGTCCGGCTACAATACCCTCGTCGTCCGGCGCGGTGATCCGCTGGTCATCCTGGGCGGGCGGCGGGCGGAACTGGCGTTGCACCGGGCCCAGGCCCAACTGGCCCAATCCCGGCAAGATGCCCGAGCCCTCATGGAAGAAATGGCCGCGAGCCGGGCGCACGGTGCGGCCTTGGCGGCGGCGTTGGCAACGGCCCGGCAAAAGGCCTGGCGTTATGGGGCAGCGGCCGAGAGCGGGGCGGCGCAGACCCTGGAGGCCATCGCCAGCAAGGACGAGGTGGCCCGCCTGCGGGGGGAAATCGCGGCGGAAAACGCCCATGGCCGCGCCCTTCAGGCCCGCCTGGGCGCCCGGGACGCGGACAACGCCCCCAGCGTCAAGGCGGCCCTGGAACGCGTCAAGCTGGCGCAATTGACCCTGCAGCGGCAGATCATTCGCGCCCCCGTCAGCGGCATCCTCGCCCAGCAGGCGGTTCAGCGCGGGCAATGGGTGGCGCCGGGGCAGCGCCTGTTCACCGTCGTTCCCCTCCACCAGATCTGGGTGGACGCCAACGTCAAGGAAACGGATCTGGCCGCCGTGCGGGTGGGGGCGAGAGTCATCCTGCATGCCGACGTGTATGGCGGCGGGGTCACCTACCATGGTTGGGTGGCAGGCATTGGCGGTGCTTCGGGGGCGATTTTTGCTGTCCTGCCTCCGGAAAATGCCAGCGGCAACTGGATCAAGTTTACCCAGCGAATCCCGGTACGCATTGCCATCGACCCCCAGGACCTCGTTGCCCACCCCCTCCGTCCGGGGCTGACCATGTCCATGGCCATCCGCGTCGGCGGCAAGGCCCGGCAGGGGCCGGCGCCCGCTTGGATGGAAACGGCGCGGCCCGGGTCGGCCAGCGCTGCCGCCGCAGACCTGGCGGCGGGAGGCCGGCGTGACGTACGCTAAGGTTTTGCCCGGGAGCGCCGGCCTAGTGGATTTGCGTCATTTGCGTCACTTCGTGGCCCTGGCCGAGACCCTGCATTTTCATCGTGCCGCCGAGCGCCTGCATCTGGCCCAGCCTTCCCTGAGCCGGAGCATCCGCAGTCTGGAGGAGGAACTGGGAATGCCCCTCTTCCTCCGCAATCAGCGCGAGGTGCGGCTGACGTCAGCCGGGGCCGCCCTCCTGCCCGAAGCCCGTCTGCTCCTTGCCCATGCGGCGCGCACCCGACGCTTGATGCAGGACATCGGCCGGGGCGATGCCGGCGTGCTGCGCATCGGCTTTGTCGGCTCCACGGCCATTACCCTCCTGCCGCGCCTCTTGCGCAGCTTCCGCGCCGCTCATCCCCAGGTGCGGCTGGAGTTGCAGGAGATGAGCAGCGCTGCGCAAACCCGCGCCCTGCTTGCCGGGCAGATGGACGTGGCACTGATCCGGGACATGGAGGCGGGGCCTGATATCCGACAGCATTCCCTACTGAAAGAGCGCCTCCTGCTGCTGGTTCCCACGGGACATGCCCTGGCGCAACAGGCGCCCGTGCCCTTCTCGCTGCTCGCCGATGCGGATATTGTGTTGTTGCGCCGCGAGGTGGCGCCGGGTTCCTACGACCGCATCTGGGCCAACTGCCTGGCCCACGGCCTGCAGCCGCGCATCCTCATGGAAATGGCCGATTCCAACGCCGTTCTCAGCATGGTGGCCGCCGGATTGGCGGTGAGCTTTCTCTTTTCCTCTTTCGCCCAGGCCGTCCGCCCCGGCGTCACCTTCCTGCCTCTGCAGGATGAGATGGCCGACAGCGAAGTCTTCCTGGCTTGGCAGGAAGAGATCGCGCAGCAAAGCCCCGCGCTGCGGTCGTTCATTGGCCTGGCGCAAAGCGCTTTTCCCCCGGCGGATTAGGCCAAGGAGTCAGCCGCTAGCCGGTTTCGTGCAAGGATGGGCGGAAAGGCATAAAATGGCATCGTCGGCAGCAGTGCAGCCTTAATCCCAGTTACGGAATCCTCTTATGGCGCAATACGTCTTCACCATGAACCACCTCAGCAAGGTGGTTCCCCCCAAGCGGGCCTTGCTCAAGGACATCTCGCTTTCCTTTTTCCCCGGCGCCAAGATTGGCGTGCTGGGACTCAACGGCTCGGGCAAGTCGACCCTGCTCAAGATCATGGCTGGAGTGGACAAGGCCTTTGAAGGCGAGGCCACGCCCATGCCGGGGCTGAAAATAGGCTTTCTCACCCAGGAGCCCGTGCTGGATGCCGAGAAAACCGTGCGTCAGGCCGTAGAAGAGGGGCTGGGGGAGGTCCTCACCGCCCAGCAGCAACTGGAGGCCGTCTATACTGCCTATGCCGACCCGGATGCCGATTTTGACGCCCTCGCCGGCGAACAGGCCCGCCTGGAAGCCATCGTCGCTGCCGGCGATGGGCATCAGGCGCAGCAGCAGATGGAGATCGCCGCCGACGCCCTGCGCCTGCCGCCCTGGGATGCCCTCATTGGCCCCCTTTCCGGCGGTGAGAAGCGCCGTGTCGCCCTCTGTCGCCTGCTCATCAGCCGTCCGGACATGCTCCTCCTCGACGAGCCCACCAACCACCTGGACGCCGAGTCGGTAGACTGGCTGGAACAGTTCCTGGCCCGTTTTCCGGGTACCGTGGTCGCCGTGACCCATGACCGTTACTTTTTGGACAACGCCGCCGAATGGATCCTGGAGCTGGACCGCGGCCACGGCATTCCCTGGAAGGGCAATTACTCTTCCTGGCTCGAACAGAAGGAAAAACGCCTGGAGATGGAGGCCAAGCAGGAAGTGGCCCGCCTCAAGGCCATGCAGCACGAACTGGAATGGGTGCGGCAGAGCGCCAAGGGCCGCCAGAGCAAGAGCAAGGCGCGTCTCGCCCGCTTTGAAGAACTCAGTTCCCAGGAATACCAGCAGCGCAACGAGACCCAGGAGATCTTCATCCCCGTGGCCGAACGCCTGGGCAATGAAGTCATCGAGTTCTGCAACGTCAGCAAGGGATTCGGCGATCGTCTGCTCATCGACAACCTCAGCTTCAAGATCCCGCCCGGCGCCATCGTCGGCATCATTGGCCCCAACGGGGCCGGCAAATCCACCTTTTTCCGCATGATCACCGGGGCGGAACAGCCCGATAGCGGCGAGGTCAAGCTGGGTTCCACAGTGCAGCTCGCCTATGTGGATCAGTCCCGCGATGCCCTTGCGGCCAAAAACAATGTCTGGGAAGAGATCTCCGGCGGCCTCGACATCCTTACCGTCGGCAAGTTTGAAATCCCCTCCCGCGCCTACTGCGGTCGCTTCAATTTCAAGGGCGCCGACCAGCAGAAACTGGTGGGGCAACTCTCGGGTGGGGAGCGGGGACGCCTGCACCTGGCCAAGACCCTCATCGCCGGCGGCAATGTCCTGCTCCTCGACGAGCCCTCCAACGATCTCGATGTGGAAACCCTGCGCGCCCTGGAAGACGCCCTGCTGGAGTTTGCCGGTTGCGTGCTGGTCATCTCCCATGACCGCTGGTTCCTGGATCGCATCGCCACCCATATCATCGCCTTTGAGGGCAACTCGGCGGTCAATTTCTTTGCCGGCAATTATCAGGAGTACGAAGCCGATAAAAAGCGTCGCCTGGGTGAGGAAGGCGCCAAGCCCCGTCGTCTGCGCTACAAGCCCATCGCGCGCTAGCGCTCGGTCCTGACGGGGCGTCGGCAGGAATGCCGCGCCCTCTGCGCCCTTGACCTATACCGACCAGTCGGTACTATAGGGGGAGTCAGCCACTCACTCCGGAGTTTCCATGAACGTCATTGAAGCCATCCAGCAGCGCCGGGCCGTCAAGGCCTTTGATCCCCATCACCAGATCTCCGCAGCCACCCGCCGTACCCTGCTGGAAAATGCCGCCCTGACGCCCAGCGCCTACAATATCCAGCACTGGCGCCTGGTGGACGTGCGGGACCCTGCCCTGCGCGCCGCCATTCGTGAAGTAGCCTGGGGGCAGCCCCAGGTGACGGATGCCTCCCTCCTCTTCGTGTTGTGCGCCGATCTCGATGCCTGGCAGGAAGAACCCCAGCGCTACTGGGATACGGCCCCGCAAGCGGTGCAGGATTTCATTCTCCCCAAGCTCGATGAGTATTATCGCGGCAAGCCCCGGGTGGCGCGCGACGAGGCCATGCGCTCCCTGGGTCTGATGGGCATGTCGCTGATGCTGCTGGCCAAGGATCTGGGCTACGACTCCTGCCCCATGGACGGTTTCGATTTCGACGCCGTGGCCCGCCTGATTCACCTGCCCGATCACCATGCCATCGGCTTTATGCTGGCCATCGGCAAGGCGACCGGGGAACCCTGGCCCCGCGAGCGCCTGGCGATAGACTCCCTGGTGGTGCTGGATCATTTTTGAGCCCCTCGGCGGGCGGGCGTGTAGAATCCCGGGGCCGGCGCACGGCGCGCCGGGCATAAAAAAACGCTGGCCCGGCAAAACGGAGCCGGGCCAGCGTTGCTTTGCAACCGAGTTTTACACCCGGCGGGCGCGGCCTTGGTTGCGGGCGGTCGCGCCGTTCTGCACGGCGGGGCCGTTGCCCCGACGGGGCGCGGCGTTGGGGCTGTGGCGGGGCGTGGGGGCGGGTGTGCTGCTCCGCCGCTGCTGCTGCGGCTCGAATCCGGCGACGATCTCTTTGGGCAGGGAGCGGCGCAAGAGCTTTTCGATGTCCAACAACTGCTTGTGCTCCTCGCCACAAACCAGCGATACGGCCTGCCCGGTGCTGCCGGCGCGGCCCGTACGGCCGATGCGGTGGACATAGTCCTCGGGGACGTGGGGCAGTTCGAAATTCACGACGTGGGGCAGTTCGCTGATGTCGATGCCCCGGGCGGCGATGTCCGTCGCCACCAGGATCTGCACCTTGCCGTCCTTGAACTCCGCCAGCGCGCGGGTACGGGCGCCCTGGCTCTTGTCACCGTGAATGGCCGATGCCGCCATGCCGCCGCGCAAGAGGTGTCCGGCCAGCCGGTCGGCGCCGTGCTTGGTGCGGGTGAAGACCAGTACCTGGCCCCACTTGTGCTCCTGGATGAGGTGGGCGAGGAGGTCGCGCTTGCGCTCCTGGTCCACGGCGTAGACCTGCTGCGCCACCGATTCGGCAGCGGCATTGCGCTGGGCGACTTCGATGCAGGCCGGGTTGCTGAGCAAGCCATCGGCCAGGGCCCGGATTTCCGGCGAAAAGGTAGCCGAAAAGAGCAGGTTTTGCCGCTGCTTGGGC
This sequence comes from Acidithiobacillus sp., assembly GCF_049965315.1. Classification (GTDB taxonomy): domain Bacteria; phylum Pseudomonadota; class Gammaproteobacteria; order Acidithiobacillales; family Acidithiobacillaceae; genus Acidithiobacillus_B. Next base: position 25,778 of record NZ_JBMFWL010000010.1, on the reverse strand, counting down.
AGCAACGAGAGGATGCGCCGAATGTCGCGGATAAAGCCCATGTCCAACATGCGGTCGGCCTCGTCGAGGACGAGAATCTCCACATGGGACAGGTCCACGCTGCGCTGCTGCACATGGTCCAGCAGCCGGCCGGGGGTGGCGACCAGGATATCCACGCCGCGGCGGAGCTTTTGCATCTGCGGGTTGATCTTCACGCCGCCGATGAGGGTCATGGAGCGCAGGGGCAGGTAGCGGCCGTAGATCTGCACGCTCTCTTCCACCTGGGCGGCCAGTTCGCGGGTAGGAACCAGGACCAGGGCGCGAACGATGGACGGGCCGCGCGGGGCTGCCGTGCCCGCAGCCGACAGCATCTGCAGGATGGGCATGGCAAAGGCGGCCGTCTTGCCGGTGCCTGTCTGGGCGCCGGCCAGGAGGTCCACGCCCGATAACACCACGGGGATGGCCTGCTGTTGAATGGGGGTGGGGGTGGTGTAACCGCGTTCTTGGGCGGCACGCAAAATCGCTTCGGACAAGCCGAGGGTGGCAAAAGACATAACTTACTCCAGGGACATCGGCCTCGCCACAAGGGACGCCAGTCTAAGGCAGACGCTGATCAGGGTGGGAGGCCAATAAGGCACGCCTCATGCAGACTGAGACACGAGGGCAGGTGAACCATAGCAGAATGCCAGGGGGAATGCGAGGGCTATGATGCCGTATCCGGCAGGCTGCTAGGGCCGTCTGCCCGCAGCGGGGTTCCAGTGGGCCTCGATCCCTGATCGCCATGGCCGCAGCAGCAGGCTGGCCAGGGCGGCGCAGGCGAGGCCGATGAGGGCGCCGCCCAGTACGTCGGCGGGGAAATGGGCCCCTACCGCTACCCGTGCCCAAGCCACCCAGAGGGCGAACAGGAGTAGAAGCAGGCGCAATGGCCAACTGGCGCCCGGGCTCAGGCTGCCCAGGAGCAGGAAGACCCATGCGGCGTGACCCGAAGGGAAGCTATGCTGGAACTCCGGCCTACCCAGCACATGCACCCAGTGGGGACCCAGGACGGCCAGGGGGCGGGGAAAGTCCAGCAGGGGCTTGAGGGCGGCGATGGCCGCCCAGTTCAGGAGATAGGCCCAGGACAGCACCAGAACGCGATAGGGAGCCAGCCACCGGGGGCGGAGCAGGGCCAGACCGAGGGCCAGGGCGATGGCGATGGGGTACCAGCGATGATCCCCTGCCCAGGTGCCCGCCAGGGCGATCTGGTCCTTCCACGGGCCGCCGCCCTGATTGATCCACAGAAAGATCTCGCGGTTGAGGCCGCCCCAAGCATAGAGGGGGGAAACGGCCGTCATTACATGACTGCCATGGCCGCGATCCAGAGTCCCAGGCCCGCCAGGGCGCTCAGCATTGCGGCGCCGAAGAGCCACTTGCGCCCGGTGAGGGCGGTGATGGAGGCCAAGGAAATGGCGATTTGCAGGAAGATCATGCCGATTTCCATGTCGTTATGGGGACGGTTGAGCCGCGCGGACTCTTCATCGGCGGCCTGGGATTCGGTCTCCAAGCGGTCGGCGGCCTTTTTGATGTCACCCTTTTGTTGCTCGTATTTGCTGATTTTTTTGCGGAAAGGAGCGACCTTGTCCGGGGGCGAGAGGTCCACCGCCAGTTCCATGAGGTGCATTTTGGTGCTCACCGCCTGATAGTAGTTCCACTGATCCGTGGCCTTGGTTTTTTTGAGGACGGCTTCGTTTTTATAGAGGAGTACCTCGTTCATGAGGTGATTGCCCTGATAGCTCACCACCGCGCCCAGGGCGGCGAGGAGGGCGGTGAAGATGGCTACCCATTGGTTGAGGCTGTGACCGGCACCGTGGCCATGGTCTCCGGCGTGGAGGGCTTCTTCGTGGGGGGCGTGGGTGTGGAGGCCGTGCTCGCTCATGCAATGGTCCTGTGACGGAGTCTCAATGGGATTGGGACAATATCCTCTGAGGAGTCCGGGCGCAGGTCAAGGGGAATCTTCCCCCCTTCCCGAAGGGGCATTTTTCCGGGACACTGGGGCGGTGCAGGATGGATGAGGGAGGACCGACAATGGGTGATAGCATGGCCGCCGGGAAGGGGCTGCCGTTACCGCAGATGGCGCTGACGGCGGCCGAAGAACAGGGCCGCGCCGTACTGGCGGGAGGCTGTTTCTGGTGCGTAGAGGCGGTGTTCCGGGACCTGGAGGGGGTGCTGGAGGTGATGCCGGGCTATAGCGGCGGAAGCGCCGCTACGGCCGACTATCGCACCGTCTGCAGCGGGACGACGGGGCATGCCGAGGCGGTGGAGATCCGCTACGATCCCCGGCGCATCGGTTATGGACAGCTCTTGCAGGTCTTTTTTGCGGTAGCCCACGACCCCACCCAGCGCGACCGCCAGGGCAACGATGTCGGGACCCAGTATCGTTCGGTGATTTTTGCCGTGGACGCGGCTCAGGCCCGGGTCGCGCGGGCCTATATTCGCCAGTTGAATGAAACGGACCCATTTTCCGGCCACCCCATCGTAACCGAAGTGCGCCCCCTGGAGGCCTTCTATCCCGCCGAGGCGTATCATCATCGTTACGCGGAAAGAAACCCCGATCAGCCCTATATTCGCTGTGTCTCCCGGCCCAAGGTGGAGAAGCTGCGGCAGGACTTTGCGCCGCTGCTGCGCACGGACCCTAAGGAGTAACCCCATGGCCACATCACGCTCCGCCTCCGGTTACGACCTGACCCCCATCGACGCCGCCCGCCGCCGGGATCTGGCGCGGAATCTCTCCGCCGAGCAACGGCATATCCTCCTGGAGCATGGTACCGAGCCGCCTTTCTGCGGCGCTTTGCTGACGGAAAAGCACGCCGGGACTTATGTCTGTGCGCTGTGTGGGCTGCCGCTGTTCCGCTCTCTACAGAAGTTTGCTTCGGGAAGCGGCTGGCCGAGCTTTTTTGCCCCCTTCGATCCGGCGCATATTCGCGAAGTCCGCGACACCAGCCACGGCATGGCCCGTACCGAGATTCGCTGCGCCCGTTGTGACGGACACCTGGGTCATGTCTTTCCCGATGGTCCGCCCCCCAGCGGCTTGCGCTACTGTCTCAACTCCGCGGCCCTGCGCTTTGTGGCTGGAGATTTGCCGCCCGACCTGCCGGCAGGGCCGGCATGATGTCTGCGCCGTCGGCCATCGACAGTAATGTCCGCGCCCGCATTCAGCGCACCCCGCTGTTCTCGGCCTGGTCGGAAGGGGCCTTTGTCGCGCTTCTGGAACAGGCGCGGATGCGCCAGTTGGACTTGGGCGAGATCCTTTTCCACGAGGGGGAAGAGGCCCGCGCCTTTTATTTTTTGCTCGCCGGTGAGATCGACCTGATTACTTTGGGAGCGGGAGGGCGGGAAAAGATCGTCGAAATCATCCAGGTAGACGACCTTTTTGCCGAGGCTGTGGCCTTTTTGGGCGGGCGTTATCCGGTGCAGGCGGCGGCTGGCCTGGCCAGTATCGTGGTGGAGATCCCCTTCGCCCCTTTTATGGCGACCTTGCAGGGGCATCAGGAACTCATGCCCCAAATGCTGGCGCGGCTGAGCATGCGCTTGCACTATCTGATCAAGGAGTTGCGGCATATCAGCATGGAATCGGCCAATCAGCGGGTGGCCAGCTATCTGCTGGATCTCTGCCCGGCGGGAGGGGAATGCGTCGAAATCAGCCTCCCCGCCAAAAAAGCGGCCGTTGCCGCCCGCCTGGGCCTGACGCCGGAGACTTTTTCGCGGGTCTTGGGGCGACTGCGCAAGGCCGGTTTGCTCCGCGTGGATAAACGCTGCCTGCAGATTCCCGACCCCCAGGCCCTGCGCCGCTGGGCGGACAGCAGTTGAGTCCGCCATGCAACGTGGTTCGGCTACGGGAATGCGCGACCAATGGATGGGGTTGCCACAGGATCGCTGTTTCACGTTCAAAAGGGCGTTTCCGCAGGTTACCCATCACGATTTCTTGATCGAAATCAAGTCACCTTGGTGCAAAAGACACTATGCTATAATTTCATGAAAAGTGGCTGCATGAGGTGTTGCATGAAGGTACAGCTCTTGGTTTCCAAATGGTGCCCCACCTGCCCGCAGGCCGAGCAGGTCTGGGGGGAAGCGGCCAGCCGGGTGCCCATGGAATATGAAGTCCTGGACGTCGGCGGGCGCGATGGTCGCGAACTCGTCAGCAAACTGCGCATCAAGACCGTTCCGGCCGTGGTCATTGATGGCACCCTGCGCACGGTGGGCGTGCAGCCCCTGGGGGAAGTCCTGAAGCTCCTCGGCGCCGCCGCCTGAATCCGGTCCGGGGTTGCCTTGCGCCGCGGCTCCCATGGCCTCAGCCATTGGGCGCAAAGGCGTCGAAGTGAATCTGTTCATGCTGCACCTGATGGGAGAGGAGGAGGTCAATGGCCGCCTCGATCATGGCCGGGCTGCCGCAGAGATAGACCTCATGATCCCGCCAATGGCCGCTGGCCATTACGCTGGGCAGCAGGCGGCGGGCCCCCGCCCAGTCCCTGTCCTCGGCATCGGAAAGGGTGGGCGTAACCCGTAGATGGGGATGTTGCCGCGCCCAATCTTCCAGCACCGCCAAATGATAAAAGTCGGGCCTCCGGCGGGCGCCGTAAAAAAGGTGGATGGGCCGCTCCCAGCCCAATGCCATGCTTTCCTGCAGAATGGCCTCCAGGGGGGCCAGGCCCGTGCCCGCCGCAATGCAGAGGAGCGGCCGTTCATTGTCCTGACGCAGGAAAAACTCCCCCTGGGCACCAGCCATCTGCAGCGTATCGCCCACCCGGGCGGTGTGAAACAGCCAGTGGCTGAAGCGCCCGCCCGGCAGTTCGCGAATGTGGAAAACGAGGGTGCCATCGGCCCGGGGAGGGGTGGCCATGGAATAGGAGCGCCATTCTCCCGCAGCGCCGGGGACGGCCAGACGCGCATACTGACCAGCGCGGTAGGGATAAGGGCGCTCCGGCTGCAGGCGCAGTTCCAGGACATTCCACGCCAAGGGGGTGAGGGCGGTGACTGCGGCCGCCCAGCGCTCGGTATCCTGCACGTCGGCGCGAATGCGCATGGGGCTGCGCGGCCGCAATTTGCACAGAATCGCCATGCCGGCGGCCCGTTCGGCGGGGGTCAGCAACAACGGCATGAAAGGCCCCTGTTCCCCCTCGCCCTCCAGGATGGTCCCCTTGCAATCGCCACAGGAGCCGTTGCCGCAGCCATGTTGAAGGGGAATGCCTTGGGCCAGGGCGGCCGCGACGATGCTCTGCCCGGCGCCGGCGGTGAAGCGGATGCCCGAAGGCTCCAGGCAGATTTCATAATCCATAGCTGATGGATGCTCCGCAAGAATAAAGGCATGCGCCGGGGCACACGCCGGGCTTCATCCTAAAAACGGCGGTTGGCAGAGGAGGTTTTGCCGCGACTTCGGTCGCCAGCGGGATGAGCCGTAGAACAACAGGCAAGGACCGCCGGAGAAAAGACCTCCTCCGCCAACCGCCGTTCCAGGCTTATTCAGACCGCCGGGGGTACGTCGTCAATGGTCACGGGCACGAAGCGGGACGGAGCCATGGCCTCGTAGGCTGCCTCGATGCAGATGGTGGAGGCGAGATTGTAGGCCTCGATCCAGGATTCGGCCATTTGCTGGGTCCAGGCGGCGCCGAGGAAATGCTTGAGGGTGTTCAGGAGACTCTTGCCGACAATGGGGTAGTGCTCGGGGCGCGTGTCGTACTTGATGTGTCCCACACCCAGTTCCTTCAGATAAGGCACCAGCACTTCCAGCGTGTCAATGTTGGTGGCGATGAGGATGACGGAATTGAACAGGCGCACGCGCTGCTCGCTCATGTCGCCGGGGAACATGGGCCGCACTTCGGGGAAATGGCTGAACATATAGTTGTAAAAATGTTCGGCCACCTGAATGCCCAGGTCCTGAACTGCGGCACCGCTTTGCTTGATGAGGGTAATATTGATGGTCACATTGGACTCCTGGTGTGATGGGGAAGGAAGCGGGCCGCGTGGCGGGCGGCACGGCTTCACTATAGGGCTAAGGATGGGGAACGTCCTTGATCTGCGTCAAGGAAATGGATGGCCGCAGGACAGGACGAGCTGCCCGCCGTCAGAGCAAGAAATTCCCGCCAACGGCCGTTTCCGCGCCGGGAGGAAGCCCAAGAAGGAGATCGGGCCCTAGGCCCGGGAGGCCGGCGTTCCCTGCAGCTCCTGAAGAAACCCCTGCAGCACCAGAGCCCCGTTATGGGCCTCGTCGTGGGCGGCGTAGAGCAGGATGAGCGGCCTGTCGCCGGCGGCGCCGAGGAGTTGGCGGGCGGCGGGGATGGCGGCGGCGAGTTCTTCCCGATAGCGGCGCCGGAACTCTTCCCAGCGTTCCGGTTCGTGGCCGAACCATTGGCGCAACGCGGTGCTGGGGGCCAGATCCTTGGCCCATGCGTCGAGGGCCAGATCGGCCTTGCGAATGCCCCGCGGCCATAGCCGTTCCACCAGGACTGCGTAGCCTGCGGGGCGGGGGCTATGGTAAACGCGCCAGATTTGAATGGGGGTCGGCATCTAGCTCTCCTGCTATTGGTGTTGGTCACCGGTATCGGGCGGCTCATAGCGTGCAGCAAAGTCGGCACAGCGCAAGGCGTCTTCCATGGCCATGCGCAGGCGCAAGCGGGCGCTTTCCAATTCCGGCGCCAGCCTATCCTTCCGGCTAACGGCGGCGTGGTAAGATTGATAGGCTACTCCCACTGCGGACGCGTGCAAGCCGTGGTGATCCAGATACCGTCCCATTCGGCAGCGGTAGGGGTTATCGAGATTGGGCAGTTGCTCCATCATGGCCGGGGCCATGCGGTAAAGGCTGTCAAAGGTGAGGTGCGCCGCATAGGCGCCCAGCAGCGTGCGCGGGGCCTGATCGTGGGCAATCCCGCGATACTGCTGCAGCCAGGCAAGGACGGCCTCCTCGGGCATCGGCCGGGCGATGGCGTAGCCCTGCACATGCTCCACTCCCAATACCGCAAGGGCATCCAGGGTCTCCAGGGTTTCGGCCCCCTCCACCACATAGCGGGTGCGCAGGTCCTGGGCCAGGGCCCGGACATTCAGGACGAAGAGCAGATCGCCGGGGTGCCGCGGGATTTCGCGGACAAAGCCCTGATCCAGCTTGATCTCGTCCACCGCCAGCTCCTTGAGGCGCAGCAGCGAGGCATAGGCGCTGCCCACATCGTCCAGGGCCACCCGTACGCCCAGGGCGCGGATCCTGGCGATGCGCTCCTTGGCAATGGCCAGGGACAAGAACTCCCCGCTCTCCAGGATCTCCAGGGTCAGGCGTTGGGGCGGCAGGGAGGAGGCGCTGATGATGCCTTGCAGGGAGCTCAGGCAGTGATCGGAAATGAGCACCTCGGGCGGAAGATTGATGGCCACTTCCAGGGGAAACCCGGCCTTTTCCCATGCCTCGGCGGCGGTGATGGCCTGCTGGAGCATCTGGCTGCTGAGGCTTTCCTGACCGGCAAGGTCCAGATGGGGCAGGAAGGCAGCGGGGGGGATGATTTGGGCGCCGTCCCAGAGCCGTGCCAGGGCTTCAACGCCGATGATCCGGCCGCTGCGCAGATCCAGAACCGGCTGGTAATAAGGCCGCAGCCCGCCATTGGCGAGGAGGTGGTCATAGGAGCGGGCCTGTTCGCCGTCGCTACCCTCGCTGATGTGGAAGCAAGCCCAGAAGCGGCTGCGCCGTCCCTTTTCCGTCTTCACCGCATAGAGGGCCTGATCGGCATGGCGGAGGAGATGCTCCGGGTCGCCCTCGTCGATGGGATACAGGGTAACCCCCAGGCTGCCGCCGATCTGTACCTCGTGGCCGTCGGGCAGGGGGAAAGGCGTTTCCAGGGCCTGCTGAACGCGGTCCAGGACCCTCCCCAGATCATTCATGGAGTGGAGATTCTCCAGGACCAGGGCGAATTCGTCGCCGCCCAGGCGCGCCGCGAAATCGGTTTGGCGAACCGCAGCCTGGAGGCGCTGGCCGAAGATTTGCAGGAGGGCATCGCCGGCGGCATGACCATAGGTATCATTGACGGGCTTGAAGTCGTCCAGATCGAGCATGCAGATGGCCATGAGCTTTTCCTGGCGCAGGGCGCGGGCCATGGCCTCCGGGATGCGGTTCAGGAGCGCAATGCGGTTGGGCAGGCCGGTCAGGGGATCGTGGCGGGCCAGCCAGCCCTGCACCTCCCGCTCCTTTTCCATACGGTCCTTGAGGTCGAGTTCGTCCAGGCCGTGGCCCAGGAGTTTGCCGATGCGGGCGATGGCCACCAGGGTATCCTGGTCAAAGAGCCCCGCCTCCGGGCTGGTCACTCCCAGAATGGCCCAGATCTTGCCGTCACGATGAATGGGAACGGTGGCCATGCTGGCCCAGCCATTGGCCCGAAAGAGTGGATGCAGGGCGGCGCGGGCGGCATCCGCGAGGTAATCGTTATGATAATGCAACCGGCTTTCGGACCAGGTCTGGCTCAGGATGGAGGGGAGGTCCGTGCTATCCACATGCAGACGCACGCTGCTCAACTGCGTGCTGCCGACACCCGCTGCCGCCAGGGGGCGAAACCAGCCTGCGGCATCGGGGCGGGTCACATAAGCCGTATTGAAAAAGCTGTTGTCCACCAGGCGCTGGCAGGTCTTGCGCAGCATGTCCATTTCGGACCGGGCCTTGATGAGGATGTCTCCCTCGGCCAGAAAGGCGCGGTAGAGGGATTGGAGGCGTGCCAGACGCCGCTGGTTCTGCTTTTGCGCCATGGTCACGCCGAGCATGGTGGCCAGATGGCGGACCATTAACTGGCGGTTGGGGTAGGCAAAAAAGCCGGCGATGGCGCTGTACAAGGTGAGCAGGGCCACGGGCTCACCGCCGCTGTGGATGGGAATGGCCGCACTGGAGCGCCAGTTTTGGGCCTGGGCATGCCCTCGCCAGGGCGCCACGGACGCATCATGCCCCCAGTCGTCGCTGATGACCGTGGTCCCGCCGCGCCAGGCGCGACCAGATGGTCCCTGGCCCAGCGGCCCGTCATCGCTGCGGATCTCCACTTGGGAGAGAAAATCGGCCATGCCCGCTCCGGCGACCTCGTCGATCACAAAGCGCCCGTCGCGGTCGGGATGGCCAATCCAGGCGCCGCTGATGCCCTCCATTTCCAGGAGCAGCTTGAGGATGGCCGGCGGCAGGGCCTCCGGACTCTGGTCCGAGAGCAGGAGCAGATCAACGCGCTCCATCACCTCCCTTTCGCGATGAACCGCGGCCTCGCTGCCCTGGAGTTGAAAGGCGAGGTCCTGGGACAGGCGGCGCATGAGCAGGGTTTGCAGCGCATGGCGGTCTTCAACGGGCTCGATGCCCTGCATCTGGGCCAGCAGGCAATCGGCATACAGGCCAAAAGACGCCGCCAGCCAGTCGGCCTGTACTCCCACCAGGGCGTGGCGATGACCGACGCGCAAGGCCTCCTCTGCCAATGCATCCTCTCCTCCGGGCATGAGCAGGCGCAGGGCATGGGCCCGCTGAGCCGCCTTGAGGGCAGCGTAGCGTTCCGGCGTCAGTCGCTGCAGAATGGCCGCTGTTTCGGGCCGTTTGCCCAGTTGCCCATAAAACAGGTCCACAAAGCGATCCGCCGCCATGGCCAGAACGGGCGCGTGGCGGGCAAGCAACTGCGCCGTACTTTCGTCGGCCGCGGAAGGGGCGGGCTTTGCTTCGGGCGTGGGGCTGGTCATGGATTCACGCTGCGCAAGGGTTTTTTGCTGGAAATGGTGGGAGCGGAGGGATTCGAACCCTCGACCCACGGCTTAAAAGGCCGCTGCTCTACCGACTGAGCTACACCCCCGGGAGGAAAATGGATGTGACGAATGGGCGGGGCCACTCCAAGGGAGCTAATTATCCGGACCAGGCGGCGCGTGGTCAAGTAAAACGCCGTCCTGATAGGGCGTGGGATCGGCCATGCCCGCTTTTTCAAAGCCTTCCCGGCGCAGTCGGCAGCTATCGCAGACGCCGCAGGCGCGGCCGGCTGCGTCGAGCTGGTAGCAGGAGCGGGTGAGGGCGTAATCCACTCCCAGGCCGGCCCCGAGGGTAATGATCTCGGCCTTGTTGAGAAACTGCAGGGGCGCATGGATGCGCAGGTCCCCACCGCCGACACCCAGCCGGGTGGCCACTTGCGCGAGGGCGGAAAAGGCGTGGATGAACTCCGGACGGCAATCGGGATAGCCGCTGTAGTCCTGACTGTTCACGCCAATGAAGAGATCCCGGGCTTGCAGGACATCGGCCAGGGCCAGGGCCAGGGAAAGGAAGACCGTGTTGCGCGCCGGTACATAGGTGATGGGGATGCCGCTGCTGCCGCCTTCGGGAACGGCAAGGCGGCTGTCGGTGAGGGCCGATCCGCCGAAGGCGGCCAGGTTGATGGGGAGGATGCGATGGCTGGCGGCGCCGAGGGCGCGGGCCAGCAAAGCGGCGTAATGGAGCTCCTGGCTGTGCCTTTGCCCATAATCAAAGGACAGGGCATGACAGGCAAAGCCGTCGCGTCGGGCGATGGCCAGGCAGGTGGCGGAGTCCAGGCCGCCGGAGAGGAGGACAATGGCCGGGTGCATCATTTCAGTGACCCGGCACATCGCCCCAGATCAGTTTGTGCAACTGGACCTGCAGGCGAACGGGGAGGCGATCGGCGAGGATCCACTCGGCCAGATCGCGTAGGGCCAACTGCCCGTGGGCGGGTGAAAACAGCACTTCGCAACGCCCGGCCAGGCGCTCCCGCTCCAGCACTTCCCGGGCCCAGTCGTAGTCTGCGCGGCTGCAGAGGACAAACTTGAGCTGATCCCGGGAAGACAGGTGGGCGATGTTTTCCCAGAGATTGCGGGGGGCTTCGCCGGAATCGGGGGTCTTGAGGTCGAGGACCTTGACCACCCGCCCATCGACGTCCGCCACCGGCAGGGCGCCGCTGGTCTCCAGAAAGACCTCGTAACCATCGTCGCAGAGCCGGCTTAGGAACGGGAGGACCGCCCGCTGCGCCAGGGGTTCGCCGCCCGTTACCACCACCAGCGGCGACCCTTCGGCCCGGATGCGCTCGTGAATGGCGGCCGGCTCCATCCATTCTCCCCCATGAAAGGCGTAGGCCGTATCACAATACCGGCAGCGCAACGGGCAACCGGTGAGGCGGACAAAGGTGGCCGGCCGCCCGACACTGCGCGTCTCTCCCTGGAGGCTGTGGAAGATCTCGTTGATGCGCAGCCGCTCTTCCATTACTTTTTGGCGGCGGGAAGGGCCTGCAGTTCGGCCTCGGCCTTTTGCGCGCTGGGCGTGCTGCCGTATTGCTGGATGATCTTGTCGAGGACGAAGCGGGCCTTGTCCGCCTGGCCGATGGCCTGGTAGATCTCGGCCATGCGCAACATGGCTTCGGGAGCCTTGCTGCTCTGGGGGAAGCGCACCTGGACGGCATAGAGGCTGCGCAGGGCGGCATCGTTCTGGCCCAGGACGTATTGGGCCTGTCCCAGCCAGTAATAGGCGTCGGGCATGAGGCTGCTCTGGGGATACTTGCGAATGAAATCCTGCAGGCCGGTGACGGCCGTCCCGTATTTGCCCTGACGAAGGAGATCGAAGGCCCGCTGATAGTCCGCTTGCCCCATGCCCTGCACCGCAGATGTGCTGGTGCTGGTGGCAGCGCTGGCGAGGGCGGCGGCGGGGCTGATGGCCGCCGCCGCAAGGGCGGTGCTGGCGGTGCTGGCCGTGGCGGCGGTCGCCGGGGCGGCGGCTGCCTGTTGTTCGGCCAGGGCGTTGACCTTGTCGGTCAAGGCCTTCTGGGCCATTTGCAGTTGGTGGGTCTGGGTTTCCAGATCCCCGCGCAACTGGCGGACTTCCTGTTCCAGGCGTTGGGTGCGCGTGAGGACGTCCGCCAGCGCGCTCTGGCTGCCTTTGCTGGCTTGCTGAACCGCGATGAGGCTGTTGAGCTCGCCTTGCATGACCGCCATCTGCTGCTGCAACTGGATGACCTTTTCGCCCGTGGATTCGGCCAAAGCCACGGGGCTGAGGCCGAGCAGCGCGAGGAGCGGCAATGCACGCCAGCGGTTCATCGGGTGGTCTCCTTATTGGCCGCCGTTGTAACCGCCGCTATAGACAAAATCCACGCGGCGGTTCTTGGCCCAGCAACTTTCGTCATTCTGGGTGCACAGGGGGTTGTCCTTGCCGAAGCTGACGGTGCTGATCCGCGCCGTGCTCACCCCCTGGGATTCGAGGTACTGCTTGACGGCTTCGGCGCGCCGTTCGCCCAGAGCAAGGTTGTATTCCTGGGTGCCGCGATCATCGGTGTTGCCTTCCAGGCGTACCTTGACGTGGGGATGGGCCACCATGAACTCGGCATTTTGCGTGGCGATCTGCTGGCCGGTGGCATCGAGGGAGTCGCTGTTGAAGGGGAAGTGGACGCGCAGATGCTGGGGCAGGGCGGCGAGTTCGGCCGCCGTCAAACCGTTGCTGGAGCCGCCGATGGGGCCGTTGTTGCCGAGATTCTGACCGCCGATGCCGGCACCGGCATAGCCCTCGGTGGCTGCGGAGTTGGTCATGGCGGTGGGGCCGGCGGCGCCGGCTGCGGGCGCCCCGCTGCCGACGTTGTGGGCGCAACCGGTAAGGGCGAGGGCGCCGGCGGCGGCGATGATCATCCAGATACTATGACGCATAAAATGCTCCAAAAGAAAAATTTGCCAAAGTGTAGCCCCAGGCCCGCATAAATGCCAACGGGGAATTGCGGTCCGGCGAAAATATCCCGTGGTGCATCAATGATGGGACCAGGCCGGTTCGTTGTCCTGCCCTTCCGTCGTGCGCAGGATCTCCATGGTCTTGCCGTCCAGGCTCGCTTCGGCCAGGACCTTGCGGCCGCCGCGATGGGTGCCGTAGAGGATCATTTCGCCATTGGCGGCGAAGCTCGGGCTGTCGCAGTTGCCCTGGGCGTCGAGGACGCGGATGTCGCCCCCGCTGGGGTTCATCACGGCCAGGGCATAGACGCCATCGGTGCGGTGAATGAAGGCGATGGCATTGCCCGTGGGGGAGTAGCTGGGGCTGGCGTTGTAGTTGCCATCATAGCTGAGGCGATGGAGATTGCCGCCGTCGGCGTTCATGGCGTAGATCTGCGGGCCGCCGGCGCGGTCGGAAACAAAGACGATCTGCCGACCGTCGGGCGACCAGGTGGGGGAGGTGTTGATGGAATCGCCGTTGGTGAGCTGACGGCGTGCGCCGGTGCGTAGATTGACGACATAGATATTGGTCTTGCCGGCATAGGCGCGGGCATAGGCGAGGTCTTCGCCATTGGGGGAAAAGGCCGGGGCGCTGGTGATCTCGCCGCCGGGGGCGATGCGCTGGCGGCTGCCGGTGGCCAGATCCTGCACGAAGATCACGGCGCGGGCGTTTTCATAGGTCACGTACGCCAGCCGATGATTGTCTGGCGACCAGGTGGGGGAGAACACCGGCATGGTGCCATGGACGATGGGGTGGGGGTTCCAGCCATCGGACTCGGCCACGACCAGTTCGTAGATATTGCCCACTTGCCGGACATAGGCGATGCGTCCGGCAAAGGGCCCGGGCTTGCCGGTAAAGGCCTGATAAATGAGGTCGGCGACATGATGGGCGGTCATGTGCAGTTCGGCGGCGGAGCAGGTGTACCGCTTGGCCGCCAGTTGCTGCCCGGTGGCGACGTTGTAGACATAGGCGTTTACCACATAGCCGCCGTTGAGGGGTTCCACTGAGCCCACCGCCAGGCCGGTGGCGCCGATATTGGCCCATGCCGGGGCCTGGACGCCGCTGGGATCGCGGGGGTCACTCGGATAGCCCGTCGGGCTGAGGACGCGGAAGAGGCCACTGCGGGCGAGGTCATCACGCACCACCTGGGCCAGCGCCGGCTGACCGGGAACACCGGGGCCGAAGGAGGGGATGGCAATGGGGATGGCCGTCGCCACGCTCTTGGTGATCTCCACGGTCAGGGCGGCCTGGGCGGATATGGCGAAGGTCCAGGCGAGGAGAAAGAGTCCGATGGACCAGAGGCGTTTAACCATGATTGAGTTCCTCCGCGTTGAATTTGAGATTGACCTCTTTATAGAGGTCATAGGAGAGGCCGATGGGCGGTGCAAAGGGCGCGGCGGCCTGGACGGCGGCAATCACGGCTTGATCGAAGCGCGGATTGCCGCTGGAGCGAATGATCCTGGGCTGGCCGATAATCTGTCCCTGGGGGTTGAGTTCCATCTGGACCGTGCAGGATAGGGCCGCAGAAAAATTGGTATTCCAGGCGTTGTAGACCTGGGTACGGATCTTTTGGGCGAACAGACCGATGAGGCGCTGATTTTCCGCGGCCTGCTGCGCCCGCGCCGCTGCCAGGTTGGCCTCGGCCTGGGCCTTGGCCTTGGCCTCGCTGAGCTGTCGCTGCAGGGCCTTGGCGCGGGCCGCCTCTTCGGCCTTGGCCGTTTGCTCGGCCATCTGTTTTTTCAGTGCGGCAGCGCGGGCGGTTTCTGCGGCGGCTTTGACTTCGGCCGCCTTTGCCGCAGCGGCCTTGGCCTCGGCCGCCTTTTCAGCGGCAGCCTGCCTGGCTGCTTTTTGCTGGGCGGCGTGCTCGGCCTTGGCCTGCTCTGCAGCGGCTTGCTGTTTTGCGGCCATGGCGCTTTGCTTCGCCTCCGCTCGGGCCAAGGCGGCGGCCTTTTCCTTCGCGGCTTGGGCCGCTGCGGCTTTTTCTTCGGCGGCGCGGGCAGCGGCCTCTTGATGGGCTTTTTCTTCCGCCTTCCGGGCCGTTGCCTTGGCTTCCGCCGCCGCGGCCTGTTGGGCGGCGCTGGGTCGCGGTGGGCTTGGCTTTTGAATGGCTTTTGGTGCAGGGGCAGGGGCAGGGGCAGGGGTGGCTTTTGGACCGGAGCCGCTGATCAGTTCCGCCTGCACCGGGGCGTTGCTCGCGGTGGGCACATAGACGTGAAAACTCCAGAACAAGGCGATCAAAATCGCCCCGTTGAGGGTGATGGCCAGGATCAGGGGCCAGCGACGCTTCTGCTTCAATGTCCCTCCGGCCGCGTCAGCAACCCCACATGGGAAATGCCCGCCTGCTGCAGGCGCGCCATCACGGCCATGACCTTGCCGTAATCCACATGGGTATCGCCCCCGACCAGGACCTGCACCTGGTCATGGTTGGCAGCGGCAATGGCCTTGACCTGCTCCGCCAGACCGCTGAGGTCCACCTTGCTGTGGGTCTGCCGGTATTGCAGGGAAATCTGCCCTTGCCGGGTCACGGAGATGAGGATGGGCGGGGTCTTGTCCGACACCGGCTTGGTCGCGCCCTTGGGCAGATTGACGTTGACGCCCTGGGTGAGGAGCGGTGCCGAGAGCATGAAGATCACCAGCAGCACCAGACTCACGTCGATGTAGGGGACGACGTTGATCTCCGCGAGCAGCCGCCGTCGGCTCATGCCTGCGCCTCCGGAATCTGGCGATGGAGGATGTTGGTGAATTCGTCCATGAAGACCTCGTAACGGGCGTCGAGCCGGTCCACGTCATGGAGATAGCGGTTGTAGGCCACGGCGGCGGGAATGGCGGCGAAGAGGCCGGCGGCGGTGGCGATGAGGGCCTCGGCCACCGGCGGCGCCACCGTGGCCAAGGTGGCCTGCTGGGCGATGCCGATATTGGTGAAGGCGGTCATGATGCCCCAGACCGTGCCGAAGAGGCCGATGAAGGGGCTCACCGAGGCCACGGAGGCAAGGAAGGAGAGGTTGGTTTCCAGGTTTTCCACCTCCCGCATCCGGGCCACCCGCATGGCGCGGCGGGCCGCATCCAGGGCGTCGGCGGAGCGCGCCTTGCTGCGTTGCCGTTGGAATTCTTCATAGCCGGCGCAAAAAATGCTGCCGGCACCGGCTTCCAGGGCCGGATTGCCCGATACGTGATGATAAAGCTGGCTCATTTCGCCGCCGCTCCAGAAGCGTTGTTCAAAACGGTCCAGGGCCTTCCAGGCGGAGCGGAAGATGGCCCATTTCTGGAAGATGATGGTCCAGGAGGCAATGGAGGCGAGGAGCAGGATGATCAGGATGGATTGCACCACCCAGCTCGCGTTGAGCACGAGATGGGCGAGGGAAAGGGCTTGGGTACTGGCAACGGCGGCGTTAGGGTCCATAGGGTCTCACGGCAGTGGGGCGACAGGAATGACGGCGGCGAGGCGCGCCGGGATGGCGGTGGGGCGGAAGCGGCTGGCTTCGAGACAGACCACCTCCACTTCGCCCCGGCAGAGCAGCCGCTCTCGATGGTAAATCCTTTGTGCGAAGGTCATGCGGACAGGACCCTTGGCGATCATTTCCGTTTCCACCCGCAACAGGTCATTGAAGCGGGCGGGGGCGATGAAGTCCAGGTTGGCGCGACGGACGGCGAAAATGACCCCGTCGTCCTGCTCCAGCCGGTCCAGCTCAAAACCGCAATCGCGCAGCATCTCCGTCCGTGCGCGCTCCATGAAGCGCAGATAGTTGGCATGATAGACCACGCCGCCATGATCCGTATCTTCATAATAGACCCGGACGGAGTGGATGCTGCCGCGCTGCTCAGGGCTGGTCATCAAAGAGCGCTCCGCTGCGGGCCGGCGGGGTGAGGCCCAGGGCCAGATAGGTTTGTTCCGTGGCACAGCGGCCGCGGGGGGTGCGGAGCAGATAGCCGCGCTGGATGAGGAAGGGCTCGATGACGTCCTCGATGGTGCCGCGTTCCTCGCCGATGGCCGCGGCCAAGCTCTCCACCCCCACCGGGCCGCCGCCGAAGCGTTCGATCACTGCCCCCAGGAGTTTGCGATCCTGGCCGTCAAAGCCGTGGCGGTCCACCTCCATGAGCTGCAAGGCCGCCTCGGCGACGGACTGGTCGATACGGCCGGCGGCGCGCACTTGGGCATAGTCGCGGACCCGCCGCAGGAGGCGGTTGGCAATGCGCGGCGTCCCCCGCGCCCGCCGCGCAATTTCCACGGCGCCCTCGTGGCTGTGGGGCGTGCCGAGGATCTTGGTGGAGCGGGTGACGATCTGGGTGAGTTCCTCGACGCTGTAGAACTCCAGATGAAAGGTGATCCCGAAGCGATCGCGCAGGGGCGAAGTGAGCAGTCCGGCACGGGTGGTGGCACCGATGAGGGTAAAGGGCGGCAGACTGATCTTGATGGAACGGGCGGCGGGCCCTTCGCCGATCATGATGTCCAGCTCGTAGTCCTCCAGGGCCGGGTAGAGTATCTCCTCTACCACCGGGCTCAGACGGTGGATTTCGTCCACGAAGAGCACGTCGTGGGGCTGCAGGTTGGTGAGGATGGCGGCCAGGTCGCCGGGCTTGTCCAGCACCGGTCCGGAAGTCACCTTGAGTCCGCCACCCATTTCATGGGCGATGATGTGGGCCAAGGTCGTCTTGCCCAACCCCGGCGGACCAAAGAGCAGGACGTGGTCCAGGGCCTCCTGGCGACGGCGGGCGGCCTCGATGTAAAGCCCCAGATTGTCGCGCAGCACCGGCTGCCCCAAGTACTCCGCCAGACGGCGCGGACGCAGGGCATGGTCCACGGCATCCGGCGACGTTTCCAGGGGGTTCAGGGGGCCTCTTTCGATCATGCTGCTCTGACCATGGCGCTGGCGGGTGGTTCCTTGGCAGGAATGGGCGGCTTAGGCACGGGATAGGCTCTGCAGGGCCTGACGAATGAGGTCTTCCACGCCCAGTCCATCGGCCAATCCGGCCACGGCCTGGCTGGCCTGGGCGGGTTTGTAGCCCAAGGTCAGGAGGGCGGCAACGGCTTCCTGGCGCGGATCACCGCCGGGGGGGGTGCTGGACAATGCCTGCGCCAGTCCGCCCATCTTGTCACGCAACTCCACGACCAGGCGCTGCGCCGTCTTGGCGCCAATCCCGGGAATGCCCGTGAGCATGGCCACATTGCCTTCGGCCACGGCCTGCCCCAGCCGCTCTGTGGACAACCCGGAGAGGCAGGCCAGGGCCACCTTGCCGCCAATGCCGTTGACCCGGATCAGCAGGCGAAACATGTCGCGCTCGGCCTCCGAGAGGAAACCGTAGAGGAGATGGGCGTCCTCGCGGATGGTGAGGTGGGTAAAGAGGCAAAGCGCCGTGCCGTCCGGGGGTAGCTGGTAAAAGCTCGACAGGGGCAGCTCCAGTTCATAACCCACGCCCTGCACGTCCAGCCACAAGTAGGGCGGGCGGCGACGCAGCAGCTTTCCCGCAAGGAGGGCGATCATGGCCGCTGCTGACGGTGGCCGTTCATCGGATCGCCAGTTCCTGCCAGTGGCGCCGGGTGCTGGCGTGATGGGCATGGCAAATGGCGCAGGCCAGGGCATCGGCGGCATCGGCCTGGGGTTTGTCGGGAAGCTGCAGCAGCCATTGCACCATTTGCTGTACCTGATCCTTTTGCGCCCGCCCGCTGCCGACGACGGCCTGTTTGATTTGCAGCGCGCTGTATTCATGGACCGGCAGCCCGGCTTCGATCAATGCCACCAGGGCCGCCCCCCGCGCCTGCCCCAGCTTGAGGGCGGAGTCGGCATTGCGCGCCATGAAGACCTGCTCGATGGCCGCCGTAGCGGGCGCATGCTCGCCAATGACCGCGCGGAGTTCCCGGTAAATGGCGCCGATCCGCTCCACAAAGGGCTGGCCCTCCACATGCAGGCAACCGTGGGCCACATGCCGCAGCCGACCGTCCGCGCCCTCCTCCACCACGCCAAAACCGGTGCGCAGGGAGCCCGGATCAATACCCAGAATGCGCATGGAAGCCTTCCCGGGCGGGTTCTGCCGTCACGACGCGGCCTGGATGCGGGCCATTTCTTCATCGCTCATTTCGTAATTGGCGTAGACATTCTGCACGTCGTCGTTTTCTTCCAGGGCATCGAGGAGCTTGAGGAGCTTTTCCGCCTCCTCGCCGCTGACCGGGTTGCTGGTCTCGGGGATCTGGGTCAATTCGACTTCCTCGGCCTTGAGGCCGGCCGCTTCGAGGGCGGCCGCCACCGCATGCAAGGCCTGGACCTCGGTGTAAACGGCAATGCGCTCGTCCTCGTGGACCACGTCTTCGGCGCCGGCCTCCAGGGCCGCTTCGAGAATCCGGTCCTCGTCGGCATCGCCGGGGAAGCTGATCAGCCCCCGGCGCTTGAAGAGATAGGCCACCGAGCCGGAAGTGCCGAGATTGCCGCCGCGTTTGGCAAAGATATGGCGCACTTCCGCCACCGTGCGTACCTTGTTGTCGGTCAGGGTCTCCACCAGGATGGCAACCCCACCGGGACCGTAGCCCTCGTAGGTGACTTCCTCGTAATCGATGCCTTCCAGTTCGCCGGTGCCGCGCTTGATGGCGCGCTCCACGGTGTCCTTGGCCATGTTGTTGCCATAGGCCTTGTCCAGCGCCGTGCGCAGGCGCGGGTTGCAGCCCGGATCCCCGCCCCCGGCCCGCGCCGAAACGGTGATTTCGCGGATCAGACGGGTAAAGATCTTGCCCCGTTTGCTATCCTGCGCGGCCTTGCGGAATTTGATATTGGCCCATTTGCTATGTCCGGCCATGACAGCACTCCTTATCCTGCGTTGATAACAGTCGATCCTGAAAAACGGCGGTTGGCACGGGTGTTTTGCCGCGACCTTGGTCTGCGCCCTGGAACCACAGGCAAAGGCCACAGGGCAACAAGCACTCGTGCCAACTGCCGCATCTGGGCGAATGATAACCCATGCCGGGCAATGCCGTCATGCCAGGGTGGCGATGGCGCTCATGATGGCCCCGAGGACCTCCCCCGCTGCGGCATCGCGATGGAAATGCAGGGGTACCCCATAGCGCAGCAGAGGATGCTGGCGCCGCAGCCAGGTGCGCAGATCGCTCCTGCCCTGCTCCGCGCCGATGATGCGCGCCGGCACCACCGCCGCGCCGCTCTCCTTCACCAGCCAGGCAATTCCCGCCTGGACGCCCTGGCGGTTGACGCCGCCTTCGGGGAAGATCCCCAGCACATGCCCGTCCATGAGGACCTGCCGCGCCCGACGCAGGCCCTGGACATCGCGGCCATCCCGGCGCACCGGAATGCAATGGCTGAGGTCCAGCAGCGGACGCACCCATTTTTTGTCGTAGTACTCCTGGGCCACCAGGAAGGAGATGAGGCGGTGATTGCTGGCGACGAGGAGCAGCGGGTCAAGCACCGAGACATGGTTGCAGGCGAGAATGGCGGCCCCCTCCTCCGGCAGGGTGCTGGGCTCCCAGCGGGCTCCCTGATAGACGCTGGCGTATGCCACAACCAGTGCATGCAGACTGCGCTGCAGGAGGGACCATTCCTGCTGCTGATCGGGAGCGTCGAGGGCGGGACGGGTGGCGGACAAGGGGGCTCAGGAAACGGCCAGCATGCGATCCAGGGCCACCCTGGCCAGGGCCGCGGTATCGGGATCGACGCGGATGCGGTTGACCACCCGCCCCGCCGCCAGGTCCTCCAGGGTATCGGCCAGATGTTCCGGGTCAATGCGGAACATGGTGGAACACATGCACACCATGGGCGACATGAACTCGACGCTTTTCCCCTCCTTCCGCACCTCTTCCGCAAGCCGCGTGACGAGGTTGATCTCCGTACCCACCAGCCACTCCGTTCCCGGTGCCGACGCCTTCACGGTACGAATGATGAAATCGGTGGAGCCCACCGCATCGGCCATGGCGCAGACCTCAAAGGCCGCCTCCGGATGGGCGATGACCCGCCCCTCGGGATGGGCCGCGCGCCAGCGTTCGATGTGGGCCGGTTGAAACATCTGGTGCACGGAACAATGGCCCTTCCAGAGCAGGATCCTGGCGCGATGTATTTCTTCCGGGGTCAGGCCGCCCAAGGGCTGGGTCGGATCCCAGACCGGCATGTCGCGCAGCGGAATGCCCAGTTGGTGGCCGGTCCAGCGTCCCAGGTGCTGATCCGGGAAGAAGAGCGCCTTGCCCCGCCGGGCGAAGGCCCATTCCAAGACCTTGCGGGCATTGGAGGAGGTGCAGACGGTACCGCCATGGGCACCGCAAAAGGCCTTGAGGGCCGCCGAGGAGTTGACATAGGTCACGGGGGTGACCGCTTCGTCGGGGTCCAGGACCGTTGACAGCTCATCCCAGGCCCGCTGCACGGCGGGCATGTCGGCCATATCGGCCATGGCGCAACCGGCATTGAGATCGGGCAGGATGCTGGCCTGCTCCGGCCGGCTCAGGATGTCCGCCACCTCGGCCATGAAATGCACGCCGCAGAAGACGATGAACTCGGCTTCCTGCTGCGCCGCTGCCCGGGACAGTTGCAAGGAATCTCCATGAAAATCCGCATGACGGTAGACTTCCTCGCGCTGGTAATGATGGCCGAGGATGACCACACGCCCCCCAAGCGCCGCCTTGGCCCTGCGGATGCGCGCATCCACCGTGGCCGCGTCGGCGCGCGGAAGTCCATGGAAAACCACCGTCTCAACACTCATGGCAGGTCCCTCATCATGAAAGCGCGAAAAAGCGGACTGTTTTTTCGAACTTCCTATAAAAACCTTACGTTAAGGAGACTGTTGAACATCGTCAAGGGTCAGGCCACAGCAATCCAGTATCGCCAGCCGATTGGTCCATGACCCCGTTCGCGCCGCCGCCTCCCTGGCCGGCAGCCAGCGAAATGCCCGATGCTCCCGGGGCTGCAGGCGGGGTGTGCGCGTCTCCGCCAAGGCAAGCGCAAAAATATGTTCCTCATTCTCGCCCACGTCCGGGGCATAGCGATCCCGCCACGGCGGCACGATGGGAAAATGATGGCTTACTCCCGTATCCACCAGCCCCGCGCCGGCAAAACCCGTCTCCTCGGCAAGCTCCCGCAGCGCGGCCGTGCGCCAGTCCTCCCCAGGCTCCAGGCTGCCCGTCACCGATTGCCAGAAGCCCTCCGGTTGCACCCGCTCCAGCAGCAAGACCTGATCGCCGCTATGGATCAGCACCAGGATGGACTTAGGGATTTTGAACATCGCTCCCCACGCCGGGACGCAGCCGAATGCCGAGATCGCGCAACTGCGCCTCCGCCACCGTCCCGGGAGCCTCGGTGAGCAGGCATCCGGCCTTTTGCGTCTTGGGGAAGGCGATCACGTCGCGGATGGTGTCCGTCCCGGTCATGAGCATGACCAGGCGATCCAGGCCGAAGGCCAGGCCGCCATGGGGCGGCGCACCATAGCGCAGGGCATCCAGCAGAAAGCCGAATTTCGCACGAGCTTCTTCCGGCGCGATTCCCAGGGCCGCAAAGACCCGTTCCTGCACGGCTTCCTGGTGAATGCGGATGCTGCCGCCGCCAATCTCGTTGCCGTTCAGCACGAGATCATAGGCCCGCGCCAGGGCCTCCCCGGGGGCGCTGCCGAGGAGTTCCACATGCCCCGCCTGCGGGGCGGTGAAGGGATGATGGGTGGCCGTCCAGCGTCCTTCCCGGGCATCGTACTCAAACATGGGAAAATCGGTGACCCAGACGGGTCGCCAGTCGCCCGCCAGCAGACCATGGTCGGCACCGAGGCGGTTGCGCAGGTTGCCCAGGGTCTCGTTGACCACCTTCTTGCCGTCGGCGCCAAAGAAGAGGATGTCGCCGGCCGCGGCGCCGCTGCGCGCCAGGATCTCCGTCAAAGCGGCTTCGGGCAAAAACTTCACGATGGGCGACTGCAAACCCGCCGCACCCTGATCCACGGCGTTCACCTTGATCCAGGCCAGGCCCTTGGCCCCATAAATGGCAGCGAACTCCGTATAGGCGTCAATCTGCGAGCGGGTCAGCGCGGCGCCGCCCGGCAGGCGCAGGCAGGCCACCCGCCCATCGGCCCCCAGGGCCGCCTCGCGGAAGACCTTGAAGTCCACCGCGGCCATGAGATCGGTGAGTTCCGTAAGCTCCAGAGGATTGCGCAGATCCGGCCGGTCCACGCCAAAGCGGCGCATCGCCTCGGCGTAGGTCATGCGCGGAAAGGCCGCGGGGAGGGTCACCCCGAGGGTGTGGGCGAACAGTTCGCGAATCATGCGCTCGGCCACATCCATGACCGCCTGCTCGTCCACAAAGGATGCCTCCAGATCGATCTGGGTAAATTCCGGCTGGCGATCCGAGCGCAGGTCCTCGTCGCGGAAGCACTTGGTAATCTGGTAATAGCGATCCAGGCCCGCCACCATCAAGAGCTGTTTGAAGAGCTGCGGGCTTTGGGGCAGGGCAAAGAAGTGTCCCGGCTGGGTACGGGAGGGCACCAGGTAATCGCGCGCCCCTTCCGGTGTCGAACGGGTCAGTACCGGTGTTTCCACGTCCACGAAACCCTCGCTGTCGAGGAAATTGCGCACAAACTGCGTCGTGCGATGGCGCAAACGCAGCCGCGCCAGCATCTCCGGCCGGCGCAGATCCAGGTAGCGGTATTTGAGGCGCAGGTTTTCCGCCACCTCCTCCTCATCCAGGGGGAAAGGCAGGGGCTCGGCGCGATTCAGGATCACGATGCTTTCCGCAGCGAGTTCCAGCGCGCCGCTGGGCAAGTGGGGATTTTCCGTCCCCGCCGGTCGCGGGCGCAAAGGGCCGGTCACCTGCAGCACATATTCGCTGCGAATCTCCGCCGCCAGGGCAAAGGCCTCCGCCTGATCCGGATCCGCCACCACCTGTACCACGCCCTCGCGGTCGCGCAGGTCGATGAAAATGACGCCACCATGGTCCCGGCATTTCTGCGCCCAGCCGCAGAGGGTCACCCGCTGACCGACCAGATCCCCTTGAATCGCATTGCAATAATGTGTCCGCATGCCGCGTTCTGTCCTTCATGGATAAGAAAAGGGCCACCCCGCCCGGGAGGCCCGTTCAAAAACGGAAGACTGCCCTGATCCCCGAAGGGCGTCAATGGCAGGTGCAGGCGCCCCCGGCACAGGGCGGAGGAACCGCTGTTTCGCCCTTGTCTTCGCTTGGCTTGCTACCGCCCTTGAAATCGGTTTGGTACCATCCCGAGCCCTTCAACGCAAAGCCGCTCGCACTCAAGACCCGCTCCAGCGCCGGCTTTCCGCATTGCGGGCAATCCGTGAGGCGCGCCTCGGTCATGCGCTGCTCCACCGCGAAACGATGGCCACACTCCTTGCATACATACTCATAAGTTGGCATCTTACTCCCCTAATCTATCAATGAATGCTTATTAAATACGACCTTGCGCGGGATTTTTCAAGGTCCCATTTTTTCATCGGCATCCCCAGGCGGAAGATTCGGCGCCTGGCAGGGTCCATGCTGTGGGGAAACGAAGCGAGCGGCCATGACCGGTGCACCCTTGATCAGCAGCGATCTGCACGCTGCCTTGCAGACCTTGATCGCCCTTTTGGCCATCCTCAACCCCATCGGCGCGGTGCCCATCTTCATTGCGCTGACCAATGATGAAGATCCCCAGCAACGCCTTGCCACCGCCCGCCTGGCAGCCAAGGCCGTTGCCGTCGTTTTGCTCATTTCCGCCTTTCTGGGAGAATACATCCTGCGTTTTTTCGGGATCAGCATCGCCGCCTTCCAGGTGGCGGGCGGCTTGGTCCTCATGCTGCTGGCCTTCAGTATGTTGCAGGCCAAATCCAGCCGCTACCGTCACACCCCGGAAGAAACCGCCGAGGGCATGCAAAAGGAGGCCGTAGGCGTGGTGCCTCTCGCCATCCCCCTCCTGGCCGGTCCCGGCACCATCAGCACCGTCATCATTGCCCACCACAAGTCGGCATCCTGGCTGGCGGACATCCTCCTCACCCTGGATGTGCTGGCCGCCGCCGCCGTTGCTTATGCCGCCCTGCGCCTGGCCCTGCCCCTGTCGCGGCGCCTGGGGGTGACGGGCATCAACATCGCCACCCGGATCTTTGGCCTTCTCCTCGCCGCCATTGCCGTCACCTTCATCGGCAACGGCCTCGCCGCCCTGTTTCCGGGCCTGGTGCATCCCGGCGTTTAGGAAGGCAGGGCCCCCGACTCCCGTTCCTCGCGCAAGGTTTGCTCTTCAATCACGGTCAGGGCGCGATAATGCCCCAGCATGTGCAGGTACTGCTTCAAACCCGTCAGCCAGACCCCGGTGCCCAGGACGATGCAGACGTAACCGATGGTGGACCAGATGTCCGGACCGAAGAAGCGGATGAAGGTCAGACCCGCCAGCACCAGCGTCAGCGCCGTGCGGCTATAGGCGAGGAAGGTCCGTTCGTTGGCCAGCACCGTGCGATCCAGGGCCAGCCAGTCGCGCAGGATGAATTCGCGCGGATTAAAGTTATCATAGGGTAATTTGTTCAATGCTCTGCTTCCCTCGTCCACATCCCCAAGTCTGGTCGATGCGCCAAAAGGCGGAAATCCATGGCCAAGGCCCCGACTTTATCGGGTCCTGCCTTTTTCAGGATACTGCAGCCGGTACGCCGGAGGAAAGCGCAAGCCTCTTTATAATCGTCTAGGAAAATCTGATAGGCCCGCGGGTGGTGGCGAACCGGCCAAAAAAAGGCGCATCGGGTCGTTATCCGTAACGACCGTCTGCGCCCAGAGGATGGAGAGGGAAAAAGGTGTTTAGGGCTTTATGTACTGGAAGCCGTGGGCCTCCAGTTGCATGATGCGCACGATGCCGGCAGGCACGA
The DNA here is from genome assembly GCF_049965315.1 of Acidithiobacillus sp. Lineage (GTDB taxonomy): Bacteria > Pseudomonadota > Gammaproteobacteria > Acidithiobacillales > Acidithiobacillaceae > Acidithiobacillus_B. The sequence goes on along the minus strand of NZ_JBMFWL010000010.1, from coordinate 297 downwards.
TAACGGCCTGGGGAACCAGATCCGGCATGTGCCCCAGCTTCTTGGACATGGCCAGCATGGTGTTGTGGCAGGCATCAAACTCCACGCCCTCGGCATTCAGGGCGCCAATGCGCTCGGCCACGGGGCTGTCGGCCAGGAACATCTTCAGGCCCGGTCCAAAGGCGACGATCACGATTTGCACCTTCGACTGGCCGAAATAGTTGAGCATGTTCTGGGCATTGTTGAGGATCAGATCCCAGCGGGCCGGATCATCCTGGCTGACCTGGATGACCACATGGGCTTCGGCAAAGGGCACGT
>NZ_JBMFWL010000009.1:0-68032 GCF_049965315.1 Acidithiobacillus sp. | reverse complement strand
ACAATCCGTACCCCGTCCCATCCATTAGAAACATTCCAGCAACATTGTCACAAAAAGTTCATGCAAGGTTCACAAAACGGTCACACTCGCCTGTTACGCTCTTCGAAATAAAGCAGTCCATAAGGGAGCGTGATGATGCAACATTGGAGTCGCCGTCAATTCTTGCAAGCCCTGGGCGCGGGCGGCGCGGCAGGACTGACCAGCCATTCCCTCTCCGCCCTGGCCGCGGCGGAAAACAACGACCAAATCGCCGGCCTGCGCCAGCGCATCCGCCACATCGTCGTCATCTACCAGGAAAACCGCAGCTTCGACCACTACTTCGGGGCGTACCGGCACCCGCGTGGCGCCGCCGTCGCCAACCTCCTCGGGCCCGACGGCAAAATCAGCGCCGCCTTCGACAATCTGCAGAAGAATCCGGCGGGCATCCCCTACTCCACGCTGCCCATGCCCGAAGAACTGCCCAGCCTGCAACGCCGCCTCTTGCCCAACCGCCCCTTCGCCCTCGGCCCCTACGTCCCCGCCGACCAGAACATCCCCTGGGACCCTGCCCATCTCTTTTTTCGCATGCAGCGGGAGGCCAACGGCGGCAAGATGGATCGCTTTGTCGGCATGGCCCTGAGCAAAGGCCATTTCTCTCTGGACCACGCCCCCATTTCCGACGTGGACAGCATGCAGGCCGCCTACTCCGTATCGCGGCCCAGCGGCGCCGTCCTCGGCTACTACACCCGCCAGGACCTCCCCTTCTACCACGCCCTCGCCGACCACTACGTCCTTTTCGATCACTTTCATCAGGCCATGTTTGGCGGCTCCACCGGCAACGCCCTCTTCCTCGCCGCCGCCCGTACCTGCCAGGATCCCAAGGCGCCCCGCGAATGGCGCGTGCCCAAAGACCTATCCTATGTTGATCTGCCCTATAATCAGGCGGGCTACCTCATCAACAACCTGCCGCCCTTGCAGGGCCCCACGGACGCCATCCCGGAAAAGCTCGCCATCGCCCCCGATCCGGCCGCCCAGGACTTTGCCAACATCGGCGACCGCCTCGATGCCGCCGGCGTCCCCTGGGCCTGGTACCAGGAAGGCTGGGACCGGGTAAAACCCTGGGCCATGAAGGACGCCTTCGGACCCGGCGACGGCTCGGCCATCGTCGATACCGGGGAACTCTACGTCCCCCACCACAATCCCTTCCAGTACTTCGCCCGCTGGAAGGCCTACGTCCAGGGCGGCCACCTCCGCGACGTCAGCGATTTCTTCGGCGATCTCCAGGCCGGCCGGTTACCCGCCGTCAGTTTCCTCAAGGCATCCGCCGGCCACAACGAACACCCGGCCGACTCCGCGCCGCGCTGGGGCATGGACTGGGTGGAAGGCATTCTCAACAGTCTCGCCAAAAGCCCCGCCTGGCCGCACACGCTGGTCCTCGTCACCTACGACGAAGGCGGCGGCTTCTGGGACCATGTCCCCCCGCCGGCGCGGGATTATTTCGGCCCCGGCACCCGCGTCCCCGCCCTGCTCGTGAGCGCCTGGGCGCGTCCCGGCTATGTGGACCACCGCATCGCCGACACCACCGGCATCCTCCGGCTCATCGAAACGCGCTTCCAGCTCCCGCCCCTGAACGAACGGGACGCCGCGGCCTATGCCCTGACGGATGGACTGGATTTCAGCGGGAAAGCGCGGGACCCGGCGTTTATCTGACGGAAGATAGCCCTGAACTGTGGATGGCAGGAGCACGATTATCGTATCACCTTGATCAATTAGAAAATTTGACACCCCAGATAGGGAGCGACCATGACCAAGATGCACTCCACTGCCTTGCGCAGCGCTGTAGCCTTTGCCGTTTTTGCCCTCAGCAGCGGCGCAGCCCTTGCCGCCGAGGAATCCCTCGGCACCGTCACCGGTACGGCCGCTGCCGCCAATGACTTTTTCGGCAGCGCACCGGTCGGCAACATCGGTCAGACGCCAAGCGAAGACCTGAAAAAGATCCAGCGCTTCCAAAAGGACGCCACCAACGCCGAAACCCTCATCACCAAGGGGCAATTCGAGCTCATCACCCCCACCGATTCCTACACCCAGGCCCTGCGCAACATGCCCAACACCTTCGTCGTCAGCAGCGGCGACAGCATGGACGGCGATGACATATACATCAATGGCTTCGACAAGAAGCTCATCAATTTCACCCTGGACGGCATACCACTCAACGACAACGACAGCTACACCTTCTACAGCAACGAATTCATCCCCAGCCGCCTGATATCCGGCACCAGGTACTACCCCGGCGCCGAATCGGCGGCCATACCGGGACTTGCGGCCTTCGGCGGTTCCGTGGAAACCTACAGCCTCCAGCCCTCCCCCCACCCCTTTGTCCGTCCCCTGGCCGGGATCGGATCCTTCGGCAAACACAATGCCGGCGGACTCATCAATACCGGCCTTTTCCTGCAAAACATTGCCCCCACCTCCGCCTGGGTCTATTTCAACAAAAACCAGCGGGATGGCTATTTCCAGAACAATCCATCAGTACAAAACCAGTTCCTCTTCAAGTCGGTTTCGCAAATCGGGCCCGGCCAGCTCACCTTGTTCTTCAGTCAGAACAACCAGCGCTTCAATTATTACAACGGCGCCACGGCCGCGCAGATCGCCCAGTACGGGCGCGACTACAACAGCAATACCGATCAGCCCTTCCTCGCCAACGGCAAACCCAACGCCGCCTACACCGGCTACAATTACAATCAGTACCTCAACTGGCTGAGCTATGCCAAATATGAGGCGCAATTCTCCTCGGTCAAATTCTCCAATCAATTTTACTACTATGGCAATGGCTTTAGCGCCGGCGCCAGCACCTTCAGCCAAACCGTACTGGCGCCCAATGGCCGCATTGTCCGCGCCGCCCCGCCGAGCAACGGCGTATTGCAGCGTCACAACGTCAACCAGACCGATCGCTGGGGCAATATCCTGCGCATGAGCTTTCCCCTCGGGCCGGTGGCCACCGAACTGGGTTTCTGGTTCAACCACAACGACACCACCCACGACAGCCAGTATTACAACGGCAGCACCTATGTCGGCTCCAGCTACCTCGAACCGGTGGTCACCGACACCTATGAGCCCTACGTCGCCCTCAGCTACCAGCCCATGGACCGCCTCAAGTTCAGCGCCGGCGTCAAATATCTCTATGCCACCCGCGACTTCCGCGACGATACCGCCCTGGCCCAGGGCAAACCGGGGCAGTTCAACGCCACCTTCAGCTCCGTACTACCTTCCCTTGGCGTCAACTATCGCATCCTGGACGGCTGGCATGTCTATGCCAACTTCACCCAAAACAGCAACCCTCCCGGCTATAACCAATTCTACACCGGCACCTACAATGCCAGCCTGAATCCGCAACAGGCCAACACCTACGATATCGGCACCATCTGGGATACGGGCGTGTGGTCGGGCGCGCTGGATCTCTTCCGCGTGGATTTCCAGAACTACATCCTCTCCACCACCGTCGTCCTTCCCGGCAGCGCCATCAACCAGACGGTCCTCGCCAACGCCGGCACCGCCATCAACCAGGGCATCAGTTGGCAGAACAACTTTGTCATCAATGACATTTTCAGCGCCTACGCCAACTTCGGCTTCCTCGACGCCCGGCTCAAATCGGCCGGCAAGCCCTTTCCCTATGCGCCCCATCATACCGAAGCGGCGGGCCTGATCGTGCGTTACCGCGGCTTCCGCGGCAGCATCGGCGTCAATCAGATCGGCAACGCCTATTATGCCTTGGGCGGCAGCTTCCTGCCCTTGGGCAGCCGCTTCTACACCGATGCCAGCCTGCGCTACACCTTCCGCAATGCGCCCCTGGGCCGGAGTCTGGGCTTCAAGAGCGTGAGCGCCGGCCTATATCTCAACAATCTCTTCGATCGCAGTTATATCCAGAGCTATACCGGCAGTTCGGGCAATCCCAACAGGAAGCTCAACCTGCCCACCAACGTCTATGCCTCCCTGGAGGCCACCTTCTAACAAGCCGGACGGGTGTTCCGCCCGGGACACCCCCTTTTTTCAAGTGGAGTTAGCTCATGAACTGGACCCAAATTGCCGACGTCGCCACCATGTCCGGCGGCATCCTTTACCTCATGCCCATCCTGTTGCTCATTGCCCTGACCGTGAGCATCGAGCGCTTCCTCTTTCTCAATCGCATGGTGCGCCTGGGCAATGAGGCGGCCCTGGCCGTCGAAGATCTGCCCAACCTGCAGGGACGGGCCCTGGCGGAGATCGCCGAGAAGAGCGCCTTCCCCTTCCGCGCCATCCTCGAAGGGCCGGTGCGTTTCCCGCACATCAAAGACAGCGGACGCCTTTCTGAGATCCTCCAGGAAGCAGTGATGCGGCAGGTGCCGGTATTGGACAAGCGCCTGTGGATACTTGACACCACCGTCACCCTCGCCCCCCTGCTGGGCCTGCTGGGCACCATCATCGGCATGTTCCACGCCTTCCAGGTGCTGAACAACGCCGCCCAGAACCCCACCCTCATCACCGGTTCCGTGGCGGAAGCCCTGCTCGCCACCGCGGCCGGACTGGTCATCGCCATCGTCGGCCTGGTGGCCTTCAACGGCCTGCACAATCGCATGCGCTACGTCGTTCACCAGATGGAGACCCTGCGCACCATGCTCATCAACCGCCTGGAGGGCCTCGATCACAGCCACGCCCTGATCCACAGCGAGGCCCAGCCCCTCATTTACGCCGCCGCGGAGGCCTGAGCATGCAATATCTGGAAATGCGCAAGGGGCGGGTGGAGATCATCCCCATGATCGACATCATGCTCTTCCTGCTGATCTTCTTCATCATGGTGACGATCCACATGATCCCCACCCAGGGGCTGCCCGCGCAGATGCCCGGCTCCAGCACCGCCCGCGATCTGCCCAAGCCCAAGGTCGTCCTCACCCTGCGCCAGTCCGGTGAAGTAGAGCTGGACGGCCGCGCCGTCAGCCTGCCGGACCTGGAAGCCAGGCTCCGCCAGGGCAATCCCGCCGAGACCCAGGTCACCATCGCCGCCGACCAGGGCGCCGACATCCAGGCCCTGGTCAAGGTCATGGACGCCTGCCGCCACGCCGGCGTCAGCGCCATCGGCCTGGCGGCCAAGCCGGAGTAGGGATCTTGACCACTGCCCTCGCATCCCCGTTGTTCCACACCCCGGAGGAAGGCCCCCTGCTGCGGCGGGCCTTGCTGGCCGCCATGGCAGTGGAACTGCTGGTAATCGGCAACATGGCGTTTTTCTTCCGTCAGGAAAAACCGCCGTCCCCGTCCATTCCTCCCATGCAACTGGCGCTGATCGCTCCGGAGCCGGCCAGGGTCATCCCACCGCCACAAAAACCGGCAGCGCAACCCAAGGCGGCACCCAAGCCCACGCCGAAACCGGTCGCGAAACCCCTTCCGCAGCCCGTCCGCCAGCCGGTGGAGGCAGCGCGGCCGACCGCCCCGGCGCCGAGTCTCATGCCGGTCGCGCCAGCCGATCCGTCGCCCGTGGCCGCCCCGCCCGTCCAGAACGCCACCCCGGTCAAAAGCGACCCAGGGCCCGGGGAGGACCGGGCCGGAGAGGGACAATACGCCGGCAGGGTGGCGGGCGAGATCGAAAAGCACAAGGTCTATCCCGCCAGCGCCAAGGAGCTCGGCATGACCGGCGACGTCGTCCTCGCCTACACCATCAGCCGGCAAGGCAGCGTGGTGGAGGCATCGATCCTCCAGTCCTCCGGCTTCCGGCTGCTCGACGCAGCCGCCTTGAAGGCCCTGCGCGCCAGCCGCTTTGACGCCATGACCCCCGGCCTCTGGCCCGGAACACCCGGCAAGACCTTCACCACCACCGTGCATTTCGCATTGGACGACTGACATCACCGAGGGAGCTAACAATGAAGCACATCGTGACACCACGCGCCATCGTCAAGGCCATCCTGGCCGCCACCTTCATCGGCCCCGTTCCGGCCCTTGCCGATGATCCGGTCAAAACCGACGATGTCTCGGTATTCGGCCAGAAGGAAACACGGCAGGTCCTGACCATGACCCGTTCGGAACTCAGTGAGGCCCCGCCGGGATATAGCCCCCTGGCCTCCCTGCAGAAGCTACCCGGCGTATTCTTTTCCTCATCAGACCCCCTCGGCAATTACGAGTGGGCCAGCCGCTTCAGCATCCGTGGCTTCAACCAGAACCAGCTCGGTTTCACGCTGGACGGATTGCCCCTGGGCGATCAGAGCTACGGCAATAACAACGGCCTTTCCATCGGGCGCGCCATCAGCCAGGAAAACATCAGCCGGGTCAGCGTCTCCGAGGGGGCCAGCGATACCGGCACGGCCTCCACCAGCAACCTGGGCGGCAGCGTTCAGTTCTTTTCCGTCGATCCCAAGAACCGCTTCGGCGTGACCCTGGCCGAGACCTATGGCAGCGCCAACTCCAGCCGCACCTTCCTGCGCCTGGATACCGGCGACATGGGCGCCCAGACCAAGGCCTTCGTCAGCCTGCTCTACAGCCGCGCCGACAAATGGAAAGGCTATGGCCCGCAAAGCGAAAAACAGCTCAACGCCAAGATCGTGCACTTCTTCGGCGAGAGCAAGATCACGGCTTTTGTCGACATATCCCGCCGTGATGAAAGCGACTACGCCGATCTCTCCCTCGACTCCCAGCGGCGTCTGGGCTGGAACTGGGACAATTATGCCCCGGATTTCCAGCGCGCCATCAACGCCGCCAAGGGCATATTTACCGGCGGCGTGACCAGCGTTGACGATGCCTATTATTTCGCTCGCGGCCTGCGCAACGACGAACTGGCTTATGTGAACGCCAATCTCAAGCTCTCCGCCATCGCCCGGCTCGATACCACCGTCTATTATCACCACAATGATGGGCAAGGGCATTGGTATACCCCTTATGTGCCCTCCCCATCGGGCCTGCCCATATCCATCCGCACCACGGAATATGGCATCCGCCGGGGCGGCGTCATCTCTTCGCTGGTGGCGCAGCTCAACAATCACCAACTCAGCGCCGGATTCTGGTATGAATACAACAAACATCAGCTTGCCCGGAATTACTACAATATCACCTCCGGCGACATCAATGCCTACGATCATTTCCTCAGCAACCCCTTTGCCACGGCTTTCTTGCAGCAGTTCAACACCACCACCTGGCAGTTCTTCGCCCAGGATCAGGCCACCTTCTTCAACGACCGGCTAAAAGTGACCCTGGGCGTCAAAAGCCCCCATGTGAACATTGATGCCAGCTCCCTGGTGGGCAATCGCGCTGCTGGTTCCATCAGCGCCCAGCGCGGCCTCCTGCCGCAGGTGGGCCTGAATTATCAGCTCACCCCCTCGGAGAACATTTTTTTCTCCTACGCCCAGAACATGCGCGCCTTTCAGCCGGGCGTTAGTGGACCGTTCTCCACCACCCCGGCCGCTTTCAACGCCACCTCCGGCAGCCTCAAGCCGGAAACTTCCCAGACCCTGGATATCGGCATCAAGACCCAGCGGGGCGATTTCCAGGCGTCTCTGGATGCCTATCTGGTCAACTTTGACAACCGCCTGCTGAGCATCTCCCAGTGCGCGGGCATCCTCGGCTGCCCCTCCACCATGGCCAACGTCGGCTCCGTGCATACCCGCGGCGTGGAAGGCGCCTTTCAATGGTCGCCCATCCGGGATGTGACCTGGTACAACTCCTTGACTTATACCTCTTCCAAGTACCAGTCCGACTACCTGGACGGCACGACCCTGGTACGGGCCGCCGGCAAAAATGTCGTGGATGCCCCGCGCCTGATGTTTGCCACCCAGCTCGCCTATGAACATGCCGGTTTCTTCGGCCGCCTGGGCGCAAAATATGCGGGCGAACGCTATTACACCTACACCAATGACGCCAAAGTGCCGGGCTACTGGCTGACGGACCTCAGCACCGGCTACCGCCTGCGCCGCGTCCTCGGGCTCCAGGAACTGCGCTTCCAGTTGAACATCACCAACCTCCTCAACGAAAACTACTGGGCCACCATCGGCACCAACGGCTTTGTCTCCTCCGATCCGCAGGGCACGTTCTGGACCCTGCAAAACGGCGCGCCACGTCAGGTCTTCGGTACGGTGAGCGGTACCTTCTGATGCATTCCCGGGCACCGACAGGCCATCGCCGCGTGCCCGCATCGCCTTCCCAAGTTGCGTTACGTGCCGAAACATCTGCGAAGATACTGGAGACTGCTCATGCATCGCACCTTGTTATTCCTCCTGTCCGGCGCCCTTGCCCTCCTGGCCGGCCCTGCCGCAGCGCAAAGCGCAATGGACGGGAAGGATGGGCTGCCGTCCAGTGCCGGTCACCGCGAAAGCGCAAGGGCGGAGGCAGCAGTGCTGCCCACCGGTCAGCGTATTTCGCCACAGGCCGCCCCCGGCTCCCGGTTTTGGGATCGCCTCAGGACCGATGGCGGCGCTGCGCCGGTCTATGCGCGGGGTGCCGTCAGCGCATTACCGACGCCGGACGGGCACTATTTATTGATCCTGACCTCCGGATTCAAGCTGAACGCCGATGCCCATGGCCAGCCGTCGGCGCGGCATTCACGGCAGAGCGTGATCATCGAGGACGTCTCCGACCCTCACCAGCCGCAAACCGTCCAGGTCCTGCCCATCGACAACAGCTTTTGCGGCATGGCCCTGTCGGCGGACGGCAAAACCCTCTATGTGGGCGGCGGCGTCGATGACAACGTGCTGATTTTCAAAAAAACGGAGCCCTCCGGATCGTGGCGGGCCGATGGCCATCCCATCCCTCTCGGACACCGGTCCGGCCTTGGTCTCCACGTCAAGCCCCTCACCGCCGGCCTCGCCCTCAGCCCCGACGGCAAGCGCCTCCTCGTGAGCAATTTCTACAATGATTCGGTGAGCATGATCGACCTGGACCAACGCCGCGTTCTCCGGGACATGGACCTGCGTCCCGGCCCCAGCGAAGGGCGGCACGGACAGGCCGGGGGGGAAAGCCCCTTCTGGATCGTCATGGATCAGCGGCAGCGCGCCTATGTCTCCAGCATGCGCGACCGCGAAATCGTCGTCATGGACACCGCCAACGACGATCCGCAGGTCGTCGCCCGCATCGCCACGCCGGGGAATCCCAACCGCCTGATCCTGGACGAGGCCCGCCAGCGGCTCTACGTGGCCATGGAAAACCGCGACAGCATCGCCGTCATCGACACCCAAAAACTCCAGTTACAGGGTCAGGTCGGCCTGCTTCCGGAGGAGGCGCACCGCACCGGGACCCCGGGAGTTTCCCCGGGCGAAGAAAATCTGGGCTGGTCGGCCAACGCCCTCGGCATCTCGCCGGATCATCGGCGGCTTTACGCCACCCTGGGCCAGATGAATGCCGTAGCCGTGCTCTCCCTGACGGGAGCAATGCCGCGCAGCCTCGGCCTCCTGCCAACGGCATGGTCGCCGCAGGATCTGGTCCCGGCACCGGCCGGCGACGCCCTTTGGGTGATCAACAATAAATCCGTTCCCGGAGCCAATCCGGGATATTGCTCCGGTTATCGCCATGGCTGCATCGCCTCGTCCCCCGTCCGGCCGCAACCCAATCAATACATTTTGCAACTTTCCCTTTCGGGCCTGCAGGAGATTCCGCACCCGGCCAAGGTGGACCTCCCATCCATGACCTCGGTGGTCCTGAAAAACAACCATTCCGCCCTCCTTTCCCGCACCGACCGGCAGGTCATGGATTTCCTGCACCGGCATATCCGGCACGTCATCTATATCGTCAAGGAAAACCGTTCCTACGATCAGGTGCTGGGCGACCTTCCCCGCGGCAACGGCGACCCCTCCCTCACCGAATTTCCCCGGGCCGTGACCCCCAACCAGCATCGCTTCGCCCTGGATTTTGTCCTGCTCGATCACTTTCTGGATACGGGGGAAGTGAGCGGCGATGGCTGGGCCTGGTCCACCGCGGCCCGGGAGTCGGACATCAACAGCAAAATGCTGCCCAACAATTATGCCCAAGGCGGCGGTTCCTACGATTGGGAAGGCACCAATCGCAATGTCAATGTGGGCCTGGAGGGGAAAGAACGGCGCGCGGCCAATCCCGACACCCCCGAGGACCCGGACCTTCTGCCAGGGACCGCCGACCTTGCCGCACCGGACAGCGCCGCCGGACGGCACCAGCAAGGTTATCTGTGGAGCGCCGCCCTGCGCCACGGACTCAGCCTGCGCAATTATGGATTTTTTGTGGACCTGGAACGCTATGGGGCCGGCAGCAAGCAGATCCCCCTATCGCGCCACCCCTACCAGGACCAGATCATCCAGGCCTATCCGGCCAATCCGGAACTCGCCGCCCATACCGATCCCTTTTTCCGCAGCTTTGATAACGCCTACCCGGATTATTATCGCTACCGGGAATGGGAGCGGGAATTCCGCGCCTATGAACGCAATGGCAAACTGCCCGCCCTCTCGCTCATACGCTTCATGAATGACCATACGGGGAAATTTGCCCAAGCCATGGATGGCGTCAACACGCCGGAACTCCAGGTCGCAGACAATGATTTTGCCGTCGGCTTGCTGGCGGAGCGGATCGCCCATAGCCGCTACGCCCGGGATACCCTGATATTCGTGGTGGAAGATGACGCCCAGGACGGCCCGGACCATGTGGATGCCCACCGCAGCATCGCCTTCGTCGTCGGCCCCTATGTGAAGCAAGGCGCGGTGCTTTCCACCCCCTACAACACCCTCAACCTGCTGCGCACCATGGAGATGGTGCTGGGACTGCCGCCCCTGAGCGCCCTGGACGGCGCCGCCCGCCCGATGAGCGACATCTTCGATCCCCGGCAAAAGCAATGGAGCTTCCAGGCCTGCCCCTCGGGGATGCTGCACAGCACCGCCCTCGCCAGCCGCTGGCCAGCCAGATATCGATCCTGCAGCAGCGCCCAAAGCCATTTGCGGCCTTTGCACGACGGGAAATACTGGGCCGCAAAAACCCGGGGAATGGATTTTTCGGCCGAAGACCGCATTGATACTGCCCAATATAATCGCATCCTTTGGGAAGGCATCATGCACGCGCCGCAACCCAATTGAGCGATGCACATGAGCATGGCGGTTGACGCAAAAAATGTTTATCCCCATCAGTTCATACGAACGGAATCAAAAAAGATGACTCCAGAACTTGCGCAGATGCCCGGTTATCGGCTTTCCGGAGAGGGCAAGGCCATGCAGCGAGCCCTTGGCCTCGCCCTTTTGGTAGAGATCCTCGCCTTGACCGCCGTCTTCTACAGTATCCACCATCAGCACCCCGTCCAGGCCGCTCTGCCGCCCATGCGAATCGCCCTGGTTACACCGGAACCCCCCGCCAAGCCGGTGACGCCCCCTACGCCGACAGCAAAGCCCAAGGTCGAAGAGACGCCAAAACCCGTGCTTCAGAAAATGACACCCAAGCCCCACCCACAACCCACGCCGCCTCAACCGATCAAGGAGGTGCTGCCCCCATCGCCCGTGCCGAGCCCGGTGGCGGCCCCGCCCGCACCGGAAACACCCGCGCCGCCCCCACCCAGCCCGTCCCTCGTCGATCCGGCGGTACGCGAGGATTACCTCGCCCAGGTCAAGGGCGCCATCCAGGCCGCCGTGCGCTTCCCCGAGAACGCCCGCATGCTCGGCGAGGAAGGCAAGGTCCAACTGCGTTTCCTCCTCCACGACGGCCAGATCGGCGATGTCGAGATCCTCCGCCACGGGGCCATGGAGGTCTTTGACCGGGCCGCCATCGCCGCCCTGCAAAACGCCTCTCTGCCTGGCACCCCCCGGGACCTGACCGGCAAAAACTTCACCCTCACGGTCTGGGTCGAATTCCGCCTCCACCGGGATTGATCCCGGATTCGGCAACTGGCGGGAATTGCGCCGGCAATGGGAGATGCCTGCCGGCGGACCCGGTTATTGAAAGCGCCGGATGGGCCAGGACAGTTCGGCGCAAAGTCCACCCTGGGGAGCGTTATACAGACGCAGGAGCATTCCCTGGGCCTCGGCCAGTTGGCGGGCGATGGCCAGGCCTAAGCCGCTGCCCTTGCTGTGCCCGCGGGCATTGTCGAAGCGGAAAAAAGGCTCGAAGACCTGTTCCAGAACCGCCTCTGGTATGCCGGGGCCGGCATCGCAAAGGATGAGAAGCCAGCGCCCCCCGGCCTTTTCCAGACGTAGACCCACCTGCCCGCCGCCATGTTGCAAGGCATTGTCGAAAAGATTGCCGAGCAAACGGCGCAGGGCCTCCCGATCGCCACGGAAAGGGAAATGTTCGGGAATCCTGGCCGAGCAAATGCCGCCCGCCCGCCCGAACTCTTCTGTCAACTCCCGCAGCAAGACACCGAGATCAAAGTCCGCCGCCCGCCGATGCATCATCCCCCGCCCCAGGGCCAGGGCCTGAGCCAGGAGGGACTCCGTGCGCTCCAGATCCTGCAACATTCCTTCGCGCAGATGGGGGGGAACGTCCTCCGGCAGGAGCTCCCAGGCCATGCGCAGGCGCGCCAGGGGTGAGCGCAGGTCGTGGGAGATGCCCGTCAACAGGAGCGATTGATGATCGACCATGGCCTGCAGGCGCGTGCGCATCCGGGCAAAGGCGCCAATGAGGTCCAGAAGCTCCTGCGGCCCCTCCCGCGGCAGTTCCGGCAACGGCGCATTCCAGGATTGGCCCACCGCCGTGGACAGGATGGCCAAAGGACGCAGCACCCGACGCACCAGGACAATGGTCAGAATCACCAGGGCCAGGGTCGAGAAGGTCAGGATGAAGATGATCGCCACGGGCAGGGAACTGGCCAAGCGCCGCCGATCGAAGTGCACCCAGATCCTTTCCCCGTCCATGGGAATCTGCACCCAGAAGGTGCGTGCCGCCCCGCTGCGAACGAATACGGGGATGTGCATGGCCAGGCGCCGGCTCAGGGCGCGGCTCAGGAGGGTGCCATAGAGATGGACGGCGCGGGTGCCCGTCAGGTTTCCCCGTGCCGGTTCCAGGACCAGGCCATTGTCCATTTGCAAGCTCTCCTGATAGGCCGGGCGGGCTGCCGCGGGCAACTCCACATAGGTCTTGGCGCTGATCAGGATAAGGCCCGCCAGATCCTCCGCCGAACGCTGCGTCAAGGGATAGAGCACGGTCACCACGATGATGACGACGCTCAAGACCTGCAAAAGCACGATACCCAGGCCCAGGGTCCAGGCCGTCTGGGCAAAAAGACTGCGTCCCCGGAAAATCCTCACGGCTGCGGCACGAGGCGGTAGCCCGCCCCGCGCTCCGTGAGCAAGTATTGGGGCTGGCGCGGATTTTCCTCCAGCACCCGGCGCAGGCGGGTGACGCGCACATCGATGCTCCGGTCGAAGCGGCCATCCTCCTCACCACCGAGCAATTGCAATAAAAGCTCCCGGCTCAGCACCCGCCGCGGGCGGCGGGCAAAGACCAGCAACAGCTCCATCTCCGCCGGGTTGAGATCCACCGCCTCGCCATGGCGGTACAAACGCCGCTCCAGGAAATCCAGGCGGAAAGGGCCGAAGCTGAGCTGGTCCCCGCTTTCATCCCTTCCGCCGCGGCGCAGGAGGACGCGCAGGCGCGCCACCAGCTCCCGGGCATTGAAGGGCTTGGCGAGATAGTCGTCGACCCCGCTTTCGAGGCCCATGATGCGCTCATCGTCCTCACCCCGGGCCGAGAGCATGAGGATGGGCGGCCCGCCCCTTTCCCGCAGTTGCCGCGCCAGGGTAATGCCATCGGCCCCCGGCAACATCCAGTCGAGAACAATGACATCCACCGGCGCCTCCGCCAGGGCCGCCCACATTTGCTGCCCGCCATGGGCCACCCGCACGCCGAAGCCCTGCCCCTCCAGATATTCCTGGAGCATCTGCGCCAGCCGCTGATCATCGTCCACTATCAAGACCACCGCCATGGAAACCCCCGGAAACATTCCTGAAATTATTCTCTTCTAATCTTAGCAAGATCACGGCACGGCGACAGCCCATTCTCTCCAATAGGAGGAGCATAAGATGAGGAAAAATAGCAGCTTGATGCCGGCAGCAGCCACCTTCCTTAGCCCTGCCGTATCCCGGAAGGCAATGGTCAACGGCATCGCTACCCGGCAAGGGGAAATGGCCCGATCCATGCGCACCAATGCCGCCGACAACACCCAACTCCATTCATCCAGGAAATATTCCAGAAACAATTTACCGGTAATCTCTCTTCCATCGCGGTACAGCGATCCCAGATCTTCTGAAAATGAGCGGAGCGTCATGAAAGAGTAGGCACCCCCTTCGGCAAGGGCGGCGGCCAACAAGTCGGCGGTTCAGCCCGATTTTTGTAGTGGTAGCGGTTGTAGTGGTTGTAGCGGTTGTTTTGCGGCTATTAGGCGAACTCCTGTAGTTCGCCTTTTTTTATGCCCGCGGGGCTCTATGCTAGAATGACGTCATCTCATCACAGAGGACTCCCCATGGACGTCAAAGCCCAGCGCCTGATCTGGATCGACCTGGAAATGACTGGCCTGCACCCGGAACAGGACGAGATTCTCGAAATAGCCACCCTGGTCACCGATAGTGACCTGCGCGTCCTCTGCGCAGGACCCGTCCTCGCCGTGCATCACGACGAGGCCGTCCTGGCGCGCATGGACGACTGGAACCGGCGCACCCACGGCGCCTCCGGCCTCATCGGCCGCGTCCGGGAGAGCCGCCTGGACACCGCCGCCGTCGAGGCCCAGACCATCGACTTTCTCAGTGCCCACGTTACCCCCGGCACCTCTCCCATCTGCGGCAACAGCGTCTGCCAGGACCGCCGCTTCCTCGCCCGCCACATGCCGCATCTGGAGCGTTTCTTCCACTACCGCATGATCGACGTCAGCACCCTGAAGGAACTGGCCCACCGCTGGTATCCCGAACTGCCCAAATTCCCCAAGAGCGAACGCCACGAGGCCCTCTCGGACATTCGCGAATCCCTCGCCGAACTGGCCTACTATCGGACCCGGATATTCCGCATCAGCGGGGTGGAAACGGCTGGCAACAGCGCTGAGGTGGACGTCCCCTAATCCTTCACCGGCATGGGCAGGTTGTGGATGAGGTCCACCCGCACCCGGACTTCGATACCCTCCGCCAAGACCCGGCAACGCAAATAGTCGCCGGCCGGCGTGGCTTCCAGCTCTAAGGGCAGGACCAGCTCCAGGTAATGCATGGCGGTCCCCTCCTCCTCCCAGTGCAGGCGCATCTGCTCCGATGTTAAGATGGCGATCTCCAGGCGCTCCGCAACTTGCGGCGGCGTCGGCGGTGGCGACACGATGGGCTTCATGGGGGCTCCCGAAATGGATGTGGATCTCTTCTACGAACTGGCCGTACCCGAACATTTGGGGCGCAGCGAGGCGCAAGTTTATCACGAAACCCTCGACGAACTGAGCCTTGCCGACGACTTGGGCTTCCACGGGGCGTGGTTGGTGGAGCATCATTTCATGCGCCAATACTCCCATTCCAGCAGCCCCGAAACCTTCCTCGCCGCCGCCAGCCAGCGCACCCGACACTTGCGCCTCGGTCACGCCGTCGTCGTCATGCCCTACAACCATCCCGTGCGCGTTGCCGAACGCAGCGCCGCCCTCGACATCCTCAGCAACGGCCGCCTCGATCTGGGCCTGGGCCGGGGCTTCTCGCCCAAGGAATACGCCCTCTTCGGCGCGGAGATGGCGGACAGCCGCGCCCATGTGCAGGAGGGCCTGGCCATCCTCCGCGCCGCGCCGGGAGGGGCCTTCAGCCACCACGGCAGGATTTATCAGTTTGACGACATCGAGATCCTGCCCAAGCCCCTCCAACGCCCCCACCCGCCCCTGTGGACCGCCGCCGTGAGCCCGCCCACCTTCACCTGGGCCGCGCAGGAAGGCATCGGCGTGCTGGCGGGCCCTTTCAAGCCGTGGTTTCTCATCAAACAGGACCTCAAGGCCTATCGCCGCGCCTGGCGCCAAGCCCACGGCGGGGGCGCGCCGGCAGCGGGGCTGAATAACGCCTTCGCCATGACCATCGGCTGCCTGTGCCTGGAGGACGGGGACGAGGCCCGGCGCCTGGCCCAAGGCTTTCACTGGTATTACCAGCGCCTCCTCGACCAGACCCGCCCCGTCCTCGCCCAGTTGCGCGACAGCTATGAATACTACCATCGCCTGGGCTTCCTCGAACCCCTCCTGCGCCGCACCCTCACCCTGCCGCTGCTGGAGCGCATGGGCATGGTGGTGGTGGGCGATCCGGAGGAATGCCGCAAAAAGCTTTCCCGCTACGCCCGCGCCGGGGTGGACCGCCTCATCCTCGCCGTGGGCGCCGGCATGGTGCCCACGGCCGTCGCCCAGCGCTCCCTGCACCTCCTCGCCCGGGAAGTCCTGCCCGCCCTGCGCGCGAGCGCGGCCGACGCCGCCTGAACCGGTGCGCGTACTCGTCACCGGCGCCGCCGGACATACCGCCCGCGCCCTCCTGCCGGCATTGCTGGCGGACCCCCGTATCGACCGGGTCGTCGCCCTCGACCGCCACCCCCCCCTCCTCACCCATCCCCGCCTCTCGCCGGTCCAGGCCGACATCCGCGACCCGGGCCTGGCCCGCCACCTGGAGGGCGCAGACGCGGTCATCCATCTCGCCTTCATCGTCCTCGCCCAGTCCTTGGGCCGCCAGCGCCGCGACCGCGCCCTCATGCGCGCCATCAATGTCGGCGGCAGCCGGAATCTCTTTCGCTCCGCCCGGCAGGCGGGCGTGCGCCAAGTCGTCTATACCAGCAGCGTCGCCGCCTATGGGGCCTGGCCCGACAACCCCGCCCTCATCCCCGAAACCCAGCCCTGCCGTCCCCAGCCGGGCTTTGCCTACAGCGAAGACAAGGCCGCCGTGGAGCAATGGCTGGATATCTTCACCCGCCAGTACCCGGATCTCGCCGTTACCCGCCTGCGCCTCCACGCCGTGATCGGCCCCCATGGCCAAGCCCTGGTCAATGCCATTGCCGCCAGTCCCATCGGTCTGCGCCTGGCCGACCCCGACCTGCGCATCCAGTGCATTCATGAGGAGGACGCCGTCAGCGCCATCCTCGCCGCCCTTCATTATGGTCAAATGGGCATCTTCAACATCGCCGCTCCCCAGCCCATCCCCTGGCACGAAATTCGCCGCCGCATCACCCTGCCGATCCCCATCGCCCTGGCCCACGGCCTGCACCGCGTGGTCTGGCCCTTCACCGACGCCCTGGGCGATCCCGGCTGGCTCCGGGGCTTGCGCTATCCCCTGGTCGTCGCTACCCAGCGGGCGGAGACGGAACTCGCCTGGCAAGCCCGCTACGACGTGGCCGCCGCCATTGCCCGGGTCCGGGCCGGAAAATAACCCGCCTAACGCCCTTGGACCCACGCCCGCAGCGTGGCAGAATGCCTCATGAACTTTGCTCGGCACATTTCCATGAAGGCTCAGGTCCAGACCCACCACGACGCCCTGGTCACCCGGCTGGGCGCGCACAGCAGCCATTATCGCGATCCGGTGCAAAGCATTCCCTGGGAGAGCCTGGATCCTGACGCCCCCTGGCTCCCCGACGAACTCCTCTCCCTCTATGGGACCTCCGAGTTTGCCGATCTCTCCAAGGAGGATCGCCTGCGTTTGTCCCAGTGCGAATTCGTCTCCTTTTGCGAACTGGGCCTGTGGCTGGAAGCCCTGTTCATCCAGCGCTTGGGCAGCAACTCCCTCAACGAGCTGTATCACGATCCCATCAGCTATCATTACCAATTGCATGAACTGCGCGAGGAGGTCGGCCACAGCCTCATGTTTCTGGAACTGCAAAGGCGCTCCCAGATCCCCTTCATGACCCCCCTTGGCGAGCGCCCGCCTCTGGCCCGGCTCTTCGCCCGCTTCGCCCCCCAGCGCTCGGCCGCCTTCTGGGCCACCATCCTCATCGGCGAAAACGTGCCCGACCGCATGAATCGCCTCATCTTCGCCCACAAGACGCTGCCGGCCGCCGTGCTCGCCATTACCCAGTTGCACATGCGCGAAGAGGCCCGCCACATGGCCTTCGCCCGCACCACCATCAAGACCCGCAGCCAGCACTTGCGTCCCTGGCAGAAACGCGCCGTGGCCCCCCTGCTGCGGGAAGTCATGCGCCAATTCCTGCGCACCTGTTTTTTCCCCTCGGTTCAGGTCTATGCTGCGGCGGGACTAAGCCATCCGCAGCTCTGGGCCCGCCGGGCGCGCCGTAATCCCCATCGCATCGCCCTCATGAACACCTGCGCCGCCCCCAGCCGGGATTTTTTACGCAATCAGGGTTTTCTCCTATGACCCCCTTTCCGGATGCTATACTGCCCTTATGAATACTCCCCAAAAGATGCGTTTTCACCCTGGCACCATCCTCGCCTCCCCGGATGCGCAAGAAGTGCTGGGCGCCGGCGGCACCGACCCGCAAGAGCTGATCTATCGCCATGTCACCGGTGACTGGGATCCGTCCATGGAAGCCGATCTCATCGCCGCCAGCGAACGCGCCATTGCCGAAGGCGGCGTAGTGGTCAGCACTTGGCAGTTGGGCGGCTATACCTTGTGGATCCGCACCGATGCCGCCCGGGAAACCACCATCCTCGACATCCCCCTCGACAACTGAAGGCCTCGGCATGAAAGTCCTGCACATTCCCACGCAGCCCTTCCCCGACCAGCGCCCCGGGACCTCGGGCCTGCGTAAGAAGGTGCGGGTATTTCAACAGGCGCCCTACCTGCACAACTTCATCCAGGCCATCTGCAACGCCCTCCCCGGCCACGAGGGCCAAACCCTCGTCCTGGGTGGGGACGGCCGTTATTTCAATCGCGAAGCCGTGCAGATCATCCTCAAGATGGCCGCCGCCAATGGCTGGGGGCGCGTCATCGTCGGCCGGGGCGGGCTCTTTTCCACGCCCGCCGTCTCCACCGTCATCCGCGCCCGCCACGCCTTTGGCGGCATCATCCTCAGCGCCTCCCATAATCCCGGCGGCCCGGAGCATGACTTCGGCGTCAAATACAACATCGGCAACGGCGGCCCCGCCCCCGAATCCGTCACCGAGGCCATCTGGGCCGCCAGCAAGGTCCTCAGCGCCTACCAGATCCTCGATGCCGCCGATATCGACATCGACCACGAAGGCGAAACCCGGCTGGGCGCCATGACCGTCGAGGTCAGCAACCCCGTCAGCGAATACGCCGCCCTCATGGAGCGCCTCTTCGACTTCAACGCCCTCGCCCGGCTTCTGCAAGGGCCCTTTCGCATGCGCTTTGACGCCCTGCACGCCATCACCGGCCCCTACGCCCACGAGATCTTTGAAAAGCGCCTGGGCGCCCCCATGGGCACAGTAGTCAACGGGACCCCCCTGCCCGACTTTGGCGGCGGCCACCCCGATCCCAATCTCGTTTATGCCAAAGCCCTGGCCGACGAACTCTTCGGCGCCGATGCCCCCGACTTTGGGGCCGCCTCCGATGGCGACGGCGATCGCAACATGATCCTCGGCAAACAGTTTTTCGTCACTCCCAGCGACTCCCTCGCCGTCCTCGCCGCCCAGGCCACCTGCATCCCCGCCTATGGCGACGGTCTGCGGGGGATCGCCCGCTCCATGCCCACCAGCCAGGCCGCCGATGTGGTGGCCAAGGCCCTCGGCATCCCCTGCTTCGAAACCCCCACCGGCTGGAAATTCTTTGGCAATCTCCTGGACGCGGGGCGCATCACCTTTTGCGGGGAGGAAAGCTTCGGCACCGGCTCCAACCATATCCGGGAAAAGGACGGGCTCTGGGCGGTGCTCGCCTGGCTGTCCATCATCGCACACCATGGCCAGAGCGTAGCCGAAATCGTTCGCGCCCACTGGGCCCGCCATGGCCGCCACTACTACACCCGCCATGATTACGAAGATCTTTCGGCGGAAGTGGGCGCGCAAATGATGCACGCGCTGGCGGCGCAATTCCCCATCCTGGCCGGGCAAACCCTCGCCGGCCACACGGTGGACAGCGCCGACGACTTTGCCTATACCGACCCCGTCGATGGCAGCCAAAGCCTCCATCAGGGCCTGCGCCTGCGCTTCACCGACGGTAGCCGCCTCATCTTCCGCCTTTCCGGAACCGGCACCGAAGGCGCCACCCTGCGCATCTATCACGAACAGTACGAAATCGATCCGGCGCGCCAGCAGCAGGACCCGCAGCGCGCCCTGCGCGATCTCATCTCCCTCGGCCGCGGGCTCACCCGCATGGAAGCCCTCACCGGCCGCAAGGCGCCCACCGTCGTCACCTGAGTTGAAAAAGGAGCCCTCCCATGATGGATCATGACAGTGACACCTCCCTCGGCTATAGCGCCATCGGCATTGCCCTCATCGCCGGCGCCGCAGCCGGCGCCGTCGTCGCCCTGCTTTTCGCCCCCCAACCCGGCCAGCGCACCCGCGAGCAGATCCGCCGTCAGGCCAATCGCGCCTGGGATCGGGTGATCGCCTCCCAGGAAAACATCAACGAGCGCGTCGAAGAACTCCTCGATACCATCGCCATCTATAGCGAAGAACTGGTGAAAAAGGGCAAGGAACTCAGCGAAAAGGAACGCCAGCGCCTCAATGACGGCATCTCCCTGGCCCGCGCCGAACTCGAACGCCTGCGCCACCGCCTCGCCCGGATGGATTGACCCGACTCTCCTCTGCCTATATCCTGCGAGGCACGTCGGGGCGTAGCGCAGCTTGGTAGCGCGCCTGCTTTGGGAGCAGGATGTCGGAGGTTCGAATCCTCTCGCCCCGACCAACTATCAAAGGCTTAGCCGCGTTTTTGGGCTGACTGTGTTGCAGCGCCTTGAGGCGCGCCCTCCCGACCCCGAGCCAACCCCCACCAGGCACCTTTTCCTTCCCGGCCCCTTTCCCCTAAAATCATCCCAGCACGCGCCCGTAGCTCAACCGGATAGAGCAACGGCCTTCTAAGCCGTAGGTTACAGGTTCGATTCCTGTCGGGCGCACCATATGAAACAGATGGTTGACTGATTATGGTTAGGGTGACTTCCTGTCCATTTCGTTTTTAGCAGGCCTTTGACGGAAGCAATGCACCATGGCGTGGGCAACGCGGAATCCCCGGGAATGGTTTGTTGATCGTGAGCGAGAACAGGATCAAGCCCACGGCACGTCCAGCATGTTGCGAATCATCGCCTCTTGCCGCTCAATAGGGTACCGGACTCAGGGCTGGCTGGTCCTTGAAGCGACGATGCACCCACCAATACTGCTCTGGCGCTTTGCGGATGGCGGCTTCTAGCTGAGCGTTCATGCCGGCAGCGTCGGCCACGTCGTCCCCGCAGGGGAAAGATATCGGCATGGGTACGAATTCGATACGGAAACCTGCACCGTTCGCCAGGCGATAAGCGAACATGCCGAAAACGGGAACCGTGTCGCGCGCCGCCAGACGCGCCAGGATAGGCGTGGTGCAGGCAGGACGGCCGAAAAGGGGCGCAAAAACACCTTCCCTGGGGTCGACATTCTGATCCGTCAGGATACCGATCACCTCCCCCCGTTTGAGGGCTCGGAACAACGGGCGAATGCCCTGTTCCTTGTTCAACTGCCGGGCGCCGCTGCGCTCCCGGCCCCGGCGCATCACGGCATCCAGTCCGGGATTCCGCAGGGCCCGATACATGCCGGTAATGGGCCAGCGTTGCCCGGTATAGAGTACCGCCGCCTCCCAGGGGCCAAGGTGAGCCGTAAAGAGGATCACCCCTCGCCCCAGGGCCAGGGCAGAATCCACGGCCTCCGCGCCCGCCACCTCACGCACCATGGCCAAGGATTGGGGCAATGGCCGCGACCAAAGAGGTCCAAGCTCCAGGGCCGTGCGACCCAGCTCCTGAAAATTTCGCCGCCGCAGTCGTCGGCGTTGGCTCTCCGGACAGTCGGGAAAGGCAATGGCCAGGTTGATATCCACCACGCGCCGGGTTTTGCCGAGCAGGGTCATCACCAGAATCCCCAGCAATCCGCCCATCTGCGACCGCCAGCCGTTGGGCAGCGCCGCCGTCAGCCGCAACAGAAGGATAACCCCCAGGGTACCCAGCCGCTGTTTCCATGTGCCCGACCAGCCTTTTATGGCGCCCATCCATCCCCCAGGTGGCCAGGTAGCGGGGCATGCGATACCCGGCAGTTCACACGATGACCTCTGACCGATTATTGGGCGCCCGCTGGCTTGTCAGGCGTCCTGTGATGCTGTGCCCAGGTCTTGGCCGCCAATTGGGTGTAGGTGGCTTTTTGCGCCGGATTGAGCAACGCATAGCCCTGGAGATGATAGGGAACCATTTCCCCTGCCAAGCGCGTTTCTGCCTTTCCAACGCGGATGATGTCGTTTTGTATCGTCGCTAATGCGGGATGCGCGGCAGAGGCATCCTTTGCGTACTTGCCATAGGCGTGCTGCAAAGCGCGGTCATCCGCGATGGTGTGCATAGCCATCTCGTCCTTGAGCTGCTCTTCCCTCCGGATTTGCCCGGGTGTCAAATGAAGCGCAGCTTTGTTTTCCAGGATCCAGTAGGGTCCCGGATGATATCTTTTGAAGATGGACGAAAATCCCAGAGAATGGGTGCGAAAATACTGCTGGGCCTGTTTCTTTTGACTCGGGCTCATCCGGGCGAGCTGATCTAAAGACAGGGCATAGGCAGAAGAAGTGCCCAGCAACAGCATGGCCGTGATACTCGCCAACAATACTCTTATAGGCTTCATCAGGTACTCCTTTAACACCGCATCAGCTCAATCAACCTGAGCGTATTCTCCTCTATTTTTCTTCCAATTGCACGCTTTTCCGAATTTTAGACCGATCATATTTCCATCGGCCGGCGCTGGGTCGGACGCTGCGCAGGACATGGTAGGCCAGCGAACCACAAACCGCGGAAACCGGTTTTGGACATGCCGCCGTCGCTCTTCCTCTAGCCGAAGATGGATTCCATGCGCCGCCGGGCGGGAAATGCTGCTTCTTCGGGCTTCCTGCCGGCGTGGATAGCCGATGCTCGGTGCGCGAAGAGGCGCCCAATGGGGCCATGCCCAGATCCGCGGAATCCCTGTGCCCGCTCAGTCGGGGCGATGAAGGCCGCCTCAGGCGCCCCAAACCCGCAGCACCGGACAGCAGGTCGTGCTTGTAGTGCGCCAGCCTTTGGGCGGGCCCCAATGCCGCCTTCCTTTGGCCGGCGGCATCGCGGAACTCCATATCACGCTCGGCGGAACCTGTTAGGCGGGACCAGTTCATTCCCCAGAATGGTGCGTTTTCGCGCCGCTCCGGTTGGAACCAGCCCCGATTCTGGGGTAGGATTACTGCGAAAGGTTGGCCGAGGTACGGACGCGGGCATCGTCCATCTGGACGCATCGGAGAGGGAGCCCTGGCAGGGATGATCCGTGTCCTTGGGGCTCGGCCAGCGACGCTTCAGCAGATGAAAGCCTCTAATCAGCATTGGAGAAAACACGCCTTTGGCGAACACTTGCGCCAAATAGAGATCACGACTTCAAGAACGATAACTTGTAGGGACGATATGATCGCCAAAGTTTAGGTGAGCTGCTCAGGAGGTGCATTGCGATGCAAGGACACATGGTAACGACCAATCACATCAAGGGGAAGACGGCAACTGCTGCGCAGTTGACGTATGCATGCATATTTCTGGTCTCGGCCCTCGCCCCGGTCACCGTCTATGCAGCAAATACGGATCTTAAACAGGGAGCCGAGCAGGCCGGGCAGACGGTTGGTTCAACGGTTCACAAGATCGGCCAGACAGGAAAGGATGTGGGGCTTGGCATCGCCCATGAGGCGGTCGACATCGGCCACGCGGCGAAGGCGGGGGCGATTGAATTTTGGCGGGCTGTCAAGGGGGATACGGGCACTACTGGAAATACAAAAAGTCAGAACTAACGGGATTCCAGGCGAATTTCGGCCAGGGCGGCGCTTCGCCCATCTTTCCAGGGAAAGGGCATTGGTGTTGTTGATCTATCAAACAATCAGGAACCATACAGGGGCAAACAGCGGTTCCACGCGGAAAGCTGCAAGCGGAAATGCCAAGAGCGAACGTCAATCTTTACGCTTGGGAGGAACGGTATGTGAGAAGTTTGCGTAGCAAGGCCATCAAATTATTTTCCCGGATTTCACCATTTAGCAGGTTTACAGCTTTCCATGGCGCGGTATTTTCCTTGCTTGTTTTTATCGGTTACCAAGCACTCACCTACCTAGAACCCCCCGCGACCCGATCGGGCGGATTAACAGTTCTTGCCGCCTTCTCCCCTGCCATTATCATTTTGATATTTATGTCGTGGAAGACGCATTACCCAATTATCTGGTTTTCCGGTATTGTTTCTGCATGTATAGTGTTATGGCATTACCACAGCATCCTCACGCACTACCTTACCTGGGCGTACATGATCCAGAGGAGCGGTATTTTCATACTATTAACCGCTGTCTTCGGCGTCACGTTGCTGCCCGGACATGTTCCCATGATATCGCGCATTGCCGAACTGGTCCATGGACCCTTGAGCGAACAGCTAGCGCTCTATACTCGGCGCGTGACGATGGCCTGGACGATTTTTTTCGCTACCATGACCGGTCTACCCCTGGTTATTTTGCTATTCGTGCCACACTATTTATTGTTTCTATTGGTCAATATCATTAGCGCGATGCTGGTGGTATCAATGTTTTTTGCCGAGTACATGGTGCGCTGTCGCGCCATTCCGGCAGGCGAGCGCTCCGGGATGATGGAAGGGATTCATGCCTATTTCCGTTATTCTGCCAAGGTCGCGACCAGCGACCAGAGACCGCGCAACAGCCACTCTGCTCCACTGCGGTAATAGTCATTCAATGGGTAATCTCCGGCCATGAACCTCCTGCCCCTGATGACCCATGAATCAACGCGGGATATTGTCGCATTTCGTCATGGCGAGGCGATTACAGTACATCAATTCTTGGCGGATGTGGCGCAGCTTCGCGCCTTACTTTTCCCCGGGCGGCATGTTCTTAACATTTGCCGTGACCGTTACCGCTTCATGGTCGGCCTTGCGGCAACCATGACTGCAAATAAAATCAGCCTGTTACCATCCACGTATACCCGAGAAACCGTCAGCCGGCTGGTCCGCTTCGCTCCCGACTTGTTTTGCCTCAGCGATGACGATAACGATATAGATTTGCCACAACTTTATTTCCCCGACGGACTCCCCGCAGCGGCGGCAATCCATGATCTGCCCATCCCGCTCCTTCCGGAAACTCTTCCGGTAGGTTACGTATTCACTTCCGGATCCACCGGTAGTCCGGTTCCCCACCTGAAAACCTGGGGCGCTCTGGTCGGGAGCGTCCGTGCCGAAGCCCAGCGTCTCGGCCTACTGGATGGCCGTAAATATGCGGTGGTTGGTACGGTTCCGCCACAGCACATGTACGGCTTCGAGTCGACCATATTGATCGTCTTACAATGCGGAAGCGCCCTCAGTGCTCCCCAGCATTTCTATCCTGCGGATATTTGCGCTGAGCTTTCATCGCTGCCACGCCCACGATTGCTGGTGAGCACACCGATCCATCTCCGCGCCTTGCTGGGGATGGACTCTCCTTTGCCAGCCGTTGACTTGCTGGTATCAGCTACCGCCCCGCTGGCCCAGGAACTCGCGAGGGAGGCAGAAACCCGCTTCAATGCTCCCTTGCAGGAAATCTACGGATCGACGGAAACCGGCCAAGTGGCCACCCGGCGCAGGGCGGAAAGCGACGAATGGGTTTTGTTGCCGGATTTGCGCCTGACCGCAAAGGCCGGGCGGGTATGGGCAAGCGGTGGGCATCTGCTGCAAGCAACGGAACTCGGCGACCGCCTGGAAATAATCAGCGCCGAGCGCTTCCTTCTTCATGGTCGAACAGCCGACCTTGTCAATATTGCTGGTAAACGCAGCTCTCTGGCATATCTGAACCATCAGCTTAATGCTATCCCGGGAGTGCAGGACGGCGTGTTTTTTATGCCTGACGAGGATCCGGATGGCAGCGTAAAGCGCTTGATCGCATTCGCTGTGGCACCGGGATTAGACGCTCAGTCGGTCTACGCCCATCTGCGTGAGCGCATTGATCCGGCCTTTCTCCCGCGACCATTACAGATGGTAGACGCTCTACCGCGTAACAATACCGGGAAATTACCCCGCGAGGCGCTTCAATTGCTGGTAGCAGCACATGCTCATAAAGAGGAGAACAACCCTGGCGCACCATGAGGTTTTCTTCAGCATCCCGGCCCAGCATCCGGTCTTCGCTGGCCACTTCCCCGGACATCCCATTGTGCCCGGTGTAATGCTTATTGACGAGGTCATTTATACGGTGGAATTGGCGACTGGGAAAGCAATGACGGCATGTCATATCACCATGGCCAAATTTTACAGCCCCGCCTCCCCTGGCGAAGTATTGACGCTACGCTTTGATACGAGGGCGGATGCCTCCATCGCCTTTACGATCCACGCGGACAACCGCAAGGTCGCCGCTGGCGATCTGTCTCCCCGCACAAGGACCTCTTCCGGCTGATGAATCCCTCAGACCAGGCATCCACACCCCCGAATCGACCGTCCTGGGCGCAGCAGCCGGAGCGCGGAAGCATGACCATGCTACGGCTGATAACCTGGATTTCCACGGCCCTAGGCCGCCGCCAGGCCCGTGTCATATTGCACCTGATCGCCGGCTATTTTCTCGTGTTTGCGCCAACCGCCAGACGATCATCTCGCTCCTACCTTACGCGAGTGCTCGGCCAACCCGCAGGTATCCGGCACATCTATCAACATTTTCTCACCTTCGCCGCAACGATCCATGATCGCATTTATTTGCTTAACAACCGTTTTGATCTCTTTGACATCCACGTACACCAGCCAGAGGTTATCGACACCGCCCTTGCCGCTGGACAAGGCGTATTGCTCCTCGGAGCACATCTGGGTAGTTTTGAGGTGCTAAGGGCCGTTGGCCGGCAGCACCCGGACCTCTGCGTGGTCATGGTGATGTATGAGCAAAACGCCAAACGCATAAATGCCATGCTCTCGGCCATCAATCCTATAGCCGAACAAAATATCATACCCCTCGGCCGTATGGATTCGATGATCCGCGTTCAGGAACAACTGGGAAAGGGCGCATTGGTCGGTCTGCTGGGTGACCGTTCCTTTGGCCTGGAAAAAATGAAATCCATTGCCTTTCTTGGCGATCCCGCCCTCTGGCCCAGCGGGTCCTTCCGGATGGCGGCGATCCTGCGTCGGCCGATTTTCTTTATGGTCGGCTTGCATATCGGACCGGGGACATATGAAATTTTTTTTGAGCAATTAGCTGATTTCACCAATGTCGAAAGAGACGACCGGGAAGCGGTTTTGCGCCGGGCGATGGAACAATACGTCACTTTGCTGGATAAATATTGTCATATAGCGCCATACAACTGGTTTAACTTTTTTGATTTCTGGCAATAAGGTTAGGGAGTAGTCCGATGGCCAAACCCGCAGCGCTGCGGCAACTGCTGAATATACGCGTGACAATGATCCTCCGGTATCTAGCGAAGACCTTCCTCGCGAACCGGATGACGTTGCGAGATTCGCCTTCGTTCCCTGCCTGGAACTTCGGAGCGGACGGCAGGAATATCTGCGAATCTCTCGCCGGTTGGAGACTTTTCCCCCCAAGGTTTGCGACGCTGCTGGCACTCATGGCCCTAAGTGCCATGCTGATGCCGCCGGCCCAGGCCACAGAATGGAACATTGATCAGTTGATGCGCTCCTTGGCACAGACTAAATCCGGCCACGCTGGCTTCGTCGAGAAGAAATTCATAACCATGTTGGAAAAACCGTTAGAATCATCCGGTAGGCTGCGTTTCATCGCTCCGGATACCTTGGAAATGCATACCCTCAAGCCAAAAACAGAGGTCATGCTCGTACAAGGTGACACGCTCACCATCGATCACCAGGAGATCCATCTGCAGGATCACCCAGAACTACTGGCATTTATCGATAGCATACGTGGCACATTGACCGGTAACCGGCAGATGCTGGAGCAGTTTTTTAGTCTTTCCCTGAACGGCAGCGCGGACGCTTGGACCCTGACGATGCTTCCCAAACAGAAAAGGGTAGCTGACGTAATTCAACAGATCCTGGTCAACGGTAGCGACGATACAGTAACCAGCATTGAAATTGTGAAAACGAATCACGATCGTTCCCTGATAACCATCGTCAAATTGGCCGCTCCATGAGGGACAACCGTCTTTTCATCATTGCAGCATGGCTGGTTATTTTGCTTGCCGGCGGCTTAGTGATCAGTGCTGCCGAATTTACGGCAAATCTCTCGGAATTCCTGCCCCGGTCACCCACCGCGCAGCAAGCAGTCCTGAACGAACAATTACGTCAAGGCTTGCTGTCGCGCCAAATCATGATCCGCATTGACGGGGGCGACGCTGCCCTACGCGCCAAGCTCTCCAATGATCTGGTCCGTGAACTTCAGGGTGACGCTGCCTTTACCTCCATCAACAACGGCAGCAGCAATGGCGATACCCGGATGTTTCATTATATTTTTTCCCATCGTTATTTGTTGAGCCCTACCGTCAATCCAAGGCTTTTTACGGTTGACGGATTGCACAATGCCATTGCCAACGCCATTGATATTTTAGCCACTCCAGGCGGCGAGATGGCCCAGTCGCTGTTCCCTAGTGATCCTACCGGGGCCACGGTGCAGATGATCAAATCCATGGAGAGCGGTGCCAGACCGATGACCCGCGACGGCGTGTGGTCCTCCCGTTCCGGCAAGAGCGCCCTGATATTGGCGCAAACCCGGGCTTCCGGTTCCGCTACGGATGCCCAGCAGGCAGCAATCAAGGGCATACAAACGGCATTTGCCGCCGTGAAAGCGGAAGCGGGGTCCGCAGCCGCGAACACCGCCTTGGTGATGACTGGCGTCGGGGTAATTTCGGTAGCCTCCCGCGATACTATCGTCCACGCAGCGGAGTTGATGTCAAGCATCAGCCTAACACTTATCATCATCTTGCTATTGCTGGTATATCGCTCCGCTACCGTGCTCATCTTGGGTCTGGTGCCGGTATTATCCGGGGTAGTTGTCGGAATTGCTGCAGTAGCGCTGGGCTTTGCCGTGGTCTACGATATCACTCTGGGGTTTGGTACGGCACTAATTGGCGAAGCCGTGGATTATTCCATTTACTTTTTTGTGCAGTCCGGACGATCGGCTACTGGCAGTGAAGGATGGGTACAGAAGTATTGGCCGACCGTCAGGTTAGGGGTGCTCACCTCGATCATCGGATTCGCCAGCCTGCTATTTTCGAATTTGCCGGGGTTGGCACAACTCGGCGTTTATGCAATCGCCGGGCTTCTTACGGCGGCAGCCGTCACCCGCTTGGTATTACCAACCCTGCTGCCGGATGATTTCCAATCACGGGATCTGAGCAGCATCGGCGAAAAGCTGCTTCGCTTGACACGTATTCTTTCAACCATGCGTCCGGCCGTGCTGTTGCTGCTGATCGCGGCGAGCGCCGTCCTCATCATCCATCACGACAGGATTTGGAATTATGATCTATCCGCGCTTAGCCCGATTCCAGCGGCGGAGCAACGGCTCTATACGCAGATGCGCGCTGACTTGGGCGTATCGGAAGGGGGCTATTTGCTTGTCGTTTCGGCGCCCACCGTCAACGCCACCCTGGCTGCGGCCGAAAAGGCCGGCAACGCCCTCCAGGAGCTGGTAGGAAATCACGTCATTGCCGGCTATGAAAGTCCCGCCCGGTACTTGCCGAGCGTCACTTTGCAACAGGAGCGGCAAGCGGCAATTCCACCGCAAGATGAACTGGAAAGGCGTTTGCGTGAAGCCTTGCCTGGCCTACCGGTAAAGGCTTCGCTGTTCACGCCATTCGTCAAGGAAGCGGAGGCGCAACGCACGCTGAAACCCCTCACCCTTGCCGATCTGCGCGGCAGCGGCCTCGGGATGCTGGTAAGCAGCATGCTCGTCCGCCACGGCAACGGGTGGGACGCCATTCTACCGCTCAAAGCACCGGCTTCAGGCATAGTGGACGCGCAGCGCGTGCGTGCCAGCCTTGCCCGGCATCATGTCGCGGGTGCCATGTTCATCGACTTGTCCGCCACGTCGAGTCAATTGTATAAAAGTTACCTGATAAACGGGATTAGGCTAGCATTATCCGGTGTCGCTTTTATTGCCTTGCTATTATTGCTCGTATTGCGCTCTCCGATGCGCGTTTTGAGAATACTGCTACCTTTGATTGCGGCTGTCCTGACGGTGGCTGCCGGGTTCGTATTGCTCGGTTATGAGCTGAATATCATGAATCTGATCGGGCTCATGCTGATCGTCGCCGTCGGATCAAACTACGCACTCTTTTTTGATCAAGGTGACCGGCAGGCCCACGGGGAGATCGCACCGCGTACGCTGGCCTCCCTGCTCGTCGCCAACATCGCCACCGTCATGGGATTTGGGCCACTCGCTTTTTCCGGGGTTCCGGTACTACAGGCCATCGGTGCCACCGTCGCGCCGGGCGTCGTTCTGGCGTTGCTATTCTCTGCCAGTTTTTCTCAACGCACGGCAGCTTGATCTCAGGTTCCACCAAACGCGGCGGGCGGGTCCTCGCCTACCCCCGGCCAAGGCGTGCGCGGGAAGGATTTTCTACTTGGTCTTGTGCGTTTGTACATAAGCGCAGAGATTGCGCAAACAACTAAATATTTCTACCTTGTTGTCATTGTCGCTCGATATCATAAATCCGTATTGCTTTGCGATGACCATCGATATCTCCAGGATATCAATGGAGTCCAGCCCCAATGTTCCGCCATATAATGGCGCTTCAGGATCAACGTCTTGCGGATTCACGGGGAGATTCAGCGCCTCTATTATTAGAGCACTTAACTCCAGTTCCTGGGGCGTAAGGCCGTACATATTTGATGATCTCCATTGCTTTATGTTTAACCGCACATTAGGTGGCGATACGCCCTGAGGGGCACGATCCAGCTCCGCTAGGAGGGGAACATGGATGTCCCCCCCGTTCCATTTGGGTAATTCTACCCCAGATTGGTATCCGGTTCACAAGCTGTGGACCCTGGCCCCTGGGCGGAGCGTGACAGAACCCGCGAAACAAAGCGCCAAGCCCTATCGGCCGCCGGGGCGGCCACCCATACACCCCCGCTGCCTTGCTTCCATAGCTGGCCACCGACTTCCTCCCGCACCGCGCCGTCCCGGCAAGGAAACGTAAGCACGCCCCACTTGTCCTAAAGGCGGCCACCGGCCCCGGTTTGACATTCATCGGTCGCCCAATCACAATGTCCATATCGTCTATTATTATGATTTATAAGGCACATGCTACCTGTATCGGTATCACGATTCACTGCGACGAGTTGCATCGGCCGCGGTCTGGACCCAACCCTTGCCGCGCTGCTGCAGCGCCGGAGCGGGCTGCAGCGCTGCGCCTTCCAGGACATCGATATTGATACCTGGGTCGGCGAGGTGGACGCCGTTGACGATGAGGAAATGGAGCCGGAACTACGAGATTTCAACTGTCGCAACAATCGTCTGGCGCAACTGGCCCTGCGCCAGGACGGATTTGCCGACGCAGTGGATGCTGCCGCCAGGAGATGGGGCCGGGGGCGGATTGGCGTTTTTCTGGGGACCAGCACTGCAGGCATTTTGCAGACCGAGTGGGCATTTCGGCACCGTGACCCAATTAGCGGCCACCTGCCCGCGGATTTTGTCTATGCCGCCACCCACAGTCCATACTCTCTAACCGACTTCATCCGGCGCAAATTGCGCCTCGAAGGTCCGGCCATGTCGGTGTCTTCCGCCTGTTCCTCCAGCGCCAAGGTCTTCGCCTCGGCAAAGCGCATGCTGGACGCAGGGCTGATTGATGCCGCCGTGGTCGGCGGGGTAGATTCATTATGCGCCACTACCCTCTACGGTTTTCATTCGCTGGGGTTGCTGGCCGACGGCCCCTGCCGGCCTTTCAGCGACGATCGTAAAGGCATCTCCCTGGGGGAGGCCGCCGCCTATCTGCTGCTGGAGCGCATGCCCGGCAGCCTCGACGGCGATGCGGTGCTTTTGTTGGGTGTTGGTGAATCCAGCGATGCCCATCATATGTCATCACCCCACCCCGAGGGACTGGGAGCGCGCATGGCCATGGAGCAAGCGCTGTCATCGGCCGGGCTAAGCCACGCAGCCATCGATTATATCAATCTGCATGGCACCGCCACTCTCAATAATGATTCGGCCGAGGCCAAAGCGGTAGCAGGCGTCTTCGGCGCCGCAACGCCATGCAGCTCCACCAAGGGGGCCACCGGTCACACCTTGGGTGCTGCCGGGGCGCTGGAGGCCGTCATCTGTGCGCTGGCCATCCAACATGACCTGATGCCGGCAGGCCCGGAAGCCGGGCAGAGAGATACAACGATGGACATTCAATATCTTGCGTCAAATCGGCGGCAAAGGGTTTCCCATGTATTAAGCAATTCCTTCGGTTTCGGTGGTAGTAACTGCAGTCTGGTCTTTGGCCGTTCCACTTAGCGAAACGATGTCATGACCTTGCTAAGTGCATACCTTGAGGGGTTAGGGCTGCTCGGCCCCGGCTTCACCAACTGGCCGCAAGGTTTAGCCATACTTGCCGGACAAACGCCCTACCAAAAGCAGAAAACCGTATTATCACCGCCTGCCTCGTTGCCACCGGCAGAGCGGCGCCGTGCCAGCCCGGGAGTCATGGCTGCGCTGCAGGTGGGCCATGAGGCCTGTGCCATGGCCGGTGTGCGGCCCGCAGATCCGGCATCGGTATTTGCCTCCTCGGGGGGAGATGGTCGTATCTGCCACGCCATCTGTTCGGCGCTGGCGTCGGGAGATACCATGATTTCTCCCACCCAGTTTCATAATTCCGTACACAATGCCATTTCCGGTTATTGGGGCATTGCGGCGGCTGCCATGACGCCGTCCTCCGTGGTCAGCGCCTATGATGGGAGCTTCTCCGCCGGGTTATTGGAAGCGATGACGCTGCTGGTGAGCGAGCAACGCCCCGTTTTATTGATAGCCTGCGATAGCGATTACCCTCACCCTCTGTACGACGCCCGTCCGGTTCCGGATACCTTTGCCGTGGCGCTGTTGCTGACTGCCACCCCACATCCCGGGAAAACGATCGCGCAACTCGATTTTTGCGGAGATTCGTTATTTACGGACTCCCCAGTGCAAACCATGGATGATGATACGCTCGAAGCCCTGCGCCGATCCATTCCTGCCGCACGCTGCCTCCCTCTGCTTCAGGCCATAGCGAGAGGCGAAGCCGGGCGCATCGTCCTGGATTATGTGAATTTGCCGCATTTGGCGGTGGATCTAGCACCATGCCGCTAGACCGTCAGTGGATTGCCGGACAAATACCGCACCAGGGCGACATGCATTTGCTCGATGCCGTAGAGCGATGGGATGAAAGCACCATTACCTGCACGGCCACCAGCCACCGATGGGAAACATTGCCCCTTCGCGCCCACGGACGGCTCGGCGCCGCCTGTGGTATTGAATATGCCGCACAGGCGATGGCCGTCCATGGCGCATTATTATGCCCCACAACCGGAGAAGGGGGTGCAGCGAAGCTAGGCTATCTCATCAGCGTGCGCGATGTCGTCCTGCGCGTATCGCGCCTTGACGATATCGACGGTGACCTCACGATTACAGCGGAAAAGCTGGCCGGCCAGGGCAGTCTACTATACCGCTTCGCTGTTCTGAGCCAGGGCTGCGTGCTGCTGGATGGCCGTGCGGCCCTTCTTTTGGACGCCAATCCGGCTGCAGCGATGCATTCCCCTCTTCCTCCTGCGGAGGTCCGGGAGGAGCCGCATGTCTAAGCGCGCCCTTATCACCGGAGGTAGCGGCGGCATTGGTGCTGCCATCTGCAAAAAACTCGCGGCGGATGGCCTCCAGGTCATTATCCATACCCATCGCAACCAGATGAAAGCCCGGGCTCTGGCAGATTCCATCTGCGCCGCGGGTGGCGATGCGGCCGTTTCGGCTTTCGATGTCACCGATGCACAGGCTACCGCTCTGGCCTTGCAGGATTTGCTCGAAGCCGGGCCCATCCAGATCCTGGTCAATAATGCCGGCATTCATGACGATGCGGTCTTCCCGGCCCTCAGCGCGCGGCAATGGCAGGACGTGATAGACGTATCACTGAATGGATTCTTCCATGTAACGCAGGCCGTACTCATGCCCATGATCCGCACTCGCTGGGGACGCATCATCAATATCACCTCGGTGGCCGCGTTAACGGGTAATCGCGGTCAGGTCAATTATTCGGCGGCCAAAGGTGCGCTGCATGCGGCCACCAAGTCCCTGGCGCTGGAGGTCGCCAGCCGCGGGATTACCGTCAACGCCGTGGCGCCTGGCATCATCGCGACGGAAATGAGCGCGGATGCCTTCGCTACCGACGCCATCGCGCAAATCGTGCCGATGAAGCGTGCCGGACGGCCCGAGGAAGTGGCCGATCTGGTTGGATTTCTTGTTTCGGAACAAGCCGCCTACATCAGTGGCCAAATCATTTCCATCAATGGCGCCATGACATGAACCTGGGAACCTTCCATGAGTATTCTTAGTCATGTTTTCGATCTGCCGGCACAGAAGTCCGAGCTGCTGATCTTTTTCACATTGCTGCAACTCAGCGTCATTATACTGGCTGCGCGGATGGGTGGCGAGATCGCCTCCAGGATCGGTCAGGCAGCGGTGGTTGGCGAAATCATCGCCGGAATCGTGCTGGGTCCGTCACTGCTCGGCCTACTGCTGCCAGACACCTTCCATTACATTTTTCATTCAATTCCTGCCGGGCCTCTAGATGCCCTTTCCCAACTGGGGCTTATTCTATTGATGTTTCAGATTGGCCTGGAATTCGATTTTTCCCATCTGAAGGAAAAGGTGAACCGGAATGTGGTGTTATGGGTGGCAGCAGCAAGCATGCTGGTACCATTCGTCCTCGGTCTAGGGTTCGCCCTGGTCAGCGCGCCCAAGCTCTCCCCACAAGCCAATCAGTGGACATCGGCGCTATTTATCGCTACCGCGTTTTCCATCACAGCCGTACCTATCCTTGGCCGCATCATGATGGAATTCGGCATGACCAGATCCCGGCTCGGAGTCATCGCCATCAGTGCTGCGGCGATAAATGACGTCGTCGGCTGGTTGCTGCTCGCGCTGGTGACGACTCTGGCGCTGTCCCATTTTGAGGCGATCGCCTTCGCCATCAAGGTCTTTTTAGTATTCGCTTTCATCATCATCTGGATATTCGGCATCCGGCCGCTGATGAAATGGGTGATCCGGCGCTTCAGCGCGGGAGGCAGGCTGACTCCGCATTTATTGGGAATCATATTAATCAGCATATTCGTTTCCGGACTGGTCACCTCTTCATTGGGCATTTTTACGATCTTTGGCGGGTTTATCATGGGCGTCATCCTGCATGACGCAGATGAATTCGTCAAGGCATGGAATGAGCGGGTTTCCCCCTTTGTGCTAGTCTTCTTTCTGCCGATTTTCTTCACTTATACGGGCCTGCGTACCAATATTGGCGGATTGGATAGCGCGTCACTCTGGGGTTGGTGCGGACTGACCTTGCTCCTTGCGACCGTGGGCAAGTTCGGCGGTGCGTATGGGGCGGCACGGATTGCCGGCTTGAACCACCATCAGGCGAAAGTGATGGGCATCATGATGAATACCCGTGCATTAATGGAGTTGATCGTCATCAATGTGGGTTATGATTTGGGTGCCATATCCCAGCAGGTTTTCACCATGCTGGTGATCATGGCCATCTTCAGCACCATCATCACGACACCTTTTCTCCGTGTCTGGTTACCCCGCGCCGGGGTGCAGCTTCCCGCCACTGCTCCCATGGCCAGTGGTCGGAGAACTGTTTGACCTGGAGTTACCGCCCTGACCAGTAACGCCACAACAATACGGGGAAACGAACCAGAAAACCGAAGAACAGCCGCGTATGCATCCAGGTAAGCAGCAGGTTGTCCCGCAGATAGCGAAAATGAGAGATCCCGCCCTCATCGGCGCGGAAGTAGCGGACCGTCGCTGGCATATTGATGATTCTGACACCGCGCCAGGACATGCGCACCGCCGCCTCAGGATCGAAATCGAAGCGCCGCATCCAGCGTTGTGAGTGCATCAACTGCCGCAATGGCGCGATGGGATAGACGCGAAAACCAAACAGGGAATCGCCAATGCCTCCCCCCAGCGTCTCCAGGTTGGCCCACCAGTTGGATACCCTGCGGCCTTTTACCCGCAAGGCTGGGGCACTGGCATCGAAGACCGGGACCCCGAGGATCATGGCCTCCGGATTTTGCAGGGATGCCGCCATAAACGCGGGAATGGCCTCCATGGGATGCTGGCCGTCGGAGTCCATCGTCAGCACATGGGTGTACCCTTGCGAGGCGGCCTGATCCAGCCCGAAAAGCACGGCCGCTCCTTTACCCTGATTATTGGTGCGTTGAAGAACGCGTAACCCGCTATCTTTGGCAGCCAGCGCCTCCAGCCCCGCAGCCGTTCCGTCGGTGCTGCCATCCACCACGATCCATACGGGATCCCACTGCCGCCGTGCCAATGCTACGGTTTCATATACTTTTGGACCGGGATTGTAGCTAGGAATCAGCAACAGATGGGTAGTCGACGCCTCACTCATGGCGAATGAACATCCTTTGGAGGGAATAGCGGCAACTTGGCTTCCGCCAGTGCCGATTGGAAGTATCTTTCCAACTCCGAGGTGAAGCCGCGCACGTCGGTCGGCGGGTCGAAGCGCCGACCGA
Organism: Acidithiobacillus sp.; assembly: GCF_049965315.1. GTDB lineage: Bacteria > Pseudomonadota > Gammaproteobacteria > Acidithiobacillales > Acidithiobacillaceae > Acidithiobacillus_B. The sequence goes on along the minus strand of NZ_JBMFWL010000009.1, from coordinate 31,386 downwards.
GATGGACTCGATAGTGAATGGGCATGGATGGTTTGCGGAAAAAAGGCCAGCCCTTGGTCAGGAATGCCGAGTCGGTTTCGATAAAAACGGTTTGGATGGGCACCCTGGCCTCCTTGGCAATCAGGGCGATGCTGCCGCGTACGGTCCCGATGGGGCGGCGGTTGCTACGGGTGCCTTCCGGGAAGAGCAGCAAATGGCTGCCCCCGCGCAGGTCCTCTACGGCAAGGTGAATCATGCCGCGTAACGAATCATTGCGGATATAACCAGCCAAGCGGGCGCCCGCGCCAAAAAATACGTTATCCACCAGCTCTGCCTTCATGATGCACGCCAGATTGGGCAGGCGGGAAATCACCATCAGCGCATCCAGCAGCGAAGGGTGATTGGGTGCGATGATCATCGGCGGTTCGCCCTGGAGCGTATCCAGCGCCTTTAGCTCAAAACGACAGGCGCCCATGATGGACAATGCCTGCAGGTACATTCTGAACCCCATGGTAATGACCATTCGTCCCGTCTGTTTTTTCCATTTCCTGGGCAGTACCAGGCTCAATGGCAGGGCCAGCACGGACCACAGGAGGCTGATGCCAGCCAGCAGTCCCAGTCCGCTATAGAAGACGAGATATTCGCGCAGCGTGCGCAGTATGCCTGGAATGCCCAATCCTGGGGCTTGGCTCATGCCATACCGCCATGGAGTATGCCCGCGGTTGCCTCAATTTCTACCAGCAGATCTGCTCGGCAAATATCAGCCTGAAGATAAAATACCGGAGCACTGGGCGCAACGAGAAGATCCAGCTCGGCCCGGACGATCGGCAGATCCGTGATATGCCGCAAATAAACTTTGTAGGAAAGGTCGTTGAGATCATATAGGGACCTCGCCGCGATGCGATTCGTCTCCGCGATGACGGCGGCAATATTCGCCATGCTTTCGCGCGTTTGCGCCGCTACATTCCCTCCATGCCGGCTTTGATGCCCGATGATACTGGCCGTTCCGGAAATGAAGAGAATCTTTTGCTGCCCAAGATCAATCCATCCGGCACGAGAGAAGGTCGGGCTGCTTGGCCCGTATTCTCGTGGATAATGGTAGGCGCTGGTCTGCCTAGGATTTTCAACGGCCAGCGATTTATGTCGTGCAGCAAGAAAGTACACGACCAGCGGCCCGTCAACAGAGCCTAACGCACTGGCTGCGGGTATATTTTGCTTCGACGGCAGACGGCCGTGGGCAAGGAACGCATCTTGGCGGCCTATATTAAATTGGCGATAGCGTTCAAGACCATGGCTAACGCCATTGATATCAGGGACAAAATTCCAAATACGCAGCAGGTCGGGGTAGCCGTGGCGATCCAGCAGGCTGAATATTTGCTTATACGCCAGCTCGGCACAGCTCTGCAAAGGGGGAGAGCTCAAGCCACGGTGATCGCCGGCGGGAACATCGGCTACGGGCAGGGCGATGCTGCCAAACAAGAAGTCGCTACTGCAACGGTAGGTGATGTCATCAACCTTACCGGCGACCACCGGCTGCGTGGTCTGCCATATTTCACAAAGATCATCCCCCCTGCCGGATAATGATATCTGTAATACCCCTTCTAGCGTAGTGCCAGATCCTTCTCTACAAAAATCGTTCCGGAATGTGACAATCCCCAGCAAACCTTCCCCGCTGGATAGAGACTGCAATACCTCATCGGTAGGACGGACATAAGAAAAATAAAGTTGTCCAGGATCAGTGATCATGGCGTTCGCGCTTATCGTCATCAAAATGCTCGTATATTTTCTTTACGCTGCCTTTGGGCTGCCCAGGAACGATGGACATGACGCAAGGAAGACAAATAATAAATACCCTTAAAGACGGCAAGGGATGACCAAATCGGCGTCTTCCCGAAAATATCTCCGGCAAGGACCGAGAGTACCGCCTCTTTAGCCCGCAGCACATTACTCGGGCGCATAAACATGTCACGCATGGTCGGTTGGCTGATGCGATAAATATACCAGGAAAATACCTTGCCGCCATGGCGGACCCGGCGATCGAAATCCCTGAGCGCCGCTGCGGCCCGTTGCGGCTCGCGCAGGCAGGTGTCGATGGTCTCGGCGCCGATGAATGCGCTTTGCATGGCCAGCATGACCCCCGAAGAGAAAACCGGGTCGATGAACGCGAACGCGTCACCCAGCAGCAGATAGTTGGGCCCATGGGTTTGATCGCAGGCGTAGGAGTAGTTGCCGGTGGCATCGACATCGGTAATGCGCCGGGCATCAACCAGCCGTGCTGCCAGGGCAGGGCACATGGCGATGGTTTCATGAAAAAATTCGTTTACCGGTTTGCTTCTGGATTTGAGGTAGTACGGCCATACCACAGCTCCCACGCTGGTCGTCCCGTCCGCGAGGGGAATGAACCAGAACCAACCGTGATCAAACCAGAATAAGGAAATATTCCCTTCTTCCTTGCCGTCAAGGCGCTGGGCACCGCGAAAATGCGCATAGAGGGCGGAGCCGTTATGCCTGGGGTTGCGACGCTTGGATTTGAGCCGATTGCCGAGAAACGTATCGCGGCCCGATGCATCCACCAGGAAGCGGGCCTGCCAGGTTTCCCGGCGGCCATCCTCGTGCTGCGCATGGATCAGTGCCCCGGCGTTATCGGGCAAGAACTCCACGGCATTGGCGCGACAGCCTTCCACGACCTTGGCGCCCTTCCGCTCTGCATTGCGAATGAGGATCTCGTCGAACTCGGAGCGCCGCACCTGATAGGCCATGGGCATGGATTTGTCCCAGGCGTCGGCGAAAGAAAAAGTCTGCTTTTCCTCCGCATGGTAAGGCGAGTTGAACTCTGCCCCCCATTTTGCCATGCCGATGCGCTGGACTTCAGCCGCAACACCCAACTCTTGCAGCAAGGGTAAATTGGCGGGAAGCAGTGATTCCCCGATATGGAAACGGGGATGGCGCGCCTTTTCCAGAACGGTCACCTGATAACCGCGCTCTGCCAGCAGCGTGCTGATCGTGGAGCCTGCCGGTCCCCCGCCGATAATGAGGATGTCACATATTTGCGCTGCCGGAACGGAACTTGTTATTTCCTCTTTTTCCATTATGATCTGCTCCCGGTTAGATTATTTTTTACCTCAATGGATATTGCCTTCCACCACATCTCCCCCTCGGCCAACCGCCAGCGCAGGAAGTCATTCCTGCCCCACCAGCGGCACCAATGCCAACTGTTTCCCGCAACCAGGAACCACGAGTAACCATTTTTGGCAAAATCCCATAGCGCAACGGCTAATGAAATACCGAATCCTTCTCCAGTTTACTTCGGCCAAAGAGTGTCAGGCAGAGGAATCCCCGGGCCGCTGCCCATTCATAGCGGGTATGTTGCCGAGCTTCCTTTATAGGAATTGTGCATCGCCAAATGCCATTGGCAAAGATACGCTGCGCAACCCGTGGCTAGCACACTGTTCCAGTAGTCGGGGCAAGACCTCCAGCACCACCGGCTGCCCCGTGCGCGTCCGTGCCGACCCGCCGTCATGTAACAATAAAATGTCACCGGCGGACAGCTTGTGGGCAAGGCGACGGAACACCGCATCGGGATTGCGGCAAACGGCATCATAGCCGCGCCGGGTCCAGGCCACATGCTGCAAGCGGGTCTGGCGCAATACACCACCGAGCAATGGGCTACGAAATCCGAAAGGGGCGCGAAAAAACATGGGGCTACCACCGGCATCAGCAGAACGGATGACCTGTTGCGTAGCGATAACTTCGATTTTTAAATTTCTGGAACTACTAAAGGCGAATAGATTTCGGTGATTATAGCTATGATTTTCTACGCTATGGCCACGGCGTATGATTTCCGCAACCAAATCCGGCCGTGCCGCCGCTTTCTCGCCGATGCAAAAGAAGCTGGCTTTCGCACTGTGCAGGTCCAACTGGTCCAGCACTTGAGGGGTCACCTCCGCGTCCGGCCCGTCGTCGAAGGTCAGCGCTATTTCGCCGCGGCCCACGGCGCTTTTCGGCAGGCGTATCAGGTTGGTGCTGATCATTTTACAGCGTGGGCACATCACCAGCGAACCGAGCACGGTATTTCCCAGGATCCCCGCGCTTGCCAGAGTCCATAGCGCCGACGTCAGCAACATGATTACGGAACCTTCCGCTTCAATGCCATCCGGAACAGACCATATTCCATGAAAGCCACCTCCAGGATACCTCGCTTTGCCGCTGGTGCCGTGATCACCCCGCCATCAGGAGCGCTGCTTGCCGGTGAAAGTGTGGCATGCCAGGTGCTTCCGTAGCAAATCGGATCGGAACATGCTTGACCGCACGGGGACCCGTCGCGGCGGCGGGTAACCGCCTTCCCGACGGCGTCCCGGGCTTTTGATGCTCGGGAAAAACCGATTACATATCAGCGTGCTGTTATTGGAGCCATAGGCGAAACGCCTTACCATCCGCCAGCCGGAGGGATACGCGGAGGGATGAGCAGGGCCAGGGGCAAGAGGCAAAAGAAGAGGATGGTGATCCACTGGAAGACGTCCAGGAAAGCGATCATTTCGGCCTGGCTGAACAAGGTCTGGCCGAGCAACGCCCAGACGCGGGGATCCTGCGGTGCCAAGCCGCTGGACTGCAGCCAGTCCGGCAGCGCCGCACTGAAGGCATTGATGTGTCCACCCAACTGGTTCCAGTTGACCTGGGTTTCATTGGTGAGCACGGTGCCGTCGATGGCGATGCCGATGGAATTGCCGAGGGTGCGGACGAGGTTGAAGATACCGCTGGCCTCCGCAGATACCGCAAGGGGCAGGGTATCGAAGGCGATGACGGTGAGGGGCACGAAGATCATCCCCATGCCGATCCCCCGGATAATGCCGGGATAAATAATCCATGCGGGGCTGATATACAGGCTGTAGCGGGTCATGATCCAGGTGCTGACCGCAGTCAGGAGAACCCCGGCCATGACAAAAAGGCGCGGTTGGTAGCGATTGAGGAGGCGCCCAACGATCATCATGGCAACGGCGCTGGCGACACCGCGCGGAAACATGACCCAACCGGTGGTTTCCGGCATGTAATTCAGCAGCCCCTCCAGCATGAGCGGCTGCATGGCGGTGGTGCCGAAGAGGCCGAGGCCGAATACGCCGGTGATCAATGCGGCGGTGGCGAAACTGCGGTCGCGAAAGAGATGGAGATTGATGATATTGTCGGAAATCATCCATCCCCGCAGCAGGAAGATGAGGATGCCAAAACCCGCGAGGATGGACAGGGCCACGATGAACTTGGAGTCAAACCAATAATCCTCGTTCCCCCGCGACAGCACGATTTGCAGACTGCCGATCCCGATCGCCATGAGCAGTAGGCCCAGCCAGTCCGTGGACAGATTTTGCCTTTTGCTCTCGCGCATGGTGGCGGCGCCCAGCAGGAGCGAAAAAATCCCGACGGGAAGGTTGATGTAGAACAGCCAGCGCCAGCCCATGTGCTGGGTGATATAGCCGCCCAATACCGGCCCCATGGCCGGCCCCACCATCAGCACCATGCCCCAAATGGCCATGGCTCGCCCCCGCTCCTTTCCCGGGAAGAGATCGACCATGGTGGATTGGGCCAAAACGACCATGAGGGCGCCGAAACCCCCTTGCAAGGTGCGCAAGAAGACGATTTCCGCCAGGGTCTGGCTGGCCCCGCACAGACCCGAGGCAAGGACAAAGCCGGAAACACTGACGAGAAAAAGACGCCGCCGCCCAAAGCGGGCGGCGAGATGGCCGGTCAGGGGAATGCAGACCGCGGTGGCTGCCAGATAGGCGGTCAGCACCCAGGTGATTCGGTTCGGCGTAGCAGCCAAAGCCCCCATCATGTAGGGGAGCGCCACGCTGACCACGGTCATGTCCAGCAAGACCATCAGCATCGCCAGCATCAGGGCGATGCTGATCAGCCAGCGGTGCTCCTGGGGTCGTTCTGCGGAAGGGGCGTAAATTGTGCTTGCCGCCAACGGAGCCACCTTGAGGGACGAGAGGAAAAGCCGCCATCGGCATGGCGGTTTTCAGGAATCAGGCCATAACGGCTTTCCTGCTTTTCCCAGTATAATAAATCAAAGGGCGAAGATCATCGAGGAGGCAACGCCATGAGCGCAGGGCTCTCCTGGACTGAGGGACCGGTGACGGAAGCGGAACTGTGCCTCGTCACGGACCTGTACGAGCTGACCATGCTGCAGACCTACTTCGATGAGGGCGAAAATGGCCCGGCGGTCTTCGAGATGTTTTTCCGGTCCCTGCCGCCGTCCCGCAATTTCCTCGTCTTCGCCGGCCTCGGCACCGTCCTCCAATACCTGCCCCGCCTGCGTTTCACCCCGCACATCCTGGAGGCCTTGGAACGTACCGCCCTCTTCCGCCCGGCTTTTTTGGCTTATCTGGAACACTTCCGCTTCCGTGGCGACATCTGGGCCTTGGCGGAGGGCACCCCCTGCTTCGCCCGGGAACCGGTGCTCCAGGTCCACGCGACCTTGCCCGAAGCCCAGTTCGTCGAAACCCTGATCCTGAATCAGATCCATTTGCAAACCGTCATCGCCAGCAAGGCCATCCGCGTCGTGCTGGCGGCGCAAGGGCGGCCGGTGGTCGATTTCGGCCTGCGCCGCGCCCATGGTCTGGATGCCGGCCTGAAGCTCGTCCGGGCGGCGTTCATTGCCGGCGTGGAGAGCACCTCCCACGTGCTGGCGGGCCTGCGCTACGAGATACCCTTGCGCGGTACCATGGCGCACAGCGCCATCCAGGCCTTCGGGGACGACCTGACCGCCTTCCGGGCCTTCGCGCGCAGCGATCCCCATACCATCTGCCTGGTGGACACCTTCGACACCATGGCCGGGGTGGAGGCCGTCATCCGCCTGCGCGACGAACTGGGCGAAGCCTTCCAGGTCCGCGGCATTCGCCTTGACTCGGGCGATCTCGCCGCCTTGGCCATCGCCGCCCGCACCCGCCTCGATGCCGCCGACCTTGCCCAACTCATCATCTTCGCCAGCGGCAATCTGGACGAATACGAAATCCAGCGCCTCCTCTCCCGCAACGCCCCCATCGACGGCTTCGGCGTCGGCACCCGGATGGATGTCTCTGCGGACGCGCCCGCCCTCGACTGCGCCTATAAGCTGGCAGAATACAACGGCGAAGGGCGCATGAAGCTCTCCGCGGGCAAGGTCGGGTTGCCCGGCGCCAAACAGATTTTCCGGGAAGGGGGGAAGGACGGTCCGGCACGGGGCGACCGCATCAGCCTGCGCACCGAGGAAGGGCCCGGCCAAGCCCTCCTGCGGCCGGTGATGGAGGGTGGAAAGGTCTTGCCGGACGCGCTCCCTTCCCTACCGGAGATCCGGGACCATTGCCGGTCGGCCGTAGCCGCGCTGCCCGGTCCCTGCAGGGACCTGACGCCGGCTCCGCCCTACCCGGTGCAGGTTTCTCCGCACCTTGCTGCCTGGCAGGCAGAGATCGCTGCCCGCATCAGAAAACGGATCGCAGCCCTTGGGCCAGCGTCCTAGATGACGGTCCCGCGCCCATCCCTCTCTGCCAACGCATCGTTCTAATGCAACAAGGCCGCGGCCAGCACGGCGGCGTGGATGCCCAGTCCAATCAAGCCACCCACCAGGGTACCGTTGATGCGGATGTATTGCAGGTCGGTACCCACGCTCCATTCCATCTGCCGCACCAGATCCTCGTCCCGCCAAGCGTGGATGGTGTCGGCAATGTGCCGCGCCACGCCCTCGCGCAGCGGCTCGGCCAAACGCCGCACCCCCTGTTCCAGATGTTCGTTGATGGCGGCGCGCAGGGGCTCATGCTCGGCGAGAAAGGCGCCCAGGCCCCCGGCGCCGGCCACCAGCCGTTGATGGATCCGGGAATCGGGATGCTCCAGGTCCGCTGCCAACCAGCCCTGCAAATCCGTCCACAGACCGTTGACATAATCGCGCAGGGCGGGATGGTCCAGAATCTCCCCTTTCCAGCGCTCGGCACGCTCCCGAAAACGGGGGTCGTATTTCAGTCGCTGGATAAAATCATCCACCCAGGCAGTAAAGGCCTGGCGACGCGGATGCTCCGGATCGGCGGCGATCTCCTGCAATAGCTTGTTGCTGGCGGAAACCAGATTCTCCGCCAGATTATGGCAAAGGACGGCCGGATCGACCACCGCGCCCATCCACGCAAAAAGGGTCGGATAGGCCCTTTTCAATACTTCCCGGAGCGTCTCGGCAATAGCCTGCTGGGTTTCGCCCTGATCCAGCCAGCGGCTGAGGCGTTGAATGCCATCCTCCAGGAGTTCCTGATGACGGTGTTCCCGGGTCAGGGCATCGAGGATCTCGCCCGCCATCTGCGCCACGTCGATTTGACCCAACTGGCGCCGCAAGGTCTCCCGCAGCGCATCGCGCACCCGGATATCGTCCACAAAATGCAGGGCCTCCTGCACCACCACCAGCAGGTGTCGCCCGAGCAGTTCGGCGTTCTCCTTTTTTTGCAGCCAGGCCGCCACCGTGCGCGCCGGATCCAGCCGCCGCACCAGGCCGACGATGGCCTCCGTCTCCAGAAACTGATCGCGCACGAAAGCCGCCAGCTTGTCGGCGATGCGCGCCTTGTTGCGGGGAATGATGGCCGTATGGGGTATGGGCAGGCCGAGGGGATGGCGGAAAAGGGCCACCACGGCAAACCAGTCGGCCAAGGCGCCCACAATGGCCGCCTCGGCAAAGGCCCCCACCCAGGCCCAAGGGCCTTCCTGCCCGTGCCAGAGGGCCACGCCAAACAGCAGCACCGCCAGCGCCAACAGGGCCAGCGCCCTGCCCTGCATCCGCCGCAACGTTTTCGGCTTGCCTCCCGCCGCCATGCCACCCCCCTTCCTCAAGTCGCTCGCCCCCTTGCCGGGAGAAGCGCCCAGCCCAGGCAAGATCATGATCTTTTCCACCTGCCCTGGGGCAAGGCACGCTGCGCATGCCCTTCCACATTGAGCCCCTGGGCAGTCGTCCGCGATCGCCGCTTCTACGGGCTTACTCGCCAGGACTTTGGTGCCAAAAGGCCTGATGCACTTCGTCCAGATGTTCCAGACGCTCCACCACCCGATCCAGTTCTTCCTCCACCACGCTGCTGGTCAGGAGCGTTGCCGCGATCTCCGTCTCCCGTTGGCCGAAGGGATGCATCCGCATCTCCCGCAAAGGGTAGCCGCCCTCTTCCAAAATCTCCGTCACCGCATCCCGCAGATCGCCCTCCTGCCCCCGGGCGACAATCAGGTACACCGTGGTCGTCAACTCCGTTCCGCCCGTATCCAAAGGCCGACGATTGATCTGGTTCACCACCGGCCGCAGCAGGGTATTGGCGCTGAGCACAAAGACCGCCGCCAGCAGCGCCGGCGCCCACTGTTCCGCCCCCGCGCAGGCCCCCACCGCCGCCGAACCCCAGAGGGTAGCCGCCGTATTGAGACCGCGCACGTTGGCGCCTTCCTTCATGATGGTCCCGGCGCCGAGAAAACCCACCCCCGAAACCACATAAGCCACCACCCGCGTCGCCTCCGCCGCCCCACCCATGCGCAAGGCCAGATCGACAAAGATCGCCGCCCCCACCGCCACCAGGGTATTGGTGCGCAATCCCGCCGTGCGCTGCCGCCATTGCCGCTCGATACCGATGAGCGCCCCCAGGACGAAGGCCAGGAGCAGGTCCGCGCTGGTCTGCCCCAAGCCCGCCAATGGCGCCAGCGTCACCTCAGTGCATCCCGCGGGTAAAACCGATGGTTACCAAGACCAGCATGACCACGATGTAGGCCCGCAGACCCCAAAAGGCCCACTGCACCCAGCCCTTGATGGGTGCCCGCCGCAAGGGCGCCAGTTCCCGCACCCCTTCCCGATCCCAGAACACGGCAAAGGCCTCCGCCTCCCGCCGCTGCGCCTCATTCGCTCCCTCAATCCCGCTCATAAGTCCTCCTCATCATTCTTCATAAAGCCACCCACGGCCAAGGATCATTCCCCAACCAAGGCTAGAGCAAGTGCGGGAACACTACGCTCACCCCATAAAAGCCGTTGGCCACGATCAGCATCGCCACGATGGCGAAGGCGGCCATGTTCTGCCACGGCCGATTGACGTGGACCCCCATGATCTCCGGATCATTGAGCAGCATGAGCAGAAAGAGCATGGCCGCCGGCATGAAGATGGACGCCACCACTTGCACCGTCAGGTTGAGGAAGCCCAGGGGCGCGTTGGGAATGAGCACCACCACCGCCGCCAGCGCCGTGCCCATCAAGCCAGAGAGATAAAAGGGCAAGGCCCGTTGCGGGGGCAGGTTGATGCTGCGCGGCAGCTTCAGGGCCTCGCCCACGGCCCAGGACGTGCTGGCCGTAATGGCAATGGCGGCAATCAGCCCGGCCTCCACCAGCCCCAGGGCAAACAAGGCCGTCCCCACCGAACCGATGGGGCTCTGCGCCAGGGCCGCCATGATGCGATGCACCCCAAAATCCGCCGCCCCCGGCGTCCCATAGACCCAGGTCCCGGTCAGGACCACCAGGGCAATGGCCACCACCCCCATCATGACGGCGCCCAAGGCCGTATCAATCTGCCCGGCGCGGATGTCCCGCACCGTCAGGCCCTTGTCCACCACGCTGGACTGCTGGAAAAAGAGCATCCACGGCGCAATGGTCGTGCCCAGGTTGGCCAGGATCACATACAGAAAGCCGCCCACGGCCACCCCCGCCGGGATCTGCCAGCTCCCCAGGGCCGCCGCCACCTGCCCCCAATGGGGATGGGCGGCAATGGCCAGGGGCACGAAGACCAGATTTCCCGCTGCAATCCACAGCGCCACCCGCTCCCAGGTCGTATAGCGCAGAAAGAGCAGCACCCCGGCGACCAGGACGAAGCCCCCCACGGCACTCCAGATGGGCGCCACGCCAAAGACCTTCATCCCCACCGTAATGCCGATGAACTCCGTCACCAGGGTCAGGATATTGGCCACCACCAGGTCAAAGAGGGAAAAGGCCCCCCAGAAGGCCCCGTAACGGCCCCAGATCATCTCCGCATGGCCCCGCCCGGTCACCGCCCCGAGGCGGACCGTCATCTCCTGCACCACATAGGCCACCGGGATCATCAAGAGCAGGAAGGGGATGAAAAAGCCGATCCCGTAGGTCGCCCCCGTCTGGGCGTAGGTAATCACGCCGCCGGCATCGTTATCCGCCACCATCACCAAAATGCCCGGCCCCACCAGGGTCAGCAAGAGGCCCAAGCGCTTCCACAGGGACGGCCGCGCCGCCACTTCTTCCCGCAGGCGATGCACCCGCCAGCGATCCGCAGCCCGTTGCCGATCTTCCTCCGGCAGCCCAGCCAACACCTCCGCCGCCGAGGCATCCGTCTTCATCATCGTTGCCATAGTTTTCCCTCCCCAAGCCAAAGGAAGGCAGACCAGGACAAACACCGGTCATCTCCGCCCGAGAGCGGAACTCAATATGCGAAATTCATGGAAAATTCACACCGTCCGAGGACCGGACGGTGGCAGGCCGAAGCTAGACCAATCCGTACCGATCAACGGACCCTGAGCTGCCCCCGAGGGGCCATCTAGGGTGACTGTCCAAGCTACTGCCTCCTGCGTAAAAACACTGGCGACCTTGTAACGGTAATTCCGGCCCGTGTCAATAGGACCTGGGCCATCCTGTTTGGGACAGGACAAATGAAAGGCCAGCGGGCATGCGGTTTGGCCTAGTGGGCGTCGTGCCGCCGGTACAACTCGGTCCTGGCGTTGTCGTCGGGCAGGCCGTTGAAGTCGGCGAAGAGGTCGATCCGCTCCTCCCCCTGGCGGTCGGCGGCGCCACGCGCATAGGCGATGCGCACGGGGGCTTGCTCATCCTGCTTCATCACCGACTGGTATTCCGCGGTGGGGATGTTTTTGCGGGTGGCCTCGCCGTGGCTGAGGGTGGTGACGCTGAGTGTGGGGATGGATTTCTTGGCCATGGGCTTTATCGTTCTAGTGTGCGACCGGGCAGGCCAGCAGCAGCGCCTCTGCCACAACGGCAAGGCGCTCGTCTCTGGTCCACAGGGTTGCGTCGTCAGCCAGGGCAGTGGCGGCCAGCAGGTGGACGTCGATATAGCCGATGCCGCGCCCCATCAGGCGGTGACGCTCGATGTAGCCCAGGGCCTCGCCTGCGGTGGCGACGGGGGCGGCGGGCAGATTACCGAGCAACGCCAGCACTTCTGCGCGATTGGCGAGGGTGCCGCAGGCAAGTTCGCCAAGGACGAAGGGATGCATCAGCACCTGCCCGGCTTCCAGCGCCGCTGCCAGCAGCGGATCGTTGCGGCGCAAATGATCGATCCAGACGGAGGTGTCGACCAGGATCATTGGGGCTCGGCGCGCCGCCGTGGAATAGGCCGCAGATCCGGCTCGCTGCCGCCCAGGCGGGCGAGCCGCCGTGCGCTTTCGCGCTCGATGAGCGCCTTGAGCCCCGCGTGGATCAGTGCGGTGCGTTCTTTCATGCCCGTGATGAGCTGGGCTTCGTGCAGCAGGTGATCGTCCAGGTTGAGGGTGGTGCGCATCGTGTGCCTCCGGTCACCATGTATCATGGTGCATCATATGATGCCTGATCAGATGCATCAAGTCATCCGCGATTGTATGCACTTGATTCCGGATTCGGCACTTGGCGGCGGTATTTTCTGCTCTGGCCAAATCCATGCTTATCCGGTTTCCCCTGATCCAGGCCGGGGATTCGCTGGCATGGGCGCTCTGGCAAAGATCCTCCCAGAGCCTTTCCATGGCCGCCAATTTTTCTTCCATAGGCATCTGTTTTAGCAGAAACTTGAAATTCATCGCTGCTCCAGACATGGGGATTGGGCAGGGCGCGCCATTGGTCCATCTCCAGCCGCAGCGCATTGATGACGGCCGTGTGGGCGTATTGCTGCTCCTGGGTAGAGAGCCCTGCATCGAAGAGCAAGGCCGACTGACCGTCCCCGCCCTTTTGCTTCCGAGGCTTGGGGATCGGGGTGATGAATTCGGCGCGGCGCCGGGTCTCCAGGATCCGCTGCGTCGGCTGCCCGGCGCTATCCAGCTCCCAGTGACGGTGGGGATAGGCGTAGGGCGAATTGAGGATCGGCTGCGCGAAGAAGGCGTTATTCATTTTTCCGTTTTCTGCTGCATGGTCCTGATCCGCTATTGGGTAGTGCAGTCATGGAATAATCGCCCCTTCCTCATCAGGGCATGATGCCACGACGGCGGTTCCATGGAAAAGAAAGCAAGCCCATGCGGGACATGGGCTTAGCCGGATATTGCAACAGATTTATCTACGGTAGAAATCAGAACGGAATGTCGTCATCAAAATCCTCCACCGGCGCCGGCGGCATGTCCGGCTTGCGCCCACCGGCGCCGCCATTGCCGCCGTTCATGCGCGGGGCGGGCTCTTCGTCCAGGGATGCCGTACCGCCACCGCGGCCGCCGACCAGTTGCAGACGGTCGCCCACGATTTCCGTCGTGTAGCGCTCCTGCCCTTCCTTGTCCGTCCACTTGCGCGTTTGCAGCCGGCCTTCCACATAGGCCATGCTGCCCTTGCGCAGATACTCGCCGGCCACCTCCGCCGGACGGCCGAAAAAGACCACCCGATGCCACTCGGTCCGCTCCTGTTTGTTCCCCTCACGGTCCTTGAAGGTCTCCGAAGTCGCCAGATTCAGGGTCGCGATGGCCCCGCCGCTGGGCTGGTAACGCATCTCCGGATCACGACCCAGATGTCCAAGCAAAATCACCTTGTTCACTCCCGCCATGTCTTTCTCTCCTTCTGCGCATGGGACTGCCGTCACGAAAAGCCTTATACTAGCGCAAATTGGCCGTCATGCCTCCTCCTCCAGCTCTGGAACTCCATGGAATACATCCATATCCGCGGTGCCCGTACCCACAACCTCAAAAACATCTCCCTGACCCTGCCCCGGGATCGCCTCATCGTGATCACTGGGCTGTCCGGTTCGGGCAAGTCGTCGCTGGCCTTTGACACGCTCTATGCCGAGGGACAGCGGCGCTATGTCGAAAGCCTCTCGGCCTACGCCCGCCAGTTCCTCTCCCTCATGGCCAAGCCCGACGTGGACGCCATCGAGGGCCTCTCGCCGGCCATTGCCATCGAGCAGAAATCCACCTCCCACAATCCCCGCTCCACCGTGGGCACCGTCACCGAGATCCACGACTACCTGCGCCTGCTCTTTGCCCGGGTGGGCGTGCCCTGGTGCTGCGGCCAGCCCATTCAGAGCCAGACCATCAGCCAGATGGTGGACCAGTTGCTGGCCTTGCCCGAGGGCGAACGGTTGATGATCCTGGCGCCGCTCCTGCGTGACCGCAAAGGGAGTCACGAGGAGGTCATCGCCACCCTGCGCGCCCGGGGCTTTGTCCGCGCCCGGGTCGATGGCGCCCTGCTGGAGATCGACGAAATCCCGGCGTTGGACAAAAAGCGCAAGCACCGCATCGAGGCCGTGGTGGATCGCCTGGTTCTCCGCCCCGACAGCGGCCCGCGCCTGGCCGAGTCCCTGGAAACCGCCCTGGGCCTGGCCGACGATCAGGCCATCGTCGTCCTCATGGGGCCGCATCTGGACGAAGAACGCTTGTTTTCCGCCCAGCACGCCTGTCCCATCTGCGGCCGCTCCTTTCCGCCCCTGGAACCGCGGCTCTTTTCCTTCAACAATCCGGTGGGGGCCTGTCCGCGTTGCGACGGCCTGGGGGAAGTGACTTTTTTCGACCCCGACCTGATCGTGCCCAACCCCGGCCTGAGCCTCAACGAAGGCGCCATCCAGGCCTGGTCACGCCGCCACCGCGAACACTACACCCCCCTGCTGGCGGGCCTCGCGGCCCATTTCTCCCTCTCCCTGGACACCCCCTGGCAGGATTTGCCCGCCGCCGCGCGGGACACCATCCTGCACGGCGGCAAGGACAAGATCGCCATTCGGCAGGGTGCGCAGCAACGCCGCCAAACCTTTGAAGGGGTCATACCGGGGTTGGAGCGGCGCCTGCGGGAAACCCAGTCACCCCTGCTGCGCGAGGAGATCATGCGCTTCATGGGGCGCCTGCGCTGTCCCGCCTGCGGCGGCAGCCGCCTGCGGGAGGAGGCGCGCCTGGTGCGCGTGGGCGCCTTGGCCATCCACGAGGCATCCGCCCTGTCCATCCGCGAATGCCTCCATTACTTCAATACCCTCGCCCTCACCGGCCAGGACGCCCTCATTGCCGAGCGCATCCTCAAGGAGATCACCAGCCGCCTGCAGTTTCTCGTCGACGTGGGCCTGGACTACCTGAGTCTGGATCGCTCCGCCGAGACCCTTTCCGGCGGCGAATCCCAGCGCATCCGTCTGGCCTCCCAGATTGGCGCCGGACTGGTGGGAGTGATGTACGTCCTCGATGAGCCCTCCATCGGCCTGCACCAACGGGACAACGACCGCCTCCTGGGCACCCTCAAGCACCTGCGCGACATCGGTAACACGGTCATCGTGGTGGAGCACGACGAGGACGCCATCCGCGCCGCCGATTATGTGGTGGACATGGGCCCCGGCGCGGGCACCCACGGCGGCCAGATCATCGCCCAGGGCAGCCCCGAGGAGATCCGGCAAAACCCCGACTCCCTCACCGGACGCTATCTCTCCGGCGATCTGTGCATTGCCATCCCCGAGCGTCGCCATCCCGCCACGCCCGAACGCTGGCTGGAAGTCCGGGGCGCCAGCGGCAACAACCTGCAGATGGTGGATGCGCGCATTCCCTTGGGGCTATTCACCTGCATCACCGGCGTCAGCGGCTCCGGCAAGTCCACCCTCATCAACGACACCCTCTATCCCGCCGTATCCCGCGCCCTCATGGGCAGCAACCTGCACCCCGCAGCCCACCTCGCCGTACGGGGCCTGGAATATCTGGACAAGGTCATCGCCATCGACCAAAGCCCCATCGGCCGCACGCCACGCAGCAATCCCGCCACCTACACCGGCCTTTTTACCCCCATTCGCGAGCTTTTTGCCGCCAGCAGCGAGGCCCGCACCCGCGGCTACGGCCCCGGGCGCTTCAGCTTCAACGTCAAGGGGGGACGCTGCGAGGCCTGCGAGGGGGATGGGGTAATCCGCGTGGAGATGCACTTCCTCCCCGACATCTACGTCCCCTGCGACATCTGCGCCGGCAAGCGCTACAATCGGGAGACCCTGGAAGTGCGGTACAAGGGCAAGAACATCCACGAAGTCCTGGAAATGACCGTGGAGGAGGCCCGTCCCTTCTTCGACCCAGTTACCGCCGTGGCCCGCAAGCTCCAGACCCTGCTGGACGTCGGGCTAGGCTATTTGCGCCTGGGCCAGTCGGCCACCACCCTGTCCGGGGGCGAGGCCCAGCGGGTCAAGCTCGCCAAGGAGCTCTCCCGCCGCGACACCGGCCGCACCCTCTACATCCTCGACGAACCCACCACCGGCCTCCACTTCCACGACATCGCCCTCCTCCTGGAGGTCCTGCAGCACCTGCGCGCCGCCGGCAACACCGTGGTCGTCATCGAGCATAATCTCGACGTCATCAAGACCGCCGACTGGATCATCGACCTGGGCCCCGAAGGCGGCGCCGGCGGTGGCCGCATCATCGCCGAAGGCAACCCCGAAGCCATTGCCGCCAATCCCCTGTCCCACACCGGTCGCTACCTCCGTCCCCATCTCTCCCGCTGAACCTCAGGAGCATGCACTCGATGCCGCCACCAGGAAATGCAATTCACAACCGCTAGGAGCGGCCCATGGCCGCAACCTGCTCGTGGGCTCCATCCATTGGGGTCGCGGGCATAGCCTGCTCTGCGCGGGTGTATGCATAGATCCTTGGGGGGTTACCCAGAATCATTGTTTTCACGTTAAAACGCCCGTACCAACCGCCCGCAGACGCGAAAAAGGCCGGTTTTCCCGGCCTTTTTCCCAATCACAACTGCGCGATACTATTCGCCCGCAACGGCTCCCTGTCGGTCCACCAGCTCGACAATCGCCAGCGGCGCATTGTCGCCAGCCCGGAAGCCATATTTGACGATCCGCAGATAACCGCCCGGCCGTGCCTGATAGTGGGGCCCCAGATCATCGAAAAGCTTTACCACCGCCTGCCGATCCCGCAAGCGGGCAAAGGCCAGACGCCGGCGCGCCACCGTGGCGTCCTTGGCCAGCGTAATCATCGGTTCGGCAAAGCGCCGCAATTCCTTGGCCTTGGGCAAGGTAGTCACGATTCGCTCATTCTGGAACAAAGACACCATCATATTGGCGAACATCGCCTTACGATGACTACTGTTACGGTTTAACTGCTTGCCACTCTTGCGATGACGCATGACGAATATCCTTGTACTTGGGACCTGTACTTATGTATTGACCGATTCATTTTCCGCATTCCGTCCGGGAATGGGCGGAAGACTTTCCGGAGGCCAGCTTTCCAGCCGCATCCCCAGGGAAAGTCCATGTGCCGTAAGGACTTCCTTGATCTCGGTGAGGGACTTCCGCCCCAGATTCGGCGCCTTGAGCAATTCCTGCTCCGACTTCTGCACCAGATCGCCGATATAAAAAATGTCTTCGGCCTTGAGACAATTGGCGGAGCGCACCGTCAGTTCCAGATCGTCCACCGGACGAATGAGCAAAGGCTCCAGGCTGACGCTGCTGTGCACGGGCCGCGGCTCGCGGGCCGCTTGCGCTTCGTCCCCGACCAGCACGCCGAGCTGGTCGCGCAGGATGCGCGCCGACTCCTGTACCGCCCAGGCAGGGTCCACCACGCCATTGGTTTCCACGTCCAGAACCAGCCGATCCAAATCGGTGCGCTGCTCGACGCGGGCGCTCTCCACCTGATAGCTGACCCGCCGTACCGGGCTAAAGCTGGCATCTACTGCCATCACCCCGATCCGTTTCTCATGGGACACCGGCCGCGAGGCAGCCGCCTCATAACCACGGCCTTCCCCCAGGCGCAAACGCATCACCAGTTCCACATCCCGGGTAAGGGTTGCAATCACCTGATCGGGATTCGCCACTTCAATGCCGTGTTCTTCGACGATGTCGGCGCCCGTCATGACGCCCGGGCCCCGCTTCTTCAAGGTCACCACGGCCTCGCTCCGCCCCGACGAGCGAATGGCGAGCAGTTTGAGGTTCAGCAGGATATCGACGACATCCTCCTTGACCCCTTCAATGCTCGAATACTCGTGCAGCACCCCGTCGATCTCCACTTCCGTGACGGCAGCGCCCTGCAGGGATGAAAGCAACACCCGCCGCAACGCATTGCCCAGCGTGTGGCCAAAACCCCTTTCCAGAGGTCCCAAAGCGATACGCGCACGGTGAGCACCCAAGGGCTCCACCTCCACCGCATGCGGATGCAACAGCTCTCCAACCTCAGTCATAAGCAATCCTCAACCCCTGGTCTTACTTAGAGTACAACTCCACGACGACCTGTTCGTTCAAATCCGGCGCCATATCTTCCCGCACCGGAACAGCCTTGATGGTGCCCTTGAGCGCCTTGGCATCCAGGGACATCCAGTCGGGCAACCCGCGGCTCACCGCCGCCTCGACCGCCGCGATGATCCGCGCGTGGGCGCGGGCGCTTTCCGCCACGCTCACTTCATCTCCCGCCCGGACCTGATAGGAGGGGATGTCCACGCGCCGGCCGTTGACCAAAATATGTCCGTGGCGCACCACTTGGCGGGCTTCCGCGCGGGACGCCCCAAAACCCATCCGGTAGGCAATATTATCCAGCCGCAGTTCGAGGAAACGCAGCAGCGACTCGCCCGTCACCCCCCGGGCCTGGCTGGCGCGCTCGAAATAACGCCGGAACTGCCCTTCCAGGAGACCATAAATACGACGGATCTTCTGCTTTTCCCGGAGCTGCGTCCCATATTCGCTTACCCGCGAGCGGCGCTGGCCGTGTTGACCCGGTGCATAAGCCCGAATGCTGACCGGACATTTGTCGGAGAAACACTTTTCTCCCTTCAGAAACAGCTTCCCGCCTTCACGCCGGCACAAACGACAACTCGGACCCGTATACTTAGCCACAGACTACCTCCAACAATGAATTATACACGCCGCTTCTTGGGCGGACGGCAACCGTTATGGGGAATGGGCGTCACATCGCGAATGCTGGCAATGCGGAAGCCGATGGAGTGCAGGGCCCGCACGGTACTTTCCCGACCCGGTCCCGGACCGCGTACTTCCACGTCGAGATTTTTTACGCCGTATTCCTGCGCCCGTTTGCCGGCGTTCTCCGCAGCAACCTGGGCGGCAAAAGGCGTGCTTTTCCGTGAGCCGCGAAAGCCGGAACCGCCGGAGCTCGCCCATGTCAGCACATTGCCCTGACGGTCACTGATCGTGATGATCGTGTTGTTAAAAGAAGCGTAAATGTGCGCGACGCCGTCAAGAACGTTTTTCTTGACGCGCTTACGTACACGCGCGCTCGTCTGTGTCTTCGCCATATTCGATCTTCCTGCTTAACGGGTGATGGACTTCGCCGGACCCTTGCGGGTGCGAGCGTTAGTCCGCGTACGTTGACCGTGCACCGGCAATCCGCGACGATGCCGAATACCCCTGTAACAGCCCAGGTCCATCAGCCGTTTGATGTTCATGGATGTCTCCCGGCGCAAATCTCCCTCGACCAGGAACTTGCCCACTTCGCCGCGGATCCGCTCCAGCTCCGGCTCGCTGATATCCTTCACCCGCATGGTCCGAGCGACCTCTGCGGCATCCAGAATCTGCTGCGCGCGCGTTTTGCCAATGCCGAAAATATACGTCAAAGCAATTTCTGCTTGCTTATTATTGGGGATGTTGACGCCAGCGATGCGGGCCATCCGTAAAACCTCCAAAGGCTATGGTGCGGCGTCCTACCGCACGAAAAATCTCAACCACGCGTTGCAGGACTAACCCTGACGCTGCTTATGCCGTGGCTCTTTACAGATCACGCGAACCACACCGTTTCGCCGAACAATCTTGCAGTTTCGACAAAGCTTCTTTACCGATGCCCGGACCTTCATACCATTCCCCTACTTGGCTCGATACACAATACGGCCCTTACTCAAATCGTAGGGCGTCATTTCCACAGTTACCTTATCCCCGGGCAGGATACGGATATAATGCATCCGCATCTTCCCGGAAATATGGGCGTTGACCACATGACCATTTTCCAGCTTGACGCGAAATGTCGCGCTCGGCAAATTTTCCAAAACCTCTCCCTGCATTTCCAGGGTGTCTTCCTTAGCCATGCACCGCCCTAATCCCTAATGCCGCAAGAATCCGGGAGGTCACCGCTTCCGCATCTCCCTCTCCGGTCACACGATGATAGCTCGGCCGACTCCCATAATAAGCCACCAAAGGCGCCGTCTCTGCGGCATATACCTCCAGACGCTTGAGGATCACTTCCGGCTGATCGTCGTCCCGTTGTACCAGGCGCCCACCGCAAAGGTCGCAAACGCCCTCCACCCGCGATGGCTGGTATTTCACATGATAAATCGCGCCACATTGCACACACACCCGCCGCCCGGATAGCCGCTCCACAATCTCTTCGGCCGGCAAATCGATGTGAATGATCGCCCGAATCCTGGCACCCCGCCGGGCAAGGAGGTCATCCAGAGCCTGCGCCTGGGGCAGGGTACGCGGAAAACCGTCAAAGACCACCCCATTGCGGGCGTCCGCCATACCCAGCCGCTCAGCCACCAAGCCGATGATGAGATCATCCCCGACCAACTGGCCGGACTCCATAACCGCCTTGGCCCGTTGGCCCAAGGCTGTACCGGAGGAAACAGAGGCGCGGAGCATATCACCTGTAGAGACGTGCGGCAAGCCCAATAAACGGCAAAGCACCTGCGCCTGGGTACCCTTGCCCACCCCAGGCGGGCCAAGGAAGATGAGATGCTCGCCCATCTTAGCGACCGCCCCCGAGGGAGGACTTGCGGATCAGACCCTCGTACTGATGGGTCAGCAAATGGCTCTGAATCTGCGACATCAGGTCCATCATCACGACCACCACGATGAGCAAGCTGGTCCCGCCGAAATAAAAGGGCACGTTGTACTGGACAATCAGAAACTCCGGCAATAGACAAACCAGGGTCAGGTAAATAGCGCCGGTCAGGGTGAGGCGACTGAGGATCTTGTCCATATACTTTGCCGTGCTCTCGCCGGGCCGGATGCCGGGAATGAAGGCCCCGGACTTCTTGAGATTGTCAGCAGTATCGCGTGGATTGAACACCATCGCCGTGTAAAAGAAGGCAAAAAACACGATCGCCGTCGTAAACACCACCACATAAAGGGCAGATCCCGGACTCAGACCCTGGCCGATCCGCTGCAACCAGCCCATGCCCGGCACGTTGCCGAACCACCCTGCCAAGGTCGCCGGAAGGAGAATGATGCTGGAAGCGAAGATCGGCGGAATCACCCCAGACATATTCACCTTCAACGGCAAATGGGTGCTTTGGCCACCGTAAATCTTCCGCCCCACCTGCCGTTTGGCGTACTGGATGGGGATGCGCCGCTGGGCGCTTTCCATGAAGACCACAAAGGCCGTAACGCCGAGCGCCAGGACAAAGAGCGCCAGGACAAAGAGCGGCTGATACTGTCCCGTCTGCACCAACTCGATGGTGGTGGCAACGGCATGGGGCAGTCCCGCGACAATTCCCGCAAAAATAATCATGGAAATACCATTGCCGATGCCGCGCTCGGTAATTTGCTCCCCGATCCACATCAGAAACAGGGTGCCCGTCGCCAGGGTAATGGTGGTGGTAAACAGGAATATCGAACCCGGATCAATGACCACCGGCAGATTACCGGCATGCATCTTCTCGATGGCGATGGCAATCCCCAGCCCCTGCATTAGGGCCAGAATGATGGTGCCGTAGCGCGTATATTCCGTAATCTTCCGCCGGCCGGCTTCGCCTTCCTTGCGGAGTTCTTCAATCTTGGGAAACACCGCCCCGGCCAACTGCAAAATGATGGACGCGCTGATATAGGGCATGATACCCAAGGCGAAGACCGTCAATCGGGACAACGCCCCACCCGAGAACATGTCGAACATGCCAAGGATGGTCCCGCGCTGCTGATTGAAAAAAGACGCCATGGCAGCCGGATCGATCCCCGGTACGGGAATATGCGCGCCAATACGAAATACCAGGAGGGCCCCCAGCAAAAAGAGAATGCGGTTGCGCAGCTCGTTGATCCGTCCCGCGCCCTGCGCCGCATGGCCAATACGCCCTCCCGCAGCCATCAGGCCTCCACCGATCCGCCGGCTTGCTCGATGGCCGCCCGCGCGCCGGCACTGACACGCAGCCCACGCAGCACCAAGGCCTCCGTCAGCTCACCAGCCAGAATGACCTTGACGACCTTGGGCGTCCCGCGCACGACCCGCCGCAGCATCAAGGCCTCCAGATCCACGACCCCGGAGACAGCGGCGCCGGCCAACTGGTCCAGGCGCACCTCGAAGACGTCCTTCCCGTGAATATTGCGGAAACCGCGCTTGGGGATCCGCCGTTGCAAGGGCATCTGCCCGCCTTCAAAACCGACCTTGTGATAGCCGCCCGAACGCGCGTGCTGTCCCTTGTGACCGCGCCCCGCGGTCTTGCCGAGGCCACTGCCGATACCGCGACCGACGCGCCGCCGATCCTTCTTTGCGCCCTCGGCGGGGGCGATTGCATTCAAACGCATTACACTTCCTCCCAGCGCAGCAGGTAGGATATCTTGTTGACCATGCCACGGATCTCCGGCCTGTCCAGCCGCTCCACGGTGTGGTTGGTATGCCGCAAGCCAAGGCCCGCGACCACCCGCCGGTGCTTTTCCGTGACGCCGATGAGGCTACGCGTCAGGGTGATACGCAACTGCTTATTCATCGCTCCCCCCGTGACTGCGAATCTGCTTGACCGTCTTGCCCCGTTTCATGGCCATCTCCTGGGGAGTAGCGAGCTTGCTGAACGCGTTGAAGGTGGCCCGCACAACATTGATGGGGTTGTTGGAGCCCAAGGACTTGGCCACCACATTGCGCAGGCCGGCCACTTCGCACACCGCCCGCATTGCCCCACCCGCGATCACCCCGCTACCCTCGCTGGCCGGACGCAGAATCACCCGCGCGGCTCCGTGCCGCCCCTCCACCGGAAACGGGATCGTACCCCCGCGCATGAGCGGCACCTGGGTCATCTGCCGGCGTGCTTGGTCCGTCGCTTTCTGGATGCCCGCCGGGACCTCTTTGGCCTTGCCCCGGCCGAAGCCGACCTTGCCATCCCCATCGCCTACCACGATGAGCGCCGCGAAACCGAATTGCCGGCCACCCTTCACGACCTTGGAGACGCGATTAATATGAATCAGCTTCTCTTGAAGTCCATCGCTCTGCTGCGATTCCCGATTTTCCCGTGCCATGCTTTCTCTCCTCAGAACGCCAGACCGCCCGCGCGGGCGGCCTCAGCGAGGGCTTTCACCCGGCCGTGATACCGATATCCACTCCGGTCGAAAGCCACTTCCTTCAAACCGAGGGCGAGCGCCTTTTCCGCGACCCGGCGGCCGATCTGTGTCGCCGCGTCGACGTCGCCGCCGTTGGCCAATTGCGCCCGCACGTCCTTCTCCAGGCTCGATGCCTGCGTCAGCACGGTCCCTTTGGCATCATCGATCACTTGCGCGTAAATATGCTTGCCGGAGCGAAATACGCAAAGCCTGGGCTTTGCCTGTGCCGCAATCCGAATCCGCGTCTTACGCGCACGCCGGAGTCGCGCAATATTTTTATCCATGTTGCTTACCCTCGCTATTTCTTCTTCGCTTCTTTACGCCGGACATCCTCACCCGCATATCGAACACCCTTGCCCTTGTAGGGTTCGGGAGGACGGTAGCCGCGGATATCGGCAGCCACCTGCCCGACGCGCTGTTTGTCCACACCCCGGATGACGATTTCCGTCTGGGTCGGCGTCTCGATGGTGATGCCATCAGGAACCGGATAGTCCACGGGATGGGAAAAACCGAGGGCCAGGTTCAGGGACTTGCCCTTGGCCTGCGCGCGATAACCCACACCAATGATTTCCAGCTTGCGCTCAAAACCCTGGGAAACGCCATGCACCATGTTATGCAGCAGCGCCCGCATGGTACCGGCCACCGCGCCCGCGCCATTTCCCCAACTCAAGGTGGCCACGTCGCCCTCCACCTGCAGCGTTACCGAAGGATGCAGAGCCGTTGACATCTCGCCCTTGGGGCCCTTCACGCGCAGCACGTCGTCCGCCACCGTGACCGCCACACCTTTGGGTAGGGAGACGGGTTGCTTAGCTACTCGAGACATATCCTCCCCCCCTTAAGAAACGACGCAAAGGATTTCGCCGCCGATGCCGGCCTCGCGGGCCGCCCGGTCAGTCATGATCCCCCGCGAAGTAGAGATGATGGCGATACCAAAGCCGTCACGTACCCGCGGCAACGCCTCGGCACCCCGATAAATGCGCACGCCGGGCTTGCTCACCCGTCGAATCTCCGCAATAACTCCCTGCCCCGCGTAATACTTCAACGTAAGTTTGAGGGTTGGGTGATTGCCATCCATTTCCTCGATGGCATCCTGAATATAACCTTCTTCCACCAGCACATGCGCAATCGCGCGCTTTACTTTTGATGCTGGCATATGCACTTTCGCCTTACCAACTTGCTGCGCATTGCGAATGCGCGTCAGCATGTCTGCGATAGGATCCGTCACGCTCATCGTGCACCCTCACCAACTGGCTTTGACAATACCCGGAATCGCACCGGCAGAAGCATGCTTACGCAAGCACAAGCGGCACAAGCCGAACTTTCGATAATAACCGCGCGAACGCCCGCACAACTTGCAGCGGTGATACGCGCGAACCTGAAACTTGGGAGTCCTCTCGGACTTCGCAAT
The DNA here is from genome assembly GCF_049965315.1 of Acidithiobacillus sp. Lineage (GTDB taxonomy): Bacteria > Pseudomonadota > Gammaproteobacteria > Acidithiobacillales > Acidithiobacillaceae > Acidithiobacillus_B. The sequence continues at coordinate 6,639 of NZ_JBMFWL010000009.1, read as the reverse complement.
CAGCGATTTTTTTGCCACTGTTATAGCTCCTTCAAGATCTAAAGGGCATCTTGAAGGCCTTCAAGAGACCCAGCCCCTCTTCGTCGGTTTTGGCGCTGGTCGTCAGCACGACATCGAGGCCGCGCAGTCGATCAATCTTGTCGTATTCGATTTCCGGAAAAATGATTTGCTCTTTCACTCCGAGACTGTAATTACCACGCCCGTCGAAAGATCGCGGCGACAAACCGCGAAAATCACGAATGCGGGGAATGGCAATGGTGATCAGCCGATCCAGAAACTCGTACATCCGGATCCCGCGCAGAGTTACCATACAGCCGATGGGGTAGCCCTCACGAATCTTGAACGCCGCGACGGATTTGCGCGCCCGCGTCACCACCGGCTTTTGCCCGGCGATCCGCGTCATGTCACCCACCGCTGCTTCCAGGACCTTCTTGTCACCCACGGCCGCGCCCACGCCCATATTGAGCGTCACCTTCTGCAGCTTGGGGACTTCCATCACACTTTGATAACCAAATTCCTGAATCAGCCGCGGAACGATTGACTCACGATAGACATTATACAGACGCGCTTCCATGATTTTTCCTCTGCTCGTCAGCGATCAACAACTTCGCCATTCGCCTTGAAGACACGAACCTTACGGCCATCCTCCAAAAACTTATAGCCAATACGGTCCGCCTTACCGGTTGCGCCATTGAAAATCGCCACATTGGAAATATGTATGGGCGCTTCCTTCTCAACGATCCCGCCCGGCTTGCCGAGGCGATCCGGGCGCACGTGGCGCTTTACCATGTTCACTTTTTCCACCACCACGCGCGAATCCTCAAACAGCGTACGCAGCACCTTGCCCCGCTTGCCCTTATCCTTACCCGCCAAGATGACCACTTCGTCACCCTTCCGCATTTTAGCCATCATAACCCCCTACAGCACTTCAGGCGCTAAGGAAATAATCTTCATGAATTTAGCCCCGCGCAATTCCCGGGTGACCGGGCCAAATATGCGCGTTCCGATGGGCTGCATCTGATTATTCAGAAGCACGGCGGCGTTGCTGTCAAAACGGATCAGCGAGCCATCGTCGCGGCGCACGCCCTTGCGCGTCCGCACCACCAACGCGTTATAGACATCGCCTTTCTTGACTTTGCCGCGCGGTACCGCGTCCTTGATGCTGACCTTGATCACGTCGCCAATGCCGGCATAGCGCCGGTGCGAACCGCCGAGGACCTTGATACACATCACTTCCCGCGCACCGCTGTTGTCGGCGACGGAGAGCCGCGTTTGCATCTGGATCATGCGAATTCTCCTTCGCCGATAGCCTGCGTCACCACCGCGACCAGGCGCCAGGTCTTGGTCTTGGATAGCGGCCGACATTCCTCGATCCGCACCACATCACCGATGTGGCAGGTGTTGTCCGGATCATGGGCATGAAACTTCTTGGACCGGCGGACGTATTTCTTGTACAGCGGATGCTGTATACGGCGCTCTACCGTGACCACAATCGTTTTATCCATACGGTCGCTGACCACTCGACCGACAAGACTTCTCGGGTTCTTTTGCTCAGCCATTTTTGGCTCCATTCTTCACGGTAAGGGCGGTACGCACCCGCGCAATATCGCGCCGAACCGAACGTAAACGCGTCGTATTGGCCAGTTGCCCAGTTGCGTGCTGCATACGCAGCTTGAATTGTTCTTCCAGGAGGCCCAACAACTCCGCCTGGCAGCCGGCGACATCCTTTTGCTCCAAATCCTGCATCTTCATCCCATCACCCGCCGGCTCACGAAGACGGTCTGTACCGGCAGCTTGGCGGCGCCGAGGGCAAAGGCCTCCCGCGCCACGTCTTCCGTAACCCCTTCCATTTCATAAAGGACTTTCCCGGGCTGGATCAAAGCCACCCAATACTCGGGATTGCCCTTGCCCTTGCCCATACGGACTTCAGCCGGCTTTTTGCTGATCGGCTTGTCCGGGAAAATCCGAATCCACATGCGACCACCGCGCTTCACATGGCGACTGATGGCGCGACGGGCCGCTTCCAGTTGGCGCGCGGTAATTCTTCCCCGGGTAGTCGCCTTCAAGCCGAACTCACCAAAGCTCACCTTGTTGCCCCGGGAGGCGACGCCGCGATTGCGGCCCTTGTGCTGTTTGCGAAACTTTGTACGATTAGGTTGCAACATCCGACACCCCTATCATTTTTGCCGGGCTGCGCCGCCGTGAGCCGCGCCCCAATCCAGAATTTCACCCTTGAAGATCCACACCTTGACACCAATGATCCCATAGGTGGTCTTCGCCTCGGCAAAGCCGTAATCGATATCGGCGCGCAGGGTATGCAAGGGCACCCGCCCTTCGCGATACCATTCGGTCCGGGCGATTTCCGCACCGCCCAGACGGCCCGCGCAGTTGATGCGCATGCCCAAGGCGCCGAACCGCATGGCGTTGGTCACAGCCCGCTTCATGGCGCGGCGGAACATGATGCGCCGCACCAGTTGCTGCGCGACACTCTCCGCCACCAACTGCGCGTCCAGCTCGGGTTTGCGGATTTCCTCGACATTGATGTGCACTGGAACGCCCATCCGGCCTTGCACTTCGCGCCGCAGCTTGTCGATGTCCTCGCCCTTCTTGCCGATGACCACGCCGGGACGCGCCGTATGAATGGTGATGCGGGCGCTGCGCGCCGGGCGCTCGATAATGATGTCGGAGATGGCCCCGCCGGACAGCCGTTCGCGAATGAACTGACGAACCCGAATGTCCTCCAGCAGTTTGTCCTTAAAATCGGCCTTGCCATACCACCGGGAGCTCCAATTCTTAACGATTCCCAGACGCAGTCCGATCGGGTTGGTCTTTTGTCCCATATAATCCTCGATTAAATCTCGGCTACGGTAATGGTGATGTGGCTGGTACGCTTGAGGATTCGCGATCCGCGACCCTTCGCCCGCGCCGCAAAGCGTTTCAACACGGTGCCCGTGTCGATCATGATCTGCTCCACCACCAGGGCATCCACATCCGCCCCTTCGTTATTTTCGGCGTTGGCGATGGCCGATTCCAGACATTTACGGATTGGCAACGCGGCTTTCTTCTGCGTAAAGCGGAGAATTTCCAATGCCTTGCCTGCAGGTTGCCCACGCACCATGTCAGCAACGAGCCGAGCCTTTTGCGGAGAAATTTGCAGACCTTTGAGTATTGCTGAAGATTTCATCTGCTCCTCCCTATCGCTTTGCTTTCTTATCCGCGCTATGACCTTTAAAGGTCCTGGTCAGGGCAAATTCCCCCAGCTTGTGACCAACCATGTTTTCGTTGATCACCACTGGAATATGCTGCCTGCCGTTATGCACGCTGATGGTGAGACCAATGAAATCGGGCGTGATGGTCGAACGTCTCGACCACGTCTTAATGGGCCTGCGACTCCCCGCCGATTGCGCAGCTGTAACTTTTCGGTCCAAATGATCGTCGACAAATGGGCCCTTTTTGATGGAACGTGGCACGATAATTCCCCTTCTCTACTGCCGATTACGACGGCGGACGATCATACTTGTCGTACGCTTGTTCCGCCGGGTCCGATAACCCTTGGTCGGCTGACCCCAGGGCGAAACCGGATGCCGGCCGCCAGAGGTACGCCCCTCACCACCACCGTGGGGATGGTCGACCGGGTTCATGGCCACGCCACGCACCGTCGGTCGTACACCGCGCCAGCGCGTAGCGCCCGCTTTTCCAAGCTGCCGCGATCCATGCTCTTCATTGCCCACCTCACCAATGGTCGCACGACACAGCACATGAATCCGCCGAACCTCACCTGAGCGCAGGCGCACCTGGGCATAGTCGCCATCCCGCGCCATGAGTTGGGCGGAGGTGCCAGCGGAACGCGCCAACTGCCCGCCCTTTCCCGGACGCATTTCAATGTTGTGGATGACAGACCCCACCGGAATGCTCCGCAAGGGCATGCAATTCCCCGGCTTGATAGGCGCCTGGTCACTGGAAATGACCGAATCCCCCGCCTGCATCCCCTTCGGCGCGAGAATGTAACGCCGCTCGCCATCGACATAGCAAATCAGGGCGATGTGCGCGCTGCGGTTCGGATCATACTCCAACCGCTCGATTTTACCAGGGATACCGAGCTTGTTCCGGCGAAAGTCGATCTGCCGATAATGGGCTTTGTGTCCGCCGCCCTGGTGGCGCCGGGTGATACGGCCGAGATTGTTCCGCCCGCCACTCTTGGATTGGGGCTCCAACAAGCCCGCGAATCCGGAACCCTTGTGCAAGCTATCATTCACCACTTTAACGACGAAACGCCGCCCAGCGGAAGTTGGTTTGGTCTTGACCAGTGCCATGTTCTCGATTCCTTACGCTACGCCAAAATCAATGGAGCTTTCGGCGGCGAGACACACATAGGCCTTTTTCCAGGCCGAACGCCGACCCACAAAACGCCCCATCCGCTTTTCCTTCCCGTCGTAGTTGCAGGTCTGCACGCCTTTCACCTGCACGTGAAACAGTTCCTGCACGGCCGCCTTGATCTCCGCCTTGGTCGCATCGCGGGCAACCCGAAAGACATATTGATTATGCTGTTGAACCAGGGTGCTCTTTTCGCTGATCACCGGGGCCAGCAATACGAGAAACTTACGTTCCGGATTCATCCATACACCTCGGCAAATTTTTCCGCTGCCTCGCAGTCCATAACGACGCGACCATAACGCAGTAGATCGGCGGGTCCGATATCCTGGTAGCCGGCCATCCCCACGCGGGGAAGGTTGCGCAGGGCCAGGAAGAGATTCAAGGGAATGTCGCCCATCACCAGCAGGAAATCATCTCCACCCACTTGCTTGACCCAATCCCTGCCCAGGCGCGTGCGCGGCTCCGGGAGATCGCCGGACTCGATGATCTGCAAGCGCCCCTGCCGCAGCAACTCGGCCAGCACCACACGCATCGCGCCAGCCCACATTTTTTTATTTACTTTCTGGGTATAATCCGAGGTCGAAGCCGCGAAGGCCACGCCACCGCCACGCCAGATAGGACTACGAATACTGCCTGCCCGGGCGCGACCAGTACCTTTCTGCTTCCACGGCTTGCGGCCGCCGCCCCGCACCGCCGCACGATTCTTCTGAGCCGCCGTACCGGCGCGCTGGCCCGCCATTTGGGCGACCACGACCTGATGCAGCAATGGCTCATTGTAGGCCACCCCAAACACCTCATCGGCGAGGGCGAAGGCCCGGGTCTTTCCCGTCATCACATCAATGCTTTGCGCTTCCATCACGTATACCCCTAACCCTTGGCCCGCACGACAGGACGCACGATTACGTTACCGTCGCGCGCACCCGGGACCGCGCCCCTGATCATGAGCAGACGCCGATCCGCATCAATCCGCACCAATTCGAGATTTTGCGTGGTGACCTGCTCGGCCCCCATATGCCCGGCCATGCGCTTGCCCTTGAACACCCTACCCGGAGTCTGACGGCAGCCGATGGAGCCCGGCGCGCGGTGGGAAAGACTGTTACCGTGGCTGGCCCGGTTACTCCGGAAATTGTGGCGCTTGATGGCGCCCGCGAATCCCTTGCCCTTGCTGATACCGGACACATCCACGAGCTGACCGACGGCAAACACATCCAGCCCGATCTCCGCCCCCGTGGCATAGCCCGCCGTGTCGTCCACGCGGAATTCGCGCAACAGACGACCGGCAGCGATACCGCTCTTGCGGTAATGTCCCGCCAAGGCGTTGCTCACCCGTTGGGGACGCCGTTCACCGGTCGTCACCTGCACCGCCTTATAACCATCCTTATCCACGTCTTTCACCTGAGTAATCAGGTTTGGCGCCACATGGATAACCGTCACCGGGAGAACCCGACCGTCATCCGTGACGATCCGGGTCATGCCTACCTTCCGCCCAACCAGGCCCATTACCATTTTCTTGTCCTTTCCAGTGTTACAGCTTGATCTCGACATCCACGCCGGCGGCGAGATCCAGCTTGATCAGCGCATCCACGGTTTTGTCATTGGGATCGAGAATGTCCAGCAAGCGCTTGTGCGTGCGGATTTCGAACTGGTCGCGCGCGTTCTTGTCCACATGCGGGGAACGCAGCACCGTGAAACGCTCGATCTTGGTGGGCAGCGGAATGGGTCCGCAGACCCGCGCCCCGGTGCGCCGGGCGGTCTCGACGATCTCTGCGGCCGAGACATCCAACATGCGATAGTCGTAGGATTTCAGGCGAATCCGAATCTTGGCGCCGCTCATTACTCGACCACCTTGGAGACCACGCCGGCGCCGACGGTACGGCCGCCCTCGCGTACCGCGAAGCGCAGACCCTCTTCCATGGCGATGGGCGCAATCAGGGCAACCTTGAACTGAATGTTGTCCCCAGGCATCACCATCTCCACCCCTTCGGGCAGATCCACCGCTCCCGTCACGTCCGTCGTCCGGAAATAAAACTGCGGACGATACCCGTTGAAGAACGGCGTGTGCCGCCCACCTTCCTCCTTGGACAGCACATAGACTTCCGCTTCGAACCGGGTGTGCGGCTTGATGCTCGCGGGCTTGGCCAAAACCTGCCCGCGCTCCACGTCGTCTTTCTTCGTGCCCCGCAGCAGGACGCCGACATTGTCTCCGGCCTGCCCCTGATCCAAAATCTTGCGGAACATCTCCACTCCCGTCACCGTGGTCTTGCT
>NZ_JBMFWL010000008.1:0-68697 GCF_049965315.1 Acidithiobacillus sp. | reverse complement strand
CTGCAGCCCACCACGGAGAGCCTGCAAGGGCAATGGTTGGCCCCCCTGTGGCAAGCCATCTCCGTACCCGGCGATGATTTTCTGGCGGTCGCCAACGCGGCGCTGGAGGAGACATCCGCCGACTGGATCGCCCTCATGGACGCCGGCGACCAACTGGCCCCCGATGCCAGCTTCCGCATCGCCCAGGCCATCCGCAAGCACCCCCAATGGCAATTGATCTACACCGACGAGGATAACCTCACCTCAGACGGTCAACACCTCAACCCCCACTGCAAGCCCGATTTCAATCTCGATTATCTGCGCAGCCTGCCCTATACGGGCGGCCTGCTGGTCGTCCGCAAAGACCTGTTTACGGCCCTGGGCGGTTTTGATCCGGAGGCGGAAGGGGCGGAGGACTATGACCTGGTGCTGCGGGCCTGGGAACACCTGCAAGCCGCAGGGGTGGGCGACGCCGGCATCGGCCATGTTCCCGAGGTGCTTTACCATCGTCTGCAGGGCAGCAGCCATTGCCGCAAATCCATCCCGGAGATCCTGGCCGCTGGTCAGGCGGTCCTGGAACGGCATCTGCAGCGGCTGGGGATTGCCGCCGAAGTCTCTCCCGGCCCCTTTCCGCCCTCCTATCGCGTGCGCTATGCCCTCTCCGCCGCCCCGCTGGTGTCCATCATCATCCCCACCCGCGATCAACTGGGTTTTTTGCAGCGCTGCATCGAATCGGTCATCGAAAAGACCCGTTACCCCGCCTACGAGATCCTGGTGGTGGACAACGACAGCCAGGATCCGGAGGCCCGGCGCTACCTCGACCTCTTGGCGGAACAGGAAGAGAGCCTGGGGGGGCGCCTGCGGGTGCTGCGTTACCCCGGCGCCTTTAACTTTTCCGCCATGAACAACCAGGCCGTTGGGGCGGCGCGGGGTGAATATTGCCTGCTGCTCAATAACGACACCGCCGCCCTCCATGAAGACTGGCTGGACGAAATGATGAGCCACGCCCTGCGGCCCGGGGTGGGCATCGTTGGCGCAAAGCTCCTCTACCCCGACGGCAAGATCCAGCACGCCGGCGTGGTCCTCGGGATGAAAGGTCCTGCCGAGCACCCATTCATCGGGCGGCCGCCGGAGGACCGGGGCTATTTCGGCCGCGCCCAGCTCACCCAGGATTATTCCGCCGTGACTGCGGCCTGCCTGCTCGTGCGCAAAGAGGTTTTCCAGATGGTCGGGGGCCTGGATGAGGAACGGTTCCAGGTTTCCTACAATGACGTCGATCTCTGCCTCAAAGTGCGCGAGGCCGGGCACCGCATCGTCTGGACGCCCTGGGCCATGCTCCTTCACGAAGGCTCCGCCAGTCAGAAAGGGGAGGTGGAACAGCGTCCCAGTGCCCAGAAGCTGGCGCGCTTTGCGGCGGAAAAGACGGCCTTCTACGATCGCTGGCTGCCGCAGCTCGCCTTTGATCCGGCTTACAACCGGCATCTCAGCCTGGTCAGTACGGATTTCCTGCTGGAAGATCAGCCGCCGCTGAGCTGGGACCCGGCATGGCGGCCGCGGCCGCGGGTTCTGGTGCACTCCGCCGACCGGGAAGGCTGCGGCGAGTATCGCATCATTGCCCCCATGCGCGCCCTGCGCACGGCGGGTCTGGTGCAGGGCTGGGAGACCATGCGCATCTTCGAACCCGCCGAGATGGAGCGCTTCTCGCCCGACAGCATCGTCCTGCAGCGGCAGATGGAGTGGCCGCAGATCGAGGCCCTGGAGCGGCACCGGCGTTTCAGCAAGGCCTTTCGCGTCTTCGAGATTGACGACCTCATCACCAACCTCCCCACCAAGAGTGTGCATAAGGCCAGCATCCATAAGGATATCGCCAAGCGTTTTCGCAAGGCGGCGGGGCTGTGCAACCGCCTGGTGGTGGCTACGGAGCCCTTGGCCAAGGCCTATGCGGGATTCAGCGATGAGGTGCGGGTCGTCCCCAATTATCTGGAAAGGGCACGCTGGGACGGACTTGCGCCCCGGCGCCGTGGCGGGCCCAAGCCGCGGGTGGGCTGGGCGGGCGGGGTAGGGCATACCGGGGATCTGGAACTCGTGGCCGATGTGGTGCGGGAATTGGCCAAAGAGGTGGACTGGGTGTTCTTCGGCCTCTGCCCCGACGCCCTGCGCCCTTATGTGCAGGAGTTTTATCCGGGGGTGCCGCTGCCCCAATACCCGGCCAAGCTCGCCAGCCTGGACCTGGATCTGGCCATCGCGCCTCTGGAGGATAATGCCTTCAACGAGGCCAAGAGCCACCTGCGCCTGCTGGAATACGGGGTGCTGGGTTATCCCGTGGTCTGCTCGGATCTCACGCCCTATCAGGGGGATTTTCCCGTCTGGCGGGTGGCCAATCGCTATCGGGACTGGCTCAAGGCCATCCGCGAGGCGGTGTCCGACCGCGACGCCCTGGCCCGGCAGGGGGACCTGCTGCGGGAAAAGGTCCGCCAGCGCTGGCTGCTGGAGGATCATCTCGACGTCTGGCTGCAGGCGTGGCTCCCCCAGGGCCGGCAGTCATGCCCCCATCGGTAGGAGCGGCCCATGGCCGCGACTTGCGTCGGGGCCGCCCCTAGGGGATTTACCCTTGGCCAGGTTCGCTTCTTTCCTGCCCTAAAGTTTTTGGCAAATGTGCCGTTATAGAGAATGTGCGGGCAGCGTGACGCACATCCACGGCAAGGATGCCGAAAACGCCTAAGAAAGGAGCATGACCATGGCACTCTCAGGAATCATCAATACCAACGTCGCCGCGTTGAATACCATCAACGCCCTCAACAGCACCCAGGGCAGCCTCAACACCTATCTGCAGCAGCTCTCCACGGGCAAGCAGATCAACGGCCCCGCCGACAATCCCGCCGGCTACGCCATCGCCCAGCGCTTCCAGACCCAGATCAACGGCCTGAATCAGGCGGTGTCCAACGGCAATCAGGGCGTATCCCTGATACAGACGGCCACCGGCGCCATCCAGAACCAGACCAGTCTGCTCCAGCAGATCCGCACCACTGCTGTCCAGGCGGCCAACGCCTCCAACACCGCCCAGGATCGTCAGGCCTTGCAGGGTGTGGTCACCCAGTTGTTGGCCCAAGTGCAGACCATTGCCACCCAGACCCAGTTCAATGGCCAGAATCTTTTGGATGGTACTTTCGCCGGCGCGCAGTTCCAAGTGGGCGCCAACGCCAATCAGATCATTAATGTCTCGGTGGGCAATGCGAAGACCAACGCTATTGGTAACTATTCTACCAGCACGGCTGGTACAATCTATACGTCTAGCGGATCTTTTGTTCAAGGTGGATATGCACAGGGTGGAGCTTTCACCGTCAGCACATCGGGAATAGGTAATTTTACCGCTGGAGCCTTGGCTATTTCCGGTTCCATCGGCACTAGTTCCGTAAATGTCAATACGGCTACGGAATCGGCAGCCAATATAGCGGCTGCGGTCAACGCGGCATCGTCGCAAACGGGGGTGACGGCGCAGGGTTATACCAGCGTAGCGCTGGTCGCTACCACCGGTACTTATAGTTTTACCCTTAGCAACGGCAGCAGCGGCAGCCCTACCAATCAGGTCAACATTTCTGCAACGGTCACCCAGGGAAGCAATGGCCAGCCGGACTTGAGCTCGTTGGTTTCAGCGATCAACAACAACTCGGCGCAGACGGGCATTGCGGCCAATGTGCAAACGGTGAATGGTACCAATGAACTGGTATTGACCCAGAGCAATGGCAACAATATCGTTTTGGGGTCCAGTACTTCGGGACTTGCTTCTGGATCTACGGGGTCATTGTATGCCGTGGCCGCAAACACCACTACCCAGATTGGCGAAACGATTTCCAGTGGTACGGCCAATGTTTTGTTTCAGGGCGCTGTCCAGTTCCAATCCAGCCAGTCTTACGCTATCGGCAATGCGATCAACATTGGTTTCAGTAGTCAGGCGGCATCCTTATCTGGCTCCGCAGTATCGAACATCAACGTTAGTACGGCCCAAGGCGCGCAACAGGCCATCTCCATTCTCGACCAGGCCATCAACAACCTGAATCAGCAGAATGGCGCCCTGGGTGCCATCCAGAACCGGATCCAGGCGTCGGTCTCCAACGACCAGACGACGGCGACCAATCTGCAGTCGGCGCAGTCGGTGGTACAGGATGCCAACATCGCCCAGGCAACCTCGCAGTTGACCAAGTACCAGATCCTGCAACAGGCGGGTATCTCCACCCTGGCGCAGGCCAATGCCTTGCAGCAGAGCTATCTCAAGCTCATTCCGTAACGCAGGTCGGCAAATCCCCTCCCGCCAACAACGGGAGGGGCTCTATTCATAGGGGGCTGTCATGGATATTCATCATCTGGCATCGGCCATATCCTCATCCAGCAACAATGCCAATAGGGCTGCATCCACGCCAGCAGCACCGGCATCCGGCTCCATGGCATCGGCGTCATCAGGGGAAGCTAAGGCGGTATCGGCGGCAAATTTGCAGAAAGCCATCAGCACCCTGCAGGATCAGGTGGCGCAGAAATCCTCCATCGACCTGCAGGCCGGGCTCGACCCCAATGGGGGCCACCCCGGTCAGGTCCTGGTAAAATTATCGGACAAAGTCACCAAACAGGTATTTTTTCAATATTACGCACCACCCGATCAAGTAGTGAAAAGCGCCCAGGGCAGTGCGGGCGGCGCGACGCTCCCGCCGGGTAGCGTGGTGAGCAGCAAGGCCTGATTTTGAGCATCGGCGCCCGTGATGGGCGGAGGAGTCTTCCATGTCGGTATCCCTGTCGGGCCTGGTCAGCGGCATCAATGTCCAGCAGTTGATCAGCAACCTCAGTGCCGCCTATCAGCAACCCATTACCCTGCTGCAGAATCAGGGCCAGTCGGTGCAGACCACCCTGAGCGCCTGGGGGACCCTGCAGAGCAGCCTCTCCAGTCTGCAGTCCTCCCTGTCGGGCCTGCAGAATCTCGACAATACCAATAATCGCAGCGTGTCGGTGAGCAACACCTCGGCGGTCAACGCCACGGTCACGGCCAATGCCCCGGTGGGGAGCTACAGCCTCGGTAATATCGTTCTCGCCCAATCCCAAAGCGTTTATTCCCAGGATTTCAGCAGCGCGGTCAATACGGCCATCGGCACCGGGACCCTGCAGGTGCAGGTGGGAAGCGGGGCGGTGACCAATGTGAATATCAATTCCACCAACAACAGCCTCAACGGGATTGCCGCCGCCATCAACAATGCCAACGCCGGCGTCAATGCCGCCGTCGTCTATGATGGTACCGGCTACCGTCTGACCCTGACGGGGAACAATACCGGTTCGGGCAGCGCCTTTACCGTGGCGGTCAGCGGGGCTACGGGGAGCCTGGGCAGCCTCAGCTACAGCAGCGGGGCGTCGGGGGGCATGAGCCTGAGCCAGGCCGCCCAGAACGCCGCCGCCAGCATCAACGGACTGGCCATCAGCAGCAGTACCAACACCCTCTCGGGGGCCATCCCCGGAGTCAGCCTCAACCTCCTCCAGGCCAGCGGCTCGGCCACCATCCAGGTGACGGCGAGCAACTCCGCATTCGTCAGCGCGGTGCAGGGTTTTACCACCGCCTTCAACCAGACCATGACCACCATCAACCAGCTCACGGCCTGGAATCCCTCCACCCAGCAGGGCGGACCGCTCCTGGGAGACGCCTCGGTGCAAAACCTGCGCACCCAGTTGTTGAATCTCATTTCCGGGCAAGGGGTGGGGGTGGCGTCGGGCAGCGCCTATAACTCCTTGGGCAGTGTCGGCCTGGGGCTCACCAGCAGCGGCACCATCACCCTCAACACCGGCACCTTGAGCACCGCCCTCAACAGCAACTTCAGCACCGTGGCCGGGCTCTTTGGCCAGGTGGGCAGCACCACCAATGCCAATGTCCAGTATGTCAGCGCCAGCGGCACCACCCAGGCCGGCACCTATGCCATCAACGTGACCCAGACCGCCACCCAGGCCATGGTTCTGGCCAGCAGCGCCGTGCCCTCCGGGGGGATCGCCCAGAACGAGACCCTGAGCATCACTTCCGGCAGCAGCACGGTGGCGGTCAATCTCGCCTCGGGCAGCAGCATCAACGCCATTGTCGCCACCATCAACGACACCCTTGTCCAGGCCAGCGTCACCGGCCTGCAGGCCGTCAACAACAACGGCACCCTGGAGCTGCAGTCCACGGCCTATGGCAGCGTCCAGAGTTTCAGCGTGGTTTCCAACGTGGCGGCGGGGAGCGGCGGTACGGGCATTGGCACCAGCAGCCTGAGTGCCTCCGGGACGGACGTGGCCGGAACGGTGAACGGTCAGAGCAGCAGCGGATCCGGTCAAAACCTGACGGTGACCGGTCCGGGTTCAGCCCTGGGCCTGCAACTGCAGATCACCGGTCAGACGCCGGGCAATCTCGGTACGGTGACCGTCAGCCAGGGGCTCTATCAGCAGATGAGCAGCCTCCTCAGCCAGTCCCTCAACACCCAGAGCGGCTTTGTCGCCGCCGCTCAGAATGGCCTGAACCAGACCATCAGCGGCCTCAACGCCCAGATCGCCCAGTTGCAGCTTTCGGCCCAAAACCAGACCGCCCTGCTGACCCAGCAGTTTGCCGCCATGCAGAGTCAGCTCTCGCAGTTGCAGTCGGTGGGGCAATATATCAATGCCTTCTTCTCCACCGGTTCCCCTTCCACCAGCGGTTGATGCAGGAGCAAATTCCATGAGCGTAGCAGCAGCGGCCATGCAGGCCTACCGTCAGGTGGGCAGCCAGGGGGCATCTACGGATCGCCTCGTCCTCTTGGGGCTGGAAGGGATCCTGGAATACCTGCGCCGGGCGCGCACGGCCATCCTGGCGGGAGATCTCGGCACCAAGGCCCAGTCCATGGACAAGGCCTACCAGATCACCGCCCATCTCTTGGCCAGCCTGGATTACGAGCAGGGCGGCGAGATCGCCGTCAACCTCGACGGTCTGTATCGATTCTTGCTAAATCATCTGGCGCAGGCCAATATCTTCGATGATCTGCAGGCACTGGATGCCTGCCGGCCGGTGGTGGAGGATTTGCGCGACGCCTGGCAGGGTTTGCTCGACCGCGCCTGACGCGGCGTCTGGCGCAACGCCTCCCCGCCCATAGGGGGGAGGATGGACGACTTCGACGAAAACCCGGTGGTCTTGCGCGCCAATCTGCCGCTGCGCCCGGCGCCATGGCCCGAAGACGAATCGGCCATGGCGGCGGCGATGGCCGATAACTGGACGCTATTGCGCGCCCTGCTCCTGATGGATGACAAGGCAGCCGGTGGAGAGGAAGAGGGCAAGGAGGCCGTGGGGGGGCTGGAGACCAAGGTGGATCTGCTTCTTTTGCTGGTCAGCGCCGGACTCAAGGGCCTGGAGCCCGCTCCGCCCGTTTACCCCTGCGTGCTGGGCGGTCAATACATCCGTTGGCGCTGCGATGATCCCACCCTTTTCCCGGCCGTCGGCGAGCGCTGCTGTCTGGCGCTTTTCCTGCGTCCCCGCATTGCCATGCCCTTGATCCTCCCCGGCGTCATGCAGGCGGGTACCCCCGGCCAGGGGGGTGTCTGGTGCCAATTGCACTTTCGCCTGGATGTGCATGTGCAGGAAAGCCTGGATCGACTAATCTTTCGTCATCATCGCCGTGAAGTGGCGCGCAGCCGCCAGAGAAGCGATTCGGCCGGGTAGCGCCAGAGTTGTCCATGCGCAATCCCGCTGCCCTCCCCCTCGGGAAGAGGGCATCGGGGTGGGAAGAACAGTGACGGCGATGATCACGATGCGTGGCGCTTCCACCGCCATGGCCGTCAGTCCGGGCGATGAATAGGGATAATAAATGAAACGGTATGGGATCTGGCCAACGCCGCCGGAGGGTTGGCTTGGATAATGCGGCGGCCTTGGAACGCGCCGTCGGCGCTGAAGAGACGGAATCTTCTGCCCGCCATTGCTGCGCGCTGCAAGGCCGGAGCGCGGCCCTGGCCGCCGTGGCGCGCCTGGCGGAACGGGTGGCCGGGACGGACAGTACGGTGCTCATTCTCGGCGAGTCGGGTTCGGGCAAGGAGGTGGTGGCGCGTTGCGTGCATCGCCTGTCGCCCCGCAGGGAGGGGCCCTTTGTGGCCCTGAACTGCGGCGCCATCCCCGCCGAACTGATGGAAAGCGAGCTCTTCGGTCACGAAAAGGGCGCCTTCACCGGCGCGGTGGTCAGCCGCAAGGGGCGTTTCGAGCTGGCCCAGGGGGGTACGCTCTTCCTCGACGAGGTCGCCGAGATGAGCGCGCAGATGCAGGTCAAACTGCTGCGGATCCTGCAGGAACGCCGCTTTGAGCGCGTCGGCGGGAGCCAGACCATCCACGCCGATGTGCGGGTCGTGGCGGCGACCCATCGCGATCTGGAGCAGCGCATGGGCGATGGGCTGTTTCGGGAAGATCTCTATTATCGGCTCAATGTCTTTCCCATCGAGGTGCCGCCCCTGCGGGCCCGCTGCGAGGATGTCCCGCTGCTCGCCGAGCATTTCCTCGCCAGCCTCAGCGCCCAGGGGCGCGAACGGGTCTATTTGAACGACGAGATCCACCAGGCCCTCCAGACCTATCCCTGGCCGGGCAATGTGCGCGAGTTGCAAAATCTCATCGAACGCCTGACGATCCTCTATCCCGGACAGCAGGTGGGCGTCGCCGATCTGCCACCCCGCTATCGTCCCGCCGCGTCCGTGGCGGATGATCCGGACGATGAGCGGCGCAGCCTCGCGCAGGTCTGGGCCGAGCCCCCGGCGCTGTTGCCGGCGGGGCCCTTTGATCTCAAGCTCCATCTCGAAGACATCGAGCGGGCCTTGATCGCCCAGGCCATGGCCGAGAGCGATCAGGTGGTGGCGCGGGCCGCCCAGCGTCTCGGCTTGCGCCGCACCACGCTGGTGGAAAAGCTCAAGAAATATGCCGGTGATGGGCGCCGGGAGGGGTTGGGCGGGTGAAGGGCGGCGGGGTGCCGGATGCCGCGGCCCTGATGGAGGCCTTTTCCCTCTTCAACGAGGCTTCCCGGGAGTTGACGGGGGCCTATGCGGCCTTGCAGGAAGAGGTGGGGCGCCTCAATGCCGAGTTGGCGCAGGCCAATGCCCGCCTGACGGACGAGCTCGCCGCCAAGGAGCGCATGCGCCAGCGCTTGGCCATGGTCCTGGAAATGCTTCCCGGCGCCGTTCTGGTCCTGGAGGGGCAGGGTCGGATCATCGATATGAACCCCGAAGCCTTGCGTATCCTCGGCGCGGATTTGCGCGGGCAAAACTGGCGCCAGGTCTCCGCCGCCCATCTGGCGGGGGGCAAGGGCGAGTGGGTATTGCAGACCGCCAACGGGCTGGAACTGCGGCTGACGGTGGCCGTGAACGCGCTGCCGGGAGACAGTGGCCAGATCATCCTGCTCCAGGATGTGACGGCCGCCCATGCCCGGGAGGAGTCGGCGCAGCGTCGCGAGCGCCTGGCGGCCATGGGCGCCACCATGGCCGGCCTGGCCCATCAGTTGCGTACCCCGCTGGCGGCCGCCCTGCTCTCGGTATCGCAGTTGCGCTTTGGTGCCGAGGCGGAACGCTTTGCCCGGCAGCAGCGGCGCGCCATGGAGCGCTTGCAGCATCTGGATGCCACCATCGATGCCATGCTGCGTTTTTTGCGCGGCGCGGAACAGGAAGGGGGTTCGGTGACGCTGCAGGAAATTTTTGGTGAATTGCGTCAAGAATTTGATCCCTTATTTCGTCAAAAAAATGTCACTTTGAAGCTCCCGATCTGGGGAAACGGATTCATTTTGTCCGGCAGCCGGGCGGCCTGGGTCAGCGTGATCGCCAATCTGCTGCACAACGCCCTGCAATTCAGCCCCGAGGGCAGCACGGTAACGGTGGATTTGCGCGGGCCCGAGGATGACGTGATTGCCATCGTGGTTCGCGATCAAGGCCCGGGAATTGCTACGGCAGACCAGGAGCGCATCTTCACGCCCTTCTACACCACCCGGCGCGACGGTACGGGCCTGGGCCTGGCCATCGCCCGCGATTTTGTGGTGGCCATGGGAGGCAGCCTGGTTGTCGACGGGGAGCTTGCCCCAGGGGCGGGTCTGGTGTTGCGGGTACCCATCTGGAAAGCGCCCCATGCCCTGCCTAGCGGCGCCTTGGCAGAAGATGAAGATAAGGAGAGGAAATGACCGGTTACCATCCACGGCTGCTCTTGGTGGAAGACGACGAGCCCCTGGCCGGGGCCCTGCAGGATGCCCTGGAGGACAACGGCTATGGCGTGCGTTGGGCCCATGATGGCGGCGAGGCCCTGGCGATGCTGGCGGCGGCACCCTTCGACATGATCATCAGCGACGTGCAGATGGCGCCCATGGATGGTTACGCCCTGCTACGGGCCCTGGGAGCGCGCAGCGGCGTCCCGCCGGTCCTGATGATGACGGCCTGGGGCACGGTTGAGGAGGCGGTTATGGCCCTGCAGGGAGGGGCGGTGGACTATCTGGTCAAGCCCTTTTCGGCGGACCTCCTGCTGCAAAAAGTGGCACACTACGCGCAGCCGCGCCGTCAGGATGACGACGAACCGGTTGCGGAGTCTGCCGCCATGGTCACCACCCTGGACCTGGCGCGGCGCGTGGCCGCCACCACCGCCTCGGTGATGCTGACGGGAGAGAGCGGGGTAGGGAAGGAGGTCCTGGCGCGCTATATCCATCGATGCGGGCAACGGGCCCGGGGGCCCTTCGTGGCCGTGAATTGCGCCGCCATACCCGAGTCGCTCCTGGAGGCGACCCTCTTCGGCCATGAAAAAGGCGCCTTTACCGGTGCTACCCAGGCCAGCCCCGGCAAGTTCGAGCAGGCCCAAGGGGGTACGCTGCTCCTCGACGAGGTGACGGAGATGGCCGCCGGCCTCCAGGCCAAATTGCTGCGGGTCTTGCAGGAGCGGGAACTGGAGCGGGTGGGGGGGCGGCGCAGTATCCGCCTGGATTTGCGCGTCATCGCCACCAGCAACCGCGACTTGCAGGAGGCCGTGGGCAGCGGCCGCTTGCGCGAGGATCTTTTTTACCGCCTGAATGTCTTTCCCATTCATATTCCTCCCCTGCGCGAGCGCCGGGCCGATATCCCGGTGCTGGCCCAACGGTTTTTGCGCCGCCAGGGGCCCTTGTTGGGCATCAGCACTCTCCCCCGTCTGAGTCAGGCCGCCCAGGATGCCTTGCTGGCCTGGCGCTGGCCGGGTAACGTGCGGGAATTGGAGAATTGCCTGCAACGTGCCGTTATCATAGCCAATGGCGGCGAAATCACCGTGGCCCATCTGGGAATAGCGGCACCTTCCCCGGAGGCGGGACCGGGGACGGACGAGGGTGCGGTGAGCGCCTTGGAGGACGCCCGCTTGCAGAGCGAGCGCGGGCTCATCGCCCAGGCCCTGGCGCAAAGCTCCGGCTCCCGGACGCTGGCGGCGCAGCGCCTGGGGATCAGCCCGCGGACCTTGCGCCACAAGCTGCAGCGCTTTCGCGAGGCGGGGCTGGACCTGCTCTGAAAGGAGGCAGGCCTGATTTTTGCTTAATTCATGCATGGATATTTTGCGTAGGCGGGTATGGTCATGAATGTCGATGGACTGGATGCTTTACTGACACAGTTACGCGCCTTGGCCGATCAGGCCCAGGGGCAAACGGCCGCGCATGGCGCCACTGCTGCACCCAACGACTTTGCCGATACCCTCAAGAGCCTGGTGAACGGGGTGAATGACCGGCAGGAATCGGCCAACGTCTTGCAGCAGCAGTTTTCCACAGGCGACAAGTCGGTGAGCCTCAGCCAGGTGATGGTGGCCAGCCAGAAGGCCGACCTGTCCTTTCAGACCATGCTGCAGGTGCGCAACAAGCTGGTTTCGGCCTATCAGGACATCATGAACATTCAGGCCTGATGCCAAAGCGACGCATTTGTCCCGAATGCAGCTAGGGGGAGTGGGCGATAGTGGCAACGGAATCGGCAAAAACAGCGGCGCAGGGGGTAGCTACCGCTGCCGCCCGGATGCAGGCGCGTTGGCAGGAGCTCCCCGCCAATCGGCGCTTTGCGCTCTTGGCCGGGTTGGCGGCGCTGCTGGCCATCGTGGTGGCGGCCTTTCTCTGGGTCGGCAAGCCGGGTTACAAGGTCCTTTTCACCAACCTCTCGGAGCGGGATGGCGGTCTGGTCATCGCCCAGCTCCAAAAGCTCAATGTCCCCTATCGCATCACCGACGGCGGCGCGGTGATCGCGGTGCCGGGTGACGAGGTCTATAGCACGCGGATGAAGCTGGCCGCCGCTGGACTGCCCAAGGGTGCGGGGGTGGGTTTTGAACTCCTGGAGCACGAGCCCCTGGGCACCAGTCAGTTCGTCGAACAGGTAAACTACCAGCGCGCCCTGGAAGGTTCCCTGGAACGCACCATTCAATCCCTCTCGGCGGTGGAGAGCGCCAAGGTGCATGTGGCCATCCCCAAGCCCTCGGTATTCCTCAGCGAACAGGAAAAACCCACGGCCTCGGTGCTCCTCCAGCTCTATCCGGGGCGGGTGCTGAGCCCTGCCCAGGTGGCGGGCATCGTCCATCTGGTGGCGGCCAGCATCCCCGGCCTCGATGACAAAAGCGTGACGGTGGTGGACCAGCATGGCGATTTGCTCACCACGAACGCCAACGCCGAGAACAACGGCCTCCAGCCCACCCAGTTGGCCTATCAGCGGCAGATCGAGCACCAATATCAACGGCGTATCGAAGAAATCCTCGCCCCGCTGGTGGGGCACAACGGCGTGCGCGTGGCCGTCAGCGCCGACCTGGATTTTGCCAAGACGGAAAGCAGTTCGGTGCAGTATGGCAAGGGTCAGGTGCTCAGCCAGCAGACCCGCGGCAGCAGCGGGTCGGGCGGAGCGGGTCCCTATGGCGTGCCCGGCGCCCTGTCCAATCAACCGCCGGGAGTGGCGGTGGCGCCGCTGACCGCGCCCGTGGCCTCGGCCCTGTCCCCGGGTGATTTGATGGCCCTTGGCCCCACCCTGAAGATGCTGGCGCCCACCCAGAGCAGCAGCGATCAGACCACCAACTATGATCTGGACAAGACCATCACCCATACCGTACAGCCCGTTGGGGTGGTGAAACGCCTGTCGGTGGCGGTGCTGGTCAACGACCGGAGTGTAGAAGGGGCCAACGGCAAGGTCACCGTGCAGCCCTTGAGCGCCGCGCAACTGGCCCAGGTGCAGCAGTTGGTGGAAGACGCCATTGGCTATAGCCAGCAACGGGGTGATACCGTCAAGGTGGTCAATATGCCCTTCACCGCAGAGGCGGCCCCCGGTGCGGTGCCCTGGTGGAAGCAAGGCTGGTTCCTGACCCTCATGGACGGGGTCTTGCGCTACGGGGTGCTGCTGATCCTTGGCCTCCTCCTCTACTTCGGGGTGATCCGGCCCATGTTGCGGCGGCGCCGGGAACAGGCCCCTACTTTGGGAGCGGAAGGGGGGGCAAAGGCGGCCGGGGGAGGCGAGCACCCCGCCCCGCGAACGGAGCCCGCCATCGTCAGGGCCGCCGAGCATCATGAACCCATCGTGCTGCCGGGGAACCCCCTGGAAACCGATCTCTACGTGGCCCGGCAACTGGTGATGCAGGATGCGGCACGGGCGGCACAAGTGGTGAAGGAGTGGTTGGCCAATGACCGAGAGCGCGGAGCTTAACGGCCTGGAGCGCAGCGCCATCCTCCTCCTCAGCCTGGGGGAGGATGAGGCGGCGGAGCTCATGCGCCATCTGGGCCCCCGGGAGGTGCAGAAGCTCGGCGCCGCCATGGCGCGCCTGTCACGCATTTCCACCGACCAGGCGCAAACGGTCCTGCAGGATTTTCGCGCGCGCCTGGAACGGCAAACCTCCCTGGGCGTGGGCAGCGACCAATATATCCGCGGGATGCTCACCAAGGCCCTTGGCGCGGACAAGGCGGGCAACCTCATCGAGCGGATCCTCCATGGCGGCGAGGCCAGCGGCCTGGAGAACCTCAAATGGATGGATGGCCGCTCCATTGCCGATCTCATCAAGCTGGAGCATCCGCAGGTCCTGGCCATGATCCTCGCCTACATGGAGCCGGAGCAGGCCAGTGACGTCATCCATCACCTTCCCCCGCGGCAGGCGGGCGAGGCGATGCTGCGCCTGGCCAGCCTGGAGACGGTGCAGCCGGCGGCCATCCGCGAACTGAACGATATTCTGGAAGAACAACTCTCCGGGGAAGCGCAGAATCTCCAGGTGGCGACCCTTGGGGGCCCCAAGGCCGCCGCCGACATCCTGAACCGGCTGGAGGGCAGTTTCAGCGCGGACATCCTCGACAAGATCCGGGAAACCGACAGCGAACTGGCGGAGAAGGTGCAGGAGAAGATGTTCGTCTTTGACGACCTCATCAAGCTGGATGACCGCAGCATGCAGACCCTCCTGCGCGAGATCCCTTCGGAGAACCTGATCACCGCCCTGAAAGGGGCCAATCCGGGATTGCGCGACAAGTTTTTCAACAACATGTCCAAGCGCGCGGCGGAAATGCTGCGTGACGATCTGGAGGCGAAGGGACCGGTGCGGGTCAGCGAGGTGGAAGCGTCGCAAAAGGCGATCCTGCAGATCGCCTCCCGCCTCGACGCCGCCGGGCAGATCAGCTTGGGTGGCGGCTCCGGGGAGGCCATGATCTGATGGACCGGCACCGCCTCGACCAGATTACAGACGCAGCGTTATCACGGGGGATCCGATGGTGATCAAGGCACCCACGGGGGGCGTCATCGCCCGCGAAGAGATCACCAGCATGCGCCGCTGGGATCCACCGGCCATGTCGTCCGGAGGGGAGTCCAAGCCATCCGCAGGGCAGGCGATGGAAGGTGCCGGCGCGGATCTGTCCCCGGCGGCCGTGCCATTGCCCACGGCTGACGATCTGGAGCTGATGTATGCGCGGGCGGAGGCGGAGGGGCGGCAACAGGGATATCAAAACGGTTACGCAGCGGGCTTGAGCGCCGGCAGGGAGGCCGGTATGGCCGCTGCGCGCCAGGATGCGGAAATGCTCAAGGCGCTGGTGCTGGGTTTCGGCCGGCCTTTGCGGGATCTGGATGCCGCCGTGGAAGAGGCGCTGCTGGCCCTGGCCCTGGAAGTGGCGCGGCAGGTGATCCGTAGCGACTTGCGGATGCGGCCGGAGTCCCTGCTCCCCTTGTTGCGGGAGGGCCTGGAGGCCCTGCCCCTGCGCAGCGCCAATCCGAGCATTCGCCTCCACCCAGAGGATCTCGCCCTGGTGGAGCGTTTGGCGCCGGAACTGGCGGAGGAGGGGGTGCTGCTGGAAGCCGATGAGGAGCTGGAGCGGGGTGGACCGGTGCTCGCGGCCCGGATCGATGACGACGGCGCACGCCCGGATCGGCGCTGGCACCGGCGGGGGGTGGGTGACGCGGCGTCGGTGCTGGATCTGCGCCTGGAAACACGCTGGCGGCAGGCGCTGGAACAGCTTTTTGGGGCGGCCTTCCCATGACGCCGGCCTTTGCCGATCGGCAGGCGGCCTGGGCGGCCTATCTGCGAAACCTGCAGGGGCGCCTGCCGCAGCAATTCCCGCCCCTGCTGGCGAGCGGACGGCTGGTGCGCATGATCGGCCTGGTACTGGAAGCGGAGGGCTTTGACGCCAGTGTGGGCACCCGCTGCCGGGTGGAAGGCAGCCATCACCGGGGCATCGATGCCGAAGTGGTGGGTTTCCATGGCGATCGCCTGCAGCTCATGGCGGCGGGCGATTTGCAGGGAGTGGCTCCGGGCGCCCGCGTCCAACCCCTCCCCGGCCAGGCCCAGGCGGGGGTGGGCGCGCGCCTGCTGGGCCGGATCGTCGATGGCCAGGGGCAGGTGCTGGACGGTCAGGGGCCGGTTCTCGCGGAGCGGTACGTGCCACTCCTGGGAAGGCCCCTCAACCCCATGCAGAGGGCGCCGGTGCAGCGCCCCCTGGATGTGGGGGTGCGCGCCATCAACGCCCTGTTTACCGTGGGCCGCGGGGCGCGCATGGGGCTTTTCGCCGGCAGCGGCGTGGGGAAAAGCGTGTTGCTGGGGATGATGGCGCGGCATACCGACGCCGACATCATTGTCGTCGGGCTCATTGGCGAACGGGGGCGGGAAGTCAAGGAATTCATCGAAGAGATCCTCGGAGTGGAAGGGCGCTCCCGGGCGGTGGTCGTGGCGGCTCCGGCGGATGTGCCCGCCCTCACCCGCATCCGCGGCGCCCACCTGGCCACCGCCATCGCCGAATATTTCCGGGACCAGGGCAAGCACGTCCTGCTCCTCATGGATTCCCTGACCCGCTATGCCATGGCCCAGCGCGAGATCGCCCTGGCGGTGGGTGAGCCGCCGGCCACCCGTGGTTACCCCCCGTCGGTTTTTGCCCGGCTGCCCGCCTTGGTGGAGCGCACCGGCAATGGGCCCGAGGGCGGCGGCAGCATTACGGCCTTCTATACGGTCCTGATGGAAGGGGATGATCAGCAGGATCCCATTGCCGATAACGCCCGGGCCGTCCTCGACGGGCATATCGTCCTGTCGCGCGCCCTGGCCGAGCAGGGGCATTATCCGGCCATAGACCTGGAGGCCTCCATCAGCCGGGTCATGCCCAAGATCGTCGCGCCGGAAGATCTGCGGCGCTTGCATCGGCTCAAGGCGCTTTATGCGCGTTATCGCGAGCATCAGGACCTCATCGCCGTGGGGGCCTATACTCCGGGGATGGATCCGTTGCTGGATCAGGCCGTCCAGGCCCATGCCGGCATTGTCGGATTCCTCCGCCAGGATCAGCGGGAAGCCGTATCCCTCCGCGTCAGCCGGGAGCAGTTGGCCATGGTCATGGCTCCCTATATGGAGGCCACGGATCATGGCTAAAACGGACGCCATCCGCTACCTGCAGCAAAAGGCCGATGCTACCCGCATCGATGCCGCCCAGGCCCTGGCCCGTCAGCAGGCCATGCTTCTCGACGCGCAACACAAGCTTGCCCTCCTGGGGCGTTATGTGGCGCATTATCGGGAGGAAGCGCAGAATGCCGAGCGGGCTGGCGTAGGGAGCGCGCAGGCACGGGAAATGCGGGCCTTCATCGCCCAGTTGGAGCAGGTGGTGGCGGTGCAGCAGGAATCCTTGGGCCGCCATCGCCAACAGGCCGCCATTTTGCAGCGGCAGTGGCTGAGCGCAAGGGGCCGCGAACAGGCCCTGACCGGCCTGTTGCGCCGGGCCGAGCACCTGCGGCATGCGCAGCAATTGCAGCGGATGCAAAAGGAACTGGATGAATGGGCGCAGCGGGCGGCCAGCCGTCTGCAGATGATGGCGTGAATTTTGCTGGAGTCAGGGTGGACATGCACAGCGTGAGGAATGGCCATGGCGCCTGAAGCAATGAACGCGGTAGCGGCGAGCCCCCCCTCCAGTCCGGCCGTCAACGGCGGCAGCGGTGCCCTGCCCAAGGCTGCCGTGGAGCCCTTTGCGACGGTGATGGGCCGGCAAATGCCCGGCGCAGCCGCGCCGGGCAAGGCGGGTCCTGCGGCGCCGGAAAGCGCCGCTCCGCCATCCGCTCCGGCGGGGTCCACGCCCGCCGGAGCGGCGGCAGCGAGCAAAAAATCCCCGGAAAAGGACAGCAAGGACCAGCCCGGCGGCAAGACCTTGCCGCCGGGCCCCGCCCCGCTCTTGCCGGCGCTTTCTGCCGCTCCGGTGGCCGTTCCGCCGCCGGTCCTGCCAGGGGCCACGGCAAGCGCGGCAGCGGAAACGGCCCCAGCGGCGGCCCCGCCGCAGGCCCAAGGCGCAGCGGTGCCCCTCAGCCAGGGGGCGGGGAGGACGCCGCCGAGGCCGGCTACGGCGCTGGGCGAGCCTTCGCCGTCCGGAGCGCCGCCCGCAGCCCTACCGCGCGCCCCGGCTTTTGGCCAGGCCCTGTCCGCCCTGACGACAAAAAATCTCCGGGCAGATGCAGCCCCCTCCGGCGGCAATGCCCAAGGGCCGACGCCGACCCTCGCGGGGGCAACGGCCGGGCACCCGCCAGCGCTGCTGACCGGGTTGCCCGGGGGAGCATTGCTGGCGGCGGCAGCCCATGGCGACAAGGGAGGGATGGCAGCCGGCAGCAGCGCTCCCGCCCAGCCGGACCAGCCCTTGCTCCAGACTATTGGGGCAATACCGGGCGGTCCCGGTCCCCTGCTCTCGGCGCCGCCCCTGGTAACTGCCGGACCGGTGATGGCCGCGGCGGCTACGGTGGCGCCAGGCGTTTCGACCGCTCCCGAATGGGGAAATGCCCTGGGGCAGCAATTGCTGTTTTTTGTGGGGAACAATCTCCAGCAGGCCACCCTGCATCTCAATCCACCCCATCTGGGGCCCCTGGAGGTGCATCTGGATCTGCAGCAGGGACAGGCCAATGCCTTCTTCATCTCCTCGCACCCCGTCGTGCGCGAAGCCATTGCCGCGGCCTTGCCGCAATTGCAGGCGGGCTTTGCCGCGGTGGGGATGCAGTTGGGCCAGGCCACGGTGGCCGCCGATGGCGGTGGAGGCACTTTCCCCCGCGGCAAATCTCCCCAGGGCCGGCGGCCCGAGGCCATTGATGAGGTCGGCGCCGCACCCGTGGCTGCCCGGGTGCAGTTGGGTTTGGTGAATACCTTTGCGTAGCGGCCGGGTGGATTGATGGCACAGGATATCCTTTCCCAGGAAGAGGTGGACGCCCTCTTCAAGGGGCTCGCCGGCGGTGACATCGACACCGAGGCCGAGGCCCCCGAGGCGCAGGGCAGCATACGCAAGTATGATCTGGCCAACCAGGACCGGATCGTACGCGGGCGGATGCCCACCCTGGAAGTCATCAATGAGCGTTTTGCCCGTTTATGGCGGGTCAGCCTGTTCAATTTCCTGCGGCGCTCCGCCGAGATATCGGTGGGGCCGGTGCGCCTGCTGAAATATAGCGAATTTATTCGCAACCTCATTGTGCCCAGCAACATCAATATGGTGCAGATCAAACCGCTGCGGGGAACGGCCCTCTTCATCTTCGACCCCCGCCTCATCTTTGCCGTGGTGGATAATTATTTCGGCGGCGATGGCCGTTTCCATGCCCGCATCGAAGGCCGGGAATTCACCCCCCTGGAGCAGCGCATCATCCGCCGCCTGCTGGACCTGGTATTCAAGGATTTCAAGGCGGCATGGACCCCCGTCATCGAACTGGCACCCGAGCTGCTCAGATCGGAAGTGAACCCGCAGTTCGTCAATATCGCCACGCCGACGGAAGTGGTGATTACGACGGGCTTCGATGTCGAACTGGAGTCGGGGAGCGGCACCTTTCACATCTGCATTCCCTATGGCATGGTGGAACCCATCCGTGACCAGCTCACGGCGGGCACGACCGCCGATCGCTCGGAGGTGGACCATCGCTGGGTGCAGTCCCTCCAGCAGGAAATGCAGGAGGCCGAGGTGGAGCTGGAGGTGCAACTGTTGCAAACGACCCTCACCCTGCGCCAATTGATGGCCCTACGCCCGGGCGATGTCATCCCGGTGACCTTGCCGGACTCGGTGGTGGCGCGGGTGGACGGCATCCCCGTATTCAAGGGGCGGCACGGCAGCAGCAATGGCAGGCACGCCGTTCAGGTCGAGGAACATCTGTGGCCGGAGATGGAAGAAGGGCAAGCCGCCTTGGCGGCAATGGAGAAATGAAACATGGCGAATGATCTGGAGCAGGATCAGGAGAAAGCGGCCTCCGCAGCCGTGGAGAACAGTCCTGAAACGAACGGGATGGCGGCCACCACGGACGATGCCGTCATGGACGACTGGGCTGCGGCCATGGCGGAACAGGCGGAAACGGACCAGTCCAGCGCGCCCGGGAATACGTCTTCCAGCGCCGCCGGTCCGGGTCCGGAGCCCGTCCCCGCGCCGTTGCCGGAGTTGCACGAGCGTGGGGGAGAGGCGCAAAACCCCAGCCTGGACATGATCCTCGACATTCCCGTCACCGTTTCCGTGGAACTGGGGCGCACCAAGATCCAGATCCGCAACCTCCTGCAGCTCGCCCAAG
Source organism: Acidithiobacillus sp. (assembly GCF_049965315.1). GTDB lineage: Bacteria > Pseudomonadota > Gammaproteobacteria > Acidithiobacillales > Acidithiobacillaceae > Acidithiobacillus_B. The sequence goes on along the minus strand of NZ_JBMFWL010000008.1, from coordinate 48,747 downwards.
GCTCGGTGGTGGAACTGGAGAGGCTGGCCGGCGAGCCCATGGACGTCCTCGTCAATGGCTACCTCATCGCCCAGGGGGAAGTGGTGCTGGTCAATGACAAGTTTGGCATTCGTCTCACCGATATCATCAGCCCGGCCGAACGGGCCAAAAAATTGCGTTAGGCCATGGGAATTCCGGGTGTTCTCCGCTTGCCATGCCTGTCAAAATCCCGACTCTTTCTCTTCCTGTTCTGTCAATGGAGCGTCGCCGCCCAAGCGGCGCAGCCGTCCGCCGCGCCCCTCATGAATAATTCTCCGGCGGTCTTCTCCTTCTCCGCCATTCTTGAGCTTCTTTCCGCCCTCGTGGTGGTTCTGCTGGTTTTTCTCGGCCTGATCTGGGTCTTGCGGCGCCTTCAGCCTGGTCTGGGCGGAGGGCAGCGCGGGGCCTTGCATATCGTGGCTTCCCTGCCCCTGGGGGCGCGGGAACGGCTTTTGCTAATACAGGTGGGAGAACAGCAGTTGCTGCTGGGTGTGACGCCGGCGGGGATTACCCTCCTGCATACCCTGGAAGCGGCACTGCCGGAAACCCAAGTCAGTCCACCGGCACCCTTTGCCGGCTGGCTGCACAAAGCCATGGAAAGGCGGAGCCCAGGTCGATGGAAATCAGCAAATGGAAAAGCGGAGGAGCAGCATTCGGATTCATCCTCGCCCTGACCCCTGCCGGGGCGTGGGCGGCGGGTTTGCCCGCCTTCACCACCAGCCCGGCCGCCGGTGGAGGCACGGAGTACAGCCTCAGCATCCAGACCCTCCTCTTCATGACGGTGCTGGTTTTCCTCCCGGCCATGCTGCTCATGATGACCGCCTTTACCCGGATCATCATCGTCCTTTCCCTGCTCAAGCAGGCCCTTGGCTCCACCCAGATGCCGCCCAGCCAGATCATCGTCGGCCTCTCCCTGTTTCTGACCTTTTTCGTGATGGCGCCGGTATTCCAGAAGATCGATCACGACGCCCTGCAGCCCCTGACCCAGAATCAGATCTCCTTGACCCAGGCCATGACCCAGGCGGCGGGGCCCCTGCGCAATTTCATGCTTTCCCAGACGCGACCCGCGGATCTGGCGCTCTTCGTAACGTTGTCTGGTCACAAACAGTTGCAGGCCCCGGCGGATACTCCCTTGAGCCTCCTGGTGCCGGCTTTCGTCACCTCGGAGCTGAAGACGGCCTTTCAGATCGGTTTTCTGATCTTCATCCCCTTTGTCATCATCGATCTCGTCGTCGCCGCCGTGCTCATGTCCATGGGCATGATGATGCTCTCCCCGGTGACCGTCTCCTTTCCCTTCAAACTCATGCTCTTTGTGCTGGTCAATGGCTGGGATCTGGTCATCGGCTCGCTGGTGCAGAGCTTCGTTCACTAGGGGAGGGCAGCCATGACACCCGAAAGCATCATCAGCGTCGGCCAGCAGGCGATCTGGGTGACCCTCCTGCTCTCCGCCCCGTTGCTGGGCATCGCCCTGGTGGTGGGCTTGCTGGTGAGCATCTTTCAGGCGGCCACCCAGCTCAATGAAATGACCCTCAGTTTTGTCCCCAAGATCCTGGCCATGGGTTTCATCCTGGTGGTGGCGGGGCCGTGGATGCTGCACCTGCTGATGGATTTTACGGTGCGCCTCTTTACGGATATTCCGCATCTCTTAAACGAATGATCCACTTTTCCAGCCTGCAGATGGAGCAATGGATCGGCCAGTTTTTCTGGCCCTTCGTGCGCATCCTCGCCCTGCTTTCCACCGCTCCCATTTTCAGCGCGGCGCAAATACCCATTCAGGTGCGGGTGGGGCTGGCGCTCTTCATGGGCCTCGCCATCGCCCCGGCCCTGCCCGCCATGCCGCCCGTGGATTTTCTGCAGGGCTCCGGTTTCCTCCTCCTCATCGAGCAGATCCTCATCGGCGCGGCCATCGGCTTTGCCATCACGGTCATATTCAGCGTGGTGCAGTTTGCCGGATCGGTGATCGGTCTGCAGATGGGTTTGGGGTTTTCCAGTCTCTATGATCCGGTTGCCGGCGTGCAGGTGCCTACCTTGTCCAACTTCCTGAATTTGTTTGTACTCTTGATCTTTCTTTCCCTGAATGGTCATTTGCTCGTTCTGGCGGCGCTGGTGCGCAGCTTCAGCCTGCTGCCCGTAAGCACCCAACTCACCATCAACCCCTCGGCCTGGCATCTGTTGGCGGAAGATGGCGGCATGATCTTTTCCCTGGGCCTGGCCTTTGCGGCACCCGTACTGGGCACGCTGATCATCGCCAACCTGGCCATGGGCGTCCTCAGCAAGCTGGCGCCACAACTCAATCTCTTCGTCATCGGCTTTCCCCTGCTCCTAGGCCTGGGCTTTCTTGCCCTCTACGCCTTTTTGCCGGCCATGGAGCCGGTGGTACGACATTTGCTCAATCTCGCCCTGGATGCCGCGGGGCGGGTAATGTTGCTCGCGGGCAGAGGATAAGGAGGCGCCATGGCGGAAGAGACAGCGCAGGAACGTACCGAGGCGGCCTCCCCCAAACGCCGCCAGGATGCGCGCAAGAAAGGCCAGATCGCCCGTTCCCGGGAGCTCTCCACCAGTGCCGTTCTGTTGGCTTCCGCTACGGCCTTCACCATGGGCGCCAAGGGCATCTATGACCAGTCTCTGGCCTTGTTGCACGGGGGATTGCAGCTCTCCGGACCCATTTTTTATTCCCATCAGGACCTCCTGCGCCACTTCGCCGCCCTGCTGGAGCAGATGGTGCAGACGGTCCTGCCTTTTTTTCTAATGCTGGTCGTGGCGGCGCTGTTGGCGGGGTTGGCCATTGGCGGGTGGGCCTTCAGTTTCGCGGCCCTGGCGCCGGATTGGACGCGGCTCGATCCCGTTTCCGGCGTCCAGCGGATCATTTCCAAACATGGCCTGCTGGAACTCGTCAAGGCCGTGCTCAAGACCCTGGTGGTGGGGGGCATCGGCGTGACCCTGCTGTGGTCCCAGCGCGGCGCCCTGCTGGGGCTGATCATGGAGTCCCCCGACCGCTCCCTGCTCCACCTCATGCACATTGCCGGCTTCATTTTTCTCTGGCTTTCGGCCGCCACCCTGGTCATCGTGCTTTTCGATGTGCCTTTTCAGATCTGGACCTTGAACGAAAAACTGAAGATGTCTCGTCAGGAAGTGCAGGATGAAGTGAAAGAGACGGACGGCAACCCCCAAATCAAGGCGCGGGTGCGCTCGGTGCAGCGCGAGCAGGCCCGCAAACGGATGATGGAGGCGGTACCCAAGGCCGACGTCATCGTCGCCAATCCAACCCATTATGCCGTAGCCCTGCGCTACGCCGAAGGAGAAACGCGCGCCCCCGTGGTGCTGGCCAAGGGCGCCGATCTGGTGGCGCAGCGCATCCGCGAATTGGGCGGGCAATACCAGATTCCGGTGGTGGAGGCGCCACCCCTGGCGCGCGCCCTCTACTACCATGTGGAGCTGGAGCAGGAGATCCCGGTGCCGCTCTATCGCGCCGTGGCCGAGCTGCTCGCCTACCTGTATCAGTTACGTACTGCGCCGCCGCAGAATGTCCCTCCCCTGCCTGCGCAGTGGTCGGTCCCCCCTGAACTGGATCCGGAGGACAAGCGCTCATGAGCACCATGAATACGCTCTGGAAACGTCTCGACTGGCACACTTTGGCGGCGCCGCTGCTGGTGATCATGGTCCTGATCATGCTCATCATTCCCCTGCCCACCTTCATGCTGGACATCTTTTTCACCTTCAACATCAGTATTGCCCTGGTGATCCTGCTGGTCAGCCTGTACATGGTAAAGCCCCTGGAGTTCGCCGCCTTCCCCACGGCGCTGCTGCTCACCACTTTGCTGCGCCTGTCCCTCAACGTGGCGGCCGCGCGGGTCATCCTGCTGCATGGACAAAATGGCGCCGGGGCGGCCGGGCAGGTGATCGAGGCCTTCGGGGAGTTCGTGGTGGGCGGCGATTATGCGGTGGGCATCATCGTCTTCGCCATTCTGGTCATCATCAATTTCGTGGTGGTCACCAAGGGTGCCGGACGCATTGCCGAGGTCAGCGCCCGCTTTACCCTGGACGCCATGCCCGGCAAGCAAATGGCCATTGATGCCGATCTCAATGCCGGCATCATCAATCAGGAGGAGGCCAGGCATCGGCGCAGCGAGATTGCCCAGGAGGCGGATTTCTTCGGCGCCATGGACGGCGCCAGCAAGTTTGTGCGCGGCGATGCCGTCGCCGCCATTCTCATCCTCTTCATCAACCTGATCGGCGGCTTGGTGATCGGTATCTGGCAGCATGGCCTGAGCCTTTCCGACGCCGCCCATGATTATACCCTGCTCAGCATCGGTGACGCGCTGGTGGCGCAGATCCCGGCCCTGGTCATCTCCATCGCCGCCGGCCTGGTGGTGAGCAGCGTGCCCACCGGACAGGATCTGGGCCGCCAGCTCATCGGCCAGATTTTCAACCGACAGGAGGTGCTGATGATTGTCGCCGGCATCATCGGCCTGCTGGGTCTGATCCCCGGCATGCCGCATTTCTCCTTCCTGGGCGCGGCGCTGGTCCTGGCGGGCATCGTCTGGTACCGGTCGAGGCGCCGCGTACCCCAGGAGGTGGAGCAAGGGGCGCCGCCGGCAGCGGAAGTGGAGGAAGTCACCTGGAACAGCGTCGAGCCGGTGGATCCTTTGGGTCTGGAGGTGGGCTACCGGCTCATTCCCCTGGTGGACAAAGGCCAGGGCGGCGAGTTGCTGGCACGGATCCGCGGTGTGCGCAAGAAGTTCGCCCAGGAAATGGGCTTTCTGGTGCCCTCCGTGCATGTGCGGGACAATCTGGAACTGCGGCCTACGGGGTATCGCATTACCGTCAAGGGCGTGGAGATTGCCGCCGGCGAGGTCTTTCCCGATCTGCTGATGGCCATCAACCCCGGCAACGTCCTGGGGGCATTGCCGGGCACCGCCACCACGGACCCGGCCTTTGGCCTGCCTGCGGTCTGGATCAACAAGGATCAACGGGAAAAGGCGCTGGCCCTGGCCTATACCGTGGTGGACCCCGCCACGGTGGTCGCCACCCATCTGCACCAGATCCTGCAGGGGCATGCGGCCGAACTCCTCGGGCGGGAGGAGGTGGAGGGGCTGCTGTCCCATCTGGCGACGCGATCCCCCAAGCTGGTGGAAGACGTCATCCCCAAGCTGCTGTCCGCCGACAAGCTGAAAAAGGTCCTGCAAAATCTCCTCAGCGAAGGTGTGCCCATCCGCGACATGCGGACGATTGTCGAAATTTTGGCGGAACATGCCCCGCAGAGCCAGGATGTTGACGAATTGACCGCCGTGGTGCGCGCCGCCCTCGGGCCGTTCATCGTCCAATCCCTCTTTCCCGGTCAGGCGGAACTCCCCGTGGCCGTTCTCGATGGGCAACTGGAACAGTTGTTGCAAGAGAGCTTGCGCAACAGCAGCGGCGAGACCCTGGAGCCCGGTTTGGCACAGAGGGTTCTGGAACGGGCAGGGGAGTTGATGCAGCAGATGGAAGCGGGAGGGATGCAGCCGGTCCTGTTGGCCATGGCTCCCATGCGCGCCTTCCTGGCACGATTCCTGGCCCGCACTGCGCCGCGCATGCGGGTGCTGTCTTACGCAGAGGTACCGGACAACAAGAGGATCAGGGTCGTGGCCACGCTGGGTGCGTAGGGCGCTGCCGGTCCAGCAGAGGATAGGGAGATCTACCCATGAAAATCAGGCGTTTCAGTGGCGCGAACACCCGTGAGGTCTTGCAGAACATCCGCAACACGCTCGGGCCGGACGCGGTCATTCTCTCCAATCGCGAGGTGGATGGCGGCGTAGAGATCGTAACGGCCATCGACTTTGACGAAAAACAGTGGGGAGCGAGCAGTCAGCCCGCGCTGGCTTGGCCCGAACCCCTGCTGGCTGAGGCGGAACCCCAGCCGCGTGCCGCAGAAGGCCCGGGCAGAGGCCCTGGCGTCGCTGGGGATAAGGAGCGGACGCCAGCCATGAACGGGCGCAGCAAGCCCCAGGGCAGTGCCAGCGCGGCGCCTGCCGAACTTGCCCATCTGCATAGCGAACTCAATGCCTTGCGTCGTCTGGTGGAAGCGCGCTGGGGGGGGGCGATGGAGCAGCCCTCCCGCGAGCGCTTTATGGATCTGGGCTTTTCGCCCGAGTGGGCGGCGCAGTTGGCGGAACTGGGCAGCGGCGAACTGGAAAGCGCCTTGCAGGAGGGCTTGGCGGGGCGCTTGTCCATTGCCGCCGATCCCCTGGGCAAGGGCGGCGTCTTTGCCGTCCTCGGCCCCACCGGTTCGGGAAAAACCACCAGCATTGCCAAGCTGGCCGCGCGCCAAGTGCTGCGCCATGGCCCCCGTTCCGTGGCCTTGATGACCACCGATACCTACCGGATCGCCGGCGTGGAGCAGCTCGGGATCTACGGGCGCATCCTGGGGGTGCCGGTGGACGTGATCCGCAGCCCCGAGGATCTCCTTTGCGCCCTGGAGCGGCATCGGGACCGGACCTGGGTGTTTATCGACACCATCGGCATGAGCCCCCGCGACCCGCGCCTGGAGGAGCAACTCCACTGGTTGGGGGATCTGGGGTCCAAGGTCCGCAAATTGCTGCTGGTCAACGCCGGCCTGAGCGGCAAAAGCCTGCCGGCGGTGTTGTCGCCGTACCTGCGCTTGCCGCTGGATGGGGCTATCCTGTCCAAGGTCGACGAGTCACCGGCCTTTGGTGCTGCCCTGGAATGGCTGGCCGAGCAGTCGCTCCCCCTGTGCTTTTTCAGCGATGGACAGCGGGTCCCCGAAGACTTGCACAGCGCCCGGTGGGAAGCGCTCATCGCGCACATGCTGGCGGCGGAGCATGGCGCGGCCATGGCGGCACCGGCACAATACCGGTATCATGCCGCTAAACAAGAGGAATGCATCGCCTGAGGAGCGCGTGATGGATCAGGCGGAAGGCTTACGCAGGATGCGGGCAAGAAAACCGGTAAAGGTCATTGCAGTGGCCAGCGGCAAGGGGGGAGTGGGCAAGACCAACGTCGTGGTCAACCTGGCCATTGCCCTGGCGCAACTGGGGGCCAGACCCCTGGTCTTCGATGCGGATCTGGGCTTGGGCAACATCGATATCCTCCTGGGCCTGTCGCCGCGTTACAACCTGTCCCATGTGCTCAGCGGGGAACGGCGCATCGACGAGGTGCTCGTCCGCGGCCCCCAGGATATCCTCATCCTGCCTGCCGCCAGCGGTATTGCCAATATGGCCATTCTGGATGCCCAGGCCCGGGCGGCCTTGGTGCATGCCGTCAGCAGCCTCGACCTGGCGGTGGATTTTCTGCTCATCGATACGGCCGCCGGCATCGCGGGCGATGTCCTGACCTTTAGTTGCGCTGCCCAGGACCTGATGGTGGTGGTTTCCAATGAGCCCGCTTCCATCACCGATGCCTACGCCCTGATCAAGGTCCTTAGCCGCGATTACGGTCAACGCCGCTTCCGCATCCTGCCCAACATGGTTCGGGATGCCCGCGAAGGGCAGCTCCTCTTCCAGCGGGTGGCCGCCGTTGCCGACCGTTACCTGGACGTAACCCTCGACCTGGTGGGCAGTATTCCCCTGGACCCGGCGCTGCGCGGCGCGGTGCGGGCGCAGCGGGCCGTGGTCGAACTGTACCCCTCCAGTCCCGCCGCCGGGGCCTTTCGGGCCTTGGCCCACACCGTGCGCAACTGGCCCATGCCCCAGGGGCCCAGCGGGCATCTGGAGTTTTTCGTCGAGCAACTGGTTGGTGGCTCGCCCGTCGTGCAAGGCGCATGAGTACCGCCCTCTCCCTGGATCAGCGGGTGGCGCGGGATGCCCAGGTGGTACGTTATGCGCCCCTGGTGCAACGGGTGGCGCAGCGCATCATCGCCCGCCTGCCCGCCAATATCGAGCTGGGCGACCTCCTCCAGGCCGGCATGATGGGCCTGATGGATGCGCTCAACAACCAGCCCGAAGGAGAGGGAGCGGGCTTCGCGGCCTATGCCAGCGCGCGCATTCGCGGTGCGATCCTGGACGAACTACGCGCCCAGGACTGGCTGCCCCGCCGTGCCCGCGCCAAGGAGCAGAGCATTGCCAAGGCCATTGCCCGGCTGGAGCAAAAAAAGGCTCGTTCCCCCAGCGATGAAGAAATAGCCCAGGAGTTGGGCTGGTCCTTGTCCGCCTACCACGCCGCCGTCGCCAGCGGGGGCAATCAACTCCTCTATCTGGAAGACCTGGCCGAGGGCCATGACGCCTATGCCGGGCGCTATTTGCGTGATGAGCAGGCCAGCGCCGAGGCGATCCTCAGCTCCGCCGAATTCGCCCGGGATCTGGAGGCGGGGATTACGCAATTGCCGGAGAAGGAGCAATTGGTGCTCGCCCTCTATTATCAGGAAGACCTGACCCTCAAGGAAGTGGGCGAGGTGCTCGATATCAGCGAATCCCGCGTCAGCCAACTTCTCCGCCAGGCCACCCTGCGCCTGCGCAGCATGCTGTTGGAATGGTCCGATGCTTCGTGAGGGCGATGGGGGAAGGGCGCACCGCTCCGCCGGGGGCCTTCTCGTTGCCGCGGCGGACTTGCCGTTTTTTCGCGGATCGCAGGCATTGCTCGCGGCTCGGGAGCTCGCATGGATATCCTGACCATCGCCGGCTTGCTCCTGGGTTTGGGCGGGATTCTGTTGGGGCAGATGCTGGAGGGCGGGAAAGTCGCTTCCATCCTGCAGTTGACGGCCTTTATCATCGTTATCGGCGGTACCACCGGCGCCGTCATGATCCAGTACACCATGCCGATTTTCATCAAGGCATTGAAGATGCTTCCGTGGATGATCTTCCCGCCCAGGACCGCGCCCCAACCCATCGTGGAAAAGATCCTGGAATGGAGCAACACCGCCCGTAAGAATGGCCTGCTGGCTTTGGAGGGTCTGGTGGATTCCATTGCCGACCCATTCCTGCAAAAAGGCCTGCAGATGCTGGTGGACGGGACCGAGCCGGAAAAGATTCGCGCCACCCTGGAAGTGGAGCTTCTGGCCCGCGAGGAACTTGATCGCCAGGCGGCCAAGGTCTTTGAATCCGCCGGGGGTTATGCCCCGACCATCGGCATCCTCGGCGCCGTATTGGGGCTGATCCATGTGATGGAAAACCTCGCCGACCCCGCCAAGCTGGGCGCCGGCATCGCTACCGCCTTCGTCGCCACGATTTATGGCGTGGGTTCGGCCAACCTCCTGTTTCTGCCCATCTCCAACAAATTGAAAGGGGTGGTGCATGAGCAAAGCTACCTGCGCGAGATGATCATCGAAGGACTGGTGGCCATTGCCGAGGGCGAAAATCCCAAGATCATCGAGAGCCGGCTGCAGAGTTTCTACGCCCGCTGAAAAAGTCTATGCTTGCAGATTCTTGAGCCTGGGAACGGCATGGGCACGGATGTGCGGCCCTACGCCATTTTCAAAAGCCCTGGACAGCTTCTCCAGGAGCGCGCCATGGCCGATGCAACGATTCCCCCGGTGGGTACCACACCGCCCGTGCTTCCCGTAAGGCCCGGCGCGGAAAAGCCGGAGAAAAGGCCGCCGCGGCAAAAGGACCGTCCCCCCGGAAAGGACACGGATCCGGATCATCGCATCGATGACTACGCCTGATCATCCCGCCGTACGCGGCGGCTGTGGAAGTGGCGATAGATGACTTCCCCAGGTCCCCCGCCGGGGCGGCGCTGGAGATGGCGGGCTTCGGTCCAGTCCACTTCGGCGCTCATGGCCCGGCACTGGCTCTGCTGCAGGGCGACGCGGGCGGCACCATGGATGACGGACTCCGGGACGGTGGCGCTGCGCTGCGGCCGGCGCAACAGCACGTGGCTGCCGGGCAAATCCTGCACGTGGAACCAGAGATCCCAGGGGTTGGCGACGCGGAAGGTGAGGCGGTCATTTTCCCTGGCATTGCGTCCCCACAGCAATTCAAAGCCGTCGAGCCACATCCGGCCGAAAGGCGTGGAAGCGGAAGCCGCTGCGGACGAAGATTCCGACGCTTTGCCGGGCCCCGGCAATGGCCGGTCACCGCGCCGCCCGAGGGCCCTGTTGCCGTTGCCTTGTTCCCAGGCGGTCCTGACCGCCTGCAGCCGTTCCCATTCTGCGCCTTGCGCCGCCAGACGCGCCTGGGCCTGCCGGCGGCCGCGCTCGCTGCGCCGCGCCTGCGCCATCAACCATTGGGCCTGTTGGTGGAGCCGCTTGCCGGCGGGCACGGGGATGGGGATGCTGCGCACCGGATCGACCGTATAGTCCCGGGCATGGAGCGGGCCGCCGGGATGGACGGCGTCGGGCAGGGCGAAGAGGGCGTGGGCCAAGCGCCGGTATTGCTCCGGATCTTCCCAGCGCGCCAGGTCGGCACGGATATTGTCCAGTTTTTTGCGCTGCTGCGCCTCCCGCTGGGCCAGGGCGGCTGCGTAGGCGAGATCCTTGGGGGGCGCGCCGGCGGGCAGGGCGATGGCGCTTTCCCAGGGGATCTCCGCCAGCACGTCCCAGCCGGGAATGACGATGGGGTAGAGGGTTTCCGCACCGTCGCGGCGCAAACGCCACCACGGCTGGCAGCCCTGGGGGCGGTGTGCCAGCGCTTCGGCCAGGGCGGTCTGCCCGGCCTCGTCCCCCGGGCGATAGCTGGGCGCCACGCGCTGGAGGGGGTCGTCGCTGGCGCCGCGCCGATCGTTTGCCGGGGCATACACTGCGCCGGGGAGAAAGCGCGGCCGGGCCTGTTCCAGGCTATCCCAGCGCCAAGCCAGCCGGATGCGGGCCTCGGCATCGAGCAGGACGATATTCCCCCTGCCGCCGAAGCATTCGGCGATGAGGCTGAGGCGATCTTCGCGCTTGCTCAATTGCGTGCGGGAAAAATCAAGGCGAACGATCCGGTCGGCCCAGGGCAGGGACAGCTCTTCCAGGCGAAAACCGCGCAGCCGTTGGGCGAGCTGTTTGACGAAGGCGCTCCGGGGCGGCTGCTCCTCCTTTCGGGTGGTCCGCCAAAGGCCCAGCGGCGCGCGATGGGCCAGGAGGGCCACGGCCTCATCGCGGAAGTGCAGCACTATCCCGCCCGGCCATTCGTCCAGCCGCTGGAGCATCTTGCCCCGGCAAAGGGGCTTGAGGCATTGCACGGCCGATTCGAGTTGCAGGGTATCCATGAGGGCTAGCATAACATAGCCATCAATCCGACGGCCGCCGGCTCCGCCGCGGAACATTTGCGCAAAAACAATTTGACAGCCGAGGGGCAAATCCTTATATTACGTCGCATCGGGGCCATAGCTCAGCTGGGAGAGCGCTTGAATGGCATTCAAGAGGTCGGCGGTTCGATCCCGCCTGGCTCCACCAAATTCATCATGAATTTTTGGTACCGGTGCCCGCGCAATGCGGGTTTTTTCTTTTGGGCAGGCGCGCTCCCCGATGGCGGCCCTTGGGCGCCAAGAGGTTCCGGAACCTCTTCGGGATCCGGGAGGTCGGCGCTGTTTCGAAGTTCTTCCGGTGGAGACTCTCCGGTTGCTCCTCCTCGTTGGCCTTGAGCATGGCCGCGTTCTTAAGCCAAAGCCACCGGGTTTTCCCGATGTCGGGCCGGGAAGGCGCATCTTCGCGCCGCAGATCGCCCGGATTCGAAAGAAGATGGGGCATGAGCAATGCCCTTGGCTCGTCAGAACACCCTTGAGTGATCCATCGATGCAGACCATACCCGCTTCTTTTTTTCTGATCCAGTTGTTGAATGGGTCCGGCCTCCTGGCCTTCGCCATCAGCGGCGCCATGCTGGGCGTGCGCAAGGAGTTCGACTTGTTCGGCGTGATCGTCCTCGCGGTGGTGACCGCCGTATCCGGGGGCATCCTCCGGGACGTCCTCATCGGCGCCGTTCCTCCCGAATCCATAAAAGACTGGCACGGGGTGGCGTTGGCCCTCATGGCCGGCCTGTTGAGCTTCCGCTTTCACCATTCCCTGGAGCGCCTGCGCCATCCGGTACTGTTGTTCGACGCCGCGGGGCTCGGGGTGTTCGCGGCGGCCGGCGCGCAAAAAGCGCTGGAGTTTGGACTGGATCCTTTCATGGCCGCCATTCTGGGCGTGATCAGCGGCATCGGCGGCGGCATGGTGCGGGACATCCTTTGCGCCCAGGTGCCCGTCGTGCTTCGGGCGGAGATATACGCCTCGGCGGCCTTCGTAGGCGCACTGGTTGTGGTGGCGGGGGAGCGCCTGGGGGTTCCTGCGCTGGAGGCGCTGCTCCTGGGGGCCGGGCTGACTTTCTTCCTGCGCATGATGGCGCTCTACCGCAACTGGGCCTTGCCCAAAGCCCGCCGAAGTGCTCAGGAATAAGCGCTCTCCCTGACGACGCCGATCCTTTGGCGATCTATGCGCTGGCGAAACGGCTCGGGCGTCATTATCGCAATGTTCACAAAGACGTGAGCGGCCTAAAGCCGATCACGCCCAAACCAAAGCCCCGGACTCCGGGGCTTTTTGCCGCTGGCGATCTGTGGGCTGCCGCGGGGCCGATCCAAGGCCAGCGGAGATGGGCGATGCGCCGTAATCGATGGCATCGCTCTGGGGCTGGGCCAGCGCCGAGGACTGGCTGGCGTGGCTGAATGCGGATTTTCCTTCCACAGCGGGGCTTGCCATTATCCGAATACTGTATAAAATTACAGTATTCGGCGGGGCGATTTTTCCGTTCCATCGGCAGCACCCATGGAGTGGCACCGGGAGAACGCGCAATGGATCAGATACTCACCAAGCGCCAGGCGGAGATTCTGGCCTGGCTGCAAGAGCGGATGGCCGGGGATGGCTCGCCGCCTACCCGTATGGAGTTGGTGCACGCCTTTGGCTTTCACTCTCCCAATGCGGCGGAGAGTCATTTGCGGGCCCTGGCCCGCAAGGGTTTTATCGAGATCCGGGAGGGTACGGCCCGGGGTATCCGCCTGCGGGAGCGGCCGGGGCTAGCGGTGGTGGGGCGGGTGGCGGCGGGTCAGCCGATCCTCGCCGAGGCGCATCTGGAGGGGCGTTACAGCCTCGATGCCCACCTGTTTCAGCCTAACGCCGATTATCTCTTGCGGGTGCAGGGGATGAGCATGCGCGATGCCGGCATCCTCGATGGCGATTTGCTGGCCGTGCATCGTACCGAGGAAGTGCGCGACGGGCAGGTGGTGGTGGCGCGGGTGGATGGCGAGGTCACCGTCAAACGCTGGCGGCGGGAGGGCGATCGTGTGCTGCTCTTGCCGGAGAATCCGGATTTTTCTCCCATCGTGGTGGATTTGCGCCGGGAAACCCTGGCCATTGAGGGAGTGGTGGTCGGTCTGATCCGTTTGGGGAGGGGTATATGAGTCAGGAAGCGTTGCAACGACTGTTACAGGAACATCCGCAGCGGCTGTGGCGTGGCCAGGCCGCCGCCCCCCAGGGAGTGGCCACGGCCTGGCCGGCACTGGATACGGTGCTGGGAGAGTGGCCGCGAGGGGCCTTGACGGAGATCTACAGCAGTGTGGACGGCATCGGCGAGTTGCGCTTGGTCTTGCCGGCCGTGGCGGAGCTCAGTCGCCGGGAAAAGCGCTGGGTCTTGTGGCTGACGCCGCCTTATCTCCCTTATGCGCCGGCCCTGGCGGCCGCCGGCATTGATCTGTCGCGCATGCTGCTGGTACACCCCCGCAAGCGTCTGGATAGCCTGTGGGTGCTGGAACAGGCCTTGCGTGGAGGGACCTGCAGCGCCGTGCTGGCCTGGCCGCCTTTTCTGGCGCCGGCCCAGTTGCGGCGCCTGCAACTGGCCGCGGAGGAAGGGCAGAGCGTGGCCTTTTTCTTCCATAAGGCCGAGGAGGAGGGCGGCCATAGCCTGGCGGCCTTGCGTTTGCGTCTCGCACCGACGCCGTCGGGCTTGCGCGTGCAGGTCCGTAAACGCCGTGCCGGTTTGCCGGGCGAGGGCGAGCTGAGCTTTCCCGAACAAATGGCCTGGTCCTTTGCGCCCGGCGGCCATTAGAGGTTTATTGGCATGCTGTGGTTGGCGCTGCACTTCCCGCGTCTGGGCGTGGATCTGCTGGATCGGCTCCTGCCCGAGCCCGTGCCGGTGGCCCTGGTGGATGGCGCAGGCAGCCGGCAGCGGGTGATGCAGACGAACGCTCTGGCCCATGAAGCAGGGATCCGGCCGGGGATGGGGACGGCGGCGGCCTTGGCGCTGCTGCCCACCCTGCGCCTTTGCGCACGTGATCGGGCTGGAGAAATGGCCAACTTGCGCCGCTGGGCGGCCTTGGCCTATGCCCATGGCCCGCAAGTGGTGCTCCTGCCCGAATGCTTTCCTACCCTCGCCCTGGAACTGGAGGGGAGTGCGCATCTTTTTGCCGGGGTGGAGGGCGTGGCGCGACGTTTGCGCCGGATCTTCCAGGACTTGGGGGTGGCGGTGCGGATCGGGGTTGCGCCGACCCCCCTGGGGGCGGCGCTGCTGGCGCAGCGGCGAGACCATGGCCGCTGCATCACCCTTGAGCAGTGGCAGCGCGATTGCCTGGAGTTGCCCATCGCCCTCTTGCCCCTTCCCGAGGCAACCCATCGTGACTTGGCGGCCTTGGGCCTGGGCCAGATCAAGGCGCTCTGGGTGATACCCCGGAAACAACTGGCGCGCAGGTTTGGCCCATCCCTGGGCCAATTGCTGGATCGCCTCGCGGGAATGGCGCCGGACCCGCGTCCTTCCCTGGCCTTCGCCCCCAAGGTGGCAATGACGGTGCAGCTCCCGGCCGAGGCGGAATCCTGGTCGGGGCTGCGCTTTGCCTTGCGGCGGGTCCTGCAGGATCTCTGTGAGCAATTGCGGGTGCGCGCCCAGGCCGCGCAAGCCTGGCGTTTGCAACTGATCCTGCGCGATGGAGAGGCAGCGTTCTCCCTGTCCCTGCGCCGTCCCAGCCGCGATGCCGAGGCCCTCCTTGCCCTGTGGCAGAGCCACCTGGAAGGCAAGCCCTCGACGGCGCCCATCCGCGCCTTGCGCCTTGCCGCCGCGGATCTCGGCGCCTATGGCGAACAGCAGCAAGGCTGGTGGGAAGAGGGGCAGGAGGAGGCCCTCTGGTCCTTCGTGGAACGCCTGCGCGCGCGCCTGGGCGATGGCGCGGTGGCGGGCGTCGCAGCCGTTGCGGAGCATCGCCCGGAGCGGGCCTGGCGCCGCGTTGCGCCGGGAGGAGCCTCCGCCGGCGGCGGAACTGCGCGCCGCCCCCTGTGGCTCTTGCCGGTACCTCTGCCCCTGCCGGTTGCGCTGTCTGCGCCGTCGGCGCCGTCGGCGGATCAGGTGGAACGCATCGAAGGGGGGTGGTGGGACGGTCAGGACGTGGCGCGGGATTATTTCGTCCTGCACCGTCCGGATGGTTCCCGCTGCTGGGTTTACCGCGACTTGCGCAGCGGCGGATATTTCCTTCATGGCTACTTTGCCTGATTATGCCGAGCTCCATTGCCTGAGCAATTACAGCTTTCTGCGCGGGGCATCCCATGTGGAGGAACTGGTGGGGCGGGCCAGGGAGCTGGGCTATGGTGCCTTGGCCATTACCGAGGAATGTTCCCTGGCCAGCGCCCCCCGCGCCCACCTGGCGGGCAAGGCGGCGGGGCTGCCCATCATTCATGGTACGGAACTGCAGTTGGAGGATGGCCCAAAAATCGTCCTGCTGGTCGCCGATGGCAAGGGTTATGCGGCCCTGTCCCGACTCATCAGCCGCGCCCGCCAGCGCGCCGCCAAAGGACAATATCGCGCCTGCCTGGCCGATCTGGAGGGCGTGGGCGGCTGTCTGGCCATCCTCCTGCCGAGGCCCGGCCTCGACGACGGCTGGCTGCCGGGGGCCAGGGGCTGCGTGGCGGCCCTGGGAAGCGCCGCGGTCTGGCTGGGGGTGGAACTCCTGCGGGAGGGGGACGATGGGGAGCGCCTGCGCCGTCTGCAGGCCTGGGGTGAGGCGCTGGGATTGCCTCTGGTCGCCTGCGGTGACGTGCATATGCACCGGCGCAGCCGGCGTGCCTTGCAGGATGTGCTGACGGCCGTACGCCAGCGATGCACCCTGGCGGAGGCGGGTTTCCATCTGGCCGCCAACGGCGAGCGCCACTTGCGCGCGCGGGCCGTGCTGGCCGGCCTGTATCCCGCCCCGCTCCTGCAGGAGAGCCATGTCCTGGCCCAGCGCTGCCATTTCACCCTCGACAGCCTCCGTTATCGCTATCCCGACGGCGATTGCCCCGCCGGCATGGCGCGGGATGACCACCTGGCCCAACTGGCCCGGGAGGGCCTGCAACGGCGTTACCCGGAAATGCCACCCGTCCCGGTGCAGGAACAGTTGCGCCGGGAGCTGGAACTGGTGCGGGAGCTGGATTATGCCGGCTATTTCCTGACCGTCCATGACATCGTGGCCTTTGCCAAGGCGCGCGGCATTCTCTGCCAGGGACGGGGGTCGGCGGCCAACTCGGTGCTCTGCTATGCCCTGGGCATCACCGAGGTGGACCCGGCGCGCATGAATCTGCTCTTTGCACGCTTCATCTCCCGGGAGCGCCATGAACCGCCGGATATCGACGTGGACTTCGAGCATGATCGTCGCGAGGAGGTGATCCAGTATGTCTTCCAACGCTATGGCCGCGAGCATGCCGCCCTTACCGCCACGGTCATCCACTACCGCCCGCGCAGTGCCATGCGCGATGCCGCCCGCGCCCTGGGCTTCACGGCCGCGGAGGTGGCGCGACTGTGCAAAGGACTGGCCTGGTGGGATGGCCGGGAGGTGCGCCCCGAACGCTTGCGGGAGGCCGGCTTCGACCCGGAGGCGCCGGCGCTGCAGCGGCTGATGGGGGTGGTGAATGCCCTGGTGGGTTTCCCCCGCCATCTCTCCCAGCATGTGGGGGGCATGGTCCTGTCCGCCACCCCTCTGCCGGACCTGGTGCCGGTGGAGCCCGCCGCCATGGCCGGACGCACGGTATTGCAATGGGACAAGGACGACCTGGATGCCTTGGGCATCCTGAAGGTGGACATCCTCGCCCTGGGCATGCTTTCCGTCCTGCGCCGGGCCTTGGGAGAAATCCGGATGTCCCTGGGCGATATCCCGGCCGAAGACCCCCAGGTCTATGCCATGCTGCAGCGGGGCGACAGCCTGGGGGTTTTCCAGGTGGAGTCGCGGGCGCAGATGGCCATGCTGCCGCGCCTCCAGCCCCGCACCTTTTATGATCTGGTCATCGAAGTGGCCATCGTCCGTCCCGGCCCCATTCAGGGCGACATGGTCCATCCCTACCTGCGCCGCCGCCAGGGCCTGGAGCCGATTTCCTATCCGGGGCCGGAGGTGGAAAAGGTCCTGCAGCGCACTCTGGGGGTGCCCATTTTCCAGGAGCAGGTCATGCAGATTGCCATGCAGGCGGCAGGATTCAACGGCGATGAGGCCGACGGCCTGCGCCGGGCCATGGCGGCCTGGCGCCGGCAGGGCAATCTGGGTCCCTACGCCGACAAGCTGGTTGCCGGACTCCTGGCGCGGGGCTACGCGGGCGCCTTTGCCGAGCGTCTCTGCCAGCAGATCCAGGGTTTTGCCGAATACGGCTTTCCCGAGTCCCACGCAGCCAGTTTCGCCCTGCTGGTCTACGCCTCCGCCTGGATCAAGTGCCATCATCCGGCGATCTTTGCCGCCGCCCTCCTCAACAGCCAGCCCATGGGCTTTTATGCCCCCGCGCAGATCGTCCAGGACGCCCGCCGCCATGGGGTGTCCGTCCTGCCCGTCGATGCGCGCCATAGCCACGCCGAGAGCCGGGTGGAGAACGGCGCCCTGCGGCTGGGTTTACGCATGATCAAGGGCCTTCCTGCGGCGGGCATGCAGCGCCTGCTGCAATGGCGCGAGCAGCATCCGGACTTTTCCATCCGGGAGTTGCTCCAGGAAGCGGGGTTGGAGAGGGATCTGCTGCAGATCCTGGCGCGGGCGGGGGCCCTCAATGGGATGGCCGGTGATCGCCATGGCGCCTTGTGGGCCATTCAGGGAAGGATTCCCGCCACGCCCCTGGCCCTGGATTATCGCGAGTCGGCGCAGGAGGAAGTGCCTCTGCCCGCGGAAAGCCCGGCCCAGGCCTGCGTCGCGGACTATACACAACTGGGTCTCAGCCTCGGTCCCCATCCCCTGGCGTTTCTCCGCCCTCGTCTGGAGCGGGATGGCTATCGCTCCGTATCCCGTCTGCGTCAGGCGCGAACGCGCAGCCTGCAGACCCTGGCAGGGCTGGTCATCAATCGGCAACGGCCAGGCACCGCCAAGGGCACGATCTTCCTGACCCTGGAAGACGAGACCGGCATGCTCAATGTCATTGTCCGGGGCGATCTGGTGGAAGCCCATCGTCGCGTCCTCCTGCAGGCGCAACTGCTGGGTGTGCGCGGTACCCTGGAGCGGGAAGGGGAGGTCGTTCACCTCATCGCCAGCCAGTTGCGCGACCTGAGTCCCTGGCTAGGGCGACTGACCCTGTCTTCCCGGGATTTTCATTGAGGGAAGGGGTGGGGCTGCGCTGGCCTTTCGCCCTATGCACGGTTTAGAATCAAGAAATCCGCTCCGGCACCTGCAAACGCTCATAAGGAAAAGCTTATGCACAAAAAATCCATCGGTATGGCCATCGCCCTTTTCGTGGTAGGCAGCCTCAGCGGCGTCGTTGCCGACCGCTTCCTGCCCATTGGCAATGCTCAGGCCGGCGTGAAACTGGATGCCGCCGAGCGCCTCATCGATGCGGTCACCCATGGCCAGGCCCGGGCGAAAAAGGTATTCCCCGGTCCCGGAGGGCTGACGGGAGTGGTCGTCGAGGCCAATCAACACCCTCTGGTGGCCTGGATCACCCCGGGCGGGAAATATCTCGCCGTAGGACCTCTCCTGAATGCCCAAGGGCAGGATGAAACGCGGCTGGCCATGGAAAAGCTCCATCTCCTGCCGACGGTCATGGCCCCTGCGGATTTTGCCCAATTGGCGAGCAAAGAGGCCAATGGTTTCGTCCTGGGCAAGACCGGGCCCGAGATTACCGCCTTTGTGGACCCCAACTGCATCTTTTGCCATAAATTTTATGAAGAAGCCCAACCCTTGATCAACGCCGGCAAATTGCGCGTGCGTTTTGTGATTGTGGGTTTCCTCAAGCCCAACAGCGCCTCCAAGGCCGCAGCCATTCTCGGCGCAAAGGATCCCCAGGCCGCCATGGCCGAAAATGAGAAAGGCTTTGACGCCGCCACGGAAGAGGGCGGCATCAAGCCCATGGACAATCCCCCGGCGGCGCTGCGTGCGGCCGTGGAAAACAACACCCGGCTACTGGCCAAGGGCGGCGAGCTGGCTACCCCCACCCTGATTTACTGCAACAAAAAAACCGGTCTGGAGGTCATCCATGGCCTGCCCCAAGAGGGCTTGACGGGGCTCCTGGGGCAACTGGGCAATCTGCAGGGTGGGGCCTGCAAGGAATGATCGCGCCCGCGCATAGCCCCGCACCGCCGGTCATCCGCCGCGAGGATTATCGTCCGCCCCGCTTCGCCATCGATTCCGTAGATCTCGACATCCAGCTCGACCCCGAGCTTACCCTGGTACGCGCCCGCCTCCATCTGCGCCGCCAGTCCGAGGCCGATGATCAGCCCTTGCGCCTCTGCGGGGAAGGTCTGACCCTGCTGGAGATCCGGCAGGATGGGCAGACCCTGCCCAAGGACCGGTATCGCCTGGAAGAAGGTGCCTTGCTGCTGCTGCATCCGCTCGTGGATTTTGTCCTCGAAACCCTGGTCCAGATCCGCCCCATGGCCAATACCGCCTTGTCCGGACTGTACTTCGCCAACGGCCATTTCATCACCCAATGTGAGGCCGAGGGCTTTCGCCGCATCACCTATTATCTGGATCGGCCGGACGTGCTGGCCCGCTTTGGAGTCACCCTCCATGCCGAGCGGGGTGCGTATCCGGTCCTGCTTGCCAACGGCAATCGCACCGCCGCCGGAGAGGAGCCCAATGGCAGGCACTGGGTGCGCTGGGAGGATCCTTTCCCCAAACCCTGTTATCTCTTTGCCCTGGTGGCCGGAGACCTGGGCTGCGTGCGCGACCACTTCCGCACCGCTTCCGGGCGCGATGTCGCCCTGGAGATCTATGTCGAGGCGCACCATCTGGACGCCTGCGCCCAGGCCATGGATGCCCTCCGGCGCGCCATGGCCTGGGATGAGCGGGTCTACGGTCGCGAGTACGACCTCGATCGCTACATGATCGTCGCCACCGACACCTTCAATATGGGGGCCATGGAAAACAAGGGCCTCAATATCTTCAATTCCAAATACGTCCTGGCCCGCCCCGAAACCGCCACCGACACCGATTACCAGGGGATTGAATCCGTCATTGCCCACGAATACTTCCACAACTGGACGGGCAACCGCGTGACCCTGCGCGACTGGTTCCAGTTGAGCCTCAAGGAGGGTCTCACGGTATTCCGGGACCAGGAGTTCAGCGCCGACGAAAACTCCCGCGGCGTGCAGCGCATCGGCGACGTGCGCCGCCTGCGGGCCGCCCAGTTCCCCGAGGACGCCGGCCCCCTGGCCCACCCGGTCCGTCCCGATGCCTACATCGAGATCAACAACTTTTACACGGCGACGGTCTACGAAAAGGGCGCCGAAGTGGTGCGCATGATCCACACCGTCCTGGGTGCCGCGGCATTCCGCCAGGGGATGGACCTCTATTTCGCCCGTCATGACGGGCAGGCCGTTACCATTGAAGACTTCCTGGCCGCCATGGAAGGGGCCACGGGCAGGGATCTCGCCGCCTTCCGCCTCTGGTACAGTCAGGCCGGTACGCCGGTAGTGCATGCCGCGGGGCGGTATGATCCCGTACAAAAGCGCTACTCCCTGACCCTGCGTCAGGAGACGGCCCCCACGCCGGGGCAGCCCGAAAAGCGGCCCCTGCCCATCCCGGTGCGGATGGCCCTGTTCAGCCCGGCGGGGCAGGCCATGCCCCTGCGCGGGCAGGAGGAAGATGGGGGAGGGGAGCGGGAACGCATCCTCATGCTGGATACGGCCGAGCAGACCTGGATATTCACGGATCTGCACGAGGCCCCCGTGCCCTCCCTGCTCCGGGGCTTTTCCGCGCCGGTGCGTCTGGAGATGGGGCTTGACGACGCCCAGCGGGCCTTCCTCGCCAGCCATGACGACGATCCCTTCAATCGCTGGGAGGCCATGCAAGGGCTGGCGCTCCAGGCCCTGTTGGCGGCCATCGGCCAACCCGACAGGGCGGGACTTTTGCCGGAATTCCTGCGCGGGGCCCTGGCGGCGGTGCTCAGCGACGCGCGGATGGACCCGGCCTACCGCGCCGAACTGCTTACCCTGCCCAGCGAAGATTATGTGGGCGAACAGATGGCCGTCATCGACGTGGATGGCATCCACTCCGCCCGGGAGGCGTTGCGGCGGGCCATGGGGTCGGCCTTTGGCGAACAATGGGCGGCCGCTTACGAAAGCCTCGCCTTCCCCTATCGCCGGGATGGCATCAGCAGCGGGCGGCGCCGCTTGCGCAACCTGGCCCTGGCCTATCTGCTGGCCAGCGATGCCTCGTATCTGGACAGGACACGGCAACAATACCGGCAGGCCGACAACATGACGGACCATCTGGCGGCCTTCAGTCTTTTGGTGCATCAGCCCGAGGCCGACGTCAGCGATATTCTGGCCGACTTCTACCGGCGCTGGCAGCAGCACCCCCTGGTCATCGACAAATGGTTTGCCATTCAGGCGAGCGCGCCACGTCCCGATACCCTGGCCAAGGCCCGGGCGCTGTTGCAGCATCCGGCCTTTGACTGGCGCACGCCGAACCGGGTGCGCGCCCTACTGGGGAGTTTTGGCGCCAACGCTACGGCCTTTCACGCCGCTGACGGCTCGGGATATGCTTTTCTGGCCGCGCAGGTCCGCCATCTTGACGAGCTCAATCCGCAAATCGCCGCACGTCTGGTCACCCCCCTGAGCCGCTGGCAGCGCTACGATGTCCACCGCCAGGACCTCATGCGCCAAGCCTTGGAGGACCTCGCGGGCAAGGCGGGTTTATCCAGGGATCTCGGCGAGGTACTGGAGAAATCCCTCAAGCTGTCCTAATCTGGAAAACATTATTACATCACTGTGGCAGGAGAAAAAACATGAGCATAGATCGCAATCTCGCCGTTCAGCGGGCCTTGGCCATGGCCGACGAAAGCCCCCTTGATGCCGCTACCATTGCCGTTTCCGAACAGTTGACAGGAAAGGACAACCTCACCCTGGACGAGGCCGTAGCGGCCTTGGGGAGCAACCAGATCGCCGAACTGGCCGGCTTCCTCAACGAAACCAAGACCTGCAAAGAGCTGGAAGTGCCCTGCGATACGGGCGGACTGGATCGCCGGCAAATGGTGGAATGGGAAGTGAATCCCCAGGAGTATTGCCTGGCCCACGAGATTGCCCTGCTGGGGCACATGGTCGAGCGCAAGCGCGAAAATCTGGAGTGATCCCCTGGGCGATTCTGGTTGATCAGCCAGGATCTCCCCTCCCGATCGCAGCCGAACCAGCCGCCAAGAGCCGGATCCAGGGTCAATCCCAGGGGCGTGCCGTAGTGCGCCAGCGCTCCCAATATTTGTGGCACTTCTTCAGATGCTTGCCGCGCCGGGCCTGGAGATAACCCAGGAGGAGGCCGGCTTCGTAAGCGAGCAGCACCTTGCGGCCATGGGCCAAGGGCGCCAATCGTTCCAGGGCCATCTGCGCGTCGCGGATCCCCCCCAGGGATTCCTGCAAACTCGCCAGGACCTTGACGAGGGGCTTGCTGTCCTGGCCGGGCCACAAGGGACTCATGGCCAAAGCCGCATAGCGGAGATTTTTGATCTGGATGCGCAGGGCGTGCAGGCTTGTCGCGTCTTCGCCCGTCTGGTGGGCCCTGTGCACCCGCTGATCCCAGCGATGAAATTGATCTGCGCAAAAGTCCTGCAGCGATCGGCCGCCCGCAAGGCCATGGCGCAGCAGCAGGGCCCAGAGGGAAAGCAGGGGGACAAGCACGGCGCGCAGTTCCGCCTCATCCTGTGCTGCCTGCGCCCGGTCCCGCAA
Source organism: Acidithiobacillus sp. (assembly GCF_049965315.1). Classification (GTDB taxonomy): domain Bacteria; phylum Pseudomonadota; class Gammaproteobacteria; order Acidithiobacillales; family Acidithiobacillaceae; genus Acidithiobacillus_B. Next base: position 25,771 of record NZ_JBMFWL010000008.1, on the reverse strand, counting down.
AAACCCGGCCAGGGGCTCCGGCGTCATGCCCATCTCATCACTCAGCCGGGCCCAATAAAGACCCAGGGCGTCGTAGTCGCGGCGTGCGTTTTGCCGATGGAACCAAAGCGCCAGTTCGCGGCGCAGCGTGGCCAGGGTTTTCCCGGGGTCCAGGGGGCGGCTAAAACGCAGGAGACTGCGCAGGCTGCGGATGGTTTTGCGCAACTGATGGAAGGGCTCCGCCGCCATGGGTGCGGCGAGACAGGCGTCCAGTTCCGTCATGGCCTGATGGCAGTGGGCCAGCATCAGCGCCGCCAGGGCTTCTCCGGCATCGTCATGGCGCCGCAAGCGGATCGCCTTGGGCCGCGATGCGGCCTTCTCGGGGATGAGTCCGGCCAGCAGCAGTCCGCGCAGCATCTTGCTCTGGGCATCGGGCAGGAGGGGGAGATCCCGGCACAGGGCGGCCCCCAAGGTCAGGACCGCGGCGGGGTCGCCCTCGATCAGTTCCAGCTCCAGTTCCAGGATGGGTTCCCTGGCCGCGTTGGCGCGGATCTCTCCGCGATCCGCGGCAAGCAGGATGCGACTGCCGTCTTCCCGGGAGACGGCCTTTTCAATGCGTTGGAATTCCGTCTCCAGGATTGCCAACAGCGGCCGCTCCCGGAGGGGTTCGAGGATCTCCCGCACCGGGCTTTCCGTAAAGACGGCGAGACTGGGGCGGGCATCGTCGACCTCGACATTCCATTCCGGACGTTGGTGCAAGCCGCCGGCCGCGCTCCCCTCGCCCTTGAGGGTCGCCACCCAGTGTTCTCCCTCCCGCCGCACCCGATAGGCCAGGCCGGCGCGCTGCAAGGCTGCGTCTGGGGTGTCGTAATAAATGGCATGCATGGGGATGGCCGGGGTATCCTGCAGGGCCAGCAGGGGATGGGCCAGCATCTGCTCCCAGGCCGCCGGGTCCAGAAGGCGAAGTTTAAGTTCCTGCTCCATGGGGTTTCCTCATGACAAAATCCAGGATCTGCGTCCACTGGGGAAGCTCGGCGCGGCTTTCATGGGCGCGCAGATCGGCAATCCCCACCCCCAGTTGGGCTGCCCGCACATAGATCTGACTATCGCGCAAGGTGGCAATGGGAGCCCAGTCGCGCTCGCTGAGGTAGTCCTTGAGGGCCTGCTCGGCACGGGTATGGAGGTTGACCCGATTGGCAATGAGACCCACGGCAACCCGTCCCTTGCGGACGCGCTTGATTTCCTGCAGGCGCCCTAAAAAGTCGCTGCTGGCGTCCATGTCGAAGGCCGATGGGGTAATGGGCACCAGCACGCACTCCGCCTCGGCGGCCATGGCCTCCAGGCGGCTGCGCTTCATCCCGGGAGGGGCGTCGAACAGGGTGAAGGCCGCCGCTGGATAGTGGGCATAGTTCCGATCGGGATCGGCCAGAACGGTGATGGCGGGCAGGCTGGGCGGGCGCCGTTGTCCCCAGGCGGTTGCAGATCCCTGGGGATCTAGGTCGGCCAGTAGCACCGGGCCGCGCAGGGCCAGGAGGCTGGCGAGATTGGTGGCGATGGTGGTCTTGCCGGACCCGCCCTTGCTGTTGAGGATCAGGACGCGGGTCATGGCGGTTCAGTCATGGCTCGTATTGCGGGCATGGCGCTCCAACAGGCGATCCTGGGCCGAGCGGCACGGAGTTTCCGGGCTTGGGCGCAGGCTGTGATATTGCCCGTTTGCCTGCATGGTCCAGGCATTGCACTCGTCCTCCAGGTAAAAGGTCAGGGCCTCCTGCACCACCCGGGCCTGCAAGGCCGGGTCATCGATGGGGAAGGCCACTTCCAGGCGCCGGAAGAGGTTGCGGCCCATCCAGTCGGCGCTGGCCGCCCAGACCTGGGGCTTGCCACCATTGCCGAAGTAGTAGACGCGGCTGTGCTCCAGAAAGCGTCCGACGATGGAACGCACGCGGATGTGTTCGGAGACTTCGGGAATACCCGGCCGCAGGGCGCAGGCCCCGCGCACGATGAGGTCAATCTCCACCCCTGCCTGGGAAGCGCGATAGAGGGAGCGGATGATGCCGGGGTCCACCAGGGCGTTGACCCGGGCGATGATGCGTCCCCTCTTGCCGCGCCGGATTTCCTTTTCGATACCCGCCAGCACCGCGTCGTAGAGGGTGAAGGGGCTTTGCAGCAGGCGCCGCAACCTGGGCGCCTTGCCCATGCCGGTAATGTGCATGAAGAGGTCGTTCATGTCCGCCGTGATCTCCGGGTCGGCGGTGAGCAGGCTCAGATCCGTATAAATCCGGGCGTTGCGGGGATGATAATTGCCCGTCCCCAGATGGCCGTACATGCGGATGCCCTCGTCTTCCCGGCGCAGGACCAGGGCCATCTTGGCGTGGACCTTGTGGTTGACCACCCCATAGACCACCTGCACGCCCACTTCCTCCAGGCGTTCGGCCAGTTGGATATTGTTGGCCTCGTCGAAACGCGCCTTGAGCTCCACCACCGCCGTTACCTGCTTGCCGCTGACGGCGGCCTCCGTCAGGGCATCGACGATGGGCGAGTCGGGGGTGCTCCGGTACAGGGTTTGCTTGATGCCCAGGACCTTGGGATCGCGGGCTGCCTGGCGAATGAAATCCAGCACCGGCGTAAAGCTCTGATAGGGATGATGGAGCAGGATGGGCGCGCGCCGCAGTTGACTGAAGATGGCCTCGGGCCGCGCGCACTCCGGGGGTTGGCTGGGTACGAAGGGGGGATAGAGCAGGTCCGGACGCCGCACCATGTCGATGATGGCCGCCAGGCGCGAAAGGTTGACCGGTCCGGGCAGGGCATAGAGATCGCCGGTGCCCAGCTCGAAATGGCGCAGGAGATAGTCCACCACTTCGCCGGGGCAGTTGCTCGCGACTTCCAGACGGACCGCCTCGCCGAAGGGCCGCAGGGGGAGTTCGTCCGCCAGGGCGTCCAGGAGGTTGTCCACTTCTTCCTCATCGACGAAGAGTTCGCTGTTGCGGGTGACGCGGAACTGGAAAAAGCCCTTGATGGTCAGCCCCGGGAAGAGCGCCTGCACATGCTCGTGAATCAGCGACGAGAGGAAGACGAAGTCGCTGGGGCCGGCAATCTCCGTGGGGACCTGAATGATGCGCGGCAGAATGCGCGGCGCCTGCACCACGGCGATGGGACTCTTGCGCCCATAGGCGTCTTGGCCTTCGAGGACGATGGCAAAGTTCAGGCCCTTGTTCTGGACCTTGGGGAAGGGATGGGCGGGATCCAGGCTGAGGGGGGTGAGGAGCGGCAGGACTTCCTTCTGGAAGTACGCTTCGCTCCAGCGGCGCTGCGCCGGTGCCCAATCCTGCCGGCGGAGCAGGCGAATGCCCTCGCCGGACAGCGCCGGCAGCAGGCGTTCATTGAGGCAGCGATATTGCGCATGGATGATCTCGTGGGTGACCTCGGAGATGGCCTCGATCTCGCGATTGGGTCCGAGCATGTCCGGCCCCAGAGGCCCGGCGCCGAACTTGCGGCGTTGCATGAGTCCGGCGGCGCGCACTTCGAAGAACTCGTCCAGGTTGGTGGAGACGATGGTGAGGAAGCGCAAGCGTTCCAGCAGGGGCACCTGGGGATCGTCGGCCAGGGCGAGCACCCGACGGTTGAATTCGAGGATGCTGAGGTCGCGGTTGAAATAGAGTTCCGGACGATCCAGGGACGGCAGCGGAAGCTCCGCTTCCGCGCCCGGGACGAGGGAAGGCGCGGAGTCAGACATGGGCGACGCCGACCCGGCGTTCCGCCGCGTCCAGGGTGTTGCTCAACAAGGTGGCCACGGTCATGGGTCCGACTCCCCCCGGCACCGGGGTAATCCAGGCGGCCCGGGCATTGGCGCCGGCAAAGTCCACGTCCCCGGTCAGGCGGCCATCGGGCAGCCGGTTGATGCCCACGTCAATGACCACCGCCCCCGGGCGGATCCACTCGCCGCGGATGAGCCCCGGCTTGCCCACGGCGGCCACGAGGAGTTGCGCGCGGCGCACATGGGCCTCCAGGTCCCGGGTGAAGCGGTGGCAGACCGTCACCGTGGCTCCGGCCAGGAGCAGCTCCAGGGCCATGGGCCGTCCGACGATGTTGGAGGCGCCGACGATGACCGCTTCCATCCCCTTGGGATCGATGTTGGTCTCGGCAAGGAGGGTCATGATCCCCGCGGGGGTGCAGGAGCGCAACAGGGGAGCGCGCAGGGCGAGGCGGCCGATGTTGTAGGGATGGAAGCCGTCGACGTCCTTGGTCACGGCAATGGCCTCGATGATCTGCTCCGTATCGAACTGCGGCGGCAGGGGCAATTGGATGAGGATGCCATCCACCGCGTCGTTGCCATTGAGGGCATCGATATGCGCCAGCAGGGTCTCCGGCGGGCAAGCGGCGGGAAAATTGGCGGCAAAGGACTGGATGCCCACGGCCGTGCAGGCATCCCGTTTCTTTTTCACATAGATCTGCGAAGCAGGGCTCTCGCCCACCAGAACCACCGCCAGACCGGGACGGCGGCCATGGCGTTGCAGGAATCGGGCGCTGCGCAGGCTGACGCGCTCCTGTACGGCACGGGCGATGGCCTTGCCATCAATCACTTGGGCACTCATGGCAGGGATCCCCTGAGGAGCGACGGCAAAGAGTCACTGGGGAACATGCCGGCTGTCTCTCGATATGGACGATGAATCATGACGGGCCTGCGGCTATGGCTCCGGCCTGCGCAGGACTGATATGTGGATATTGTTCTGGGGACGCAGGTGCTTGTCAAGGTATCTTCCCTTAACGGCTGCGTTTCCTACCCAAAAAGCCCCGGAATTGCGGCCGGGGCGGTGCGTGTGGGGATCGCCTCCTCAGATGCTGGAGGGATCGGGATTTTGCTGCGCCTTTTCCCGCAGGTCCTTGGCGAGCACCATGTACATGGCCGGTACCACGAACAGGGAAAAGAGCGCTCCGATGCCCAGTCCGGTGAAGATCACCAGACCCATGTCGAAGCGGCTGACCGCCCCCGGTCCACTGGCCAGCAGGAGCGGCACCACGCCCAGCACCATGGCACCGGTGGTCATGAGGATGGGCCGCAGGCGGATGCTCGAAGCCTTCTCCACGGCAGCGCGCTTGTTCAGCCCTTCGTGCTGCTGGATCTGGTTGGCGAACTGGACGATGAGGATGCCTTGTTTGGCGATCAGGCCGATGAGGGTGATGAGGCCCACCTCGGTGTAGATGTTGACGGTGGCCAAGCCCAGGCTGATGAAGATCAGGGCGCCGCTGATGGACATGGGCACCGTGATGAGCACGATGAGGGGGTCGCGGAAACTCTCGAATTGCGCCGCGAGGAGCAGGTAAATGAGGACGATGGCCAAGCCAAAGGTGATCAATAGCCCGCTTTTTTCCTGCATGTACTGGCGCGACTGGCTGGCGTAGTCGATGGAAAAGCCCTTGGGCATGATCTCCTGGGCCTGCTTTTGGAGATAATTTAGGGCTTGGCCCAGGGTGACGCCGGGGGCGGGCACGGCCTGAACGGTAGCGGAATTGAGCTGCTGGAACTGGGGCAGGAACTGGGGCTGCACCCGGGTTTCCACCGATACCAGGGTGGAGAGGGGCACCATCTGTCCGGTCCCGGTGGCTACATAGTAGGTCTTGAGCAGATCCGGATTGGCGCGGAAACGGTCCGGCACTTGCGGAATCACCTCATAGCTGCGTCCTTCCATGTCAAAGCGGTTGATGTAATTGCCTCCTAGGAGCGGCTGCAGATCCTGGGCGACGTTCGCCATGGTCAAACCGAGGTCGGCCGCCATGTTGCGGTGGACCTTGAGGACGATTTCCGGGTTGTCGATGCGCAGGTCCTTGGTCACATAGACGAAGAGCCCGCTTTTTTGCGCCCGGCCGATGAGCTCGTTGGCCACCTGGTCCAGCTTGCCGTAAGCGCCGCTGGATTGCAGCACGAACTGCACCGGCAGGCCGCCGGCGGAGCCGGGCAGGGCCGGCGGCAAAAAGGAGGCCACCTGCAACCCGGTGATCTGGTTCATTTGTTTTTGTACTATCGGCTGCAGTTGCATGGAGGTCACCGAGCGCTGATCCCAGTTTTTCAGGCGCATGCCGGCGATGAGGCTGTTGTTCCCTGCCGCTCCCCCCACGGAAATGCCGGTGACCATGAAGGTCGCCTTGGTTTCCGGATACTTGCCGAGGTCATGGACGATCTCCATGCCGTACTTGCGCAGGAGTTCCGGCGTGACATTGGGCGCGCCCGTGCCCATGTTGAAGACGATCCCCTGATCCTCCTGCGGCGCCAGTTCCTGTTTGCTTGTGGTAAAGAGGAAATAGATGCTGGCGAAGATCACGGCGGCAAAGACCATGGTCACCGGAACATAATTGAGGCTGCCCTGGAGCAGGCGGTCATAGAAGCGGCGCAGGCCGTCGAAACGGGCATCGATGAAATGAGCGAAACCGTGTTCACCGGTGGCCTTCAGGATCTTGCTGCTGAGCATGGGCGAAAGGGTCAGCGCCACCACCATGGACACCAAGACGGTGGCCACCAGGGTGAAGGCGAACTCGCTGAAGAGGCTGCCCGTCAGCCCGCTCATGAAACCGATGGGGGCGAATACGGCCACCAGCGTAGTGGACATGACGACGATGGCGCCGCCCAGCTCCCGCCCGGTCATCAAGGCGGCCTGCCGCGGGCTTTTGCCTTCGTCGATGTGGCGATGGACGTTTTCCACCACGATGATGGCATCGTCCACCACCAGGCCGATGGCCAGCACCACCGCCAGCAAGGTGAGCAGATTGATGGTGAAACCCATGGCCCACATGATGAAGCCGGCGCCGATGATGGACAGCGGAATGGCCACCGCCGGGATGAGCACCGAGCGGAAGGAGCCCAGGAACAGGAAGATCACCAGGATCACCACCGCCAGCGTGATGCCGATGGTGAGCAGAACCTCGTTGATGGAGGCCTTGATGTAATCCGTGGCGTCATAGGGGATGGCCTTGTGCATGCCCGGGGGAAGTGCCGTGCCCAGTTGGGCCAGGGCCTTCTTGACTCCCGCCGCCACATTCAGGGAGTTGGCTGAGGGCGCCTCCTGGATGCCGACGAAGGCCGCCGGCTTGCCATTGAAGAAGGCGGCGGAGTCATAATTCTGGGCGCCCAGCTCCACGTCGGCGATGTCTTTCAGCCGGACGATGGTGTTGCCGGCGCTCCTGACCACGAGATTGCGGAACTCATGGACATCGTGGAGGTTGGTGGTGGCGACGATGGTGTCCGCCGTTTCCGCCCCGCGGGTGCGTCCCACCGCCGAGATGAAGTCGTTGGCGGCGAGAACCTGGGATACCTGCGCCGCGCTGATCCCCAAGGCGGCCATCTTGCGGGGATTGAGCCACACCCGCATGGCATAGGTGTTGCCGTTCCCGGAGCCGGGCGGCAGGATCTGCGCTTCGCCCACGCCGCTCACGGCGGCGAGCTTGGGCTGGACCACCCGCAGCAGATAGTCCGTGATCTGCTGTTGATTGAGTTGGTCGCTGTAAAAGGCGATATACATGAGATCCGTGGTATTGCCCACGGTGACGTTGATGACCGGCAACTGGCTGCCGGCAGGGAGCTCATTGGTTACCTGCTGGACCTTGGACTGGATATTGGCCACCGCCGCGTCGGGGCTGTAATTGAGCTTCATGTAGACGGTGATGGTGGACATGCCCTGGGAGCTGTTGGCCGTCATGTAATCAATGCCCGGGGCGCTGGCGATCACCCGTTCCAGCCGGGTGGTGATGAAACCCTGGATGGTATTGGGGTTGGCGCCGGGATAGGCGGTGGTGACGGTCACTACGGTGTTGGTGAGGGTCGGATATTCGCGCACCGTCATTTCCGTATAGGCGCGCAAGCCGAGGAGGAGGATCACCAGGCTGAGGGCCGTGGCCAGGACCGGCCTATGTATGAAGATATCCGTAAATTTCATCGCCGATCGCCTCAGGATTTGCCGCTGTCGCGAATTTGGATGGGGCTGCCCTCATGGAGCTTGACCTGCCCGGCAGTGACCACCCATTCTCCGGCCCGCACCCCCGAGAGTATCTGTACCTCATTGCCCCGCTGGATCCCGGTCTTGACGATGCGCTGGATCGCCACCTGCCCTTCCTTGCCGTTGACGATTTTTTTCTCCACCACATAGACGAAGTTGCCGAAGGTGTTGTAGGTGATGGCGCTGGCCGGGACGGTCAAAACCTTCTCCTGCCGTTTCTCGATCACCGTGACATCCCCGAACATTCCCGGGCGCAGGATGGTTTTGGGGTTGGGCACCGTGGCCTGGACGTCAATCTGGCGCGTGGCCGTATTGATGGCCGAACCGAGGGCGGTGATCCTGCCGCTGAAGCGTTGCCCGGGGTAGCTGTCCACCTCCACCTGGATGGGCGTATCCACATGAATGCGCGCAAAATCGCTTTGGGGCACGGTAAAGTTTACATAAAGGGGATCCCAGGACTGGAGATCGACCATGGCGGTGCCCGGGATGATGTATTGTCCGAGGTTGACCTGGCGCACCCCCAGATAACCGTCGAAGGGGGCGCGAATGGCCAGTTTCGCGAGGGTGGCGCGGTCATTTTTTACGCTGGCCACGGCGCTTTGGTAGGTGGCCACGGCGGAGTCGAGCTGTGACTGGCTGGCGGCCTTGGTGGCGATCAGCTCCCGCGTCCGGCGGAGATTGATCTCTGCCAGCCGTCGCTGGGCCTCGTCGCTGGCCAGTTGCGCCAACTGGTTGCTGTTGTCGATCTGGATCAGGAGGGTGCCGGCCTTGACGTATTGCCCGGAATGGAAATGGATCCCGGTAATGGCACCTCCCAGTTGGGACGTCACCTCCACCCCCTGGACGGCCGCAAAAGACCCCACGGCGGTCACTTCCGGATGCCATTCCCGCTCCGCCACCCGGCTGGCGCTGACACTGACCACGGGCATGGGCATGTGGGCCAGGGCCTTGTGCATCATGTAGTTGCCGAAGGCCTTGTAGCCGAAAATGCCGCCAAACACCACGACGAGCGCGATAAGGACAATGGCGAGACGTTTCTTCATGACGGTTCTCCGCGGAATACAGGGCTGGCATGGCACCAGCGGAAGGCGTTAGGAAAGACCGGCATCAGGAGCGGCTGCCATGGTCGGAGGCCGTTTCCCGGGGAGCGGTGCTTTGCCCGGCGGCCGCGTGGTTCGCGGCCGGGGTATTCCACCAGCCGCCCCCCAGGGCTACCAGGAGGGATGCGGTGTCCTGATAGCGCTGCGCCTCGGCCTTGATTTCGGCAATCTTGGCCGTGTTGTACTGCACCTCTGCCGTGAGCAGGGTGAGATAATCGGTGGCGCCGGCGCGGTAGCTGCTTTGGGCCAGAGTGAGGGCCTCCCGGGCGGCCTGCAGGGATTCCTGTTGGGCGGAGAGGGTCTGGGCGTCGTGCTCAAGGGCCCGCAGGGCGTCGGCCACCTGCTGGAAGGCCGTCAGCACCGTGTTCCGATAGGCGTTGAAACTGGCGTCATAGGCGGCATAGGCTTCGGCCTTTTGCGCCTCCAGCTTCCCGCCCTGGAAAAGCGGTTGGGACAGGGCCCCCACCAGGCTCCACACGCTGCTCACGGGATTGAAAAACATCCCCGCCGTGGAGGCCGTGTCGCCAAAGGAGGCGGTGAGGGCGACGGTGGGATAAAACTGAGCGCGCGCCACGCCGATCTGGGCATTGGCGACCTTGAGCTGGTTCAGGGCCGCCTGGATGTCGGGGCGCTGCTTTACCACCTCCGAGGGCAGGCTGACCGGGATCCGGGTGGGTAGGCTGAGTTCCTCCAGGGTGAAGGGCTTTTCCTGCCACTGGCCGGGAAAGCTGCCCACGAGGATGGCCATCTCGTGGCGGTACACCGCCAGTTGCTGCTCCAGTTGGGGAAGGGTGGCCATCTGCGTGGCCAGTTGGGCGCGTTGGTTCACCACGTTGAGATAGGGGACCGCACCGGCCCGATACTGGTTTTCGGTCAGGTTCAGCAGGGTTCGCTCGTGTTCGACAATGGCGTGGGTCGCGGCGATCTGCGCTTGGACGGCCGCCTCGCCAATGGCGGTGTTGACGATATTGCCGGTGAGGGTCAGCCGCGCCGCTTCCAGCTCATAACGCTGGTATGCCACCTGCGCCTCGCTCCCCCGGTAGACGAGGCGATTGACGCCGAAGATGTCCGGGTAATAGGTGACCCCCACGCTACCGGTGAAGAGGGTGTACTGGAACCCCCCCTTGTTGCCGCCAAAGGCCGCGGAGGATTGCTTGCTGCGATTGGCCCCCAGATTGCCGGTAACCTGCGGATAGAAAATGCTGGCGTTGACCCGGGCGGTGGCCTCCGCCTGGCGCAACTGGGCCTGGGCCTGGGCAATGGTGGGGCTGTTCTTCAGCGCCTGCCGGATGACCGCATCGAGAGTGTGGGAATGAAAGAGCGTCCACCACTGCTGGTCGAGATCCTTGCCATAGGCCATCTCCTGGGCCGTGCCGTTCGTACCGGCACTGGCCACCGTCTTGCCCGGCGCCGGGTGGGCCGTGAAAGGCACTTTTGCCGGAGTTTCGGGTACCCGCAGGGGGGGTTCGAAACTGCAGGCCGTCATGGTGCTGGCGAGGGCGGCGGCAAGGGGAAGCAACAAGGATCTACGCAAGGGCATGGTCACAAAAACCACCTTTCCGATATACCGACCGGTCGGATGTTGGCAGACGGTGCATGGATTGTCAATGGATTTGCTCTTGAATTCACCCGCGTATGTTCCCATATTATGGGCGAGGTTTCATTCCTAAAGAGGGAGCGTGTCATGCAACGATTTATCGCTGGTCTGGGAGTCTTGGGCCTGCTGCTGTTCAGCCCCCTGGGCTGGGCGGCAGGGCCGAGCGTGGACCAGGTCTATCAGGCTGCCAAGGCCGGGGATCTGGCGGGGGCGCAACGGATGATGGCGGAAGTCCTCCAGCAACATCCCCATTCGGCCCAGGCCCATTATGTCGAGTCGCGCCTGCTTGCCCGGCAAGGCAAGTGGCAGGAGGCGGCGGCGCAACTGCAGGAGGCACAGGGTCTGGCGCCGGGCCTGCCTTTCGTCAAGGCTGCCGATGCCCAGGCCTTCGCCAAGCAGGTGGCGGCCCACCAGGGTGGGGCTACGCCTGCCTGGCTGCGCATGCTCGCCATCGCCCTGGGCGCGGGTCTGCTGTTCTGGCTGATCACGGCGTTTTTCCGCCGGCGCCGGCCGGTACAGGGCATGCCCTATGGAGGCAATAATCCGTCGACCTTTGGCGGACCTATGGGGGGTGGGGGTTATGGGCCCGGTAATATGGGTGGACCCCAGGCGGGTCCCGGCTTGGGCTCTGGTCTGGCCTCCGGCTTGGCGACGGGCGTGGGTATCGGCGCCGGCCTGGCCGCCGGGGAAGCCCTGGCGGGCAGCCTCTTCGGCCATAAGGATGGAGTGGCGGCGGATCCCGCTGCCAACCCGGCTGCCGACAGTGACTTTGGCATGAACAATGATTCCTGGGGCGCCAACGATCAGCTTGCCTCCAACCAGGATGATGGCTTTGGTTTTGATGGCGGGGATGACGGCTCCTGGGGCTAGCACCGGGCTGCCTTGATCCACTGAAGCCCTGCGTTCGGCTGGTAACAACGTCCGGAACAGCCCCTTTCTCCACGGAGAAAGGGGCTGTTTTGCTAATCGGGCTTTGATTTCGCCTGGATTCGGCCGTTGGCAGATCTGTTTTTTGCTTCAGCCCAAAACCGGCCGACCGACCGCCGCCAGGAGGGTACAGAGGCGGATCAGGGGCAGGCCGATGAGGGCCGTGGGGTCCTCGCCTTCCAGGCGGGAGGCCAAGGCGATCCCCAGCCCTTCGGAGCGCAAGCTGCCGGCGCAGTCCAAGGGCTGGTCGCGGCGGATGTAGTCGGCAATTTCCTCATCGCTGAGCGCCCGCATATGCACCGTGTAGACGACCAATTCCACCCGGCCAAGGGGCAAGGAAGGCGCCATGACGGCCAGGCCGTTCAAGAAATCCACCCGTTTGCCGCTGATCCTGCGCAACTGCCGCGCCGCCCGTTCGGCGCTGCCCGGCTTGCCCAGGACCTCCCCTTCGCAAACGGCCATCTGATCGGCGCCGATGACGATGGCCTGGGGATGTGGGGCGAAAACGGCGCCGGCCTTGGCCTGCGCCAGGCGCTGGACCAGTTGCGCCGGGGTTTCGTCGGGAAGGGGCGTCTCCTCCACCGCCGGTGCGGCGACGGTAAAGGGGATGTCCAGACGCGCCAGCAGAGCGCGCCGGTAAGGGGATGTGGAGGCAAGAATGACCGGGGTTTCTCGGTTCATGGACAGATTCCCGCTTTATCCGGTGTTGCGTTGACCGGCCGCGATGGCGTTGATGCTCCGCAACAGGGGGTCCAGCCATATTTCCCGGTATTCCGGCGCGGCATCCTCATTGCGGTAGCGGCGCAAGAGGGCGAGCTGGATATGATTGAGGGGCTCCATATAGACGTTGCGCCGCTGCAGGGAAAAGGCCAGGGTCGGATTGTCCTCCAACAATTGCTCCGCGTTGGCGACGGCGAGGATCTCGTGCAGGCTGCGCTGGTATTCCGCGCGAATGATCTGAAAGATCTCCATGGCCTGGGTATGGTCGTGCGCCAGACCGGCATACTCCTCGGCGATGGCCATGTCGGTCTTGGCCATGGCCATGGCGATATTGCCCAGCAGCGCCCGGAAGAATGGCCAGTTCCGGTACATCTCCTGCAGCTTTTCCAGGCGTTGCGGGTCCTCGCCGCGCCATTGCTGCAGGGCGGAGCCCAGACCATACCAGGCCGGCAGCACATGCCGCGATTGGGCCCAGGCAAAGACCCAGGGGATGGCGCGGATGGAAGACATGGAGCGGTCGCTGCGGCTGCGGTGGGAGGGCCGCGAGCCGATGTTCATGTGGGCGATTTCGTTGAGGGGCGTGGCCTCGTAGAAATAATCCATGAAGCCCGGCGTGTTCTCGATGAGGGCGCGGTAGACCTGCTCGCCGGTATCGGCCAGCTCGGCCATGATGCTGAGATGGTCCGGTTGATCGGCGGGGACCGGCCGTACCAGGCCGATACTGGCCTTCATCAGGCCCGCCGCGCCCACGGTCAGCTCATAGACCGCCGTTTCGAGGTTGGCGTACTTGAAGGACAGGACCTCGCCCTGTTCGGTCACCTTGATCTGTCCGCGCACCGTGTCCGGCGGTTGCGCCAGGATGGCCTCGTAGGTCGGGCCGCCGCCCCGGCCGACACTGCCACCCCGGCCGTGGAAGATGCGGATATGGATGCGCCGTTTTTCCGCCAGGGCCGTCAGGCGTAACTGCGCCTGGTAGAGGGACCAACTGGAGGCGAGGATGCCGCCATCCTTGCAGGAGTCGGAGTAGCCCAGCATGACTTCCTGGGTATCCCCCTGACTACGCAGGATCTCCCCATAAATGGGGTTGTCCAGAAGCGTGGACATGACCGCTTCCATGCGCTCCAGGTCATGAATCGTTTCAAAGAGCGGCGTGATGGCTATTTCGCTGGTCAAACCATCCCGCGACCAGCCGGCAAGGCCGAATTCCTTGGCCAGGAGCATCACCTCCAGGACGTGGCTGGCCTCATGGGTCATGGAAATGACGTAGTTGCCAAAGCCATCGGGGCTGACTTCCCGGCGCAACTGGGCGATGCAGCGGAACATGGCGCAGGTCTCGGCGGCCAGCGGGGAAAGCTCCGGCGTACCCGCCATGGGGCCGGGACGGCGCAAGGCATCGGCCAGCACCAGGAGGCGGGCCTCTTCCCCGAGTTGCAGGTAATCCGCAAAACCACCAACCCCGGCAAAGAGCTCGGCCACGGTTTGGGTATGCACCGTCGACTCCTGGCGGATATCGAGTTTGGCGAGATAAAAGCCAAAGGTTTCGGCCAGCCAGATCAGATCCTGCAATTCGGTGTCGGCAATATAGAGGTCGTTATGGCCGCGCAAGGATTCCCGTACCAGTTGCAGGTCGGCGAGGAACTCCTGGGCGTCGCGGTAGGCGGGCCCCGGTGACTCGTTGATGGTCTGCCCGTTTTCCAGTTGCCGCAGGCGCAGGTCCAGGCGTGTGAGCATGTAGCGCAGCTTGCGGCGATAGGGTTCGCTGGGAAAGCGCTGGTCCACCCATTCGGCGAGTTCCGGAAAATCATCGGCATCGCGCTCCAGGGAGGCGAGCAAGGTGGGAGAGATATGGCAAAAGCGGCTGGAATGCCCCAAAAGCTGGTACAGCTCTCCCAGGCGCCGCTGGTACTCGCGCAGGACCTCGATGCTCTGGGTCCGCAGGGCCCAGCCGGTGATGGCCGCCGTGACATTGGGGTTGCCGTCCCGGTCGCCGCCGATCCAGGAGCCGAAGCGGATGAAGGCCGGTATCTCGATGTCGGTATTGGCAAAGACCTTGCGGGCATCGCGGCGCGCCGCGCGATAGGTATGGGGCACCGCTTCAAAGAGACTGTCCCGGAAATAAAAGAGGCCGTTTTCCACCTCATCCTGCACCTGCGGTCGGTTGGTGCGGACTTCTTCAGTCTCCCAGAGCACCTGGATCTGGGCCTTCAGCCGCGCAATGACCTCCCGCTCTTCTTCATTGCCCAGATTGGGATCGTCCAGGGCCTTGCTGGTCAGGAAGATGCGGCGCAGGCCATGGAGTACCGTCCGCCGTTTGGCTTCGGTTGGGTGAGCGGTAAAGACCGGGATGTAGCGGAGCTGGTCGAGCAGGAACTGCAGTTGGCCGGGATGCACCCCCTGATCCTGCAATTCGCGCAGGGTATGTTCGAAAGACCCCGGCCAGCGCCCTTCGCCTTTCTGTAAAAAGCGCCGCCGCTGGATATGCTGGAACTCTTCTTCGGCAATATTGGCCAGACTGAAATAGGTATTGAAAGCGCGGATCACCAGCACCAGGTCATCCTGGGGGAGGGTGTCGATGAATCGGGCCAGGCGCAGGCGCAGGCGCGGGTCCTCGCGTTTGTGCAGGCGGATATATCCCTGGCGGAGCTGTTCAACGGCATTAAAGACCCGCGTGCCGGCCTGCTCCCGGAGAATGTCGCCGAGCAGATTGCCCAGCAGCTTGACGCGCGCCCGCAATGCCTTGTCCTTGACTGCCGTGTTATCCAAATTGAAGATCTCCCGCCCGGTGGGCCCGCTGTGCGATGTCTGTCAGTCCGGTCCCGGGCCATACATTATTGGTCCATAGGGAATACGCGGTGCATCCGGATCGTCTGCGCGCGTTTCTGCGCCCAGCCCACCCCCGTTTAACCGCTCGATGGCCCTAGTCTAATGCAGAAAAGCCAGCCTTGTCGCCTCCCGGCGTCGCCGACCCGGGTCTAACGAGCGGAGATACACGGGATGCCCCGCCATCGGCAAACGGGCCGCCCAATCGGTAGGAGCGGCCCATGGCCGCGATCCTTCCGTATATTATCGTGGACGACAGGGTCGTTGTTTCCGGTAAAGATGGCGGGTCGATACGGACTCTTTACTTCCCTGCACACCATCGCTAAGATGCCGCGCTTATGTTTTCCGCCAAATCTGCTACCTTGTTGATTTCTCGCGTTTCGCCCGAGGGCGACGCAGTCGTGGGCGAAGTGGATCTGCGCGTATGGGATCGTCTGCGGGCCGCGTTGCTGGAATTGAGGGACGTGCAGCTAAGGCTTACACTGAGCAGGCGCGGACAGGTGGTGCTGGCGGAGGGAGAACTGCAGATCCTCGGCAGAGTGCTCTGCGAGCGCTGCCTGGGTGCCATGCCCCTATCCCTGCGGGTGCCTCTACGGGTGGGGATTGGCGAGAGCGAGGCCGCGGTTGCGGCCGTGGATGCGGAGCTCGATCCCGTTGCCGCCGCCAACGGGATCCTTGATCTGCAGACCTGGCTCGAAGATGAAGCGTTGCTGGCCTTGCCCATGGTCCCACGCTGTGAGGTATGGGTAGAAGGTCCCTGCAGCGTTTCCAATACGGTGCCGCCGCAGGCAACAAACTGATTTTATTTGTTTTTCTTTGGAGAGATGAGCGATGGCCGTTCCACAGAGTAAGACCTCCACTTCCCGCCGCGACATGCGGCGCGCCCATGATTTTCTGCTGGTGCCGAACCGCTCGGTCTGCGCCAACTGCGGTGCAGCCAAGCTGCCCCACCACGTTTGCCCGGAGTGCGGATTCTACCGCGGTCGCGAGATGATCAAGAAGGCCGTCGAGGCCTAAGGCCTAGCGCGAGACAGATTCGGTGGAGGTGGCCAGGATGCCGCATATTGCGGTCGATGCCATGAGCGGAGACTTTGGCGCCTCCACGATCATCCGGGCCATTGCCTCGCTGGTGAAGACCTATCCCGATGTGGTTTTTCATCTGGTCGGCGCCCAGGATGTGCTGCAGGATGGCGTGGCCCGCGCCCGCTTGCAGGGTTCCCCGCAGATCCTGCTGCACCACGCCAGCCAGGTCGTGGCCATGGACGAGGCGCCCTCCCAGGCCCTGCGCGGCAAACGCGATTCATCCATGCACAAGGCCATCGCGCTCCTGCGCGACGGCGAGGCGGATGCGGTGGTCAGCGCCGGCAATACCGGCGCATTGATGGCCATGGGCAAGGTCTTTCTGCGCACCATTTCCGGTATTGATCGGCCGGCCATCGCCGCCTTCCTGCCGACCATGACCGGCCGCGTACTCGTCCTTGACCTGGGCGCCAATGTGGATTGTCATCCGGAACACCTTCTGCAGTTTGCCGTCATGGGCTCGGTGCTCATGGAGCAGGTGCATGGCCTGGCGCGGCCGCGGATCGGGCTGCTCAACATCGGTTCCGAAGAGATCAAGGGTAACGAGCAGGTCAAGGAGGCGGCCCGTCTGCTGCGCACGAGTCCGCTGCATTTCATCGGCAATGTCGAAGGCTCCGATCTCTATCGCGGCATCGCCGATGTGGTAGTCTGCGACGGCTTTGTGGGCAACGTCGCCCTGAAGACCTCCGAGGGGCTGGCCGCCATGATCCGCCAGGAGTTGCGCGCTGGTTATACCCATAGCTGGTATGGGCGCATTGCCTATCTCATCAATCGCCCCATTCTGCAGCGCCTGCGCCATCGTCTCGACTCGCGCCGCTATAATGGGGCAACGCTGCTCGGATTGAACGGGATCGTGGTCAAAAGCCATGGCAATGCCGATCGTTTTGCCTTTGCGCGGGCGGTGGAGGTGGCCATCGAGGAGGCGACCCATCGCCTCACCTTGCGCATTGCCGAGGCAATCCGGGAAAATCTCGCCCAAACGGTCAGGGACAGCGCTTGATGCCCAGATATAGTCGTATCATTGCCACGGGTGGCTATCTCCCGGAGCGGGTGCTGAGCAACCGCGATCTGGAGCAGATGGTCGACACCAGCGATGAATGGATTCAGGCCCGTACCGGCATCCGCTCCCGCCATCTGGTCAGCGCCGATGAAAAGACCGTCGATCTGGCCGAAGCGGCTGCCCGGCAGGCCCTGGCCGATACCGGGCTAAGCCCCCAGGACCTTGACCTCATCATTGTCGCCACCACCACGCCCGACCAGATCTTTCCCAGCACGGCCTGTCTGCTGCAGGCCCGCCTGGGCAACCGCGGCAGCCCTGCCTTTGACGTGCAGGCGGTTTGTACGGGTTTTATTTATGCCTTGGCCTGCGCCGATCAATTCATTCGCAGCGGTACGGTGCGCCGCGCCCTGGTGGTGGGCGCCGAGAGCATGTCGCGCATCACCGACTGGACGGACCGGGGTACCTGCATCCTCTTCGGCGACGGTGCCGGAGCGGTGATCTTGGAAGCGGCGGACCAGCCCGGCCTGATTTCCACCCATATCCACGCCGATGGTGCCTACGCCGACCTTTTGCAGGTGCCGGGCGGACTGGCCGAGCCCGCAGGCAAGGCGGTCATGGAGATGCAGGGGAATGCGGTTTTCCGGGTGGCGGTGCGGACCCTGGAAGAAATCGTTCATGAAACGCTGGCGGCGAACGATCTGGCGCCCGGCGATATTGACTGGCTGGTGCCGCATCAGGCCAATATTCGCATTATTCGGGCTACGGCCGATAAATTGAATCTGCCCATGGAGCGCGTCGTGGTGACGGTGGATCACCACGGCAATACCTCGGCGGCATCGGTACCTCTGGCCCTGGATGACGCGGCCAGGCGAGGTTGCTTCCAGCCCGGACAGTTGCTGTTGCTGGAGGCGTTCGGGGGTGGTTTTACATGGGGATCGGCGTTGTTGCGCTGGGGCTGAGCCCGGGCGCGGCGGGCGAATTCAGGTCATCAGGAGGTTACGTTGCTCGGTTCTATTGCCTTCGTTTTTCCGGGTCAGGGATCCCAGTCGCTGGGTATGTTGGCGGATTTGGCCAGTATCCATCCCTTGGTGCAGGAAGTATTCGCCGACGCATCCGCGGCGCTGGGAGTGGATCTCTGGCAACTGGCCCAGGAGGGCCCGGTGGAGCGCCTGAACCAGACGCGCCTTACCCAGCCGGCCATGTTGGCGGCGGGCTATGCCGTCTACCGGGTGTGGGAAGAGGAGGGGGGCAGCGCGCCGGATTTCGTCGCCGGGCACTCCCTGGGGGAGTATACCGCCCTGGTCGTGGCCGAGGCCCTGGACTTCGCCGATGCCGTGCGTCTGGTGGCCGAGCGCGGCCGCCTCATGCAGGAAGCCGTTCCCGAAGGGATGGGGGGCATGGCAGCCGTGATCGGCCTCGGCGATGACGAAATTCGCCAACTCTGCCAGCAGGAGGCCCAGGGCGATGTGCTGGCGCCCGCCAATTTCAATGCGCCGGGACAGGTGGTGGTGGCTGGCACCCAGGCGGCCGTGGAGCGTCTCATGGAGGCGGCGCGTGCCGTGGGGGCCAAGCGGGTGGTCCCCTTGCCCGTCAGCGTTCCCAGCCACTGCGCCTTGATGCAGGGCGCCGCCGAAGCCTTCCGCGTCCCTCTCGCCGCCACGACCTTGCGCCGCCCCAAGGTGATGGTGGTGCACAACGTCGATGTCCAGAGCCACAACGACGACGCGGCCATCCGCGAGGCCCTGGTACGGCAGATTTACTCGCCGGTGCGCTGGACCGAAAGCATCCGCTATCTGGCGCGGCAGGGGGCCACAACCTTCCTGGAACTCGGCCCCGGTCGGGTCCTCTCGGGGCTGGGCAAGCGCATCGAGCCGTCCCTGACCATGTTGCATGTGGAAGATGGCAAGAGCCTCAAGACGGCTTTGGAGGCGGTTTGAATGGACGGTTCATTGCATGGACAGGTGGCCCTGGTCACCGGTGGCAGCCGCGGCATCGGCCGTGAGATCGCGTTGTTTCTGGGGCGGATGGGGGCCAGGGTCGCGGCCACGGCTACAACGGAGGGCGGGGCGGCGGCCATTGGCGCATTGCTCACCGAGCAGGGGATCTCCGGCAGCGGTTATCGGCTGGATGTGACGGATCACGGGGCCATTCCCGGCTTTCTGGAGCAAGTGGGCCAGGACTGGGGCGCACCCACGATCCTGGTCAACAATGCCGGTATTACCCGTGATCAACTGCTATTGCGCATGAAGGACGAGGACTGGGATGCGGTCCTGCAGACCAACCTCAATGCCGTCTACCGCTTGAGCAAAGCCTGTTTGCGGGATATGCTCAAGGCCCGTTATGGGCGGATCATCAACATTACCTCCGTGGTCGGTACCATGGGCAATGCCGGACAGTGCAACTATGCCGCCGCCAAGGCGGGGGTGACCGGTTTTAGCCACGCCCTGGCCCGGGAAGTCGCGGGCAGGAACGTGACGGTCAATTGCGTGGCGCCGGGTTTTGTCGTCACGGATATGACGGAGGGCCTGACGGACGCGCATCGTCACGCCCTGCTGCAACAGATACCCGCAGGTCGTTTGGGTACCCCCGCCGATGTGGCGGGGGCGGTGGCTTTTCTTGCCGGTTCCCAGGCAAGTTACATCACTGGACAGGTTCTACATGTGAACGGCGGCATGTGGATGGGCTAAGGCGCGCAACTTTACTTTTCGCCCGCGCATGTGGTCCAATCTCGCCGACAATAATTTTCTTACCAGCAGAGGAGTCTCTCGCATGGACAATTTGGCAGAACGCGTTAAAAAAGTGGTGGTAGAGCAACTGGGCGTCAACGAGGATGAAGTCACCAACGAGGCCTCCTTCGTGGACGACCTCGGCGCAGACTCCCTGGACACCGTAGAACTCGTCATGGCGCTGGAGGAGGAGTTCGACTGCGAAATCCCCGACGAAGAGGCGGAGAAGATCGCAACGGTGCAGCAGGCCATCGATTACATTGGCGCCCATCTTCCTGCCAAGGGTGAATAGCGAGCGGTTGGTAAAAGGAATGAGGAGAGGCAGCTTTTGAAACGGCGTGTCGTGGTTACCGGTCTTGGAGTGGTTTCCCCTGTGGGAGTGGGCGTTCCCGTTGCCTGGGACAGCATCATTCAGGGGAGGAGTGGGATTACGCGGGTCACCCGTTTTGATTCCGCTGCTTATGCTTCGCAGATTGCCGGCGAGGTAAAGGGCTTCGACATGGGTCAGTACATTGCGCCCAAGGAAGCGCGCAAGATGGATCTGTTCATCCATTACGGTCTTGCTGCGGCCATGGAGGCCGTTGCCGATTCCGGCCTCAAGGTCACTCCGGAGATCGCCGAGCAGGTGGGGGTTTCCATCGGCAGCGGTATTGGCGGCCTGCCGGGTATCGAGACCGAGCACGATGTGGTCACCCAGGGCGGTCCGCGCCGCATCTCCCCATTTTTCATTCCGCGCTGCATCGTGAACATGGTGTCCGGGCACGTATCCATCATGTATGGGGCCAAAGGCCCCAACATTGCCATGGCGACGGCCTGCTCCACGGGAACGCATTCCATTGGGGATGCCGCCCGTCTCATTGAATACGGTGACGCCGACGTCATGATCGCCGGTGGTGCCGAGGGCGCGTTGAGTCCCCTGGGGTTGGGGGGATTCTCGGCCTCCCGCGCCCTGTCCACGCGCAACGACGCCCCGGAAAAGGCCAGCCGGCCCTGGGACAAGGATCGCGATGGTTTTGTCCTGGGCGAGGGGGCCGGCGTCCTTGTCCTGGAAGAACGGGACTTTGCCCTGCGCCGGGGCGCGCGCATCTATGCGGAACTCTCCGGCTATGGCATGAGCGCCGATGCCTATCACATGACCCAGCCTGCGCCGGGCGGTGAGGGTGCGGCGCGTTGTATGCGGGCGGCCTTGCGCAACGCCGGCGTGCCCCCCCAAGAGGTTGGCTACATCAATGCCCATGGGACGTCCACGCCCCTGGGCGATCGCACCGAAACGGAGGCGGTGCGCGAGGTCTTCGGCGAGCACGCCTACCGTCTGGCCATGAGCTCCACCAAATCCATGACCGGGCATCTGCTGGGTGCGGCGGGCGGAGTGGAAGCGGTCTTCACCGTGCTGGCCTTGTACCACGGCATGCTCCCGCCCACCATCAACCTGGATGAGCCGGATGTGGGTTGTGATCTGGATTATGTGCCCCATCATGCCCGCCATGCCCAGGTGGAAGTGGCCCTCAGCAATTCCTTCGGCTTTGGGGGCACCAATAGCACCCTGGTTTTCCGCCGTTTCCATCCCTGAACGTTAATTCCATGTCGGCCCGGGCGGTCTTGGTGGATGGCGAGGCCATCGCTGCCGGGGCCGCCAGGTTTTTTGCGGAACGCGGGCTGCATTATGGCGACGGGCTTTTTGAAACCGTTGCGCTGGTGCATGGTCGGCCCCTGTTCTGGGAAGCGCATCTGCGCCGGATGGCCCGGGGGGCTTCCATCCTGGGTATCCCCATGCCCGCTGTCGGGGATTGGGAAGCGGATTTGTCCCGGCTACAGGCGTTGTCAGGGCCATTATCCCATGGCGTACTGAAGCTCATACTGACCCGCGGACCGGGCTGGGGCTATGCGCCGCCCGCCATGCCCACACCGCGCCGGTATGCCGGGATCCTGCCATGGCCCGACCGTCCCGGGGCCCATTGGCACCCAGGCATCCGCACGGCCATCTGCCCTACGCCCCTGGCCACCGGCGCGCCGTACCTGACGGTCAAGTCCCTGAACCGTCTGAATCAGATCCAGGCGCGCCGCGCACTGTCGCCGGAGTATCCTGAGGGTATACTGCTGGATGGCAAGGGAGTTCTGCGCGAGGGCATCATGTCCAATCTTTTTTGGGTGGAAGGGGGGCGACTGTGTACCCCCCGTCTCGACGACGGGGGCATCGCCGGCATTCAACGTGCCGCCATCATGGACCAGGGGCGGTCATGGGGACTGGAAGTCCGCGAAGAGCAGCGCGGCCCGGAAGCCCTGGCAATGGCCGACGAACTCTTTTTTTGTAACAGCCTCATGGGGATCTGGCCCGTGCGGCACTTCGGCGCCCGTTCCTGGCCGGGCAGCGCCGGAGCGGTGGCAGCGGCCTTGTTGGCATGGAGCGAGGGTTTGGGCCTGGGGCCCCGCCCATGAGCAGGCGGCATGCCCTCTGGCCGATCCTGCTGCTCGCACTGCTGTTGCCGCCCGGATACTATGCCTGGTGCATGTACTGGCCCCGGACCCTGCCGGCGGCAGGGGTCACGTTGCCGCTGCGGCTCGGGTCGTCCACGGCACAGGCCATTGCCGATCTGGAGCATTCCGGATTGCTGCCTCATCCCCAAGCCTTCCGGCTGGCCCTGACCCTGGCGGGCAAGCCCTCCCTGCAGGCGGGACTGTATCAGTTTCATGGTCGGCTTTCCCAGGCGGAACTTTTGCGCCGCTTGATCCGCGGCCAATCAACGCCCCTCTTCCTGCGGGTCATTCCCGGTTGGCGCCTGCAGGATGTATATGCGGAAATGACGAAGGACGCGCCTTATCTGGATCTCCATGGCCTGCCGCCAGCGGCGCTCGCGGCAAGGCAACTGCCCGCTCTGGGGGTGGGGTCGGTGAGCGCCGAGGGTTGGCTGTATCCCGACAGCTATCGTTATGTGCCAGGTGAAAGCGCCTTGAGCGTCCTGCACCGGGCGGCGGCCCGGATGCAGCGGCAGCTCGCCCGCCTGTGGTCGGGTCGCGCCCCAGGGCTTCCCCTGGGGAACCCGTATCAGGCCCTGATCCTGGCATCGGTGGTGGAAAAGGAGGGGGCATCCGCCGATCAGCAGGCGCGCATCGCCGCGGTCTTTCTCAATCGCCTGCGCCTGGGCATGCCGTTGCAGTCCGACCCCACGGTGATCTACGCCATGGGGGATCGCTACCACGGCGCGCTCACGGCCGCGGACATGCGTTTCCCCAGCCCCTATAATACCTATCTGCACAAGGGATTGCCGCCCACCCCCATCGCCATGCCCGGATACAGCAGCATTGCGGCCGTTTTGCATCCCGCGCCCAGCGCTGACCTCTATTTCATTGCCAAGGGCAAGCAATATTTCTATTCTCAGCACTATACCGTGCATCTGCAGCAGATCCGTCGCTATCTGCAGGGCAAAACCGGAGCAAGCCATGCCGCCACACCCTAGTCGCGCTCTCTTCCTCACCCTGGAGGGTATCGAGGGTGCGGGCAAGAGCACAGCCGTTGCCTTTATCGCCCGCTGGCTGGAGGAACGCGGTTATCCCGTCGAAGTGACGCGGGAACCCGGCGGTTCCCCCTTGGGAGAGGCCCTGCGCCCGATCTTTCTGAATCCCGAGTTGGCCATTGCCGCCGATAGCGAATTGCTGCTGCTCTATGCGGCCCGGCGGGAACACCTCTATGAAAAAATCCTGCCCGCCCTGGCCCAGGGGCGGGTGCTGCTGTGTGACCGTTTTGAAGATTCCACCTATGCCTACCAGGGGGGCGGGCGGGGAGTCCCCTTGGCGCGCATCCGTGCCCTGTCCGCGTGGGCGGGCATCCAGCGCCAGCCCGACTTGACCTTCTGGCTGGACATCAGTCCGGATCTGGGCCGGCAAAGGACCCTTTCCCGGCACCCCGATCGCGTCGAAAGGGAAGACTTCGCCTTTTTCCATCGCGCCCGGGCGGTCTTTGCCCAGCGCTGGCGGGAGGACCCTGCACGCATCGTCCGGATCGACGCCGAATTGCCCCTGGATCTGGTCCATGGGCAAATTGCCCAGCGGCTGGCGGAGGCCCTGGAGTGCGGGTGATCTCCGCCATTCCCCAAGCCGCGGCGGCCTGGCCGCCCCTGGCCGCGCTCTTGGCGGGAGGGGTGCCCCAATCCATGCTTTGCGTTGGCCCTTGGGGCAGTGGCGTGGTGGAACTGACGGATCTTTTCCTCGACGCCATGCTGTGTCTCGCGCCCCGGAGCGATCGGAGTGCCTGCGGCCAATGCCGTTCCTGTCTCCTGCAGAGGCAGGGGGCGCATCCGGATCTATTGCGCCTGCAAGCCGAGGAAGAGGGGAAGCTGATCAGCATCGACCAGGTTCGCGCCGCCGCCGATTTTTTATCCTATACGCCGCAGATTGCGGCGCGGCGGGTATTGCGCGTGGAACCGGCGGAAGCCCTGGCACCAGCCGCCGCCAATGCCTTTCTGAAAACCCTGGAGGAACCGCCGCCGCGTGCCCACATCGTCTTGCTGAGCGCAGCACCTTCACGCCTCTTGCCCACCATCCGTTCGCGTCTGCAACGCCTGCCCATGCGCTTGGCCGGGCGCGCGGAAACCCAGCAGTGGCTACGCGAAAAAGGCGCGCCGGAGGGCGCCGCCGTGCGTCTGGCGCGTTGGGCCGGTGACCGCCCGCTATGGGCGTGGCAAGCCTGGCAGGACGGTGTCCTGCGGGAGCGGGAGCAATGGATTCCCCAGCTTCTGGCCTTGCCGCACGAGGGTATCGGCGCCGCACTTGCCCTTGCCGAAAGCTGGAGCAAGGCAGCGACACTACCGGTATTGCGGGAGATTGCCTTGAGCATTCTCGAAGATTTGCTGCGCCTGCGCCTGGGTCTTGTGGAAATTGCGGTGAATGACGACTATATAGCAAAACTGCAGTCCATGGCCGGCAGCGCCAGCCTGACGGCATTATGGAACTGCGAGAGCTTGTGGAGAAAGTTACCTGTTACGTTAAAACAAAACCGTAATCAATTGATCATATTGGAAGAGATGATTCTAGCATGGCACGCTATCTGGGCAGGGAGGGCGGATGAACATGGACGATCGGCCTGAGAGCATGGCGGCGCGCGCCCTGTCGGTGGTGCTGCGGGACCTGGATGCGGTGCAACGCTACTTCATGCCGCGCATCAAAGGTGGCGCGGTGCTGGTGGAGACGCCCCACCACTTCAAGATCGGTGCCGATGTCTTGCTGATGATCACTTTGCCGGACGGTCAGCCGCGGGCACCGGTAATGGGGAAGGTGGTGTGGGTGACCCCGCCGGATAATCGCGAGGGACACCCGCCCGGCATTGGCGTGCAATTCACCAACGACCGCTCCGGCGTCCTGATCCGTATTCAGAATCTGCTGCTGAATGCGCCAGCGGCGCCACGGGAAGTCCTCACCTTCTGAGCAGAACAAAGGGACCTTCAACAAGGCGTTGCCTCCCTTGGAGGGGCTGGATGGGCGGGGGATGATTGCCGAAGCGCCGGCACTGGAGTACACTGCGCCGCCTAAGGAGAGGTGACCGAGCGGCCGATGGTGCAGCACTGGAAATGCTGTGTACTCCAAAAGGGTACCGTGGGTTCGAATCCCACCCTCTCCGCCAATTTGTACTAATATACTGAATGTCAATAGGTTCAAGGCATTCAGGAGGCTCAGTGGTACAAAAAGCCGGTACAAAACGGAGCGAGCGGGACGAGGAGAAGGTGATGCCCGCCCTGCCCAGCAACTGTTACAAGACCCCCCACGGATACGTTTTTCGCATCGTTGTTCCCAAGCCACTACGAGACGCAGTAGGCAAACGCGAGATCAAGAAAGCCCTCGGTAAG